>CAZIGK010000021.1:0-30680 GCA_964538615.1 uncultured Rickettsiales bacterium | reverse complement strand
CAGCGACGGGAAACCCACTCATACGGCTCGTGGTATTGGCTACGATGAAAGCGAAACTCCACACGCCTGTTCAGCGCCTTACCGCTTTCGTAGCGGTTCGTGGCAGTCGGGGCGTTTTCGCCATGCGCGGCCACCGCAATCATTTTGGAAGGAATGCCCCCAAATCGCACCAACCAGTTAAACACCGCCAACGCACGCCGCTCGGAAAGACCGACGTTATAATCATGACTGGCATCCGCATCCGTATGGGCGCTGATGGTCACCAGCTTTCCGGTATCGCGTATCATACTGGCGACTTCCTCCAGATTGGGAATCGCCTCCTGCTTAATCACCGCACTGTCGCTGTCAAACAGCACATCCAGCCCCAGTTCCACTTGCTCATGGGTGGCGTGGTACGTTGGGTAAGGAATATGCTGCCGATAGCTGGGAATGTAACGTGAACCGGAGTAAGAATGATTCACCAGCGACCGCTTCACCCGGTAGGAAGAAGGCAAATGCTCCACCCCATAAGCCGGACGATACACACGGTAATTGGCGGGGGTTGCCAACACACCCTGATAGGTTTCTACCGCCGCTTCCGTCTGCTGCGCCGAAATGGCGGCCATTGCCGCCGCAAAGAAAATGGCTGCGCGTGTCACTTTCATGACCATTACTCCAGTTCTTAGTGCCTCTGAAGAGCTTGCCTATTATTTTTGCTCGTTCATTTAGCCACTATGAAACGGGAGTCTTAACAATCCGTAACCCTTGACTCACCCCATCACCACTATATCTGGTAAACACCCCTTCAAAAACCGCACGCATACATCACCCCCCACTACATATGGTATATCGAACGGAAAAACACCGCTATTAGGCGCAACTGATGCAATTTTATCACAAATACAAGATAATCCACGCGATAGGGTGTTTTTTGCTTCTCCAGACATCATAGCCCCCCAACCCAACGGGCTGGCAAAGCCATGATAGCACGCGGGTTCCATCATCCTTTCGCAGAGAATGGGGTAACAATGCTGGATTTCAAGTACCAAAAATCCACTACCCAGCAACGTCCATGAAAGTCGGAAACACAGGAAAAGGCCGTTTGCAGACCATGAAACATCTCGTGACGACACTATCGAAAACGGCGCCTGCCTCAACGCCGGAATCACTCACACCGCTTCAACGGCGTATATCTCCGGTACATAATGCTTCAGCATACGCTCTACGCCATTTTTCAGGGTCACCGCAGAACTGGGGCAACCAGAACAGGAGCCACGCATCTCCAGTTTCACAATCCCCTGCCGAAACCCACGAAAAATAATATCGCCACCATCCTGCGCCACCGCCGGACGCACGCGGGTTTCAATCAGTTCTTTAATCTGGTTGGCCACTTCGCGGTCTTCTTCCGCCACATCTTCACGTGCTTCTTCCAACGTTTGGCCGTTTGGCAACATCACAGGCAATTGTGCGGTAAAATGCTCCATCAACGTCGTCAACACAACCGGCTTCACCACATCCCAGCCAATGTGATCGGCCTTGCTGACCGTAATAAAATCATGCGCCAGAAACACGGCTTTCACATCGCCGGTTTCAAACAACGCTGCCGCCAGTGGGGAACGCAAAGCCGCCTCTTCAGCGGATTCAATCATCACCGTTCCCTGCTCTAAAACCGGTACACCAGGAATAAATTTCAGGCTATCCGGGTTGGGGGTTGCTTCGGTTTGAATGAACATGAGGGTTTCTCCAGTGAGGCATACGTTATCTATCTATGCAGGCAGAGGGGGATTATAGCACAGCCCAAGGTACATACAAGCAACCGCTGACATCATGCTCTGTCTTCTCTCCTGTAGGGGAATCCATCATGCCTTCATCAACTGCTGTAGTTGCTTAAATTGCGCTGTTCCGGCTTGACGACAGAGTTCGGTCAGTACCATTTCCACATTCACCAGCACAATGCCTGCCTGCAACATGCGCTGTTCTGCCAGATGAACCGATGATGCCTGACGCGCACTCACCGCATCCACCACCACAAACACGTCGGCTCCCTGTTCCTTGAGTTCCAGCGCCGTTTGCAAAACGCACACATGTGCCTCCACGCCTGCCAACAGTACTTGCCTGCGCCCACCATGCTGTTGCTGTTGCCAAAATGCCGCCACTTCCGGCACCTGTAACGCCGAAAAAAATAATTTTTCCACACACAGAATCCCTTGCGGCATGGCCTGCATCAATGCAGATACCGTATGCCCCAGCCCTTTGGGGTATTGCTCCGTCACAATAGAGGGCACCTGTAGAGCATGGACAATCTTCGCCAAGGCCAAACACTGGCGTTGCAGCATCTCTGCTTGCTGCATATGCGGCATAAAGCGTTCTTGCACATCAATCAGCCAAAAGCTTACCTGCTCTGCGTGTAACAACATCTCATCCCTTTCCCATCGGCTGAACCATGCGCCAAACAGCCTCCGCTGCTGCATCGGACGGGTGCTCTCCCGTCTGTGGCCGTAAACTCTGCAACACCAGCCCCATGTGGGTTTGCTGGTAACGCCTGGCCTCTTCATCCTGTAACAGGCGTAACAATTCAGCACTCAGCAAGTCGGGTCGGCAAAACTCCTGTAAACATTCAGGAATAATCTCTCGTCCTGCCAGAATATTCACCAGCGTCACAAATCGCACCTGAATCATTTTACGCATCATCCGTGCAGATGCCGGATGCACCTGATACGCAATCACCATCGGCACATGCGCCAGCGCCACTTCCAATGATACCGTGCCGGATTTCACCAGCGCCACCGTACAAGCCGCCAGCATATCCTGCTTCTCTGCTTGCTCTTCCAGCAACAAGACTCCCTCCGGCAATGGTTGCTGCCGCAACAGTGGCAGCACTTCCGGGGCACACATCACCACCGCTTTCAGGTCAGGCATTTTCTGCCGTAAGCGGCTATAGGTCTGAATAAAGACAGGCCAGTGACGCTTTATTTCTCCGGGTCGGCTACCCGGCACCAATGCCAGTAAAGGCGCGTCCGGTATCAGGCCATGCCGCTGCCGGAAGAAAAAACCATCCCCCTGCACCGCATTGGCCACGACCGGATGCCCCACAAACACCGCCTGCATGCCCGCTTGCGTAAAATACGGTGGCTCGATGGGTAACAGACACAAAACCGCGTCATACAGTTGCGCCAGTTTGTTCGCTCGCTGTGGCCGATATGCCCAAACAGATGGCGCCACGTAATGCACCAGCTTCACCTGGGGCCGCAACCGCTGAATCCGCTTCACTACCTGCTTTGCAAACCCCGGCGCATCAATGGTAATCACCACATCCGGCTGGAACGCTTCAATGGCTTCCACCGTTTGCCGAATCCGGCGAAAAATTTGTGGTAAGTGCGGCAAAATTTCCACAAACCCAATAAAGGCAATCTCCTGAATGTCAAACAGGCTATGAAACCCTGCCTCCCGCATCGCATGCCCCCCCAGTCCGGCAAACTGGGCCTCTGCATCACGCGCAAGCAGACTTTGCATCAAACCGGCTCCCAACCGATCACCGGATGCCTCACCACAGATGATAAAATAGCGCATATCTCTCCCCATGCGTCAGGCTATGACGATACCGTAACAACCGCTATCCTTAACCCGTCATGGCATGCAGGCCATGTACAAATACACCCAGTGCATTCGCCCGCGCAATGACGGCTTCACGGTCAATCACCAGCGTATGCCCGGCTTCCACACCCACGCCCTGTAACCCCGCAGCAGCAATATTCTCAATCGTTCTCACCCCAATCGCAGGCAGGTCAATACGTGTATCCTGTCGGGGTTTGCGCACTTTCACCAGCACTCCACCCGGCTGGCCTTTCAGTTGCAATTCACCGATACGTGCAATCAGGCCATCCGTTCCCTCTGCAGCTTCAACGCCAATCACGCGCCCTCCCTGCACAACCACCGCTTGCCCAATATCCAAATCACCTACCTTTTTAGCAATTTGGGCGGCTAGTTGCAGGTCTTTCACACAGGCGACGGAGGGCTTCACATCCCCCAATGTACCCAATGGCGCCAGAATCTCCGGCATAATTTCATGCACTCCGCGCACCGTGAAACCTTTGGTTTCCACAAACCGTACAATACCGCTCAGCAACGCATCATCGCCTGTGCGTCCGGTACGCATCAGTTGCAGCATCAGTTTCGCGGTGGTGATGTCCGGCCTCATTTTCCCCTGTGGTCGCGCCACGCGCCCCACAAACACCAGATCCCGCACCTGATGCTGACGCAAAAAGCCAATAATATCTCCCACCTTGTCCAGTTGCCCCCAATGGTGGGGCACATCCTGCATCAGGCTTTCCGGGGTTTCCCCTACAAATCCAACCACATAGCAGGGTCGCCTATGTCCGGCGCAATGCCGCACCAGCATATCCGGCAGAGAACCGCTGCCTGCAATAATACCAACGGGACTGGTGGCGCTAACATTCATGAAAGAGGGGGCTCATGAAAGGGGGTTGCTCACACGGGTGTTACAATAGACTTTTTTATAGTGCCGCAACCTATAAAACTTCGTTACTCTAACAGCAAGGAATATCCGTCCACTGCCTTAGTCAAGGTTCGCTTTCGGTTGGCAGAAGGAGCGTGAACGCGTTGTCTCCCGACGAATAAACTCCACCACATCCTGCACTTCCGGCATTTCCTGAAATTTACCGGCAATCACATCCAGCCGCTCCTGAAAAGTACCTTCCTGCCCATGAAACAGCGCCCGGTACACCTCGCGCAGGGCATGAATGGCGTCTCGGCTAAAGCCGCGACGTTTCAGCCCAATCAGGTTTAACCCTTCCAGCCCAGCGCGATCTCCCATAGCAGAACCATAGGGAATCACATCAGCCTCAATCCCAGACATGCCGCCAATCATCGCATGCTTGCCGATACGCACAAACTGATGCACGGCAGAAAGCCCACCAATCACCACATAATCTTCCACGACCACATGCCCAGCAAGTGTCGCATTATTAGCCAAAATCACATAGTTACCCACTTGGCAATCATGCGCCACATGGCTGGCTGTCATGAACAGGCAATGGTTACCCACACGGGTCACCAGCCCACCCCCTTCCGTGCCGGGGTTCATGGTCACATGTTCACGGATGGTGCAATGCTCCCCAATCTCCAGCGTGGATTCCTCCCCGTGGAACTTCAAATCCTGCGGTTCATGCCCCAGTGACGCAAAGGGAAAGACGCGGGTTTTGGCACCAATACGGGTTTTACCCTGCACCACCACATGCGATTTCAGTTCCACCTCATCACCCAGCACCACCTTGGCGCCAATCACACAGTAGGGGCCAATGCGCACCCCCTGCCCCAGCGTTGCGCCGTCTTCAATAATCGCAGTAGGGTGAATGAAAGAAGCCGTCATCACATTCCTTGTCATAACAATGTCATACACTGTGTTTACGATGTTCACACCACAAGCGGTAGAAACGCTTTATTGCAGTTTATGACATCAGCCACCTTGCCAAAAAACGAAAACCAAAGCTACCTACTGCGGCTTGTCCACAATCATCGCGGAGAACGTCGCCTCGGCCACTTTTTCTCCATTCACCCGCGCTTCACCGGCAAACTTCCACACACTACGGCGGTTTTGCAAGGCGGTGACATGCAAATACAGGCTATCTCCAGGGGTCACCGGTTTGCGGAAACGGGCATTGTCAATGGTCATGAAATACACCAGCTTATCTTCCGGATTTTCCAGTTCCGATGCCACCAAAATGGCCGATGCCTGTGCCATCGCCTCCACAATCAGCACGCCCGGCATAATCGGCTTATCCGGAAAATGCCCCATGAAATGCGGCTCGTTGAACGTAACATTTTTCAAGGCGACAATAGATGTTTGCGCTTCCAATGCCACAATACGGTCTACCAACAACAGCGGGTAACGGTGTGGAATCAGGCGAATGATTTTATCAATATCAATCAACGCTTCGGTTTTCACAGTCTCGGCCATGCTATGCTCATCCCCAACACGCTCTAGAATTTTAAGGCCACAATGGCATCCACTTCCACCATGGCACCCAGTGGCAGTTCGCTGACACTCACTGCAGCGCGGGCATGACGCCCCGCGTCTCCCAATACCGCTACGATCAGATCCGATGCGCCATTCGCCACCTTATGTGCATCCAGAAAGCCACTTTCCGCATTGACAAAAACCCCAAGACGCACCACCCGATCCAGCTTGCTCCAGTCTCCCTGTACCGCATCGTTAATCTGTGCCAATACGTTAATGGCGCAGAGCTGCGCAGCTTCCTGTGCCTGCGCCAATGCGCTCAAACTCGCTTTACCATGGTACGCCAATGTGCCATTCAGCAAAGGCAACTGACCGGAAACAAACAAGGTTCCCTGCGTGATCGCATAATTCACATAATTCGCCGCCGGAGTTGCCACCGCAGGCAATTCAATGCCCAGTTCTTTGAGTTTCGCGTGAATATTCATTGCATCTGACTCCTGCATTTAACGTTTGCGCATAGGCCTCTCAGGCGGCCTGTTGTCGCCCCTGTTGCTGCACTCCATGCGGCATAAACTGACTTAAGAAGCGTGTATAGGCCTGCATGTCAAATATTTTCATGCCCGCCTGTTCAAAAGCCGTCACTTCCTGCGGTGTGGGGAAGCTGTAATACGCCTGCCCCTCCTGAGTCTGCGCCTGTGCTGGTACGGTATCTCCCGTTGCCAGCGCAGGCAGGCATTGCAGCACCATATCCCGTGCCAGCGGGTAGAGCGCCAGTACATGACTCAGCATATCCATCCCCTGTTGCACGGGGGCACGACGCATGGCAATCACATCCCCCGCATCAATACGTGCATCCGGCACGCTGTGCATGGTAATACCATATTCCCCAAGGCCAGACTGCATGGCACGGAAGGTTGGCATCACCCCCCGATAAGCAGGCAATAAACCGGAATGAATGTTCCACACCGCTTTACTGGCCAGTGCAATATGCTGCTCCCGAAAAATAGCCCCATAGCGCAGGGAAAGGATTAATTCCGGCTGAAATTGCCGAAAAAATCCCATCGCGTCGTCACCACGAATATCCCGATGATAGCCCAACGGCACCTCATAATGGACAGCACACTGGTTAAAGCTACGCAAAACCTGCCCCTGCCCATCCGGGGTTGCCTTCTCTAATAAGGGAAACAATTGCTGCCGAGGCAGGGTAAACTCCAGCGCCTGCAATTCCAGCAGGGAGGCATGCACCTCTCCCTTTGGCAGCATTTCCATATCCGAAACCGTGACCGCTACCTGATGCTGTGCCGCCAGAGCCTCCAGCATCAGGTTTAGCGCATAACACCCAACCAGATCATGATTGACCGCCAGAAGAATCCGCAATGCCCTAGCCCTCGTAATGGGTTTGCACAAAATGGTTCAGCAAACGCACGCCAAAAGCGGTCGCCCCTTTTTCACTCAGCGGCTTGTTTTCAGCACTCCAGGCAACTCCGGCAATGTCCAGATGCGCCCATGGCACCCCGTTGGTGAACTGGCGCAGAAACTCTGCCGCAGAAATACTGCCAGCTTCCCGCCCCT
Source organism: uncultured Rickettsiales bacterium (assembly GCA_964538615.1). Taxonomy (GTDB): domain Bacteria; phylum Pseudomonadota; class Alphaproteobacteria; order Rickettsiales; family RI-342; genus CAZIGK01. The sequence continues at coordinate 23,152 of CAZIGK010000021.1, read as the reverse complement.
TTCCAACGTTTTTAATATCCGCTATGGGAGATTTAATATGCTCTTCATATTCCTCACCCACGGGGAAACGCCAGAGCAACTCACCCTGCTCTTTACCGGATGCCAACAAACGCTCCGCCAGTTCGTCATTATCACTGAATAATCCGGCACGGCTGGAACCCAGTGCAATAATAATGGCGCCGGTCAGGGTCGCCAAATCCACCATACATTGCGGTTTGAAGCGATCCTGCGTGTACCACATCGCATCAGAGAGCACCAAACGCCCTTCTGCATCTGTATTAATCACTTCCACCGTCTGGCCTGACATGGTCTTCACCACATCTCCTGGACGTTGCGCATTACTGCCCGGCATATTCTCCACCAGTCCAGCCACACACACCACATTCACTTTGGCTTTACGGCTGGCCAGCACGCTCATCAGCCCCAATACGGTTGCCGCACCCGCCATGTCCCATTTCATATCTTCCATTCCAGCGGAAGGTTTAATGCTAATCCCTCCCGTATCAAACGTCACGCCTTTACCAATAAACGCCAGAGGTTTCTGGTCTTTTTTTCCACCCTGCCACTGCATCACCACTAACTGCGATTCACGGGCGCTGCCCTGCCCCACTCCCAGTAGCGCCCCCATGCCCAGCTTGTGCATTTCTTTTTCGCCCAGCACTTCTACCTTCACGCCCAGTGCTTCCAGCTCTTTGGCTTTTGCAGCAAAGCTTTCCGGGTAAATAATGTTGGCAGGCTCACTCACCAGGTTTCGTGTCAACACCACGCCATCCAACAACGCCTGTAGCGGCTCAAACGCTTTCTTGGCAGCCTTACTGTCTTCCACCTGCACATGCAAATGCTTTAAGGTCGGCTTGTCTTCATCCTTCTCTTTGGTCCGATATTTATCGAAACGGTAGCTACGCAGCCTGGCACCCAACGCCACATGCGCCGCCAGCTCCCCGGTCATATCCGGCAATAGAACCGACAGCTCTTTCACCCGTGCGCGGTTACATTCCACAACCAGTGCTGCACCTATTTTTTGTGCCTCCTGCTCTGTCAGGGCATCTTCTTTTTTGCCCAGACCGACCACAGCAATCGCATCCCAGGCGGAAGGCGCAACAAAGCTCAGGCATTTACCTTTTTTCCCCTTAAAGTCCAGTGCCTTCAAAGTTTTCAATACATGTCCACCGGTTTTTTCATCCACCTCCCGTGCGTGTGAACTTAGCTGCATATCCTCATATACACCCACCGCAATCACTTTGGGCTTTAGCAAATCAACCGACTCGAAACCTGTTTTCATGAATCATTCCTCTGGAAATGAGAGTTGCCATTGTTACCCGGCATAGCATATGGTGACGCTTGCGCAAGCCATCTTATGCACCCACCCAGCAGCAACCCCAAGAAGCAACCACCGTGTCCCGTCCCTTCTTCCACCGCTACAGTCGCTATTTCATGCTGCACCTGTTGGGGCCAACCATTTTCATCAGTTTAAGCCTGACCGCTATTGTCTGGCTGGCGCAATCGCTGCGGTTTGTGGATCTGATTGTCAACCGTGGGCTATCGGTCGGTACATTCCTCTACCTCACCTTACTGCTCATGCCATCTGTTCTGAATGTGGTTTTGCCGGTGGCGGCGGTGTGTTCCTGCTTTTATGTACTGCATAAACTGACCATAGACAGCGAATTAATTGTGCTGCGTGCGGTGGGCTTAAGCCCCCTGCAACTGGCGCGCCCACTGGTTGGCTTTTCGGTGGGCATTTGCCTGCTGTGCTATGCCATTAGCCTGTATATCCTTCCCTTCTCCTACCGGGAATTCAAAGACCTGCAATTTTTCATCCGCAACAATTACGCCAGTCTGTTGTTACAGGAAGGTGTTTTTTCCACTCCCATGGACGGCCTGACCGTCTTCGTGCGGGAGCGGGAAGATTCCGGCGGTTTTTCCGGTATCATGGTGCATGATGCCCGTGGCACCGTTCCCGCCACCATGCTGGCAGAGCATGGCCAGCTCATTAAAACCGATCGCGGCCCCCGCTTTTTTTTAGAAAAAGGCCTCCGGCAATCCCTGAATCTGAAACGGGGAGACATCAGCTTCCTTCAGTTTGACAGCTACACGCTGGATATCAGTTACTACACAGAAGTTTCGCACCTGCGCCTGCGCGAAGCCAAAGAACGCTACCTGCATGAATTACTCTCCCCGGAAGCAGATGCCAGCCCAGCCTTCAGGCAGGAACTCCGTCAGGAATTGCATAACCGTCTAAGCTGGCCCTTAACAGCCATCACCCTTCCCCTGCTGGCTGTTGCCAGTATGCTGACCGGCACCTTCAATCGTCGGGGGCAATGGCAACGTATTGTAGGGGGGGCAGTACTGTGCGCTCTGTTTCTGGCAACCGCACTGGCACTGGCAGGCTTATCCAGCCGTTACACATGGTTAATTGCAGGGGTATATCTGGTGCAATGTCTGGGCATTCTGGCGGCAACCACTGCACTCTGGTTGCATGGCACTCCCGGCTGGCGAGACTGCCCGAAACAACGCGCCCTCTCCGGTACAGCTCCCAATAGCGCGGCTACACCTCCCCCGCCGGGAGGTTCCCCCGCATGAGTATTCGCACCCCCTGGATTCTCTCCCGCTATCACATCAAAATCTTTTTTTCACAAATCATGATGATCTGGTGCATCATCAGTGGTCTGATACTCCTGATAGACACATTGGAACTACTGCGCCGGGGTTCCGGTAAAGCGGGTGTCTCTATGGGGATTCTATTTGAGCTGGCACTGCTCAAACTCCCCACCATGATGCAAACCGTCCTTCCCTTTGCCATTCTCATTGGCTGCCTGCTGGCCTTATCCCGTCTTTCCCGCACCAGTGAGCTGGTCGCGGCGCGTGCTGCTGGCATTTCCATCTGGCAATTACTCAACCCGGCCCTGCTTCTTGCCTTGGGGCTTGGGCTATTCAGCGTGATGGTATTTAACCCTGTGGCCTCCGTTATGTTGGCACGCTTTGAAAAGCTGGAAGCCCGTTACTTAAGCGGCCAAACCAGCATGCTGTCTCTCTCCGGCTCCGGCCTGTGGTTGCGTCAGGCCGATAGCAGCCTGCCCCCCATCCTGAACCAGAAACGGTTACAAGCGCCTGAGGTTATGATTCATGCACTTCGCGCCGACCAGAAAGATATGCAGCTTTTTGAAGCAATGTTCCTGCTGTTTGACAAGGAATCCCGCTTCCTCATGCGGCTGGATGCCCATAACGCCACCCTGAAATCCGGCTATTGGGACTTACAAAATGTTATCCTGAACAGGCAGGATAGCTTTCCCCTGAAAGCCGCGTCTGTCCGGCTGAATACCAACCTGACCACCTACCAGATTCAAAACAGTTTCGCCCCGCCGGATGCCTTGTCCTTCTGGGAACTTCCTGCCTTCATTCACGCGCTGGAACAGGCCGGTTTCTCTGCCACCCGCCACCGCCTGTACTGGCATAGTTTACTGGCCTCCCCGGTGCTGATGCTGGCGATGATTCTCATTTCCGCAAGCTTTGGCCTGCGTCCACAACGTATGGGCAAAACAGGCATGCTGCTGGCCTTCGGTGTATTCACGGGCTTTATCCTCTATTTCATGACCGATATTATTGAAGCCTTCGGTCTTTCCGGCACGCTGCCTCCGCCTGTTGCTGCATGGAGTCCGGCCCTGATTAGCCTGCTGGGGGGGCTACTCACCCTACTGCATTTTGAAGATGGATAAACCGCCGTAGCCTTGAGGCTCCTGCCTACCAAATCTAGCGGAAAACATTGTGACATGCCGCAAAATGCTGTATGTTCAGCCAGTGTTATGCCTTTTCAGAAGCAGGGAATGCCGCAACCTCTACCCACACCACCGCTTTTGCTCAGCCGCTCGCTTCGTTTAAGCCAGTGGCTTTTTGTGTTAATTACATTGTTTTTCATACAGATAGCAAGTTCCGCCGCACATGCACAAATAACGGGGAACAGCCCCCCTCCCTCCAATACAGAACCCGTGCATATTGAAGCCGACCGTATGGCCTATGATAGCCAGCGTAAAATTGCCGTAGCGGAAGGACATGTCAAAGTCACCCAACTAGGACGCTACATTCTGGCGGATACACTGATCTATAACCAGCAGACCGGCATCGTGAACGCCCGTGGCCATGTGGAAATGCACGAACCAGACGGTAGTGTCTATCATGCAGAAGAAGTGGAACTGAAAGACGACCTGCAACAAGGCGTTATTGAACGCCTGAAAGCGGAGTTTATGGATAACTCTACCCTGAGGGCAGAAAAAGCCACCCGCACGGACGGCTCTACCTCAACCTTCACCGATGCCGGCTATACCGCCTGTACTATCTGTACCCACCCGCTCTCCGACAAGGAAGAAGACCCGCTATGGGAACTCAAAGCCGCCGAAGTGACCTACGACGAAAAAGAACAGGAAGTCAGTTACAAGCATGCCCGCATGGAGGTAAAAGGCGTTCCCGTCCTCTATGTCCCCTATTTTTCCCACCCCAGCCCGAATGCGGATAGTAAATCCGGCCTGCTGGTTCCCACCTATGAAGTCTCCACCCTGCTGGGAACCGTGGTGGAAGCCCCTGTTTACTGGAGCATCGCCCCAGACAAAGAGGCCATTCTAACACCGGTCTATACCTCGCAGGAAGGCCCGCTGATGAAAGGGGAATACAGCCAACTGACCGAGACAGGGCGCTATAAACTTGGCGGCAGCATCACCTACCCGGAACGGCGCAACAATCTGGGAGAAGTGGTTGATGGTCAGGAAATCCGTGGGCACGTCTCCGCGCTGGGCAATTTTCATCTGGATCCCACATGGCAATGGGGCTTCGATGTCAACCGCGCCAGCGATGACACCTACCTCCGCCGCTACGATATTATGAATGTAGACTCCCTGAACAGCCGTATGTTTCTGGAAGGGGTCGGACAAGGCCGCTACGACCGAACCTATGCCATGCTGGAAGGCATGACCTTTCAGGATCTGCGACTGGACCTGCAAAACCAGCCCGCTGTGGATACCCGCACCCCCTTCATTCTGCCGGAGGCCTATTTCGCCCATGAAACCGACCCCATGTGGATGGACTCGCGCTTCCAACATGCGTTTGCCATGCGCTCCCTCAACCGTTCCGGCAGCACCAACAGCCATTTGGCGCATTTTAAATCCGCATGGGAAGTCCCCTACACCACTCCCAATGGGCATGTGTTCGGCTTTACCGCCAGCCTTCGAGGAGACGCCTACTCTATCGGCGATTTCCAACCCACCCCCGCCTACGGCGGCGAGACAGAATATCAAACCCGCCTGATTCCGGAATCCATCCTCAGTTGGCGCTACCCTCTGCTACGTCGCAATGACCATAGCACTCTACTGGTCGAACCTCGCGTTGAACTGGCAGCCTCCCCTGCCGGCAATAATCCGGATATTATTCCCAACGAGGACAGTCAGGTGGAAGAGTTTTCGGCTGCCAACCTGTTTGAGCCTAACCGCTACAGTGGCTATGACCGCGTTGAAACCGGCCCACGCGCCAATTACGGTGTCAGTTCCACCCTCATGCTGGATGAAGGGTATGAATACACCGCCTTTCTGGGGCAAAGCTACCATTGGACCCATGACTTCGGACAAATGTTCAGCGCCAACCCCAACACCAGCTATTCAGACTATGTGGGCATGCTGGGTGCCGCACATGACCTGATGGATATTGCCTATCGCTTCCGGGTGGACGCGGATAATCTGGAAGTCAAACGCAATGAAATTAACGGCTGGCTGAAACTGGATCCCATCTATTTCATGGCAGAATTCACCCAACTGGTGGATGATCCCAACCTGAATGACCGGGAGGAAATATTCGCTGGCCTTACCTACCTGCTGGATGAACAATGGAGCCTGACAGCCGGAGGCCGCCGGAACCTGCTAAGCGACAGCATGATCAACGCAAGGGCAAATCTGATGTACCAAAATGAGTGCCTGCGTGTTATTACCGCTATAGATCGCCAGTTCACCCGTGACCGTGACATTGAGCCGAATACATCCTATACCTTGCAACTACAGCTACGTAACCTCAACTAACCCAGATGATACCCCCTATCATGCGCTTGTTTTTACCGTTTTTTCTCTGCCTTGTTCTGGTTCATGCAGCCTCCGCGATGGAAATTCACCCTGCCGCTGTGGTGAACCACCACATCATCACCAATGTGGATGTGGGGCAACGGCTGGCCATTGCCAAACGCTTCTCCGGCTTGCCGGATATTCCGGCGGTACAGCAACGCCTACGTGCGCAAATGCTGCAAAAACTCATCTCCGAAACCCTGCAAAAGGAGATTCTGAACGACAAAAACATCAAAGTCAGTGATCGCCAGATGCAGGCCGCCGTTGAGCAATTTGCCAGCCAACGGCGCATCACGGTGCAGGATTTACAGCAACAGCTCGCGGCAGATGGCGTGAGTATGGAGAGCCTGAAAGAGCAAATTGGGGTGGAATTGCGCTGGGCAAAAATGATGATGCAGCAGCTTCAGCCCCGCATTGTGGTCAGCGATACGGAGATTGATACCGCCATCGAAGCCTTTTCCGGTGATCGTGGCTTTCAGGAATATCAGGTTTCAGAAATCATGATTCCGGTGAATGACCAATCCTCAGAAGCGGATGCAGCGGGTCTGGCACAGGATGTGATTAAAGCAATCCGCGATGGGGTGGATGTGAACCAACTGGCCAGTATGTTCCCCACTTTAAGCAATATCGGTTCGCAAGCCAGCCCTAAACAGTGGCAGGCAGGAGAACAACTGGAACAACGGCTGCTGGATATTCTGGCGGAAATGAAACCGGGGGATGTCACCCCACCGGTGCGCACCACAGAAGGGTATCGCATTCTGAAGCTGCATGACAAACGCGCCATGATTGGCAGCAATGACGATGAAACGGAAGTCGCCCTGCGGCAAATTATCCTACCGCTATCCAAAGAAGCAGAAGAAGAGACCGTGCAGGAGCGTCTGGCAGAAGCCGCCCGCCTGCGTGAAGGCATATACGGCTGTGTGGATTTTATGGATAAGGCCAGCCGCATTGAAGACGCCGAAGCCAACGACATGGGACGCCTGCAACTAAAGCACCTACAGGCACAGGTGCGGGGTCTGGTGCGCAATTTGGGCGTCGGCCAGATTAGCGAGCCTTTCCGCACACCAGCAGGTATTCACTTACTTATGGTGTGTGAAAAAATCGAAGCACAATCCGCACTGGTGCATCGGGAAAAAGTGAAAGAAATGATCAAGCGACGCAAACTGGGGCTGGAAGCCCTACGCCTGATGCGCGATGCCCGCCGCAATGCCTATATTGAAGTGCGAGACACCCCACCAGAACTCCCCCCCGCTGCTCCACGTCCACAAGCGACCACTCCGCCGCCCGAATCTCCTGAGTCTCCTGTGTCCCCTGCCCCAACCGCCGAAGACCAACCTTCACAACCAAAGCCAGAGGACACCCCCACCTTACCGATGGATACCCCCTCCCTCAATCTCCCCTCGACATTGGATGGTGCATTGTCTCCCCCATCCAGTGAAACCGATGAATAGCCAAACCGCATTCTATTCTGCCATCGCTCTGGTATTACCCTCACCATGAACCACACGCTTGATACGCTCCCCCCCCTCCGCGAGACCGTGCAACAATTCGGACTGGCCGCGGATAAACGCCTTGGCCAGCATTTCCTGTTCGACCTGAACCTCACGCACAAAATCACCCGTCTCGCCGGTGACCTCACCCCCGCAACGGTCATTGAAATCGGCTCTGGCCCAGGCGGGCTAACCCGTGCTATTCTGGCAGCGCAACCGACGGAACTACACATTGTGGAGCGTGATGCCCGCGCCATTCCCATTGCGGAGCAATTGCAGCAGCACACGCCCACGCCCATCCACATCCATCATGCGGATGGCCTGAACGTTCCCATCTGGCAACTCGGTCAAACTCCGCGCCACATTATCGCCAACCTGCCCTACAATGTCGGCACAGAAATGCTGCTAAACTGGCTGGAACACGCCACCGCTTTTCAGCAAATGACCCTGATGTTCCAAAAAGAAGTGGCGGATCGTATCATCGCCACCCCAGACGATAAAGCCTATGGCCGTCTTGCCGTTATCTGCCAGTTTTATTGCCACGTTTCACGAGGGATGGATCTCCCCGCCAGCGCCTTTACCCCACCGCCAAAAGTCGATTCTTCGGTGGTTATCCTGCGCCCCCGCACCGAAACTTACGCCGCCATACAACCGCGAAGCCTCTCCCGCATCACGGCGGCCGCCTTTGGCCAACGCCGGAAAATGCTGCGTTCCTCACTCAAGTCACTGGGCATAAATGCCGAGACGTTACTACAAACAGCCGGCATAGATGGCCAACGCCGCGCAGAAACCTTAAGCCTGCAAGAGTTCTGCACCTTAGCGCAGGCTTGGGAAGCCTTGACCTAAGGCGACCCTTCGTATCAGGATTCACGCCCTTCAGTCTGCTGCCTCCGTAAACGCTGCTCCAATGGACTATGCGATACCTTAACCAGCCTGCCCGTTACGGCCATGGGAAACAAACATACCTGAGGAGTATAAACCTCATTACGCCCCAGATTGTGGTCTACATACTCATCCGACATAGAGCCGATGGCATGCACCCTTGCCTCAAAGCCTGGCTGTTCGCGCACATCAGAATAGTCAATCATCTTCGGCAGATAGGTATATCCATTCGCAAACTGTGCTGAATCTATTGCATAACCATACGGTGGCTGAATTGGCATGGCGAGTACTATCCTGCCAGCTATAAACAAGACTCGCAGTATCACAGGTTTTTGTGACAATTACATGAAATTACTCTCTGTTTTTAGAGCCACCACGCACCAGCCGCGCCAATGCCACAGACTGCCGATGCCACTGTTTAATCGGCACAGCCGGGGTTCCCCCCAGCACAGACTTCGCAGCCACATCACTCACCACACCGCTTTGACCGGCAATCTGCGTGCCATCCCCCACATGCAAATGCCCGGCAATAGCCACCTGCCCACCAATCACCACATAATCTCCTACAGAGCAACTGCCGGCAAACGCCGTTTGCGCCGCAACCAGACAATGCTTGCCAAGCCGCACATTATGCCCCACCTGAACGAGGTTATCCAATTTGGTGCCGTCCCCAATCACCGTATCCGGCCCTGCCCCACGGTCAATGCAGCTACCCGCGCCAATTTCCACGTCATCGCCAATCATCACCCGCCCCAATTGCGGTACCTTGATATGAGATGCGCCAGGAGCAACACCAAATCCATCCTGTCCAATATTCACATTCGGGTGTAACAGCACCCGCTTTCCAATCACGGCATGGGTAATGACGCATCCTGCGGAAATGACCGCACCTTCGCCAATCACCACATTCGGACCAATCACCACATTTGGACCAATAACACTACCCGCACCAATCTCCGCACCGGGGGCAATCACCGCAGAAGGCGCCAGCTTTACCCCATGAGCCAATTTCGCTGTACGACAAACCGGCCATCCTTGCTGTGCATCCGGCAAGGGTATCCAGGGGGTCATCGCATCCGGGTAGTAATGCGCCGCCACCATCGCATAGGCACGGTATGGCTGTACATGCAACAACAGACAAACATCCGCTGGTGCATGTTTTGCCATATCCGGATGAACCAGACAGGCACCCGCTCTGGTTTCCCGAAAAGCAGGGAGGTATTTGCGGTTATCCAGAAAAGACAGCTCATCGGCACTTGCCTGATGTAAGGCCGCCACATCGCGCATCAGTCGTCCGGAAAAACGGGTATCCGCCAGTTCCGCACCACACACGCCAGCCAATTCCGCCAACGTATAGGAGCCTGTATTGCGAAAAAAACGACTATCCGCCACGATGTAGCAAACTTTCCATCACCAGCCTCGCATGACAGACGCTATCACTGTCTGCCTTGCGTCTGCCACGTATTACTTGATTTGCAGTTCTTTAATTTCCACATCTACGCGTGGCAGTTCACTATTCAAACGGGAAAACACTTCTTCCGTAATATCCAGTGAACTATCACTGTATACTGCTGCACCAGCAGGAAGTACCAGCTTCACACCTTTTTCCTTGGCCACCGCAGCAGAGATATCCCGAATTTTACGGTCAACCACCTGCAAAGATTCCGCCTGTGCTTTTTCCAACTGCAAACGCTTGGCTTTCACCTCGGTTTGCGCCTGCATCAATTTCGCACGGAATTTCTCAAATTCTTTCTGAAAAGCTTCCTTAGACAACAAAGACTGCTGGTCACGCAGCTTGTCTTTCTCCTCACCCAGTTTCTTTTCTTCCTGACTCAGTTGTTGCTGGTACTGCGAACGCTTGGCTTCAATCTGCTCCGCGATGGTTTTGGTTGCTTTCGCTTCCCGAAACAGTTTTTTCGTATCCAGAATTGCAATATCTCCAGCAAACGCCGCCTGACTTACAGTCATCAGCAATCCAGCTACAAGCATGCTGTATAATTTAGTCATAAAAGCTTATCCTTACAATGGATTAAGTGAAATTAAAACTGTGTCCCAAAACTGAAACGTACAATTTGGGTCTGGTCATAGCTCTTTTTCAACAATGCCTGACCAAAGTCAAGACGAATAGGCCCAAAGGGAGAACGCCAGGCTACGCCCATACCCGTTGAAACACGCAGCGCAAACGGATCATCCGCCACAGTGGGTCCACTGTCATCAACATTCCATAAGCTACCGGCATCCACAAACACCCCTCCCAAAAAGGCATCATCTTCCCCGATAGGCAATGGGAAACGCAATTCCGTACCCGCAGTGTAATACATATTACCGCCAAGTGCGTCCGTTGTACTGGTATCTCTGGGGCCAATACCTGCCTGACGGAACCCGCGCATCTGGTTCACCCCAATGAAGAAGCGGTCGTTAATGCGCACCCCACTATCAGTGTACCCCCACACGTAACCACCGTTTCCGGTCATCTGTAGAACCCAATCATCCACAATCGGATAATAATAAGCGCTACGCAGCTCGTTGCGCACATATTTCGCATTACCACCCAGCCCCGCCAAATCCTGGGAAAATCGCACGAAAAAGCCTTCGTTTGGCAGGAATCGATCATCCCGATAATCATACATCAGCACATGCCCAATCGCAGAGGTCGCATAGGCACCCGCCTGATCCCGAATAAAGCGGGATGCCGCAGAATCTACATTCTCCACCACGTCTTCACGCAACGTGTAGCTGAGCGTATGATCCAAATGCTCCGTCAACGCATAGGATGCCCGCAAGCGGCCACCTGTCATTTGCTGATCATACGAACTCTGGTTCCGCCAGTTTTGCTGAATTTTGAACACATCCACGCCCGCCGCAATTTCTTTATTCATAAAATACGGTTCAGTGTATCCAACATCAATCTGTTGCCGTAACTGGGCAAGCGTCAGGTTGGCACGCAGTTTTTTGCCTGCCCCCATCAGGTTGTTTTCTCGCACGCCAATATCTGCCAAGGCTCCATCCGCCGTCGAGAAACCAGCTCCCAACGATAACTCGCCCGTTGATTGCTCTTCCACATCCACATTAATCACGGCCCGGTCAGGCGCACTCCCCTGCTCTGTGGTGATACGCACATCGCCAAAATAGCCCAGATTTTTAATCCGCTGCTCGGAGCGTTTCAGCTTGCTGGTCGAGAATGGATCCCCTTCCGAGAAGCGGAATTCCCGACGAATCACCTTATCCAGTGTCCGCACGTTACCAGTCACATTAATACGCTCCACATACACACGCGGGCTGGGTTCAATGTGATAGGTCACGTCAATCAGACGGTCTTCTTTGTCTGTGTCCAGCTCCGGCTCAATATTGACGAACGCATACCCCTTGCTGCCCAGCGCATCGGTCAGCGACTCAATGGAACTATCCACCGCTTCTGCATCAAAGGTTTCCCCCATATGGGTAGAAAGCGTCATGCGAAGCTCCACCGTATCCACATCGTCAATACTGCTATCAATCATGACCGTACCGAAGCGATACTTCACCCCCTCTTCTACCGAGAAGGTCAGGTAAAACCCATCCCCTGACGGAGAAATTTCCGCCACCGCCGAGGTAACCCGGAAATCTGCATAACCATGCGAAGTGTAAAAACGGCGCAGTTTTTCCTTATCAAATTCCAGACGATCGCCATCATAAGTATCGTTACTGGTCAAAAAATCATACCAGCGTGTTTCCTCTGTCAGAATCACTTCCCGCAATTCGGCAGAATCAAACGCTTCATTCCCTACAAAGAGAATTTTCTCAACGTGGGTTACATCCCCCTCGTCAATTTCATACACCACATCCACACGGTTTTGGGAAAGAGGAACAATTTTGGGTGAAATAGTTGCATGAAAACGCCCGCTTTTACGGTACAAAGCGGCAATCCGCTCCACAGACTGCTGCACCTTGGTCTTCGTATAGACCGATCGGGAACTGAAAGGCAATTCCGCCAACAAATCTTCTTCTTTCAGCTCTTCATTTCCTTCAAAGCGCACGCGGTTAATCACTGGGTTCTCTTTCACATTCACCCGTACATTACCCTGCACTTCTTCTACCTGCACATCCGAGAACAACCCCGTCCCATACAGGCTTTTAACCGACTGATTCAGCCGTGCATCATCCAATGCCTCTCCTTCTTTCACATTCAGGTAGGAGCGCACCGTTTCATCCGCCACGCGTTGATTTCCCACCACCTCAATAGCGGAAATACGGTCATGCAATCGCGTATTGCGCATGGTCATGGGATGGGCAGAAGCCTCCGGACTGTAAGCATCCGGCGTCGGAAATGTCATTTGTGCATAAGCCGACTGATGCCAGATCAGCAGGCAGAAACCAACTACATAAAGCAAGAAATGCGGCATGCAACAACTACTAATAGCGTGAACATCACCCGAAGACGGACGGATGACCTTTGCGCAACCTAGCGTAAAGCACCGCATGTTTCCAGCAGAAAATCACGTCTACCCCCGTGTTACTTCACAAATATCTGCACAATATCGTTAGCGGTGGTAAAGAGCATCAACCCAATAATCAGCGCAAACCCAACCCGGAAGGAATATTCCTGCACTTTTACCGCCACCGGACGGCGGGATACCGCCTCCACCAGATAGAACATCAAATGCCCTCCATCCAGCATGGGGATGGGAAACAAATTGATTAACCCCAGATTCACAGAAAGCACCGCAATAAACCACAGCACCGTTGCCCAGCCGCGTTCTGTGGACTGGCCGGAATATTTGGCAATTTTAATCGGCCCCCCAAGATCCGATACATCCCGCTGACCCATTATCATCTGACCCAGCGCTACCAGCGTATCCCGGCTCATTTTCCAGGTTTCTTCCACCGCGACTACGGCTGCTTCCCCACCTCCTAATGGGCTGTATTTCACTTGCGTACTGGTGACCCCAAGCAACCCTACTTCAACCTTATTACCAAAGGCATCTTCCTGTTCTTGCCGCGCCGGGGTAATGGTCAGATGCACCATGTCTTCGGTTTTGCCACGCTTCACCACAGCTTCCAGTGCAATACCGGGGTTTATTTTCACCACGCGGGAAATATCATCAAAACTCTCTATACTGCGCCCCCCCAGTTCTACAATCCAATCGCCCGGTAAAATACCCGCTTGCGCTGCCGCACTACCTTCCTGCACGCTATCCACCACGGGCAGAGTCGCCGGCTTCCCGATCCAGATAAAAAATCCGGTCATGATGATAATGGCCAGAATAAAGTTAGACGCTGGGCCTGCCCCCACGACAATGGCTTTCTTCCATAGGGGTTTATGCATGAAAGACACCGCTTTTTCCGCAGCGGTCATCGGCTTGGTATAGTCTGCTCTGCTGCTGGCATCTGCATCGCCAAACATTTTCACATAGCCACCAATCGGCAACAGACTCACCTTCCAGTCGGTACCATGGCTGTCTTTCCAGCCCCAGAGACGTTTCCCAAAACCAAGGGAAAATTCCTCCACCCGCACCCCACACAAACGCGCCGCCAAATAATGACCAAACTCATGAATAAAAACAATAATAGAGATAATCAGTAAAAACGAAGCCACATAATGCAGGCTATCCATCAACCATTCCATGCGGTCAGTCCCTTTCTCGTAAATCTCGCACTCTTCACGCCACAGCGTCGCAGTGTAACGTGACTTCCCCTCTCAGGCAATGTGTCAATCATCCGCATCGCCTCACGCAGACAAGCGCGTGGAAGCAACCGACTGCACCCATTGCCTTGCCGCTGCGCGTGCTTCGGCATCCTGCGCGAAGACAGCATCCAGTGTCTCTATTGGTTGCGGTGCAAGCTGCTGCAATACCTCAGCCACACATGCCGCAATATCCATAAACCCTATACGTTGCTGCAAAAACGCTTCCACCGCCACTTCGTTAGCAGCGTTCAGAATCGTGGCAGCACCCGGTGGCTGCTTCAGCACCTCCAGTGCGAGCTTCAGACAGGGAAAGCGCATCACGTCCGGTGCTTCAAACTGCAATTGCCCCAGCGTGGCTAAATCCAGCCGTGGACGGTTGACACGCATGCGCTCTGGCCAGGCCAACGTGTAGGCGATGGGAATGGTCATATCCGGCAGTCCCATCTGCGCCAGTACCGATCCATCCCGATAATACACCAATGAATGCACAATGGATTGTGGATGCACCAGCACCCCAATTTGCTCGGCCGTCACAGGGAATAAATGGAACGCCTCAATACACTCCAGTCCTTTATTCATCAGGGTCGCGGAATCCACCGAAATTTTGGCTCCCATCGCCCAGTTTGGGTGGTTTACCGCCTGTGCGGGCGTGGCATGCGCCATGGCTTCTGCATCCCATGCCCGAAAAGGCCCGCCGGATGCTGTCAGTATCAATTGCTCCACCTGCTCCGGCTGCTGATGCGGAAACACCTGATAAATCGCATTATGTTCGGAATCAATCGGTAAAATTCTGCTACCGGATTCCCTCGCCAGCCGCATAACTAAATGCCCTGCTGCCACCAGCGACTCTTTGTTCGCCAGCGCCACCGTATGCCCTTGCCGCACCGCCGCTAAGGTCGGAGCCAATCCAGCAAACCCCATAATGGCAGCCACCACTTTATCCGTCGGTCTGGCAGCCACCTCCAACAAGGCATCCTCTCCGGCGGCCACCTCAATATTCAGCCCCTGCAAGCCCTCTTTCAGACGGGCATAATGCGCCGCATTTCCCACCACCACGCAATGCGGATGCAGCGTTTTTGCCTGCTCTATCAAGCGTTCGACATTCTCATGCGCCGTCAGCGCCACCACGTCAAACGCGTCACGGTTTTCCTCCAGAAGCCGTACTGTTTGCTGCCCAATGGAGCCAGTGGAACCCAGTAGCGTAATCCGTGTGACAGCCATCAGTGCATCACTCCACCTATTCCGCCATCTATCATCCCATGGCGAAATAGAGAGATATAAAGCTGCTCAAGCATATACAGCAGCACCATCCAGAAAACGCTGGCCGAAAGCACACCATCCATCCGATCCAACAGCCCGCCATGACCGGGAATCAATGTGCCGCTATCCTTTTTACCAAAATGACGCTTCACGGCCGATTCTGCCAAATCCCCCATCTGGGCGACCAATGTAGTGGCCATGGCAAGCGCACAAAAACCGGAGAAAGCCAACAAAGGCACGTCCACCTGCGGAGGGACAAGCAGATAAAAACACCCCACCAGTACGCTGGCAAATAACGCCCCGCCCAACAAGCCACTCCATGTTTTGTTGGGGCTGATTCTGGGGGCAAGCTTTGGCCCTTTCAGCGTTTTTCCCAAAACATAACCGCCAATATCGGTACCCCATACAGCCAACAGGAACATCAATAAAAGCTGCCAACGCTCGTACCCCAGCAGGTTCACGCTATCTGCCCGATCCCGCATCCAGAGCACCGCCGCCAGTGGCGCCCCCAACCATGCCAGACCCAGCAATGGCCAAATATCCCTGCGCCATACGGTCAACAGCAATAAAAACATGGCACAGACCTGCCAACCAACCCAGAAAACAGGATCCTGCCAGTCACTATACCATAGCCCCAGCAGTAACATGCCCAACAACATCAGCCCCCATGCCAGCCCACTGCGAGGACGTTCAGAACGCTGGGTCAACTGATGCCACTCCCAGCTCATCGCTGCCCACAGTGACAACATCACCCCACGAAACCACATATCTCCGATGTATAAAACAGCGACCGCAAGGGGAATCAGTACCAATGCACTAAGAATACGTTGTACCAGATTGCTCATGCCACCTGCCCCTTCGCATCCGGCAGCACTTGCCCAAAACGCCGCTCTCTCGCGGCAAAAGCCTGTAAGGCATTCTCCAGCTCTGCCGCATCAAAATCCGGCCATAATACCGGAGTGAAATACAATTCTGTATAGGCCATTTGCCACAACAGAAAATTACTGATGCGCTGCTCTCCCCCCGTACGAATCAACAAATCCGGGTCAGGCACCCCTGCCTGATACAACGCCATTTCCATATCCTGCTCAGTCAGTTCGGACGCTTGTTTTTCACCGCACTCACATTGCCGAGCCAACTGGCGTACAGCTTGCAGCATCTCCTGTCGGCTGCCATAACTTAAGGCCACATACAGGCACAACCGTTGATTTCCCGCTGTGAGTTCCTCAGCCGCCTCCATCTGTTGACGCAGACCCGCATCCAGCCGATCACGCTCCCCCATGAAACGCAAACGAATGCCCTGCTCGTGCAGTTTTTTCGTCTCACGTTTCAGGTAAAACCCCAACAGCTCCATCAGGCCGCGCACTTCTTCTTCCGGACGCCGCCAATTCTCCGCAGAAAAAGCATATAAAGTGACATGCGGTATCTGATGCTTCACGCACGCCTCTATCAACTGACGTGCGGCCTCCGCTCCCCGACGATGCCCTTCCAGCCTTGGCAAATGCCGCGCATTTGCCCAGCGCCCATTACCATCCATGATAACGGCCAGATGCCGGACAGCACCACCAGACCCCACAACATCAGCTTGCTTCATCATTGTCTATCAATCTTCCGATACCGTACCAGGACAGCGCATAAGACACTGTCCATAGGTCAGACGGTCAGAATATCTTTCTCTTTCTGCTTCAACAGTTCATCCATCTGCGCAATATGCTTATCGGTCTCTTTTTGTACATCATCTCCCAGCTTTTTCTGCTCGTCTTCGCTGATATGACCGTCTTTTTGCGCTTTCTTCAGGTGATCCATGGCATCACGCCGCACATTACGCACCGCTACGCGGCCTTGTTCCGCATATTTTGCGGCTACTTTCACCAGTTCCTTGCGACGCTCTTCGCTCAAATCCGGCACCGGCACACGAATCAGGTTGCCATCCGACTGCGGGTTCAAACCCAGCCCAGCGTTGGCAATGGCCTTTTCCACTGCTTTAATGCTATCCCTATCCCACACGGTCACCGTCAGCATCCGTGGTTCTGGCACGTTCACCACACCCAACTGGTTCAACGGCATACGGGAACCATACATATCCACCACCACAGGATCCAGCAACCCGGCACTGGCACGCCCGGTACGCAACCCCGCCAACTCTGATTGCAGAGATTTCACGGCGCCGTCCATACGGCGACTGTAATCGGCAAGCTTAAATTCACTCATCTTCAGCTCCTTACTTATTCTTCAACAATAGTATAGACACCGCGCCCCTGAATCGCCTCCGCAAAGGCTCCGGGCGTTTGAATAGACATTACCAGAATCGGCATCTGGTTATCCCGCGCCAATGCAATGGCGGATGCATCCATCACTTTCAGGTTTTGCGCCAGTACATCGGTATAGCTCAGGCGTTCATAACGTTTGGCCTGCGGATTTTTCTTCGGATCATCCGTATACACCCCGTCCACCTGTGTCCCTTTCAGCATCGCATCACACTGCAACTCAATAGCACGCAATGCTGCGGCTGTATCCGTCGTGAAGAAGGGGTTTCCCGTACCGGCAGCACAAATCACCACCCTGCCCCGCTCCAGATGACGAATGGCTCGACGCCGAATAAACGGTTCACACACTTCCATCATGGTAATGGCAGAAAGAACCCGTGTATCTATCTGCATGCTTTCCAACATATTTTGCAAAGCCAGCGCATTCAGCACAGTAGCCAGCATTCCCATGTAATCCGCGCTGGCACGCTCCATGCCTTCAGCGGCTCCCTTCATCCCCCGAAAAATATTGCCACCGCCAACCACGACCACAATCTCCACTCCCAGATTGTGAACGGCCTTAATTTCCTGACAAATGGTACGGATGGTGTGTAAATCCTGCCCGAAGGACTGATCCCCCATCAACGCTTCGCCCGAGATTTTCAACAAAACACGCTGGTATCGAACGGACATGACAGGTACTTCTCCGGCTAATGCATCGGTAATGGTGTCATGGTATAGACCATCTGCGGTAAATCACAAAAGGGTTTTTTACCTGACAAACATCTCGTCCCAATCACGGCGCAAAGACCATCGCCCACCAGTGGATAACCACATGCCCATCTCCCCACCTTCGTACAGCCCGCGTAGGGTCAGAACACATACACCCCGGAAGATTCAGTCGTTACAAAAAACGCCTGCGCCCTATAAAATACTGCCGCCATCCGCTACTGCCGACAGCATAGTAAGCCATTCCAAACATACACATAACAGCCGCCTACGCATCCATCCATCTCTGTGGCATTTTCATAAAATTGTCGCTATTGGCTAAAACAAAAACTCATTCGCCAACAATTCATGCACGCCTTCCAACATAAACATATCCCCTGCTTGCGTATGAAAGGTCAAGTGCCCGCCATTCAGGGCAAAGGATGCATCCCCCGCAGTTATAACACCATCCTGATCCGTATCCAACGCCTGAAAGCTGGTAAAAAACTGCCGTAAATCCACCACATCTATACCGCGCTCGAAATCTTTTACCGTATCGGTACCCCAACCCGTTTTAAAGGAAAAGCGATCCGCTCCCTCGCCCCCCATAATATATCGTTGCCTTCCTGCCCGGCAATACCATCCGCTCCTTCTTCTCCCCATATCGTATCATTGCCTGCTCCGCCACTCACCCCATCATTCGTAAAACCACCCCATATCCAATCATCACCATCCCCTCCATTCAGAATATCCGTACCACTCCAGCCGACCAACACATCGTTCGCTGAGGTGCCTGTCAATGTATCCCAGCCACCATCATGCCCAAACATCACCGTACCTGTCAGCATATGTTCACCAAACAACGGCACATAGCTCATGACATCTGTTGCGGCCAGCAACTGGGTGACGCCTGAAAGCGTCACCGTTTGCGCACCACCCAGAGTGATAACCATATCACTCCCCACCAACTGCTGTTGAAAATACGGCAGGATAGTCTGCCCTAAATACCGGAGATCCAACTGATCTTCCCCGATCGTAAAATCAGTAATGACATCGTGCCCATTATCACCGAAACGAAATTCAAACACATCCGCTCCCTCACCGCCGGTCAGGGTGTCATTGCCCAAATCTCCAGTCAGCGTATCATTGCCGTCACCGCCGGAGAGCAGGTCGTTCTGGTCGCCGCCGCGTATCAGATCGGTTCCGGCATCGCCATAGAGGGAATCATTGCCCCAAGCACCGTAGAGGCTGTCGGTACCGTCGCCGCCGTAGAGGACATCATGATCGTAATCACCATAGAGATAATCATTGCCTTCGTCGCCGTGAAGGGTGTCATTACCCAACAGTCCATTCAGCCTATCATTTCCTGCTTCGCCGTAGAGAAAATTATTGCTGTAGTCGCCGGTCAGCGTATCGTTATAGGCCGAGCCTTGCAGGTGGCTAATACTTGTCAGCACATCTCCCTGAGCATCGCCGCCGCTGGTCGCGCCGGTGTAGAGGTTGACGGATACAGCGGCGGTGGAGGATTGGTAGGAGACCCAGTCGGCGCCTGCCCCGCCGTTGAGAGTATCGGCTCCCGCTCCACCTTCCAGTGTATCCACTCCACCAGCACCATCGAACCAGTCATTACCGCTGCTGCCATACACCGTATCGTTGCCTTCTGAGCCTTGCCACCCCTCGATGCTGACCAGAGTATCGTTACCGAAGTCAATGACACCGGTGACCGAACCGGTGGAGAGATCGAAATAAAAGCCGTCGTCATAGTCGACAAAACTGTTGATATCGAAACCGTTGCCGCCATCAAGGAAATCATTACCTCGACCGCCAGCTAAAGTGTCGTTGTCATCGCCGCCGTAAAGAGAATCGTGACCCCATTGCCCAAACAGCCGATCCATACCTTCATTGCCATAAAGAATATCACTAACCCCCTGAGCAAAAACACCCCCATCATCATCTTGCAATTCACCATAGATCGTATCGTTGCCTAATCCTCCTTCAACGCTATCCTTACCTAAGCCCGCTTCAATCCAATCATGGCCGCCCAAACCGTATAAGTAATTGTCTGCGTCCTGCTTAATGATACTTCCGCTGTATATTACATAAGTGACAATCGAATCATTGTAATTACTCCCCTCTAATAAACGCACACTGACCAACGTGTCGACTTCCGAGCCCTGAAGATTTGTGTATCCCCAATAGCCACTCCAATCTTTACGACCTAAATGGGCATCAATGCCGATGTTGCCAGACATAGGAGTGTAATATCTGTAGCTGACCAGCATATTCGCATCATTTGCAAATAAGTCGCCACTATAGCTTTCAAAAGTATCATTACCCTCCCCCCCCCTGAACGGTTGTAGACTCTTCATGGAATGCCGCAAAATAATCATTACCCTCGTCACCAAAGGCATGCACACAATCCTTCTGTATATAAAAGAGGTCATTACCTTCCCCTCCACGCACCGTCGTATCCTCTGTAGCGATCGATGGGTAATAGTAGGTTAGTTGGAAATTGTCGTCACCGCTCCCTCCTTCAGCATAGGTATTACCGGTAGCCCATAGTACATCATCCCCATCACCGCCATAAATAGAATCATAGCCACTATAGGACCATAGAGTGTCATTTCCTGACCCACCGTAGAAAAGATCGTCACCGGATGCCTCGGGCGCTGCATAAGAACCTGAGTCCGATATATTATCGGCATCTTCACCACCATAAATCGTGTCGTTACCATTGCCGGCGTATATCGCATCATTTCCGCTTCCAGCATCTACAAAATCATCTCCATGATGGCCATCAATATAGTCGTTGCCGGTACCACCATAAAAAACATCGTCATTATTACCGCTAACATTGGTTTCGCTGCCATCTGTATAACCATATAAATAATCATCACCATCACCTCCGATGAGTGTATCCAGACCATTACCGCCATACAGGGTATCATTGAAATCCCCACCAATCAGAGAATCATCACCATCGCCTCCAATGAGTGAATCACTACTTCCAAGCCCAACCAATGTATCATCACCTTCAAATCCCCAAACACGATCAGCAGAACTATCGCAGGTGATGCTGTCGTTGGCGGATGTTCCAAAATAAATTCCCATTTTACCCTCCCATGATGAATGAAACTAAGTCAGACTAATTATATCGCAAGAAATAGCAATTCGTTCTTGCGCTTAGACGATGCAATTAAAGACACGAACAGCCTTAGCGACAACTAAAGTGGCGGATACACCAACTGAAATATTAACAAATCCGTCAGTAGATGCCTCAAATAATGTCGCTTCACCATTCACAACTCGTCTGACTTATAGATATAGTTCCACCGGCACTCCAACACCAGTTCGTCTAACTATTTTTGCAACATCAACCTCTGAAAAAACTTCACCAACACCCGCCAAGATGGAATCCGCAATTGTAACTAAATAACTATCATTATCCGACACACCTTCCCCCTCATGAAACTTTGTAAACAAAAAACTTTAAATAAAATAAAATATCAACAAAAATACAAGAAAAAAACATTATAAGAAAAAATCCAAAAGTCACAGCAAAAATCGCCGATTCCTTTCTTTCGGAATATGTTATATTCTTATTATATAAAGGGCTATTATGATTAAATATATTTAAAAATATTCTCTTTATTTTATAAAGAGAAATAATCAGTAATATATTATTGAAAAAAAATATTTGAAACCAAATAAAAGTCATAAAATCTATCTTTTCATAAATTAATCATTTAATTTTTTTAATAAAAACACTGATTAAGCAATCTAACTGAAAACCAATTTTATGACACCTAATCGAATACACGAGCAACTATTTTTGAAACATCTGCTGGTAATGGCTGGTGGCAATGCCCTCAATAGTCGGGGCATTACTTTCAAGCATGGCCTTCACTTCTGTCGCCCCCCATACCCGGTCCAAATCCGGGTTGACCACAATGCTTTGAATGGGCAGGTTGCCTGTTTTAATGAAGCGTTCGGAGCCAATATCCCACGCCCCAGTGGGCGTGCGAACCGTCACGCCATCAATCACCTGTTCACCAAACATCACTTCGTTGAATCTGGCGTCGATGGCATTTGGGTCTGTTAAACCAAATGAATTCCGAAGTGCGTTCTCAAAAGTAATATTATCTGCCAGCTTACCAAAATCGGTATCGCCAATCGTTATGATTTTTGTTTCTAATTCATTATTGTACGTTTTCTGTAATTCCTCGATGAAAAATTCAGAATGTTTACCGCCCCAAACCTCGCCACTATACAGCATTTTGACCTGCGCCCCTGCCGGTGCATCAACCTTCATTTGATGCAACAACTGCATCAGTTGCTGCTCGGTCATGCCGGAATGAGCATTGATATAAGTTACTGCCGCTTCCCATGTGGTAATATGTTCAAACGTCATAGCCCATATACTCCCTGAAATCTTCTGTTACGCCATTGAGTAGGCCTTTGCATAGATTGCGCAATGGTCCATCCTCTGTCCAAGGATGCAAAGCCCCACGGAAATAGACATGCTTATTGGCTGTTGAATATTCGCCTCTTGAACTAAATACTTTGACCGCTTCAATAATGAGCGGCTTAAAGGTTTCTTCATCGACTAAAGGATCACAAAACACCTCAAACAACTCATATTCTTTAATTGGGTTGTCAGTATCTATATCTTTCCAATCCTCATAAAACCGCATCAAAATTTTGCCCTCCGGATGCAGAAAAGCATAACGCCCCCCCCTCCACGGTGACCATTGCGACCATATTCGCTAGACTTCAGGCACAATAATTCCATGTTTCTTTCAGCATCAT
>CAZIGK010000020.1:21557-33895 GCA_964538615.1 uncultured Rickettsiales bacterium | reverse complement strand
GCAGTGCCGACGCGGAATGAGGCTAGTAAGCCGAATGGAGCCAAAGGAAAGTTTCCCGATGATGCCTGCCTGCGCAGGCATGACGGGTTTGTGGGTGCGAGGGACAAGAAGTGAGGACAGCAGTCCGAACCCTTTGAGCCGAACGCAGTGAGAGGGGCGAAGCCACACCAACGGTTGTGTCAGGTGAGGGCTAGCAAGCCCGAACCAGCCCTGAGCCGCCCTCATTTGCGAGACAGGAGTCGAGCAAGGAGGGAATAAAATAACCGAGCGAAGCCAGAGCAAGAGGAGAGATGGATTCCGGGTCAAGCCCGGAATGACAAAGGAGGTGTAGTGTTGGAGGACAAGAACGGCGGCACCTGCGGTGGACACATTACAAAATACGCTTCAGCCCGCCCATGTAGGGTTGCAGGACGGTGGGGATGGCAATGGAGCCATCCGGTTGCTGATAATTTTCCAGCACAGCGACCAGAGTACGTCCTACCGCCAGACCGGAACCATTCAGGGTATGCAGCAGGCGGGTTTTTTTATCTTCTGCGGCACGATAGCGAGCCTGCATGCGGCGCGCCTGAAAATCTCCGCAATTAGAGACACTGGAGATTTCCCGGTAGCATTGCTGTGCCGGTAACCAGACCTCGATATCGTAGGTTTTTTGTGCACTGAAGCCCATATCCCCCGTGCAGAGCAGTACCACACGGTAGGGAAGTTCCAGCCGTTGTAAAATGCTTTCGGCGGCATGCAGCATATGCTCATGCTCAGCGGCGGATTGCTCCGGCGTGGTGATACTGACCAACTCCACCTTGCTGAACTGGTGCTGGCGAATGAGGCCGCGTGTATCCCGTCCGGCGGCACCGGCTTCCGCTCGGAAACAGGGGGTGCAGGCCGTGAGGCGCAGGGGAAGTTCATCCTCCGCGAGAATGGCATCCCGCACCATATTGGTCAGAGACACTTCGGCGGTGGGAATAAGCCAACGGTCATCGGTGGTGTGGAACAGATCATCCGCAAATTTGGGAAGCTGACCGGTCCCGAACAGTGCATCCGATTTCACCAGTACGGGCGGATTGACCTCGGTGAAGCCGAAATGCGTGGTATGGGTATCCAGCATAAAGGCGGATAGAGCGCGTTCCAGCCGGGCGAGTTGGCCTTTTAGATAGACGAAGCGAGTGCCGGAAACCTCTGCGGCTTTGGCAAAATCCATCAGCCCCAGTGCTTCACCCAGTTCAAAATGGGCTTTGGCATCGGGGGTATTATTCGGCTCTCCGACATGTTTAATGGGCTGGTTGTCATGTTCATCCGCCCCCATGGGCACATCTTCCGCCGGAATGTTGGGGATGTCTGCCAGAGCATTTGACAGGGCACCATGGCCACCGGTTTCCGCTTCTAGTGTGGCGATATCCTCCGCCAGTTTTTTACCTTCCACCAGTAGGGTTTGCAGTTCTGCGAACAGGGCTTGCGCCTCTGGTGGCTGGCTATTGGCATCTGCATCCGGATGGCCGCCCAGCTTCTTTAATTGCCCCATTTTAGGGCCAATGGCTTTGGCGTGCTGATTGCGCTTTGTTTGCAATTCTTGCAGTTTTGCAATTGCTTCCCGGCGATTTTTATCAAGTTGCATTAAGGTGCCAAGCCATTGATCCGCTACGGCAGAATCCATCCCGCGGCGGCGCATCGCATCCGCAAAAGCGGCAGGGTTTTCACGAATCCAGTTGATATCCAACATGGGGAAGCTCCTATTCCGTTATGGTATCATCCAGCGGGATGGGTTGCACATAGGTGGCGGCCAGAATAGCCAGTTCATACAGCAGGTAGAGTGGGACTGCCAGCGCAATCTGACTGAAGACATCCGGCGGGGTGAGAACCGCCGCCGCTGCCAGAATGAGCACCAGCGCCAATTTGCGCTTACTGCGCAAGCCTTCCGCACTGGTAATGCCCGCTTTGGCCAGCAACACCAGCAACAACGGCAGTTGAAACGCCAGACCAAACGCCAGAATAATCTGGGTGACCAGCCCCAGATATTCGCTCACACGGGCTTCCAACTGGATGGGAAGGCCTTGGGTAGAAGAATGCATCTCAAAACTTAAAAAGAACGTCCATGCCATTGGAAAAACCCAATAATATGCCATGGCAGCACCCGCCGTAAACAGGACAGGAACCGCCAGCAGAAAAGGCAAAAAGGCTTTTTTCTCATGGCCGTATAGCCCCGGCGCTACAAAACCGTAGACCTGCGCCATCAGGATGGGGATGGCCAGAATGAACCCTGCCCATAATGAGAGTTTGAGATACATCATAAAGGCTTCGGTGAGGCCGGTATAGATGAGGCGGCGTGAGGAATCATCCCCGTAAGCGTCATGCAAAGGGCGCAGTAGAAACTGGTAGAGGGGTTCTTTGAAGCTATAGGCGACTGCCGTCATGAGTACAATGGCCAGCAGGCTTTTGAGAAGCCGTAGCCGCAGCTCCTGCAGGTGTTGCATCAATGTGGCAGTGGAAGTTTCGTTCACCTTGCGCTAGACCTTATGCTGGTTATGCGTGAGAGACTGTACTTCTTACTGAGAGGAAGCCTATTTTGCAATCGTCACCATGGGTATATGGCGCAGAAAATGCTGAAGGGCGATGCTTGCGGGATGCCGCACCACCTGCCCTGCGCACAGCATTAGCGCGGGAGGGGCGAGAATTACCCCGGATTCGACTGGGGTTTACAGATAAGCCGCAGCCGGAAGCCTTCTGGCGCGCAGCGGAGTCCACTCTGCCAGAGAAAACACTGCTGGTGGCAGATGAAGTTACCTGCAAAGCGGCGGATTTTTTGCGCACATACCGTGAAAAAACCATGCATTGGCATATTTTTCCATGGCCCGTGCATGCGGATATGGAAACGGCGGAAGCGCTGCGCGAGCAGGCGCAGAGCTATGATGCCCTGTTGGCGGTGGGTAGCGGTAGCATCAATGACCTGTGTAAATATATCGCAGCAACAACCGGCAAGCCATATGGCGTGTATGCCACGGCAGCATCCATGAACGGTTATCTCTCCCCCACGGCATCCCTCACCGTGGGTGGGCATAAACAATCCTTACCCGCAACCTTGCCGATACTGGTATGGAGCGATGCCCAAACACTGGCCAGCGCCCCGAAGAGGATGGCTCTGGCGGGATTGGGGGATAGTTTATGCCGTAAAAGCTGTTTGTTTGACCAATGGCTGGCAGAACAACTGCTGGAGCAGCGGTTTGACCGCACCGCGCATATCTGGCCCGAAGTGGTGGAGCCTGTCTTATGGGACAAGGCGAGTGCCCTCAAAGACGGGGATACAGAAGCCATGCGCCTGTTATTTGAGGCATTGTTAGCAGGTGGGGTTTCCATGCTGTTGGCGGGTTCCAGTGCACCGGCCAGTCAGTCAGAGCACATGCTGGCGCACCTGATGGATATGGCTTACGAGATCACGCCTTCTATGAGGGAGGGGGGGAAACCTTACCATGGGGAGGCCGTGGCGGTGGCCACCATCAGCAGCTTGCATTGGCAGGCAAAATTATTGAAAAAGCGACCAAACTTATACATCAGACCCGCTGACCCACGGTGGTTTAAGGGGTTGCTGGATGAAGAAACGATGGAAAGCTGCCTGAAGCTGTATGCCAAAAAGCAAGCCATGCTGCCGGATGAGGTGACTCTGAATGCGCGTTGGCGGCAAC
Source organism: uncultured Rickettsiales bacterium (assembly GCA_964538615.1). GTDB lineage: Bacteria > Pseudomonadota > Alphaproteobacteria > Rickettsiales > RI-342 > CAZIGK01. The sequence goes on along the minus strand of CAZIGK010000020.1, from coordinate 30,224 downwards.
TGGATGCAGGATTGGCAGAGGGTGGATGCACCCAACGCCCCAATGCGGGAGATTTTCGGAAACTCTATGACGATGTAGGGGTGCCGCGTCATCCCCGTCAGGTGCATTGGCCGCTGGAGATGTATGCTCAGGCACGGCAGGCAGTGGCCATGACGCGGGATCGGTTCACGATTTGGGATATTGCGTGGATGGCACCCTCCTGTCACCCTAAGCACCAGACAATCAATGGCTACGAACCTTGGGAAAAGCGTTTCATGGTCAGGCAGGAGAGGGAGAGCCGCTGATGCAAAACTGGGCACTGGAAGCGAATCTGGGAGGCTGGATCTGTGGGATTGACGAGGTAGGGAGAGGCCCCTGGGCCGGGCCTGTGGTAACAGCGGCCTGTGTATTGCATCCAGCCCATGTTCCATTGGATTTACGGGATTCAAAGCAGCTTAGCGCCCTTCAGCGTGAACGCATTGCAGCGGAATTGCGGTCATTGGCAGCAGAGGGACGTTGTTGGTATGCGCTGGCCGAAGCCAGCGTGGAGGAAATTGACGCGCTGAATATACTGCGAGCAACCATGCTGGCCATGCAACGGGCTTTTGAGGCATTGCAACATCAATGCCCACACGCGGTTACGCATGTGCTGGTAGATGGCAACCGTTGCCCTGTCCTGCCCGTACCTGCTACGGCCGTGGTGAAAGGAGATTGTTTGAGTGCCAGCATCAGTGCGGCGTCCATTCTGGCGAAAGTCACACGGGATGCGCGGATGGCTATGCTGGCCAGAGAATACCCTCACTATGGTTGGGAAACCAACGCTGGTTACGGCACAGTCAGGCATCAGGCTGGCCTTGCAAGCCATGGAGTGACGCCACATCACCGGCGAAGTTTTAAGCCTGTGGCGGCTTTGCTTACCGTAGCAGAAGCAGTAGAGGCGTGAGGTAGGCCGTGGCAGAGGATAAACAACCCAGCCGGAATCAGGACAGAGGCGCGCCCCAAACAGCGGGTACGACCGGAATGACTGCCGCAGAGGGAACAGAGCGCAGAGCTATCAGACGGGGGCAGAATGATACCAGCAAATTGATGGAAGGGCTGGTGAAACCCACCTTGTATAAGCATGGTATTTCCGATGTGCGGCTGGTGAGAGACTGGCCCCTGATTGTGGGAGAATTGCTGGCGAATGTCTGTATGCCGGAAGGGGTGCGTTTTCCACCGGGGAAGCGGGTGAACGGGGTGTTGACCATTCGCACTGCGCCGGGCTGGGGGCTACATCTGGAGCATTTGCGCCCCACAATATTAGAAAAAATTGCCATTTTCTTTGGTTATAAAGCCATTGAAAAGATTCAGGTCGTGCAGGATGCACATTTACTGAAATGGCTGAAGGAAGCGCCCGTACAAGCCCCCCCGCTGACAGAAGCCCAAAAGCTGCAATTGCAGGAATGGGTGAGTGTGGTGACCCAGCCCGCACTGCGCGAACAACTCTATCGGTTGGGAGAGCGTATTCTGCGTGAGCACACGCTGAGAGACCGTGAATAACCGACAGAAAATCTCTGCGGAGTACGTCTTGTCAGAGAGGGGTGTGGCTGCTATATAGTGGTGCGGAATGAATCATGGAGTGGTGGAGATGAAAAAGCCTATGCTATACGGAATGGTGGGATTGGTTGCAGCAGCCGTTGCAGGCTATGTCGCGATTGGTCATCATCAGGAGCGGCTGAAACCCGCCACAGAAGAAACAGCGCAGGCCAGCATGGAGCCTCAGGCACAGCAACCGCAAGCAACGGAGGCGACACCACAGGCTGATGCGCCTACCACCGCAGGGAACGCAGTGGAGCCTGCTGCGCAGGCATCCCTACCGGAGCGCGAAGAAGCACTGGCAATTCAGGAGACTGATATTGTAATCGGGGAGCGGGATGCGCCGCATACACTGTTGGAATATGCTTCGCTTTCCTGTGGGCATTGTGCGGGTTTTCATAAATCTGTGTTGCCACAACTGAAAAAAAACCTGATTGAAACCGGTAAGGCGAAACTGGTGTTCCGTCATTACCCATTGAACGCCCCCGCCATGCAGGGCGCATTGTTGGTGGAATGTGCCAAGCCCGCCATGCGCGCCAAAATGTTGCAAGTACTGTTTGAAAATCAGGAAAAATGGGCTTTCGACGCAGATAGCAAAACTATTTTGAAAAATATGGGCTTGCTGGCAGGCATTAGCGAAGCAGCATTCAACCAGTGCCAGAATGACAAAACGGCCATTGAGCGAATTTTGCAGGGCACCAATGTGGCTGCTAAAGTGTTGGAAATCACCGCAACACCCAGCCTGATTGTTAATGGCCAGAAGCTGGAAGGCCCGCTCACTCCGGCTGCTATCATGAAGGCCGTTGGTGAATAAGGACGTGCAGGAGCAGCATTCCCCCATGCAGGATAAGGATGCCCGCCCCCGGATGGATGATGATGCACAGAATGCCGCAAAATTGCGGCAACTGAGCAGTGCCATTGCCGATGCCAGACAACGGGAAGAAGCGGTGCCGTCCATGGCGAAAGCCAAGGCAAGAGCCATGTCCAACGCGTATCGTATGGTGACGGAACTGGCCGCCTGCACGCTGGTAGGACTGCTGATTGGCTATTGGCTGGATTCTGCATTTGATACACGCCCCTGGTGGATGATCGTTTTTTTCTTTTTAGGTTTTGCCTCTGGCATTTACACATTATACAAGCTGGCGAGTGCTGAGGCAGATGCTGCCGGGCACGATGCCAGTCCACCCTCTTTGTAAGTTATTGAGGAATCACCGTGAGCGCGAATCCACTTGCCCAGTTTGAAATTAAGCCTCTGATAAAGCTGCCGTTGCTGTCTGGTCACGAGGTGCATTTCACCAATGCTTCCCTGTTTATGCTGCTGTCTGTCGTGAGTATTATGGTGTTTCTGGGTTATGGCATGCGCAAACGCGCTCTGGTACCGGGACGCTGGCAGGGCATGGCCGAAATATCATACGAATTCATTGCTAATATGCTGCGGGACAACGCCGGGCATGAAAGCCGTCGGTTTTTTCCCTTCTTCTTCACGCTGTTCATGTTTATTCTGTTTGCCAATATGCTGGGCATGCTGCCTTTCTACAGTTTTACAGTGACCAGCCATATTGCCGTAACGTTCGCATTGGCGGCTTTTGTCATCACCATGGTGATTATCACCGGCTTTGTGAAGCAGGGCCCGGGCTTTTTGAAGCATTTTCTGCCCAGTGGCACCCCGATGCTGTTAGCGCCATTGGTGTATGTGATTGAGCTGATTTCTTTCCTCGCCCGTCCGATTAGTCTGTCTGTGCGTTTATTTGCCAATATGATGGCAGGACACATGCTGATGAAGGTGATTGCACTGTTTGTACCGATGTTGGGGCTGGCTGGTGTGGTGCCGTTATTCTTTGTGGCGGCTATTACTGGATTCGAGCTGTTTGTAGCGTTATTACAAGCGTATATCTTCTCGATTTTATCTTGTATTTACCTGAGTGATGCTCTACACAGCCATTGATTTTGCAGGATGCTGAAGGCGTGCGTGTCTTTGGTTCATCAGGCAAAATACCTTGTCATAGATTCAACTTTTGAGGATAATCATGGAATCTGAAGCACTGAAATACATCGGCGTTGGTTTGCTGTCTCTGGGCATGCTGGGTGCGGCTCTGGGGGTAGGTAATATTTTTGCTGCAATGCTGAATGGCGTTGCCCGAAACCCTGCTGCGGAACCCAAAATGTCCAAATACGCGTTCGTAGGCGCGGGTCTGGCGGAATTCATGGGTCTGCTGGCGTTCGTTGCTATTGCAATGATTTTGTTCGGCTAATCAACCCGACGACCTGATGGGGATGCGGTGCGGCAGAGGCCGATATGACACCGGGGAAGATGGTAAGCGTATTATCTTCTGTCGCAACGCAGCCTTATATAAATAAGTTTCTTTTTCTTCAGTAACATAGGTTCATGACAATGGCTCAAGCTTCTGCCGGGCATGGCGTGATGATCGCGCAAGTGAATGACATACAACAGCCTGCTGTTGCGCAGGATATGGTTGTGGAGCCGGTAATGACAAATGGCAACCCGGTGATTGAAGAAATGGAAGTAGCGGCTGATTTACAAGCAGAAACGGGGCACGCCCCCTCCTCTGCCAATGCAGGCATGCCCCAATTTAATGTGGATACCTTTGTTGGGCAATGGGTGTGGCTGGCAATCAGCTTTACCCTGCTGTACCTGATGATGAAAAATCGCCTGATTCCGGCGATTGAGAATGTGTTAGAGCATCGGCAATCCCGCGTGCGGCACGATTTGGAGCGGGCATCTGAATTGCAACTGGATGCAGAGAAAACCCATCACGAGTATGAGTTGCTGCTAAAACAGGCGCATACCCGTACAGCGGAGACCTTTGCGCAGGTGGAGCAGAAAATATCTAAACTACAGGAAGAGCGCAGTGCCAAGCTTGAAACATCGTTAAAAAAGCAATTGGCAGAAGCGGAAAAACGTATTGCTGAAGCACGCACGCAGGCATTGGGGGCACTGGAAGAACAGTCTATCGCACTGGTGCAGGAAATTGTGAAAAAAATGACCGGTAGCCAGCCTGGAACCAAAGAGGTACAGGCACAAATGCAGACCGTAGCAGTGAAAGGGGCATGAGCATGGATGCGTTGTTACAAAATCCCGCGACTTGGGTTTCTGTTGCGTTTTTCATTTTTCTGTTCTTTGCGGTCAAACCGATTTTTCGGGCTGTTGCTGCGGCTTTAGACAAGCGTTCTGAGCGGATTAGGGAAGAATTGGATGAGGCTGTGCGCCTGCGTGAAGAAGCACAAAGCCTGCTGGCTTCCTACCAGCGCAAACACCGGGAAGCGCAGGCGGAGGCGGATGAAATGCTGTCGCATGCTAAGGAAGAAGCGGCGCATCTGTTGAAAGAAGCAGAAGCGCATTTGGAGCAGGTGTTGAACAAGCGTATTCAGCAGGCCATGCAAAAAATTGCCCATGCAGAAGAAGTGGCGGCAAAAGATATTCAGCAGCAAGTGGTGAACCTTTCCATGCAGGCGGCAACCCAGCTGATTCAACAAAATGTGGGTGGAAAAGCATCTCACATGCTGGATGAGGCGATTGCTGCGATTCCTGCCAAGCTGGTTGCGTAACGTAAAAGGCTATCTATTCTCATGTATGTGGTGCCAACAAGCACCCTTGTATGAACATACACACCGGATAACGTTTGACTGACATGCTATGCGCCAACAAAGCACGTGGGAGATATGTGGGTAATGGCAGGGCATGCGAACTGAGCAGCAGCGAAGACAAACACGCTTAACAAAATAACGACGAATAATGGTGGAGGGGCATGCCTATTGGGGCATGCGGGGAATATGCGAGAAGGCAGGAAACAGCAAGCCTTGCGAAAGACGGCTCGGTCAGGGGTAGTGTGTCTGGCACTGTTTTTCTCCATTGAGGTGATGCATATTTCATCGGTATGGGCGGGTGCATGGACATTGCCTGAGGGGAAGGGGCAGTTTATTCAGGATGCGCATTATTACACGACCCGCACCTATATTGAAAAAAATGGCGCGAGGCTGGCGACCCCTCGCTTTGAAAAATGGATGCTACAGCAATATGCCGCCTATGGGCTGAGTGATGACTGGACATTGCTGGGTAGTATGAGCCAACAGCAACTGAACCAATATAGTACCTTACGACAGACAGAAGAGCAAAACGCAGGTTTAGCCGACATGATGGCAGGGATACGCTATCAACTGCGGCGGGGGGATGCTGAAGCCACGGCACTGGAGCTATGGTATGCCCCGGGCTGGCGCGATCAGCAGCGAAGTTTGCCGGAAATTGGCACCCCCTTTCCGGAGGCTGAGCTACGACTTCATGAAGGTTGGAGCGGCATGATGGGCAGCTACAACTGGTTTATGGATGCAGGACTGGGCTACCGTTGGCGAGGAGATGACCGTGCAGACCAATGGCTGGCGGTGCTGGCAGGAGGGCTGCGGTTAAATGATCGGATCACCTTAGGTGCCAGCGCATCACATGTGGATGCAATAGACCCGGATCCAGCGTCCCCTTTCATCACCAATGCGCAGGATTTTGATTTGACGCGCATCTCCGCTGATATGAGTTGGAGTTGGCCAGATGCCTCCCGTGCTGTGCGTCTGGGGTATTACCGCCATATTTCAGCTCGGCAAACCGGGCGCGGGGGTGGCGTGTATGTGGGAATAGCCAAACAATTTTAGGATGCACATACCTTCAAAATCCTTTATAGCTGGCCAAGGAAATGGACTGGCGAGTCCATAATGCAATATAACCATAAGCCTTGTGGATAGAGGTATGACGCGAAAGGGAGAGCGCGTTCAGGTGATGACGCAGGCGCCCTCTGGCCGTCTGGGAGAGCTACTGATACGCAAGGGAGCCATTACACCGGAGACACTGGCCGAAGCATTACATGAACAGGCGGTACGGCGTGTGCCGCTAGGACAGATTTTGATCGAACAGGGAGCCTGTAAGCCGATCTGGATGTATCAGGCATTAGCTGAACAACAGGGAAAACCCTTCATTAATATGTTACTGCATTCCCCTGACCCGGCCTGTAGCCACGCAGATGACCATGCGGATTATGTGCGACTGCAATGTGTTCCCTGGCGGGTGGTAAACGGTTATCAGGTGTTGGCAGTCACGTCAGAAACGGCTGAACTGCTGACATGGGCCAGGCAAAAATTTGGCTACCGTTATGTCACGGTCTGGACGTGCCCACGGGATGTGCGGGAGGTGTTGCAGCAGCGTTTTCAGCTAGAAGATACGCAACATGCCACTGACCGATTAAAGCAGCAACAGCCAGAGGCAACCGCAGCCACCCTGCGCTGGCACAGCATGGGCTGGAGATATCTCCTGACGATGGGGGTTTTCTCTGTATTGGCCTGTGGTATGGGGGCATGGGGCATGCATGCGGCATATGTTCTGGTATGTGTGGTGATTGTGGCAACCATTGGCTTTAAGGGTTGGGCAAGCGTGGCTGGCATACGGCTGATGCATCAACAAAAACCTATCCCCCTGCCCTTACATGCCGCACAATTACCCACCTACAGCGTATTGATTGCCCTGTATGATGAGGCGTCCGTGGTGCCCCAATTGTTGCAGGCCTTACGTGGTTTGGACTACCCTAGAGATCGTCTGCAGGTGTTGCTGGTGTTAGAACAGGAGGATGATGCCACATACCGTGCGATTGCCGGGATGCAACCGGAAGCCTGGATTGAAATAATACGCATTGCCGATAGTTCTCCACGTACTAAACCCAAAGCACTGAATATCGCGTTGCGCTATGCTCGTGGCGAATTGATTACCATTTTCGATGCGGAAGACAAACCAGAAGCTGGACAGTTGCGTGAAGCCGCCATGCATTTTCATCACCACGCAGAGCAGCCTTTCTTGTGTGTGCAGGCGCGTCTGAATTATGAAAATCACTCCCAGAATCTTCTTACGCGGCTGTTTGCACTGGAATATGCCTGCTGGTTTGAATTAATGCTGCCGGGAATGGCGACCCGCCACCTGCCGATTCCCTTGGGAGGTACCAGTAACCACTTTCGGCGGCGGGATCTCGAGCAGTTGCTTGCTTGGGATGCGTATAATGTCACCGAGGACGCAGATCTTGGATTGCGGCTTTATACCGCAGGGGGACGCACCCGCATGCTGCAAAGTCGTACCTGGGAGGAAGCGCCTATTCACATTCGGGCATGGCTGAAGCAGCGTAGCCGCTGGGTGAAAGGCTACATGACCACCTATCTGGTGCATCGGCGTATGGCGGGGCAATGGGTAAAGCAGCATGGTATGGGACAATGGATGACGGTTTGTTTATTTGTCGCGGGGCCTTGTCTATTGTTTTTACTGACCCCCTGGCTACTGGCCTATTGGTTAGCAGGTGCCTGTGGCTGGCTGCAAGGGAACTGGGTGGTGCATGACAGCCTGCTTTGGTGTGGTTATGGCGCATTGCTAGCCAGCGTACTGCTGCATCTGTTACAGGCATGGCAGGCAACACGAACCATGCGACGGCTACCCAAAAGATACAGGCTCTCAGCGTGGCCTTGCCTGTTATTTCCCTTATATTGGTTATTGCATTCCATCGCAGCCTATATGGCGGTGGTGGATATGATGCGGCGACCGTATTTTTGGGCGAAAACATCGCATGGATTTGCGAAATATACTTGACTTGGGGGTTGTTAGTTTTTATACAACCCCTTCACTTGTCACACCGACATGAAACGGAATGAGATTATGAAAGTCCTTAGCTCACTGAAATCTGCTAAAAAGCGTGATAAAAACTGCCGCGTGATTCGTCGCAAAGGACGTATCTACGTTATTAACAAAAAGAATCCTCGCATGAAGGCTCGTCAGGGCTAATTCGGCTCTGTAGGGTTATTTTTTGCTTTTTTACAAGGGGATACGCACAGATTTGACCATAAAGTCAAATGCGTCTTCTGCATAAGCAAAAGTTAAGCCGTTGCCATACATCTTCAAAAGGCCGTGCATTTTTTTGCATGGCCTTTTTGCGTTGGAGTGACGGAAGGGAAGATGGCCACCGAAGGAAAGGAAAAGAACTGCGTGGATGCCTGCCTGCGCAGGCATGACGGGTGTGGGTGCGGTGTGAGGGACAAGAAGCGAGCACAGGAGTGCGAGCCTTTAGCGAGCGTCAGCGA
>CAZIGK010000020.1:0-21457 GCA_964538615.1 uncultured Rickettsiales bacterium | reverse complement strand
GAGGCACGCAGTGCCGACGCGGAATGAGGCTAGTAAGCCGAATGGAGCCAAGGAATAATTTATGCGAGGGACAAGAAGCGAGCACAGGAGTGCGAGCCTTCAGCGAGCGTCAGCGAGAGGCACGCAGTGCCGACGCGGAATGAGGCTAGTAAGCCGAATGGAGCCAAGGAAAAGTTTATGCGAGGGACAAGAAGCGAGCACAGGAGTGCGAGCCTTTGAGCCGAGCGTCAGCGAGAGGGGCGAAGCCACGCCAACGGTTGTGTCAGGTGAGGGCTAGCAAGCCCGAACCAGCCCTGAGCTGCCCTCATTTGCGAGACAGGAGTCGAGCAAGGAGGGAATAACACAACCGAGCGAAACCAAGGAAACTAGAACGGCGAGAGGATATCTATCAACTGATGTCCGTAGCGCGGTTGCTGGCGATCGCTAAGGGTGCCACGGCCGCCGTAGGTGATACGGGCTTCCGCCACTTTGGAGAGGTCAATGGAATTATTGGCGGAAATATCTTCCGGTCTGACCACCCCTTCCACCCCAATTTCCCGTAGCTCGTAATTCACACGGACTTCCTGCTTACCGCTGATGACCAGATTGCCGTTGGGCAGCACCTGTGTCACCAGTGCAGCAATATTGGTACGGATACGATCGCGACGGTTGATGCGCCCCTGCCCTTGTGCCTGAGATTCATTGGTAATGTCAAACATGTTCGCAGGATTATCCTGACCGGGTAGGATGCCGTAGATTTTATTCTCTAAACCTGCCACTGCAGGTATTTGCATGGATTCTGATGCGCTGCGATCACTTTGGGTATTGTTGTCCATTTGTGCCTGATCGTTAATTTCAATCATGACCGTGAGGATATCCCCTTCCTGACGCGCCCGTTGGTCACGGAAGAAGGCTTTGGCACCCGGTTGCCAGAGAGAATTGGCTCCTTTAGGCGGAACGGGTTGTGCTTTGGGGGCGGGCCAGCTGATGGGCTGGTATTGTTCCCGCTCAGTGGGGTTTTCTACTCTGGCCAGAGGCGGTTCTGTGCCGACACGCTGCAAGCGTTCTACCGTATTGCAGGCGGGCAACAGCAGCAAGGCACAGACAAGGGGAACCAGAGATGTGCTACGGCTGAAAGAGGATAATGTGCTGGACATGGTCTATTTCTCCTGCCGTTACTGGCTGATGCGCTGGGCGGCTTGTTGCAACGCTGGTGGAGACATGACTTCCACCAGTCCACGATCACGCACCAGACCACGAATGAGTTTGTAACTATCCACATTGCGGATGGAAATAATATCCCCTTCTGCACCGGACTCCATGGCTGTGCCTGTGGCTTTCACTTCCAGATTATGTTTGCGAAAGACCATGCTGACCATATCGTTCTTATGGATAATGGGTGGGGTTTGCAATTGATTGCTGCGAATGGGTTGTGCTGCAACCAGAGTGGTTTTAGGCGTTTTGCCGATAATCTCGGTCAGTTCGGTCAGATGATCTGTGTGAATGGCAGAAGGGGAAAGGGCTTTCCATTGGATATCCTGCTCTGTGATGATTTCTCCGGTGCGCATTTTGCGGGTCAGGGTGGGCAGACGATGCCAGATGTCATAATGGGCACTCAGGCTGAGAGGGGTCGTCATATCTTCCCCCGTATGCGGAGAGCGAATACGGATGCTGGCTTCCAGCCAATGTTGCTCTGGGGTATGGCGTGTGATGAAACAGGTCATTTGTCCTTCCTGCTTGCCTCGCCACAGAATGGGGCGCAGGCTACCCTGCAATTTCAGATGTACAGCCGTATTATCCAACTGCTGCTGTAACAGGCGGGTCATACAGGCTCTGGCATCGTCTACGGTTACCTCTTTGACAAGTGGGCTGCTGCTGTTCGACAGTTCCGCGGGCATGGCCTGTGTTTGCACCTGTGCATGTTGAGGCGGCAAGCTATCTTCTATACCGTAGGCGGCAGGAATGGCGGTATCCTGCGGTAAGGTTGCCACTGGTTGCAGGGGCATCGTGTGCCAGCCTGCCGTGCCCCCCTGCCCTGTTGCGGCAAGTGTGCTGTCGGCAGCGGGAAGATGCGCGGGTAGTTGCATATCATCCAGCGCGAAAGCTGCTTTGGTGATGCTGAGTAACAAAGCCAGCACCATGAGCAAGGCCAGAGCCATATAGACTTTTAACTCCAGCAATTGTTGTTGCTGGCGGTTTTGCTGTGAGGTGTTTTCCCGTTGCATGGCAGTTCTCCGCCTATTGTTTAGATGGGTGGCGATGTGCCACCCGTTGATGTAGAGGGTTATTTGAGGTTGCTGACGGCTTGCATCATTTCATCGGATGTGCTGATGACTTTGGAGTTCATTTCATAGGCGCGTTGCGAGACGATCATTTGTGTAATTTCCGTGACCGGATCGACGTTAGAGTTTTCCAGAAACCCTTGTAGCAGGGTGCCCACGCCATTCTCACCGGGGATGCTGACAATGGGCTGGCCGGAGGCTGGGGTTTCCAGAAACAGGTTATTACCTATCGCTTCCAGACCTGCCGGGTTGATGAAGGTGGTTAGTTCCAGTTGCCCCAGTGTTTGGTATTCGACCTGATTTTGAATCTTGACCTGCACTTCGCCGTTATTGGAGATAATCACATCCACTGCGTTCTCCGGGATAATGATACCTGGCTGCACCTGATACCCGTCTGAGGTAACGATTTCCCCTTCCGGGCTGATTTTGAAGGTACCATCGCGGGTGTAGGCTGTATCACCGTTAGGGGGCAGGGTAATCATGAGGTAACCGCGCCCCTGAACGGCGATATCCAGCGGGTTTTCCGTCCGTACAATGGTGCCTTGCTCCAGAATGCGGTTCACGGCGCCGGGCTTCACCCCTAACCCCATTTGCATACCGGTAGGCACAATTGTCCCCACATTGGAGGAATTGGAGCCTACGCGCCGGTAATCCTGATAGAGGAGATCCTGAAACTCCGCTTTTTGGCGTTTATAGCCCGTGGTGGTCATGTTGGAGAGGTTTTGGGAAACCACCTCGATGTTCATTTGCTGGGCTACCATGCCGGTGGTTGCGATATTGAGTGAGCGCATGTCGTGTACTCCTTATGTGCCGCCTGAAGGATTAGTTATTGCCATTGCCGGACCAGGCACGCATGGCGCGCTGCTCCAGGTCATAGGCGGTTTCAATGAACTTGGTGACGCCGCTGACGCCACGGTTGGTCTTGATCATCTCCGCCAGTTCTACCACCGGCTCTACGTTGGATTCTTCAATATAGCCTTGCGCAATGCGCACGCCTTCTGCCCGACGGGGTTGTTGGTCGGTACGGTACATGCGCAGTCCCGCACGTTCCATTTTCTGGTCATCATCAAACTGCACCAGTGCCAGCTCTCCCAGCACGTTACCATCCCCACGCACGGTCGCATCATCCCCGAAGGAAAGTTCGCGGATGTTATCGGGGATCAGGATGGGCTGGCCACCGACATCCAGCAGCGGAAAACCATCATGGGTCACCAGCGTGCCATTGGGGTCCAGCTTCAGGTCACCCGCACGGGTATAGCGGTTGCCCTGCGGTGTCTGAATGGTCAGGTAGCCGGGGCCATCAATGGCAATATCCAGCGGATTGCTGGTTTGTTTCAAGGCACCGGTGCGGGCATCCCGAAACAAGCTCACATCCTGCGCGAAAGAAACATATTGCTGGTTACCGTTATTGACGGTCCAGTCCGTAATCATGGTGACGTTATCTTTAAAAGCAGGGGTGTTCATGTTGGCCAGATTATTGGCCAGCACATCCAGTTTGCGGAACATAACCCCCTGACGGGATGTGGCGATGTAAATGGAATTATCCATGACGTGAAATCCTTTCAATGCATGATGCGCATGTGGGGCGGCATGATTGCAGGACAGATTATGCATAAGCCGTGCCATTTTAGAAAAAAACATAAAATAAAGACGGTTAAACCAAAGCACAGGAGTTTGTAGAAGGCTGGCAGACAACAAAACACCCACGAAACATGATACTGAGGGGGCATGGATGCACCAGCCGATACGAACGAACCGTCGCCATATCTGGTAGTGCTGGTAAAATCATTTGGGATGTGGCACAATATACGGTAGGTTATTCTGCATCGGCAAATATCGCCGGGTGCAAAGTGTGTGCCTCGTCCTTCGTGGCTTGTCCCGTTGGATACGAGAAATGCGCTTTGCATGGACGTTTGTGAACGGGCAAAAACCATGTGAACCATCCGGTTGGCCGGAGAATTGCATGGTGTCGGTTGCAAACCGCAGAATAGGACAGCGTTTGGCAGGAGCAACGAGCAATGGCACTGAAGGACAACGCCCCCACCCAACAGGGGGAACATGAGGGCGACGGTGAACTATCGCACGGTGGCGGCAAAAATAAGAAAAAGCTGATTTTTCTAGCGGTAGGTGTGGTGGTATTGGTCGCCCTGATGGCGGGTGGCTATTTCTTTTTCATCGGATCCGGTGATGCAAAAGACAAAAAAGAAGCCGAGCATGCAGAAACCACAGAAGAGCATGGCACTGAAGCAGCGCATGGAGACGCCGGTCATGGCGAAGGTGCTGCGGGGGAAGCGCCTCCTGTACCGGGAGTGGTCTTCTATGACTTGCCGGATTTTGTCGTGAACCTGAATGACAAGGGAAGCAAAACCCATTTTCTGAAACTTTCTGTCACACTGGAATTGCCGGATCAGGAGGCATTGAAAATCGTTGACCAGATGCGCCCACGCATTATGGATAGTTTTCAGGTGTATCTGCGGGAGTTGCGCAAAAGTGATCTGGAAGGCTCTGCCGGAATATACCGCCTACGGGAAGAATTGTTATTGCGTGTGAATAAAACCGTCTTTCCCGCCAAGGTGAATGATATTTTATTCAAGGAGATGATAACCCAGTAGGGACAGGATTGGGAAGTCGCGGTGCCCGTGGCTTTTCAGGATGGATAGGATAGAGAGAGGTAACCGTGGCCGATATGCCGCAGGATCAACAGCAGGCCGAAGAGAAAGACGCAGATGCCGATGCTGCCGCCGAGTGGGAGGCTATGCTGAAACAGCAGGAAGGTAACGGCGGAGAAGCTGGCGAAGATGCCGCTGCCGAATGGGAAGCCATGCTGAATCAGGGGGGTGATGGCGAAGAGAAAGGCGGCGGATTCAGCAAAGAAGATGCGGCACGGGTTCTGAATCAGGACGAGATTGACAGCCTGTTGGGGTTTGATAGCGGAGACGTAGGCGGGGATAATTACTCCGGTATTAATGCGATTTTAGACAAGGCCTTGATGGCCTATGAAAAACTGCCGATGCTGGAAGTGGTGTTTGACCGGCTGGTGCGGATGCTTTCGACCAGTTTGCGCAACTTCCTGTCCGACAACGTGGATGTAAGCATTGACTCCATGACATCGTTGCGGTTTGGCGATTACCTGAATTCCATCCCCCTACCCGCCCTGTTGTTTGTGTTTAAGGCACAGGAATGGGAAAATTATGGGCTGGTCACGGTGGATAGCTCCCTGATTTATTCCGGGGTGGATGTATTGCTGGGAGGGCGGCGTGCTAATCGTCCGGTGCGGATTGAAGGGCGTCCCTACACCACGATTGAACAGGAACTGATTAAAAGCATGGTGGATGTGGCGCTGGCGGATATGAGCGCCGCATTTGACCCGATTAGCCCAGTGACATTTCAGGTGGACCGGCTGGAGACCAACCCGCGCTTTGCCACCATTGCCCGCCCCGGTAATGCGGCTATTCTAATACGGCTACGTATTGATATGGAAGAACGCGGTGGCAACATGGAAATTTTGTTGCCGCATGCGACGCTGGAGCCGATTCGGGATCTGCTGTTGCAGATGTTCATGGGAGAGAAATTTGGGCGCGACTCTGTCTGGGAGTCCTATATGGGGCAGGAAGTGCGCCAGACAGATGTGTCCATTGAAGCCGTGCTGGATGAAAAAACCATCAAGCTGGGGGATGTAATGCGCTTTAAAGTGGGGAGCACTATTTTGATGGATTCTCCCCCTGATAAAGAAGTGATTTTGCAATGCGAAGGCGTGAAGCTGCTAGCCGGAGAAGTGGGGCGCAGCAAAGACCAGATTGCTGTGCGTATTAAACGCTATCTGGAGCCGGAAAAGGAAGGGGAGTCCCTATGAGGGTGGATGTGGGGTTTCTGGTAGATACAGTGATTATTGTATTGCTGCTGGCGACCATTGGCTATTGCTGGCGGCTGAACCGTCTGTTGCGTGTCATACGTGACAGCAAGGGCGAACTGGCACGGGTGATTGAGGGCTTTAACCACTCTACCGAACGTGCGGAACGCAGTGTGATTGATATGAAGCAGGCCAGTCAGGCTGTGATAGACAAGTTGCAGGTGAAGATTGAGAAAGCCGAGTTTCTGGCAGATGATATGAGCTACATTATGGATAAAGCTGGCAAGGTGGCGGATCGGCTGACGGCACAGATTCAGCAGGCGCGGGATGTCCTGCCGGAAGAGCGCAAGGCCACCGCTGCAGAAGCCACGCCCTCCCGCCCTGCCGCCAAGCCTGAACCGACTGGCATGAAACCTGCGTATGGTAAATCCACGGCGGGCATGGATGAAAAACCGGCCGCCCCCTCTGACCGCCGCCCCACCAGCCGTGCGGAGCAGGAATTACTGGAAGCACTGCGCAAACGTAAAGGTCTGTAGCCATGCGCGTATTACCCCTCACCATGTCAGCATTGGGGCTAATTGCCAGCCTGAAAGCGGTGGAAATTGCCTCCACCGGCTCTATGGAAGGGGCGGAGAATATTCTCTCTTCCATGGCCAGCGCAGAAAACGGCAGCGGTAGCTCTCCCGATGCGAAGGCTACGGAAAAAAATGCCTCTTCGGAACCAAAAGAAAAAGAGGAAAAGTCTGACAATAAAAAAGAAAAGGCCGACGAAGAAAATGAGGGGAAAGAGGGAGAAGATGAGGAGGCTGAAGAAAAGGCGGAGGTAGCCACATCGGAAGAAGGGCAAGACCCGCTGCAAGAGGGAGCAGCCGCAGAGGGAGAGGAAAAAAAAGCACCAGAGAGCTG
Organism: uncultured Rickettsiales bacterium; assembly: GCA_964538615.1. Classification (GTDB taxonomy): domain Bacteria; phylum Pseudomonadota; class Alphaproteobacteria; order Rickettsiales; family RI-342; genus CAZIGK01. The sequence continues at coordinate 14,440 of CAZIGK010000020.1, read as the reverse complement.
CCAATACTCCGATATTGAGTTGGATATTTTAAAAAGCCTGAGCAAACGCCGGGAAGAAATTGATGCAGAAAAAGCCGAGCTGGTCTTGAAAGAAAACCTGATTCGGGCAACCGAGAATCGTCTGGACACCAAGCTGGCAGAATTGCAAAAAACACGCGAAGATATTCAAAAACTGCTGAACCTGTACAAAGAAAAAGAGCAGGAAAAAATTCGCAGTCTGGTCAAGATTTATGAAAATATGAAAGCCAAGGATGCTGCCCGTATTTTTGAGGAAATTGATCTGGATATTCTGCTGGAAGTGGTGAGCAATATGCCTGAGCGGAAACTGGCACCTATATTAGCTAAAATGTCACCCACCCGCGCCAAAGAAATCACGCAGGAGCTGGCAGAGCGCCGCCGCTTGCCGGAGATGCAGCCGGAAGGTACAACCGCCCCGCTTGAAGCTGATGCCCCTCCCCCACCGCCCGGCATGTAGCATGTCTCTGCGCTGGCGAAAGCAGCGAACCACGGGGTATGCATGAAGAGGGAGACTGGCCAGTATTTTTTTAATGGTTTGGTGATATTCCTGCGCTAAGGATGGAAGCATAACAATGTTTAACCTGCTATGCTGCCGCTTACGTTTTTCAGGAGAATATGTTCCATGGCCGTTGATAAGTCTATGAATGTGCTAATTGTTGATGACTACAAAACCATGTTGCGTATTGTGCGCAACCTGCTGAACCAGATTGGTTTTAACAATGTGGATGAAGCAACTGATGGCACAATGGCACTGGAAAAGCTGAAAACCAAGCAGTATGGGCTGATTATTTCTGACTGGAACATGGAGCCTATGACCGGGCTGGAGCTTTTGAAGCGTGTACGGGCAGAAGAAAAAACCAAGGCGCTGCCGTTTATTATGGTGACCGCCGAAAGCAAGACAGAAAACGTGATTATTGCCAAGCAGGCTGGGGTTTCCAATTACATTGTGAAGCCTTTCACCGCGAATGTATTGAAAGAAAAACTGACAGCGGTGCTGGGGCAGTTTTAAGATTGTGCCTGCCTGCGCAGGCATGACCGCTATCCCGGAAGGCGTGGAGCAGGAGAACGACGGCTAGCAGGCCGGGTGGGGGCGAAGAAAACGGTTAAACGGGACCATCAACACTTTATTTCACCACGACATCCAAGCCTATATCCACAGCGGTAGCGGAATGGGTGAGTGCGCCGACCGAGATATAATCGACCCCGGTTTCCGCGATGGCGGCAATGGTTTGCAGGGTGACACCGCCGGATGCTTCCAGCCGGATGGCGGTATAGGCTGGCTGAGATGCACGCATGGCAACCGCTTTTTGCAGCATGGCCGGGGGCATATTATCCAACAGAATATAATCCGGCTGGCAGGCGAGTGCCTCCTGCACTTGTGGCAGTGTGTCACACTCCACCTCTATGGCAATCCCCCTGCCCTGTAGTGCCAGTTGTGCCTGATGCACCGCCTGCGTCAGCGAGCCATGCAGCGCGATATGGTTATCCTTAATCATCACCCGGTCATCCAGCCGGATACGATGGTTCTGTGCACCACCCAGACGGGTGGCGTATTTATCCGTCAGGCGGTGACCGGGAATGGTTTTACGGGTATCCAGCAAACGGCAGGGAGTGTGGGCAATGGCTTGCGCATAACGGCGGGTGAGTGTGGCGATACCGCACATGCGTTGCAGCCAGTTGAGCGCCGTGCGCTCTGCTGAAAGTAAGGCCTGTGCCTGCCCCTCGATACGCATGAGCGCGGTACCTGCTGGCACATAGGCACCCTCCTGCCGTAGTGGTGTGCACTGGCAGCGGGCATCCAGCCGCTGGAAGACCGCTGCGGCAATGGGTAAACCGGCAACCACTATCGGTTGGCGAGTCACCATGGTCAGGCTGGCGGTTTGCAAAGGCGATAGTAACGCCTGCGAGGTGGCATCCCCCTGCCCGATATCTTCTTGCAGGGCAAGGGTGAGAAGTTGCTGGACGTCTGGTTGCTGCAATAACCAGGTTGGTGAAATAATTTGCATTTCTTCTCCCATTTCGGCACAGTCTGAGCGCGTTATGCATGTTGACGATGCAAAGCACCCTTGTTGTAAGCCGGTTCGCGGGAAATGCAATCATCCATCCAGACTCTCTCTACCGATGTAGCGATTATTGGCGCGGGCGGTGCAGGCATGCGTGCAACGCTGGCCTGCCTGCAACAGGGTTTGCGCACCTTATGCATCAGCAAGGTACCATGTACCCGCAGCCATACGGTCGCCGCACAGGGAGGGATTAACGCTCCACTGGGTAATGTCACGCCAGATGACTGGCGATGGCTGATGTATGATACCGTACGGGGGTCTGACTGGTTGGGAGATCAGGATGCGATTGCCACCCTCGCCCGTCATGCCCGCGATGCAATTGTGGAGCTGGAGCATTTTGGCGTGCCCTTCACCCGTGATGCAGCAGGCAAAATTTATCAACGGGTTTATGGGGGGCAGTCCACCCATTTTGGCAAGGGTGAACTGGCGTACCGCGCTTGCGCTGCCGCCGACCGGACAGGACATGCCATTTTACATGCTCTGCACCAGCAAGCCCTGAAAGCGGGCGCGACCCTGTGGGAAGAAGTGCTGGCACTGGATTTGCTGATGGATGAGCGCGGCGCATGCGGTGGTGTGGTGTGTTGGGAAATGAACAGTGGTGAACTGTGGGAGGTACGGGCGAAGATTGTGATTCTGGCCACAGGTGGTTTTGGTCAGCTTTACCCGGATACCACAGCTTCCAGCATTTGCACCGGTGATGGCAATGCCATGGCATTGCGGGCGGGGATTCCGCTACAGGATATGGAGTTTATTCAGTTTCACCCGACGGGGCTGTATGGTTCTGGCTGCCTGATTACGGAAGGCGCACGGGGAGAAGGCGGCATGTTGCGCAATGCAGCCGGTGAACGTTTTATGGAGCGATATGCACCCAGCTACCGTGATTTGGCATCCCGCGATGTGATTAGCCGTGCTATTGCACAGGAAGTGGCAGAAGGACGTGGAGCCGGAGAGGATGGGGCGCATGTGTGGCTGGATGTGACGCATCTGCCAGCGGAAACCCACCATAGTAAGCTCCCCACCGTCATGGATCTGGCGCGGCGATTTGCCGGAGTGGATGCGGCGCGGGAGTGGATTCCCGTGGTGCCGTGCGTGCATTACACCATGGGAGGGATTCCCGCGAATGCACTGGGTCAGGTTATCCGCCCAACCAGAGATAACCCGCATGCGACCGTGCCCGGCCTGTTAGCGGTGGGAGAAGCGGCCTGTAACTCTGTGCATGGGGCAAATCGGCTGGGATGTAATTCATTATTGGATCTGGTGGTGTTCGGCAAATTAGCAGGAGAAACCGCCCAAGACATGATTCAGCGGGGAGAGATTGCTGAAGCGAACATACAACGCCACCCCGCATTGGAGCGACTTGCGCGACTGTGGCAACGCCCAAAGCAGGGGCTAACCCCGACCGAGGCACGTCAGGCGTTGCATCAGATCACACGGCATAAACTGGGCATTCACCGTCAGGGGGATGGACTGGCGGAGGCCGTGCAGGGATTAATGGCTTTGCAGCAACAAAGCACGGAATGGGCATTGCGGGATAGCAGCCGCATCTGGAATACAGAAGCCATGGCGTTGTTGGAACTGGAAAACCTGTTATTGCAAGGGCTGGCTTGTGCGGCATCTGCCTTCGCACGGGAAGAAAGCCGGGGAGCGCATTATCGCACGGACTATCCGGCGCGGGATGATGCACAATGGCTGAAACATTCGCTGGCGGGTTGGGACGGCACGGCAATGCAGGTGACCTCTCGTCCGGTCGTGATGCAGGCAGATGGCATGGATATACCGGGCTTTTTGCCAGAGACGCGGGCGTATTGAAGCAGCAGATCTTGGGGCATTGAGCGGAGCCAAGCAAAGGTTTGCGCAAGAGGATACATGGATTCCGGGTCAGGCCCGGAATGACAATTTTAAGGGCCTGCCTCCGGCAGGACAGCGCGCTTCATGGCGGCGTAAGGCGTAAAGAAAACACCCGGTGGGTGCCAAGGTAAAATATGATAGCCTGAAGCCCGCGTAGCCCCTGCGAAGCGGAGTAGGCCGAGCCGAAAGCTTAGGAAAAGTCACTCACGCGCCTTTGGTCAGCCCACCGCCTTGCACGGAGGCAGACATTTCCAGCATTTTATCCAGCGATTGTTTGGCTTGCAGCCGGATATCTTCTGGCAGGGTGATGGTAGGGCTGCGGTTGACCATGCAGAGATAGAGCTTCTCCATGGTGTTCAGTTTCATGAAAGGGCAGTTGTTGCAGTTGCAATTGCCATCCGCACCGGGGACGGGAATGAAACGGCTACCGGGGGAACGCTGCTCCATCTGATGGATGATGCCGGGTTCGGTCAGTACCAGAAACTCTTGCCCCGCATGCTCTTCCGTATATTTCAGGAGCGATGAGGTGGAGCCGACATGGTGAGCGTGTGCCAGCAACGCTTCCGGACATTCTGGATGGGCAATGATGCGCGCCTGTGGATGGCGCTCTTTCAGTTTGACCAGTTCTTTTTCCGAGAAAGTTTCATGGACGATACAGGCGGCGTTCCACAGCAGCATGTCGCGGCCGGTTTTTTGTTGCAGGTAGCGTCCCAAATGGCGATCCGGCGCAAAGAGGATGGGTTTTTCTGGCGGGATCTGGCGGATAATGGCCTCCGCATTGGAGGAGGTGACAATAATATCCGATGCCGCTTTGACCTCCGCCGAGCAATTGATGTAGGTTAGGGAAATATGGTTGGGGTGTTGAGCACGGAAGGCTTTAAATGCCTCTGCTTCGCAGCCGCTTTCCAACGAGCAGCCCGCTTCCATATCCGGTAGGAGCACCTGTTTTTGCGGGCTGAGAATGTGGGCGACCTCCGCCATAAAACGGACACCGCAAAAGACAATCACATCCGCATCTGTACTGGCGGCCTTGCGCGAGAGATCCAATGAATCGCCAATGAAATCTGCAATATCCTGTATCTCGCCTTCCTGATAATAATGGGCGAGGATGACGGCGTTCATCTCACGCTTCAGGCGTAGTATTGCCTGCACCAGTGCATCCCCTTGCGGGATGGAGGCGGGTTGGGTGGCGGCCGTGGGAGTCTCAGGACGGGTCATCTGCATCAATACACGATAAGCGGGTAGACGATAAGCGGGTCATGCTTGTGCCATCAATGGCGGATCAAGAGGGTGCAAATTAACGCCAAACTGCATTTTGGCAAGCACTTGTTGCATGCATTTTACACAAAGCGCAACGGGTGCATGCAGACGGGCGGGTATAAACTTGCAGAGGCAACTGCTATGGGCGTTGCATCCGGCGTAAATATTGAGTAGTTTGGCGTGGTCATGACCATATAATGTGGTGGTGCGTCTGGCTGCCATTGGCCAACATAGCAAGCAAGGGGAAGAGGTGTGCTCCGTTATCTACGCGCGGATTCATCGTTACTGAAGGATTTTCGTGCCCTTGCGGGAGTGATTTTGACCTCTATGTGCCTGTTGGCTGTGTGGGTGACCTTTGACGCGCTGGAAACTGCACGCCAGCAGGTGCAGGAACAACTGTCCGCCGAAAACGCCCGCATTGATGCTCTGCTGGGGAATACGCTGGAAAATACCGAGCATTTATTGCATAGCATGGCGCGTCAGTTGAAGCGTAGTGGATTTGATGAACTGGAACCGATTGCAGAGTTGCTGCATACCTACGATACCCGTCCGGACTTATATGGTTTGTTGGCATTTATTGACAGCAACGGTCAAATCAGTATCAGCAGTAACGCCGGGGTGCATACACGACCGGTGGATGTGAAAGATAGAGATTACCAGAAAGCAGCGACGGCTGTGCCGTGGCAAGTGCATTTAGGGGCGCCCATTCAGGGCAGAACATCGGGTAAATGGGTTTTGCCGGTAGCACTGGGTATGACGGATGCACAGGGAAAATACCGTGGCACTTTATTGATATCACTTGATATTGGCGGCATGACATCCCGTATACAGCGGATGATTGGCAAAAAAGATATTATGTTCGCCATTCTCAATCAAAACCTGAAGCCGTTAAGTACCCAGAGTAGGCAGCAGGATTTTTTGACCTCGGATGAGTTGATGCGCCTGTTTAGGCCGATTGCCATGCAAACGGGAAAAGCGGATGCGAACGGGCAATTGATTGATGCATCCTCCGCACTGGCCTATGCCCTACCCTCCCGCCAGTATCCGTATTTCATTGTGACAGCCTATAGCAACAAAGCGGTCTTTCGTTTTGCGCGGGGAGTGCTGATGCCACGCCTGCTGCAACTGGGGGTGACCGCCGCTTTTCTGCTGAGTATTTTATGGCTGGTGCGTACGCTGGTGGTGCAGCCGGTGGAGCAGCTTTCCCGTGCGGCGGCACGCATTGCCCGTGGGCAGCGCAAAATCAGGCTGCCAGAAAAAGGCCCTTCCGAAATTGTAATTCTTTCTCAGCAAATTCAACGCATTAAAGACTATATTGATGAGAGACGGCTGGTAGAAGAAGAGTTGCGCCGCAAGACATTGGCGTTGCAAAAAGCAAAAGAAGCCGCAGAGTTTGCTGATAATGCCAAATCGGAGTTTCTCTCCTGTATGAGTCATGAGATTCGCACCCCATTGAATGCCATTATTGGCTTTGCGGATGTGATGCGCAATGGCTATTACGGCCCTATTGAGAATGAAAAATACGCCCAGTATACGCAAGATATTTATTATGCCGGGCAACAGTTGCTAGAAATTATTAGCGATATTATTGATCTCTCCCGTGCGGAATCCGGCAAAATTAAACTGAAAGAGCGCAATATTGACGTACGGGAAGTGCTGGAGCAGGTGAGCCGGCTGGTGCAGGATAAAGTGACCAAAGCCGGACAGGACTTGCAATGCCAACTACCGCTGGATTTACCGTGGATGCGGGCAGACAGCCTGCGCATGAAGCAGATTTTGGTGAATCTATTATCCAACGCCATCAAATTTACCCATGAGGGTGGTGAGATTTCCCTGACCGCATCCTATCACCCGGAGAAAGCGAAACCGTTGGAAATTGTGGTAAGCGACAATGGTATTGGCATGACGGAAGAACAGATACCTATTGCTTTATCCATGTATGGCCAGTTGGACAGTGGATTGGAAAAAAAGCAGCTGGGCATTGGGCTTGGGCTACCATTGGCTAAACATTTGACCGAGCTGCACGGAGGTAGCCTGACGATTGAAAGCCAGCCGCAAAAAGGCACACGCGTCACCCTTGCCTTCCCTTTAAGCCGTTTGATTCAGCCCGTGGATGATGTCTCTGCCTTTGAGCAGTTGTAAGGATGTGTCAAGACATTCTAAAGGTAATGATTGTTTTGGGTTATCGGTAAATTGTGCGCGGCAAAAAATGCAAATGGCACGAGCAAGGGTGGTTTTCATGAAACTGTCATGAGTTGCATGTAATATCCTTGGGATATCCATTGAATCCCATGGTGGTTCCGCTGCACATGAACGTATTATTAGCCTCTGATATTGCCAGATTTAACGTTACTCATCGCGTAGTTCCCGGTCAATGGCACACGCCTCATATTGGATCTGAATGGGAGTTGTGGGACACCCTATTGAAGGTAGAGGATATTCTGTCGCCGGACACATCGGGAATCTATGAAAAAGTTTTGCACGACTCTTCATCGCGTTTTCTGCTACGTGATGAATGGAAGGTGCGCGCTGCTAAGGAATCGCTCTGGGGGAAAGAGCAAAAAATACAGTTTTTACGGGATGTCATACAGCATGTAGCACGAGCTGATACATTGGATTGGCTGGTAAGCGGCGCTGCATCACCTGACGCACTGAGAGAACAACTGGCTGAATGGCTGGATACGGCGATACGCAGTTATAAACCCATGCATCCGGTGGCAGTAAGTTCATTTTTGATGGCGCTGGAATATGATCCGGTGGGATTAAAAGCCTCGTTAGAAGAGATAGTCCGTGTTTCTCCTGAGCAGGAGAACCCGAACTTGAGGGAGCTTGGCCGAACAGCCATTCAGCCACGCCTTAAGGAATGGCGTGTGAAGCTTCTGAGCGGTTTGTTGGATACCGCGCCGGAAGGGGTGCTGACGGAGGAGCAGTTGCAGCAAGCGGCGTTGCATAAGGTACAGCGGTTGCTACAGGATAGTCCTTTTTCGATGGAGGCTATTCAGGCGAGAGGGTTGCCCATTCAACTGCACCTTGCGGGACATTTAATGAAGCGACAGGTTGAGAATATCACCTCTTACACCGTTGGCTCCATGGATTTTCGGAACATTCATTTGGTTTTATTCAGCCCCAATTTGCAGCATGTTCGTTCTGAACCCGATTTACGCGCGACGCTTTATGAAGAGTTATTGCATGCGTTTGACCCGCGGATGACACCGCATAACGCTGCAACCAACGTAGATAGCGCACAGGCATATGCCGACAAAGCGCATCCTTTCGCGAATGAAGCACTGACCGGAAGTGCTTTTTTTACAGCGGCCATGTTGACACCGGATGCCCTACAAAAGGATGGGGCTGGCATGCTGCAACGTGACCAGCAGCATGGGCATGCGCTCTTGCATAGCTGGGAGCGTCGAATGACGATATTGTTTGCAAACGCTGGAAACCTACTGGAACAGGTGCCTGATGAGACGTTACAGGAGTTTTTGCGGCTTGGTGGGGTGCGTAGAGACTTCTTGTCGTCTGCCAAAGATAAACTAACGGCTATCCATGAAGCCATTGCAGGGATGACAGTAGGAAGTGTGCGGACACATTATCAGCAGGTCGTTCCTGGTATACAAGTCTCTGAGTGGATGGTGAAACAGGTTAAATCCTATTTATTATTAGAACGGTTGCAGCCGGGGCTTGGAGATATTCTGTTACCGGAAACAGCGCATTTCTGGCAGCAACATTACCTGCCTGTGATACAGCAATGGGCCGCGGGCAGGCAACGGCAGGAAGATGCGGGTACGTATCAGCAGCGTATTGTAGTGAAAGAACCCATTTACCGTGATCACGAGCTATTGCACGGAACGGTGACAATGCTGGCATCCCGCGTGGGGCGCCTGAAGGAGCTGATGGAGGCTTATGCACCCGCCGAAAGAGATGTCATCAGGCAGGTAATGGAGATACAGCAAGCGGTCAAAGCGCTTGAAACGCAAGTAATTGACGGCTTAAAAGAAAAAGAAACCGCTCTAAAGATAAAAGAGTTACCAGACAAATTACATCAGCTATCAGAGGAGCTGAAGCACGATGGCTTCATGGAAGAAGGTGCAAGCGAGACGCTTGCTTTTCTCATGCAGCAGCTTTCGGATTTTATCAGGGCAAAACCCTACAGCCCTCAACTTGCGGAAAGCATCAGGATAAAAACGCTGAATATTCTGGGGATGGCTGAAAGATTTCGAGCACAGGGAGGAGAAATGTGGGCAAGCGAGGCAGAGGGACTGTTGCGACCTATGATAGAGGCCTACGAGACGGCAGGGGCATTGCCGAATCTGGAGGCGCAGTATAAAACGCTGGTAACGAGTATGCAACGCGTGGATGAGGGGATATCAATGTTGGCTGGTGCTGACACCCGACGTCTGCCGCCCGCACAAGCCACCGCGTTGATGACTACGTTGCGTGATACGCAACGGTTGTTGGTGTCAGCAGGAGATGAGAGGCATATTATCCCTTCGCTGGGAGAGTTAATACCCAGTGCGAGGCAACAGCCTCTGGCAGGGAATGACCGATATATCGTGGCGGCGAACCTGCGCGAAGCAATACGACAACAGAAGCAAATACCCGCCGGACAAGCCATACCAGCGGACGTAGATACTGTGATTGCGCAACTCACGGGAGCGGAGACAGGGCGCTTTGGCAAGGAAGGTAAAGCCAAGGCATAATGTACGAAAAGAAACTTCCATACTGTTACGGAAGCCGTATCTTCAAATGCCGCCCAAGGGCAAGGTGTATAACCGACAAGATGACATTAAGAACGTTCTTTATCCCGGCTGCCGGTGATAGCGTTATATTTTTCATTGGCGGCAACAATGGCTCTATCCGCCTGATGCTGGAAATGCTGGCCATTCGCATCGGCAAAGGTTCGTTGATATGCATCTTTTCCCAAAATTGCCAGATAGGCTGCATCCAGATCTTTAGCGGTGTGGCGCATATGCTCGTCTGTAGCACGGTTGCGGGGTGGCGGTGGCGGTTGGTCTTTCTGGAACACGCTGCTCCATTTTTTTTGCACTTCGTGCCAGCCGTTACGCAATTCCTCCCCAACCAGAGACTGCCACAGCATACCGGCGCGCTGAAGTGCGGTAGGCTTTTTCGCATCCGGATTTACTTCACTACTAATATTTTTCAGGCCGATCATCATGTGAACGCGCTGATAGGCGACATCCACAATACTGTGAGCCGTGACGCCGGAAATGACCGCTTCTGCACCGCTATTCAAGGCGGTGGTTTTTAGAACTTCCTTGCTCAAATCATCGTTTGGAGAGTACTCCTCCTTACGCAGGACGAACATGGACATGAAGGCTGGAAGCGTTAGAAAATCAATGGCTTTCATGATGGTACGTAGTACCATGCTGCCCACAATGCGTCCGTCCAGTTCCGCAATATTATCGGCTTTATTCAGGAAGCCTTCGTAGGCATTACGTTGGGATTCCAGCAAATGGAGGGCGTGTTGTTTTTCTTCCGAACTTAGGGAGGCATGACCTGTCTCGCGAGCTTTGCGCACCAGCATGGCCAGAGTGCCGAACGCGGATGTGGTCGCTTCGGGGGCCAGAGTTTGTGGTGTGGGTACGGATGTTGTGGTCATAGTATATCCAGAGTTACCTAATCTGTGTGTACCATGCAAATATGACAACCATATGACAATCGCGTCCAAAAGCATTCATAAAAATGTCATGGCTTATGCGTAGAATGAGAGAATATTGTCTTCGCCATCATCCATGGATGCCATGCCTACGCAGGCATGACGGGGAGTATTGCCAACGCAAGGAACAAGAAGTGAGGACAGCAGTCCGAACCAGCCTTGAGCCGCCCTCATTTGCGAGACAGGAGTCGAGCAAGGAGGGAATAAAACAACCGAATGGAGCCAAAGGAAAGTTTTCCCGTGGATGCCTGCCTCCTCTCTTGACCTCTTACCCGAAGCGATTATCCCGTGGGAAGCCGACTGGGGGCAGGCGCCCTGCTTGCCCGCGGTGGCCAAGCCATGCGGTGATGTCCTGTTCGTTGCGGGTACGTTCCCCTATTTTCCAGCTCAGGCCATCCGCTTTATGGAAGGTGGTGATGTCTGAGACGCCACCATCTTTGTATTTTTGCACACGCAAGCCTTGCCCGCGTTTTTGTTCTGGCACGCCTTCCAGCGGGAAGATCAGGAGTTTGCGGTTTTCTCCGATAACGGCCACGTGATCCCCCACAATGCGACGGAGGAAGGCGGCTTTATCATCCTGCCCAACGGTCAGCACCTGTTTGCCGCTGCGTGTCTGCGCGATTACATCCACCTCTGGTACACGGAAAGCATAGCCTTTGTGGCTAACCACCAGCAATTGAGCGGCTGTATCATGCACCAGTAAATCCACCACTTCTTCCGAACCCGTATCCAGCATGAGGGAAAGTGGTTCACCGTGGCCTTTCCCTTTGGGTATTTTATCGCAGCCCAAGGTGAAAAACTTGCCATCTGTGGTGAAGATGAGCAGTTTATCGGTCGTTTGGGCTTTGAGGATGAAGCGTTCACCATCCCCATCTTTATAATGTCCTGCCGGGGCATCCTGATGCCCCTTAACCGCACGCACCCAGCCTTTTTGAGAGCAGAGAATGGTGATGGGTTCTTTTTCGACAAAGGCTTCCACCGAGAGGTCTATCACCTCTCCGGCTTCACCAAACAGAGTACGGCGTGCGCCAAGTGGAGTATCCAGACCGAATTGTTTTTTCAGGTCTTTGACATCCGCTGCGATATGCTTCCAGCGGAGTGTTTCATCTCCCAGCAGGGCTTGCAGTTCTGCTTTTTCTGCGGATAGTTTAGCATGTTCGCCCCGGATTTCCATTTCCTCCAGCTTACGCAGGCTGCGCAGGCGCATATTCAGGATGGCTTCTGCCTGTACATCCGTCAGTTTGAATGTTTCCATGAGCACTTGTTTCGGGTGGTCTTCTTCCCGGATGATGCGGATCACCTCGTCCAGATTCAGGTAGGCAACGAGATAGCCTTCCAGTACTTCCAGCCGGTGATCAATTTGCCCCAGACGGTAGCGGGATTTACGCTGTAACACCTCGTGGCGATGATCCAGATATTCCTGTAGCACCTCTTTCAGGGAAAGAACCCGCGGCACCCCGGCACTGGTGAGAACGTTGAGATTCATGTTGAAGCGTGTTTCCAGATCGGTCAGCTTAAACAGGCTGGCCATAAGTTTTTCTGGGTCGATGGTGCGGTTTTTCGGCTCCAGCACAATGCGGATATCTTCTGCCGATTCATCCCGAATATTGCCCAGAAAGGCCAGTTTTTTGTTGCGATAGAGATCTGCAATTTTTTCAATCAGGCGGCTTTTTTGTACCTGATAAGGTATTTCTGTAATGATGACCTGATATTGCCCATGCGAGAGTTGCTCCACTTCCCATTTCGCACGGATGCGGAAGGCACCGCGCCCGGTTTCGTAGGCATGTTGAATGGTGGACTGAGGTTCAACGATGATGCCGCCGGTTGGAAAATCCGGCCCCCGAACATAGGCGATAAGTTCTGCCACCTCGCAGGTAGGTTTTTGAATGAGATGCAACAGGGCATCGCATAATTCGGCTACATTATGGGGAGGAATGCTGGTGGCCATGCCGACCGCAATCCCTTCAGAACCATTGGCCAGCAAATTGGGAAAACGCGCCGGTAGCAACGCGGGTTCTTCATCGCTGCCATCGTAGGTTGGGCGAAAATCAACGGTATCCTGCTCCAGATCACGCAGCATTTCAATGGCGACATCGGTCATGCGGGCTTCTGTGTAACGCATGGCAGCCGCGTTATCCCCATCAATGGAGCCAAAATTGCCCTGACCATCCACCAGTGGGTAGCGCAGCGCAAAGCTCTGCGCAAGGCGCACCATGGTGTCATAAACGGCAGTATCCCCATGAGGGTGATATTTACCGATGACATCCCCCACCACGCGAGCGCATTTTTTATAGCCGCCCTGTGGATCCAGCTTGAGTTGTTGCATGGCATATAGCAGGCGCCGGTGTACTGGCTTCAGGCCATCCCGAACGTCTGGCAGAGAGCGGGACATGATGGTGGACATAGCATAGGCATAATAGCGGTCGCTCAGGGCATCTGCCAGGGGAACATTCTGAACCTGAGTATCAATGGGTTTAATGCTTGCCATAGCTGCCTCTTGGGTGGGAAAGACCGGCACGAAAGAATGCCCTACCTGAATCCCTGTGGTCTCTGTCTGTCGGAAGGTAGGGGTGATTGCGTATATTAGGTAGTGGCAAGCGAGGAATGCGTCAAGCAAATGCAGGATAATGTAGGGCGTGTTGACAGCGATGGAAAGCCTGCGACAGGGCATGTGCCCACCACGCAACAATAGCTTGTGTCTAAACATAAAGACACAACCATATACAATAATTAGTATTTTTTTTTCTATTTTTCTTAAAAAAACCCCTTCCCTATCGCCTTCACGACAGATATATCTTTGCCATCAACAGGGGGCAAGGCGACTAAAGGGGATAGAGCGCCCTCCTTCAATTAGAGATAACTTACTGCAAAAACACGAGGAAGGGATGATTATGCAGACTCAACCAACGGGTATGACAGCCAACACTGGTCGCGCACCGAATTATTTACGCGGCCAACACCGCCAACATTCCATCCACCGTCGTTCCAACCCGATAGACGCAAGGCGCGTACAAACCTATCACCCTGCGGCACCGAGCGTATCTCGCAGCGGCCGCAGCAACCCGCAAACCGATACAGATACGCAGGCACCTTTCAACCCCACCCGTGGCGAGCAGGCCATGTGGCGCGCCGTCATTACGCAGGCATTTATGGATGCGCGCAGCCTATCCCATAAAGAAGAAATGCGGTCACACCGCATTAAAGCAAGGCAATGGCTGTGCGGAATGTCCGATGATTTTCGCCGCATTTGTGAATATGCAGGACTTGACCCTACTTATGTCAGACAAAAAGCACGCCGATTACTTGGTTTGTAATTTACCTTTACATTGGTATAATAAGGTAAATCTTATATATACTTATTACCCGTATGAGTAGTGATTATTCGTACTGTCTGATGGCTTTGCGTACCGCTACCTGTGCTCGTGTTGGCAGGGGGTGGTGTTGAGCGCCAGCGAGAGGGGCGAAGCCACACCAACGGTTGTGTCAGGTGAGGGCTAGCAAGCCCGAACCAGCCCTGAACTGCCCTCATTTGCGAGACAGGAGTCGAGCAAGGAGGGAATAAAATAACCGAGCG
>CAZIGK010000019.1:1318-34495 GCA_964538615.1 uncultured Rickettsiales bacterium | reverse complement strand
CGGGGTGGCGGCGTTATGTAATAGCTGCACGCAGTAAAAGCGTCGCGGCCATCTAACTGTGGCTTTTGAACACCCCGGCACTTGCGGAAGCCCGCTAGTGCCGTTTGTGTTTTTAGTCCTTTTTTACAACAGGATACCGCCATGAACAATTACTCCATCACCGCCGATATGCTCAATAAGTTCCACACCGCTGACCCACTGGTGCAGGTGTTGATTGCACTCTTCCTCTTCACCACCCTCATCACAACAGTATGGTGCATCAAAGACATTCTGGTGGCCTTTGCCACTCGCCGCCGTTGGTTGCCGGGTGAACTGGTCTATAGCATCCGCTACCATCGCAGGCATGAATGGTTGCTGTTCCGTCACGGCAACACGCAGGATGATGATGAAGTCGCCGCTGTGGTCACCACCGCCATGGCAGAGGAGCGGATAGGATAGAAAGAGGCAGAAGATGGGGGCTATTGCACTTTATGCGGTTCCAGATCATGCTGGCGAGCAGTAAAATAGGCCGCTTCATAGCTGTCAAACACAGCCAGTTGCGTGCCATCTGCGGCGAAAAGGGCGTGTTTTTTGCCTTTTTCCGTTTGCACTTCCCGAATATAGGACAGGCAAGACGCATCCAGCAATGTCAGGGCACTCAGCCCTATCGCCTGACGGAGATCCTGTAGAGGGTCTTTACTCATGGGGCAGCTTCCTCTTGCTCTTGCAATCCATCCATTCAACCTATCATCAGATTATGACAATTTAACGCACAGTACAGCAGTTATTTTACGTTATCGTATTTTCTCGCGCCGATTCAGCATGCGTTGCACTTCATCAATACGGAACAGGCTGTTTTCCAGCGTCTGGCCATCTTTCCAATCCGAGAAGCGAACCATGGTAGTGCGCTGTGAGGCATCGGTCAGTTCCATGCGCAGCAAGTGCCCGGTTTTGCGGTCTATAGCCAATAGCAGGGAATCTTCATTGCCCGGTTGCTTTTGCTGCAACCGCACTTCCAGCACCCTATCTTCTTCCACCAGACGGGCAACCGGAATGGTAAACTCTCCCTCCAGCTTCAGGGTGGGGCGGGCAAATAACCCCATCAATGTCTCGTCTATGGAGAGGTAACTAACCTGATCCAGCTCAAAATCCTGATAAGCCAGTTTTGTCCCCTCTGAGACAATCAGCAACGGTACGGGCGGCTGATACTGCCAGCGTAACTTACCCGGCTTTTTGTAAAAGAACGTGCCGTAGGAAACCTCGCCATCCGGTGCGGTTTGGGTGAATTGTGCCACCACCGCCTGCATCGCGTTCAAGTGGCGCTCGGCCTCGCGCACGCGCACTTTATGCTGGATATCCTGTTGTGCAAAGGCGGCAGAGGCTCCGCCAAACCACAGTGTGATGAGCAGTAGGCATGGGAAAGTGAAGCTGTTTCTTTGCATCCTGAATCCTATCCGGTTAAGGTGATCACCGTAGAAGTTTTCAAACAAGGACGCAAGATGACGAATGCTACCCTGCTGTTGGTCGGCTATGCCGGTGCTGTAACCTTTGGCTTATTGATAACGGTTGTTGCTTGGCTTTCCCTTCGGCAACAAGTCAAAAATCTGTGGGCAGACAAGGAACGCCTGTTACAGGAAGCAACCGAGGCCACCACTCGCAGTTCAGGCCTGCAACAACAACTGGCCGACAGCCTGCAACAGGTGCAACAGGCACGCGCTGCGGAAACCGAAGCCGCACGCCTGCGTCAGCAGTTGCAGGATATGCAGCAACAGATGCAGGAATGGGACAAGCTGAAGCAGGAAAGTTTACAGGCGGCACGGGCATCCGTTCTACAGGCCGGGCAGGAGCTTTCCAGCAAGCTGCTGGAAGACCACAAACGGGAAATGATACAGGCCCGCAAGGAAAGCGAAGAAACGACCCAAAAAACCACAGAAGGTTTGCTTAAGCATTTTCAAACACTGGAACAATCGGTACATCATCTGCACCAGAATATCACCGAGCAGCGCGGCACGGTGGATACCATGTGGGAAGCCCTGAAAAACCCTACCGCCGCGGGCAATATGGGAGAAATTGGACTGGAAAACAGCCTGAAATCGGTCGGGCTGGAAGCGGGACGCGATTTTCAGATGCAATATGCCCTCCGCACGCGGGAGGGGCGACAGTTCCGACCGGATGCGGTGGTGTTTCTGCCACGGGATACCGTGATGGTGATTGACAGCAAAGCCAGCACCTTCCTGCTGCACATGGCAGAAGCCAAAACACCGGAAGAAAAAGACGCGGCGACACAGGCTGTCAGAAAATCCATGATGGCGCATGTAAGGGTGTTGGCGAGTAAAGACTATAAATCCACCGTACAGGAAGTTTTTAAAGACACGCAGGGTAAAAGCCCGCGTCGTATTTTGAATGTGATGTTTGTGCCGAATGAAGCAGCACTGGAACATATGTATCAGGCTGATGGGACGTTTTTGAAACGCTGTGCCGAACTGGATATTATTCCCGCCGGTCCCACCGGGCTGGCGGGATTGCTGGCGTTAAGCCGTATTGAAATTGATATGGCACAACAGGCAGAAAACCATGAACGTATCATGGAACAAACCCAGCAATTGCTGGAAGCTTTGTCGCAGGTCATAACGCATGCAGGCAATATGGGCAAAAGCCTGAAGCAGGCGGCTGAGCATTTCCATAAATTTGGCCGCTCTGTCAACAGCCGACTGTTACCACGCGCCAAGCGCATGGAACAACTGGGGGTTCGCCCCAGCAAGGGCAAACCCCTGCCACAACCTCTGGCCGCCTTCACTGTGCTGGATGAACCTTTGCTACTGGAAGCTGAAGAGGTGGAAATGGATGACACCCCCACGCTACCGCTACGGGCACTAGCCAGCGGGGACTAGCCAGCGGAGACGAATGGGCAGCAAGCCACAGCTACCTTAGATCGTTTGGTCACGTGATGACCGTATTTAGCGAACAGGGTTGTCTGCGACAACCTGTGCGATCCAGTTTTGCGTATGCACTGCCAAATCGCGGATAAATTGATCAACCGATGGGTCTGTTCTGGCGAAATTGGACACCAAAGCGGATAAATGCGTCTCAAGGTTGCTGTGCGTCAGATCACTGGAAGATACATGCTGGATAAGCCCTTGTATTTTTTGTGTCAGCTCTCGCGCTGACTGCACATTCAGCTTCTGCATGACCTCAGCACTCAACGGCAGCTCTTCGACATGATGTAAGAGCACATTGAGAAATGCCACATACACACGCTCTGCACGATGAGGGAAGGGTTGCCCACGCAAAGTCGTGAGTTTTTCTGGCTCCTCCAACCTTTCCGATGCTCCGGCATGCGCCGCAGCCTCCGCTAACGGCAGCACATACACTTCGCGGGTGGCATGTTGCACAGCGCGCAGACTGGTCGGCGTAAACTCGCCTTTTTCTCTATATTGTTCAGGAATGCTAAGCGCGACCGGGTGCATATTATCCGCCGTTAGCCGCTCTGCCAGTTCGGATGGCTTGAGAAAACTGGTGTGCGCGGCGACCGTATAATCGGTAAAACCGCCAAGCATATCGTTAATCACGCCACGATTGCGGCTCAGGTAGTCTAAGGCACTACCCGCTTTGAAAACATTGATACGGAAGACCAAACCAAATAACTTCGTCGCCGCCTTCGTAAACACATCCTGATTGATTAATCGGTTCAGGGGTGATCCATGATCCGGCTTATTATGGGCATAACGGGCTTCAAGTGGCTGGCCAATTGCGACCCCCAACCCGACATGCTGGCCACCCGTCGCAATATAACTGGCTGGGTAGGGAGGAAAATACGTATGGTTACCACTCAACCATTCAACAGCCCTGTCGGTCACTTTCTCCACAAAGGCATTCGCTTCTTTTTCCGCCTGTTGTTTGGTTTTTCCTTCTGAACGGCTCGCAAGCTTTTCCTGATATTCACCCTGTGCAATATACCGTATCGCTTGCGGTAAAACCTGAGAAATACCGGTATTATCAACCGTAATCGCGCCGCCGCCACTGACTCCATCATACCGCTGCGCCACAGCACCCACCTGCGCCAGAACACCCCCCAGCGAATAACCGTAATGCTGTAGAGGCTCTCCCCCTGTCTTGGTCATACACTCACGTGTAAACTCAATGGCCATTTTCACTTGTTCATCCAGTTCTCCACTATTGGAAAACTGCTGCACACTGCCGTGCAGAAGATCAATCGAATTATTGGTGGAGCCATGCAACAAGAGATATTTCACGGGTTCAGAGCGGCTTGCCAAAAGCACACCTTCATAGCCACTTACCGGATCCCTCAACTCGGCTTTCACTTTCCACTTGGCAGCTATGGCTTCAGGCAACTCAAGAGGGATATTCGCATTGCTCAAACGAGCCTGTTGACGCATCATAGCCAAATCCAGCGCCTGCATATCCATCAGGTTTTCTTCGGCCCAATGAATCTGCACCTCTTGCTTATCCGTACAAGGCAGACCTAACGCTTTTATTTTTTGAAGAACACCATCTGCCCACTGCTGCACAGCATACCCTTTCGTGATTCTGCCTGCCCTATATCCCCTACATTAGCAAAGAAATATAACCATTTCGTGACAGAAAGCTTGAATGGACGTTAACCAGAGAGCAGGCGAGGTCCTCGCTATCGCAGCATGCTGTGAAGGAACGTTCTAGTGGTTAAGAACCTGCACAGTCTTCGTGTACCAGTGCTGCAAATCTTCTGCCATGCTCGTAAGCAAGCGATCAAAGCTGGCATTAATGGTCGGGTTACTGAGTAGCCGGGTGACATTGGTTTGAAACTCCTCTCCCGTAAAACCCTCCCGTGCACGGTTAAACCGCTGCTGAAATACCTCCTGCATGTGGGGAGAAAGGCCGATCTCTTCGGAACGTTGCAGCAGCACGGTAGCAAATGCCCAAAAAGCCTCGGCAAAATTGGTTGGCAGTTCTGTGGTGGGTTGATTGTCGCCTCGCCATACCACACGTTTGGCCTGTTTAAGCTCTTCCACCGTGGCAGGATAAGTGGGAGTGATGCCGTCCTCCCCCGCCAGATAGACCAGATGCTTACTTCGGGTGCGCAATGTCTCAGATAAGACATCATCCTGCCAAAAGCTAATGTGTGAGCGGGCGGCATAATCCGCAAAGCCCATTTCATCCCAAAACTGGAGCAGGTTTTTCGCCATAAACATCGCGGGTTCGGGATCCTTGACTAAGGCACCGACCATTTGCATGACCGTTCCAACATCTTGCAGCATGTGCTTCATGGCAACCAGATTCAGCCGCAGCATTTGGCCGTTGACACGTCGCGTGGCATAACTCTCCTCAAGCGGCTGATCCAACCCCACGGCAAGCCCGGCATGTTGCCCCCAAATACCAATGACGTTGGAAGGGAACGGCACCACCTGCACATGGTTCCGGTGAATCCATTCCACTGCTTTATCCGCCACATGGGCTTTGCCGTTCCTTTCCAGCACATGCCTCACCTGTTCAATGAACACACTCAGACCGGTAGAATCCACGGATATAGCCGCCACCGGTTCTATGCCTTGTTGCAACAGAGGATGTTTGGTTTGCGCCCCACGTTGATAAGCGGCGGATAGCTGCGCCAGATTACCCCCCAGTGAAAAACCATAATGCACTGCTCTACGGGTTGCCAACTCCGGGTCAGATATCACCTCCTGAGTAAATTGCATGGCATGGGTAACCTGTTCATCCAGTCCCGTACCTGCAAACTGACGGCTACTGCCATAGTATAGGTCTTTGGCCGCGTTGGTGGAGCCATGCAGCACCACATATGCATCCGGATGATCCACATGCACGAGCACCAAACCATCGTAGCCAGTGCGTGCATTATGGGTTTGTTTATGAATACTCCACCCCGCATGCACCAACTCTTCTGGCAGGGTAAAGCCGTCCTCCGCAATGGTGAATTGCGCTTCCATCAAGGCGCGCTCCACCTTCTGCATGGAACGAAAATGCTGATCCAGAAACCGTAGACTGCTCTCCTGATTCTGTGAAACATGAACCCCTGCCTCCACCGCCTGCTGCATGACGTCATGGAATGAAGGAGGTTGTTGGCGCGTGGTTGCAGCCTTATCTACGGTGACCGTTGGGGCGTTAGGAGTAGCCATGGATA
Organism: uncultured Rickettsiales bacterium; assembly: GCA_964538615.1. Lineage (GTDB taxonomy): Bacteria > Pseudomonadota > Alphaproteobacteria > Rickettsiales > RI-342 > CAZIGK01. The sequence goes on along the minus strand of CAZIGK010000019.1, from coordinate 28,380 downwards.
AGCTCCGTCAGGTTGTATAGAAATAACAACCTATCGGAAACTCATGACCTTTTTATGACGGATAACAGAGTATCCAAACCATTGTTTCATTATGAAACCAATGCGCGGCTATGAAAGGCTGCCCCCAGCGTGCCTTCATCCAGATAATCCAGTTCTCCTCCCATGGGAATACCCTGCGCCAGTCGGGTCACTCTAACCCCGGTTCCCCCCAGCATATCGGTAATGTAATGGGCGGTCGTCTGGCCATCCACGGTGACGTTGGTCGCCAAAATGACCTCCTGCACGCTTTGCTCTTTCACCCGTGGCAGCAGGCTCTTCAAATTCAACTGGTCAGGCCCACGTCCGTCCATAGCAGAAAGAGTACCACCCAGCACATGGTACTGCCCACGGTACATACGGCTACGCTCAATCGCCCAGACATCCGCAATATCTTCTACTACGCACAGGCAAGCGGCATCGCGCCGTGTATCCGCGCATATATGGCAGGGGCTGGTGCTATCCAGCATGCCGCATTGCGGACAAAACACCAGCTCGGCAGCGGTTTTGCGTAACTGATCCGCCAGTGGAAGCATGAGATGCTCGCGGTTGCGGATGAGATGCAAGGCCATGCGCCGCGCCGAACGGCTGCCAACACCGGGCAGCCGCGACAAAAGCTGAATCAGTTGTTCGATGCTGTTGGTGGGGGACATGAATAAAAGCACCGCCGCCTAGAACGGTAACTTCATCCCCGGAGGCAGCATTCCACCGGTCAGTTCCTGCATTTGCTGGGCAAACTGGGTTTCAATGGAGGATTTGGCATTGGCAATAGCCGCCACAATCAAATCTTCCAGCACGTCTTTTTCGTCAACCACCAACAGGGAGGGATCAATCGAAATCCCTTTCACATCGCCTTTACCGGTCATGGTGGCTTTCACCAGCCCACCACCGGCACTGCCCGTCACCTCCTGCGCAGCCATATTGGCCTGCATTTGCTCGATACGGCTTTGCATCATTTGCGCTTGTTTCATAAAATCTTTCATGCCAGCCATGGCTTATGCTCCTTCCGGGGTAATTGCTTCTGCCGACAGCATAGTCGCGCCGGGAAAAGATTCCAGTATTTCCTTCAACACCGGGTAACGCTGCATCAGGCTAGCCTGCGTCTCCTGCCGTTGTTGTTCAGCCAGTTCCTGCAGGGTGGGGGTGGCTTTGGCACCATCCTGCACCAATGTCACCACCCAACGTTCGGCGGTCCATTTTTCCAGACAACGACTAACGCGAGAGGCAAAATCCGGCGGCAACTCCTGCAAAGCAAATAACTCCAACCGTCCAGCCTGCACCATCACCGGGCGAATCTGTCCATACAGCCACTGATATAACAAAGGCTCGCGGTTTTGCTCGAATAGGTGGGCGACCTCGGCATAGGTATGGGGCATGGGTTGTGCCGCAACCTGTGCCTGCGCCAAGGCTGCCGGATGCTGCAACACGGCTGCCGTAGCACCACCCCCCGCCACCATGACGGGACGCATCACGCTACCTCCACCGGAAGCACCACCGCCACCCATGGCGACCGGAGCCGGACTGGCCGCCGCAGCACCACTAAGACTGGTGACATTGCCAAAGGTTTTTCCACCACCATTTTGCAGGTCTTTAATGACCTCACCGGGGGTGGGAAGGCTGGAGCTATAGGCCAGACGGATCAGAATCATCTCCATCGCCTGCAAAGGACTTGGGGCACGTTGGGCTTCTTCTATCCCTTTCAGAATCATCTGCCAGCTACGCGCCAACACCGGTACGGCCAGTTTTTCGGTCAGTGTTTTACCCAGTTCACGCTCTGCCTGCGGCAGGGTGACATCCTCCGCCAATTTGGGGGAGACTTTCAGGCGCGCCAGAAAATGCACCACCTCCAACAAATCCTGTAGCAGCAGGCTGGGTTCGGTGCCATCCAGATAAATGGCGTGTGCCAGTTCCAACGCAGATTCTACCTGCCCTTGCATCAACAACTCAAACAGACGGAACAGGCGTGTACGGTCTGCCCGTCCAATCATCTCCCGTACCAGATCTGCGGTCACGGTACCGGATGCATGGGCAATGGCCTGATCGGTGAGGGAAAGCGAATCCCTTACGGAACCTTCCGCTGCACGGGCAATCAGCGCCAGTGCTTCCGGCTCAATGGCGATCCCTTCCTTATCGCAAATGCCAGACAAGTGCTTTTCCAGCTCCGTCGCTTCCACCCGCCGCAAATCAAACCGCTGACAGCGGGAAAGAACCGTGACCGGAATTTTGCGAATCTCCGTGGTAGCGAAGACAAATTTCACATGCTCCGGCGGTTCTTCCAGCGTTTTCAGTAGCGCATTGAAGGCGCTATTGGAAAGCATGTGCACTTCGTCGATAATGTAGATTTTATAGCGCCCCATGGTGGGTTTATATTGCACGCTTTCAATAATTTCCCGAATATCATCCACCCCGGTGCGGCTGGCAGCATCCATCTCGAACACATCCATATGCCGATCTTCCGCAATGGCTTTACAGCTTGGGCAAACCCCACACGGGTTGATGGTTGGGCCACTTTTTCCGTCTTCGCCCGTACAATTCAGGGCACGGGCAATAATGCGGGCAGTGGTGGTTTTTCCCACCCCACGAATCCCTGTCAGCACAAATGCGTGGGCAATACGGTTCATGGCAATGGCGTTGGAGAGGGTCCGCACCAGCGCTTCCTGCCCAATCATGGCAGAAAAATCGGTCGGACGGTACTTACGCGCTAACACCCGATAGGCCTGCGCCGCCGCAGACTGGGGAGCCGGCACCACCGGTAAATCTTCAAACAACATATCGTCGCTCATGGTTTCACGTCCCTGTCGGTTGTAAACAGAAAATGTTGTAACGACACTCGCTACCGCTTTTCCACAAAATCCTTCATTAGTTTTTTAATGCCTGCTTTGACGAAGCAGATTTGCAGTTTGTCGCCTTCCGCGCTAAGGACGGTGCCATCGCCAAAGGTTTTATGCACCACTTTGGTACCCGCCGGAAATTCATGAGATTGATTGGTCGGAGCTTTGGGGCGTTCTGCCGCCGCACCATTCTGACGACCATAGGATTGCATTAAATCATCAATGCTTTGCTGCAATTGCTGGCGGGATGCCCCCATGCCACGCGCAGCACCCCAGCCATGACCGCTCCGGCTACCGCCAAAGCCGCCACGTGCCATGGGAGATGGCTGGATGGCCTCTTCCACCTGCACAGCATCCGCAGGCAGTTCATCCAAAAAGCGCGAAGGGATGCAGCTTTGCCACTGGTTATACATGCGGCGGTTGCTGGCATGGCTGATGGTCAGGTGTTTACGGGCGCGGGTAATGCCGACATACGCCAGACGGCGTTCTTCCTCCAGCCCTTTCTTACCGGTTTCATCCATCGCACGTTGATTGGGGAACAAACCTTCTTCCCAGCCGGGTAGAAACACATAATCATATTCCAGCCCCTTGGAGGCATGCAGGGTCATCAGGGTGACCATGGCTTGCTGGTGATCCTGCATCTCCCGATCCATGACCAGCCCCACATGCTCCATGAAGGCTTGCAGGTCATCGAACTCTGTCATGGCCTGTACCAGTTCTTTCAGGTTTTCCATGCGGCCACGGGCTTCTTCCGTCGCTTCGGCTTTCAGCATGGCCAGATAGCCGGATTCATCGAGTAGTTTTTCCATCATATCCGGTGGGGAAAGGTGGGCGGCTTCTGTTCGCCAGCCTTCAAATTGTTTCAGCAAAGCGGCCATAGAGCCGCCCGCCTTGCCCGCAATAGAACCTTCCGCCACGGCATGGAACATGGTGTCATACAAAGAGCTTTCCGTCTGGTGCGCCAACGCAATCATCTTATCCAGTGAACTATCGCCAATGCCGCGCTTGGGCGTATTGATAATGCGCTCTAAGGCCATATCATCGTGCGGTTGCAAGGTGACACGCAGATAGGCAATCATGTCTTTAATTTCTTTGCGTTCGTAGAAGCGTAAGCCCCCCACCACCCGATAGGGAATATCGTAGCGCATGAATTTTTCTTCAAAACTGCGCGTCTGGTGTCCTGCCCGCACCAGAATGGCCACTTCATCCAGATTCACTTGCTGCCGCTGTAGCTGCTCAATCTGATCCGCCACGAAACCGGCTTCTTCCCCGTCATCCCACAGGTTATGCACGCGAATCAGATCACCACCATCCTGTGGTGTCCATAAGGTTTTCCCTAACCGCTCTTCGTTATTCGCAATCAGAGTCGAAGCCGCATGCAAAATGGGTGCTGTGGAGCGATAATTGCACTCCAACCGGATAGTCACGGCTTCGGGAAAGTCTTTTTCAAACTTCAGAATATTGCCGACCTCTGCCCCACGCCAACCGTAAATGGACTGGTCATCATCTCCCACACAGCAGATATTATGCGGCTGCTTACCGGTTTGCGGGTCGGTACGCATGGCCAGCAACCGTAACCACAAATATTGCGCAATGTTGGTATCCTGATACTCATCCACCAGAATATAGCGCAACTTATGGTGATATTCCGTCAACACTTCCGGATATTTTTGAAACAACGTCAGGCAATGTAGCAATAAATCGCCAAAATCCATGGCGCTGATGGTCAGCATGCGTTTTTGATACGCGGCATAAATATCCGGCAGGCGACCATTCACATAGCCTGCTTCCGGCAGATGATGGCATTGTTCCGGCAGTAGCCCTTTGTCTTTCACGCCGGAAATCATGTGCGCGACGGCTTTCGGCGGCCAACGCTTCACATCCAGCTTCATTTCTTCCATCACCTGTTTGATAAGGCGAATCTGGTCATCCATATCCAGAATACTGAATTGACTGGAAAAGCCTAACTTTTCCGCATGACGGCGCAGTATGCGCACGCCAATCGAATGAAACGTACCCAACCACATGCCAGCCGCAGATCCGCCAATCATAGCCTCTACCCGGTGCACCATTTCCTTTGCGGCTTTGTTGGTGAAAGTGACCGCCAGTATCTGGCCGGAAAACGCTTTTTTGCTCATGAGCAAATGGGCAATGCGGGTGGTGAGCACACGGGTTTTGCCCGTACCGGCACCCGCCAGTACCAGCAAGGGGCCGTCTAATGTTTCCACGGCTTGCCGTTGTTCGGCATTCAGGCACGTGAGGTAGTGTTGGGTGTCATCCGTGAAATTCATGGCGTGGGTGGCAGTGGTCATGACAGGTGAAATCTGATAATTTGGGGCTGAATGGACAGGCATTGCGGAAAGCGCGGCTTTTCCATAGCGCACGCCATGGGAAGAGAGCCTCAGCATGGCTTTCACCCCGACACAAGTCAAGCAGGAAGCAACGCAGCCATGTCATCAACAGACACGCCTTTTTCCTTTCACCTCCAACCCGCCAGAGCGGAGGATGCCGAAGATATTGCCCTGATGCTGGAAGCACTGGCACTGGAAGAGGGAAGCCACTGCACCGCGGATGCAACAACGCTGGCCAAATGGTTGGCAAACGGAGATTTACTGGGCTGGGTAGCCTGCCTGCATGAACAGGGAGGACAGCAGTCCGACCCAGCCTTGAGCACGCTTCATGGCGAGGGCAAGGAGGCCCGAGCCGGAAGCAATATGCATAACCAAGGACAGCAGTCCGACCCAGCCCTGAGCACGCTTCATGGCGAGGGCAAGGAGGCCCGAGCCGGAAGCAATATGCATAACCAAGGACAGCAGTCCGAACCAGCCCTGAGCGCCACTCATGGGCGAGCCAGCAGGCGAGACCGGAGTGACATACCAGAACTTCAGCAGTCCGACCCAGCCTTGAGCGCCACTCATGGGCGAGCCAGCAGGCGAGACCGGAGTGACATACCGGAACTTCAGCAGTCCGACCCAGCCCTGAGCACAGATGAACACTGCGCAGTGCTAGGTTTTCTCCTCGCTTATCCCGGCTTCGATGCCCTCACCTGCACAACGGGTTTTCATCTGCTGGACATGTTTATCTGGCCGGATTTTCAACGGCAGGGGGTAGGTAAAGCGCTCGTACAAGCACTGCGGCAACACGCACAAAAACAAGGCGCCGCATGGTTACAGTGGCACGTACTGGCCAGCAATACATCCGCGAGGGCGTTTTATGCGGCAGAAGGAGGGGTGGAACAAGCGGAGGTACTGCACAGCAGTTGCATGGTTACACCATAAGCCTGCCTCTATACCTCTCGCTGTTGCAACATGGCTGCGCGTGTTTCTTCGTACGTTGTGAGTTGCGTTAGATATTCTCCCAGTTTTTGTTGTAAAACAGGACTAACCTTGCCCGCATCGGACGGCTTTTCCAGCCATTGCTGAACGGATGCCTTATCCAGAGCTAACGTGACCTGCTCTTTGGCACATAATTCCTGTACTTCACGTAAGCTTTGCCGTAGGCGGTCATGCTCCGCTGAAAATTCACGTGTCTGAGAAAACCGTTGTTCATACGACTGTTTTCCCTGCTCTCCCGCTTCTTTTTGAAAAAAGGCCAGCCGCATCTCTTCGGCGGGAGCAACTCCTTGCGTCACCCTCTCCCAAACACCCGGTTCGGCGCTGCGCCCGGCCATGACCTGCTGTGACCGCTCCACCATACCTTGTGCCAGCAATGTTTTGTCCGGAACTTCATGGATGATATCTCGATTCGTTTGAGTAATACTATGCCGGACAGCAAGCAACATACCTGCCACACTCCCCAGAACCAATGCAATACCTCCCGCCATTTGACGCAAAACACCCGCCCCCTCCGGTGCAATCACCCGTTGCAGTACAACCCCGGTTCCCAGACCAGCAGCTATAATACCCACCGATGCACCCTGATTTTCCAGCGTTATCGTATGACGTGAAACCAATTCTTTGGTAATATAGGCTTTTGTTTCAGGCGAAAGAACCTTTGGCACGGGTTTCACCTCACCCTCGGCATCCACATAAGGGTAATCACCATGCGCCTGCAATTCTGTGATAGAAAGCCGAATATCCGGGTCGGGCAGTGACCACACAAAGGGTACCCATCGCCACCATGGTTGCTGCGGTTGACCCGTGTGAAATTGTACTTCTTTTTGATGCTTTTCAATACCTAGGCGATCACATTCCGCGTCAATATAATCCAGCAGCGGCTGAAGCTGATCGGCTGTGGGCTGCGCAACATGACCCGGCATATGCAACGGCTTTTCTGCCGTGTGTCCTTGATGAATAAAAAAACGCCGTGACGACATGTTTTCCCCTCATGTAATGGGCATCTTACCGTCTTGCATCACATCGCCCCGAAATGGAAAATATAAAGCGCGAGAGGCATGCAGGACATTTTTGACTAGATAAGTACACTACTTCATCCGTTGCAAATCACCACGTACCTGCTCTAAGTGGTTCACTGCCATCAAATAATTTTCCACCAACGGCTTATGTTCTTCAGCAATTTTTCCAGTCTGTATGGTTTCTTGTAGTGCTTGCGGGCGCAGAGATACATCTGGAAAGCGCTGCCGCAATTGCCCAGAAACCTGCTCGACAACGTTAGATGCCTCAATATATTGCTTGCGCTTTTCGATGTCCTGATCAAGCAACATTTTACCCTTATCTCCCGCTAGCGCCTGCAAGCTTTTTATCCGCTCATCTGGGGTTTTCTCTCCGTCCAGCAGACGTAATGTTGGGTTTTTATCTGCCTGACCACTGGCCTTTTGTTCACTCAGCACTTCCGCAGCAGCGGCAGCACGCAGTTCTTTTTGCTCCGTACTTTCCGTTAATTGCTTATCATGCCAATCGTTATTTATGCGTCCGCCCAGAAAGCGGAATAACGGTAGTGCCATAAAAAAAGCAACAGCAGACACTGTACCACGCGCTGCCCCTTCCTGACCGGAAAGCTTACCCGCGACATAGGCCACCAGCGTACTCCAGGCGCCGTTGCTGCCAATGGCATTCCAACCATCCTGAGGTACAAAAATCGAGCGAAACCACCCGCCAATACCCTGAGCATTTTCACGACCATGCTCTCGCAGGCGTTCATGCAGCAGCGCTGTTGTCTTTTCTGATAACTTTTCTGGCGCGGCTGCAATCACATCTCCGTCTGCGGCCACAGTCGGAAAATCTCCATTACGCTTCAATTCGTCGCGCGTGATATATACCGTGGTATGCTTGGCCGCAAACCCGTTTCTCGGCGCTGCCTCAGCAGATTCTACCACCATAATCTGTAGTGGTGCTGGAAACGCATATCTTTGCGCACTTTCTTTTTCAAATTGACGCAGTGCGGGAAACACCTCTTCATCAATCAACCCATAGCGTATTTTTTTAACTGGGGCGGAAACAGAGGACTGGTTTTGCATCGAAGAAATACCTTGTATTCTATTTGTGTGTGGATTGAAAACAATGTTAGCAAAGTAGCCGGACTGAAGGCTGCTTTGCCAACATTGTTATACATCTTTGTATAACAATGTTGCGTGTGCGAACTGGACTATGGACAGCCAGCTAATCCCGATTACGGAGGTACTCGCGCACTTCCTCTTCGGTTTCGCTAATTTTGATGGCGACCTCAAACACTTTCGCGATGCTCAGCCCCATCATGACCAGATTGAAGACCATCTTCGCGTCCAGTTGCTTGCCCTCAAGCAGACCCTTCAGGCTCTTCACGGACTTGTAGATGACCATCCCTTCAAGCCCCAGACGAGCCACGGTCAGCGCAGTGGTTAACGACTCCTGCGTACCGGGTGCACCATAGAACGCCAGATGAAAAGCATCCGCCTGTTCCGGGCCGAGATTACCCAGAGCCTCAACACCAAAGTGCAGTGCCATCGCCTCCAGCATTTTCTCCAGTTCCATTGTCGCACCAACCTTTCTAAGGTCAGAGACAGCCACGCCACCATTAGGCGCAGCAAGCAGATGAGAAGACACCGACAAACGAAAACCGCCCGAACATCGAACCGCTCCCCCAGCGCCTTCGTAATTCTACCTTCGTTGCTACAACCAACGATAGATAGAATAAGAAGACGCTACCCACATTAGAGAGAGAGAGAGAGAGAGAGGCAAATGAAGTTTTTATGACAAAATGGTAAAATCACGCCTGTCGTGCTTCACCCGCCTTGCCCATGCCCCCTTGCCTATGCAATCTGGCGGCGCACACTTACCCTACATGAGCATGAAAATGATGATCCAGCTTTTGCTGGCGATGTTGCAGTGCCGAGAGCAGCTCTTTTACATAGGGGTGCTGAATGCTGTAATACACCTGCGTGCCTTGTTTACGCGCCGCCACAATATCTTCCAGCCGCATTTTGGCCAGATGTTGGGAAACGCTTGGCTGGCTGAGGCTAAGGGTTTCTGCCATTTCGCCCACCGTATATTCCCGCTCTACCAGCAGGGTCAGCATAAGCAAACGGTTGTGGTTGGCCACCGCTTTCAAAAAAGCCGCCGCTTCCAATGCTTCTGTAATAGATGTGATACCTTCCTGCCTCATAAGTGTAATATACTGAAACAGGTGCAGAATGGCAAGCCACTAAATCCATGGTTGTTCATTTTTTGTAGGGCTTTGCGAACGATGGTTGAGTGACCAGATATAGTTTATGCGACGCAATAGAACCTCTATACCATGTATACAAAGGCATGAGCCTTAGAGTGTGTCGTCACAAGATGGAGAACGAGAGGCGCCATTATCGGAACGAGCGTTCCACCGTTTTATTTGCCACATAGTTTTCCAGTTCGCGTACATCCAACTGGCGTTCGGGTGTTTCCACGGCGCCTTGCCAACGCATGGTCAGGGGGGGCATGCTATCCGCCACCATAGAACGTGGGCGGAAACTAAGCGCCGTCTGCATGACCAGTCGGGGAATATCCACCGCACATTGCAACGTTCCCCGTGTTGCCAGAGTTTGCATCTCAGACTGCGGCACTTGCAATACACCATCTTTAACATAGGCAATACCTTGTAACGCCTCTATTTCCGTTCGCCCCCCCGTCAATGCCACGCGGGAAAGGTTTGCCACATCTGCCGTGGTGCGCACGTAGGGGATTTTTTGTGCCAACGGACCAATTTCCACCCCTTCAATCACCAACGGGGTGAGACGGAAATTGCTATTCAGTTGCAGGTGTTGCAGCCATTGTAAAACGGACGTGCCATTGGTTTCCAACACGGCATTCCACGCCAGTTTTCCACGCAGGTTTTGCACATCCATCACATCTGCCAATGCACCTTCAATTTTCAACCCACTCACCGTCATTTGACCTTTGATCTGGGGTAATTCTCCGGTTTGCAATTGCCCGGTCCAGCCCCATTGCCCTTCCTGCCAGACCCAACCACAGGATTGAAAATCCCACTGCCCTTGCTGGCCTTTCGTATCGCATTGAAGATTCTGTACAACCTCCTGCGCCAGAGCCACGGCCACCACCGAGATCTGCACCTGCCCATCCACCAGTTGCCAGAGGGTGACATCGAAAGGGTTATTACTCCAGGCGGCATCTGCTACGGCACCAGCACGCCAGTCAACCGCAGGCAGAGAAATGGTCTGTCCATGCAAAAACGCCGCCATATCACTCGCGGCTAATGCTTCCGCCTGTAAGGTCAGGTTCAAATGGGGGCGTCGTGGTTTCGCCTGCAACCGTGCCTGTAGTTGAAACGGTTTACCCTCCAGCAACCCCTCAGCGGATTGGATATGCAACAGTCCCGGCTCTGCTTCCGCACGCGCTTGCAGGTTACCCCATTCGATCGCTCGCCATTGCAGCCGATCCACCGCCATGGCCATCGTCAGCCGTAGCGGGAAGTGAGCCAGCCATTCGGGGGTTTGCCGGGTCAGGCTTTCCCGATCCAGCGCCCGTTGTTTTTCCGCTTCCAGCAGAGAGGTCGGCAGCGCGTAGCGATCCACATCCAGTTGATCAAGGCGCAGGCTGGCACGCAACAAAGGCGTGGTGGCCGCATTATCCGTCCCTCCGGGGGGGTGATACACCACGGCTCCAAGCAGGCGGGTTTCATCTAGCTGCAGATCCATTTCCGTTAATTGAATCAGCGAGCTATCCATATCCAGCGTCATTGCTCCGTCAAACGTTTGCAGCCGATCCTCTGGCAAGGGCGGCAAGGCAATCTGCAAAGCCGTCAAAACCGAGCGTAAAGATGTCCCCTTGCCCTCTACCCGCCCCCGGTAACGCCACCCCTGACCGGATTCTGTCAGGCGACCGTTCGTCACCAGCCGTTCTGCCCCCGGCATAGCGGCGCTGGCTTGCTGCACAACCCACACACCGTTCACATGCTGCAAAACCCAGGCCGCGTCCTGCCAGTTTTGTCCCATCCACTGCATGGTTTTCATGCGGCTGGAAATGTTCACCTGCATGGCTTCCGGCAGAAACGGCACTTGCTGACGCCCACTATCCCATCCCGGCAAGCGTAATGCCGCAAGAGAGCGCGTATGCTCCTGACGCAACCATTCAATCAGCGGCTTCAGGTTTGTCCAGACCGCATCCATATCCCATGTCTCAGCCTCCAGTGTCACGTGCAGAGACGGCACCTCTGCTGCGGTTTGCCACTGACCGGAGACGACCATGCGCGCCGTTTCTGTCTGCAACTCGCTATTGCTCAGGCGCAAGCCTTCCGCCGGATGCCACTGAAACGCCCCTTCCAGCTTGAGAGGGAATGGCTGAAGCGTTGCAGCTATTTCCTCTGTCAGGCTGGGATAAAACAGGCGCAGGCTTTGCCATGGCTGTTTCGTTTCCAACAACAGATTACCCTCCGCCTGCCAGCCTTGCTCGGCATGGGCTAAGGTACCATGCACCTGTAACGTGCTATGCCCATCAGAGAGAGAGACATCCAGCGGAGCAGCAGTTCCCGCTTCTGCGCGCGCTCCCCGCCAGCTTCCCTTCAGGCTCCAGTCTGATTGCTGAAATCGGTAAATGATATCCCCTTCCAGCGCATTGTTCCGCAAGGCCACCCATCCATTCAGTGCTTCCCAACGTGCGGGAGTTGTACTGGCTTGCTGCCACTCCACGGTTCCATTGGCTATTTTAAGCGGCAAAGCCAACAGTGGCATCCATGCGGCCTGAGCTGGCTGCCCTGTTACCAGCGGCATTGCATCCAACTGAAAGACAGGGTCTTGCATTTCCAGTGCGGCAATGGTGGGTTTTTCCGAAAAAAGGGTTGCGGCATCCAGCATCGCTTTAACCGTGGGTGCCTTAACCAAAGGTGGATTCCCCGCCACTGCATTCGCGGCGTAAATACGAACGTTTTGCAGGCTGATGCTACCGCCATCGGTCAGGCTGGCTTTCGGGCTGCCATCATATTCCAGCCGCAACCCCTGTGCCTGTAGTGCCAGTTTCCATTCCTCTGCCTGTTTTGCCATCGGCAGGAAAGAGGGTGCAAGCCACAACCCACCGCCAATCAACAGCCCAAGGATGACCAGAATTGCCAGAAGTTTACGCATCGTTCAGAGTTTCGTGTTTGAGTGAATACCAGAGATGGCCTATGCCACAGTAAGGCACAGACCATGCTTTAACCTAAGGGCTGAAAGTGACTAAAGCCTAAATAACGACTCATATTCCATTCTGCAGGACGTTCTTTTCATGCTGGTGTTTTCCGCCAATGCCGAAGTTAAACTGGTTGAAATGCTTTCAAACATTGAAAGCCACGCCATGGCCTGGCGGATGGTTCATTTCCATTTCTCTGAACTGCTGGAACATTACAAAAGCGCCTACCAGACCAAAATTGCCGTGAATATGATCAAGGATTTTGTGCGGGATAGTGAAGGCGGCATTTTTGTTTGCGAAGATAAGGACATTATCATTCTCTGCAAGGGCATGACCCATAACCAGATTGAAAAATTGATTTTCCGTCTGCGTTACATGTTTTCTGATGACCCGCTGTCTTACACCACAGATGGTCAGGAAAACCCACAATTCTGTACCATGCATGACATGACCGTTGCCTGGGGCTATGTGTTTGACTTGGCCAAACAGAAGCTCATGCAAAGCCGCCGGACAGGGCCACGGTTGCTTCAACGCTCGCAGCAGGATAAAACCCCGGACAAAGCGCACAATCCGGCAGAAATCATAGACGACACCATTCGCCCCATGACCCCACAACGGCTGGTGAATATTGAAAATGATATCCAGTCAGCGGATTTAAGCCGTGTTATGCGTCGCCAACCTATTTGCGCCATTAGTGTGGGTAAAGACCCGCGCCGCCTGTTCGATGAATATTACATCAACATTGCCCATTTACGAAAACTCATCATGGGCAATGTGGATTTTCTCAGTAACCGTTGGCTGTTCAAATATCTGACGCAGATTCTGGATATGAAAATGCTGGAAATGCTGCGCAGCCGCCCAAATGATTATTTTGACGTTCCCGTCAGCCTGAACCTGAATGTCGATACGTTGCTTTCCGAACGCTTTATGGCCTTCGATAGCGTCATAAAACCTGCCACACGAGTATCTATTGTCATTGAAATCCAGCTCTCCGATGTGTTTACGGACATGAATGCCTTTCAATTAGCGCGGGAGACGGTACAAAAACTGGGCTACCGTGTATGCCTGGATGGAGTGACCGATACCGGCTTTCTGCAAATTAACCGTGAAGGACTGGGGTTTGATCTGGTGAAACTGTTGTGGAACGCAGATCTGGCCAGCGATGTGCGGGAAGAACATAACCGTAAAATTAAAGACGCTGTCAAACGCTGCGGCCCAAACCGGGTTATCCTCAGCCGTTGCGATAATGCAGATGCCGTGGCCTATGGGCACGCACTGGGCATTACCTTATTTCAGGGGCGCCATATTGATGCGCTGTTAGACCCCCATTCCCGCGTGGTAAATTAACACATATTTAGCGGGAAAGGCTTATGGTAAAACCTGAAACCTTAAGAAATATAAGGTTTATACAACATACAAAAAACCAACTATAGGCTAGATATGATGAAAAACAAACGCGCATGGCGCCATGGAATGCTGGCGTTGCTGGCCAGCCTGAGTCTGATGCAGGGCAATGCCCATGCTCTTCCCGCAGAACAGGATGTGGTGGTGGATCGGGCAGGAAAGGCCGTTCGGGATAGTCAGGGCGACTGTGTGTACACGCAATGGCCCTCCTCCCCTGACAACCCTTGCCGTATGATGCAGGCGCCCCCTGCCATGGCGATGATTCCGGCACCTCCCCCACCCGTGCAGGAACCGATACGTCGTCCGTATGTGCAACGCACCAGCGTGCATTTTCCCCATGACCAGAGCTACCTGACAGGTCACGCAGAGCAGGAACTACAACGCTTTGCCATTGCCAACCAGGGACATGACGTGCGCAAGCTGGAAATCTATGGCCATGCAGACCGTACCGGCACCTACAGCTATAATGACCGACTTTCCTACAAGCGTGCGCAAACCGTTGCACGCTACCTGCAACAGCGGGGGCTACAGGCCGGGCAACATAACCTGTCTGCCTATGGTGAACGTCGCCCTATCGCCCAATGCAGCGGTCTGCATGGACAACGCTTGATTGATTGTCTGGAAGTGGATCGCCGGGTGGATGTGGTGGTCACGGGCTATCGGGTCAGTTATTGATCCGTATTTGCCGTTGATGTGAAAAAAATGGCGATCAAAAAACCCCCGTTTGCAAAAGCACACGGGGGTTTTTGTTGGGTGGCGATGTGTCACTGTTATTTTTTATTCGCCTTGTCTTGCCCGGCCTGCATGGCAGAGAAGGGGTTAAACATGGTGAACGCCTGCTGAAACAGGGTCACGTTCTGGCGGGTAATCGCTTCCAGTTGTTCCATGGCCTGACGTTGCTGTTCTATCGCACGTTGCTGCTGTTCCTGCAAATTACTGAAATTATCCATCGGACGCTGTGCGGCTTCCAGCACAAACTCCTGAAGCTGCTCCTGATTACGGTTGAACCACTGCATGGCCGCTTCCAGATAGTGCGGAAACACTTTATTGGTATTGTTGTCGTAATAGCTAATCAGGCTTTTCAGCACATTAATCGGCAGCAGAGCTTCTCCTCCACGGGTCTCACGCTCAATGATAATCTGGGTCAGGACAGAGCGGGTCAAATCTTCCTCGCTTTTTGCATCTCGCACTTCAAAATCTTGTCCTTCACGCACCATATCATACAAATCATCCAGCGTCACATAGCTGCTGGTCTGGGTATTATACAGCCGACGGTTGGCGTATTTTTTAATCAAAATCGGCTTTTGGGTGCTTTGGGACATGCATTTGCCTCCGCTATGTGCTAAAAAACGTGGCTGACTCTACTGTAAATCCCCGCTGCTTGCAACGTTACAAACAGATGATGAATACACCACCACCGGATAGCACAGAGCTGGAAGATGCCACCCGCCAATGGATGGAACTTTGGCACAAGCAAATGGCCTTGATGCTGCAGGATCCCGCTTCCCATCAGACGGCGCCGCAATGGTGGCAGGCAGCAGCAGCGTCCAGCTTTCCGTCTATACCCGGCTTTTCTCCCTTCAGTCCTTCACCCGCTGCCCCCCAACATGACACCTCACCTGCTTCCACCCCTGCATCCACACCATCCGGCACACCCACCGCTGACCATGCTGGCGTGGCAGATGTGGCTATCCTTCGCCAGCTATTGGAGCTGCAAAGCCGCCTTGCCGCATGCGAAGCCAGACTGCATCAACTGGAATCCCGCCTTGAGAGCACAGGCGAAACAACTTGAGGCACAGCTACAACATTACCCCGCTGCTGCCGTTGAACATGCCCTGCTAACCCATCACCTGCGGGAACAACACCAATTCACTCAGGGCTTGCAACGCTATGTCAGCCTGAACCAGCAAACCACGGCACAAACCTACAGTAGCCCGCACCGCACCCTTTGGCAGTCGGGCACATGCCGCCTGCTGCGCTTTGGCAATCAACCTGAAACAGAGCCGCCTTTAGTGCTCATTCCGTCGCTGCTGAACCGTCCCTATATTCTGGATCTCACGCCACAGCGTAGCCTGATTGCACAACTCCTGCCCCACCGGAATGTGTATCTGCTGGACTGGGGCGACCCTGAACCCCACCAGCGCGATTGGCAAAGTGAGCAGTATATTCTGCATTGCCTGCTGCCTGCCTTGCATCTGCTGCAAAACCATTGTCCGAAAGGGGTGCATCTATTGGGGCATTGCATGGGCGGCATGTTTGCCCTCGCCGCCTTGCAACAGACCGCAGCCCCTCTATCCGGCATTCTTAGCCTGATTTTGCTGTCCACCCCCTGGGATTTCACCTCCATCGCCCCCACAATCCGGCACTGGCCGAAGCCTGTACTTCAGCAGTGGCTCCAGCGGCTTTGCCCGGAATCGCATCGGTTGTCTTCGCATTTTCTACAGCCGCTATTTTACGCCCGTGACCCGTTTTTATTTGGACGCAAATACCGCCAGTTTAGCCAGTTCCCCCCAAACAGTAGCGCAGAGAACCACTTTGTGGCGCTGGAACGCTGGGTGAATGATGCCGGGTATCTCACCCCGGCGGTTGCGGAGGAGGCCTTTATCCATTGGGCGCAGGAAAATCAGCCCAAACAGGCGCAGTGGAAAGTGAATGGCGCATCCGTTTGTCCAGAGCAATTACCGCTCCCCATCCTAATGTTGCAAGGCCGCAAAGATGCCGTGGTGCCCCCCGCTTCCAGTCTGGCGTTACTGCCTCACCTCAAACGTGGGCACAGCCAATTTTTACCCGGCGGTCACGCCGGACTACTGGTCGGACGGGAAGGGCTGCCGCATCTGACATCAAGCCTGCATCAATGGTTTGCAACCCAGCAGGCTGCGTAGCCATTTATCCCTAGACATCCCAAGCGTTTCTGCGTAAACGATGTAGGCAGTATGTGCCAGGGCATCATCCAACCTACGGATGATGAAATGCCGAGTTCGTACCGCATATGAAGAATATGCTATTCCAGTCCCAGCAGCAGAGGTTTCATCATGTCCCAGGAAGTCGTTATTGTAAGTGCCTGCCGTACCGCCATTGGGGGTTTTAGCGGTGGCTTTGCCAACACACCCGCCCATGTTCTGGGCGAGACCGTCATTCGGGAAGCCCTGAAGCGCGCAAACGTAGATGCTGGCGATGTTTCTGAAGTCATCATGGGGCAGGTACTGATTGCCGGACAAGGTCAAAACCCGGCGCGTCAGGCATCTGTCCATGCAGGTGTGCCACACCATGTTCCAGCATGGGGGGTCAGTCAGGTTTGTGGCTCTGGTCTGCGTGCTGTCGCTTTGGGTTTTCAGGCGGTCGCACTGGGAGATTCTCCTATCGTAGTGGCTGGCGGTCAGGAAAACATGAGCCTGTCGCATCATTCCGCCGCCTTGCGCGCCGGTATTCGCATGGGGAATGGCACATTGGCTGATACCATGATTGTGGATGGCCTGACGGATGCATTCGCTGGCTATCACATGGGCGTCACCGCCGAGAACGTTGCCAAAAAATATAGCATCAGCCGCGAAGAACAGGATGCTTTTGCCGTGGAATCTCAGCGCAAAGCCGGGGAAGCCATGGCCTCTGGCCGCTTTAAGGACGAAATTGTGCCCGTGGTCATTAAAGGCCGCAAGGGAGATACCATCATTGATACGGACGAACACCCACGCCCTTCCACCACACTGGAAGCACTGGCGGGTATGCGCCCTGCATTTGACAAAGAAGGCAGCGTGACCGCAGGCAATGCGTCCGGCATTAACGATGGCGCGGCTGCCGTTGTTCTCATGACCAAAGCGGAAGCGGATAAACGCGGCCTGAAGCCCCTTGCGACCATTCGTAGCTGGGCACATGCCGGGGTTGACCCTGCGATTATGGGTACCGGCCCCATTTCCGCAACGCACATTGCCCTGAAAAAAGCAGGCTGGAGCGTGGGTGATCTGGATTTGATTGAAGCCAATGAAGCATTCGCGGCACAGGCCATTTCCGTGAATAAGGAGCTGGGCTGGGATATGAATAAGGTGAACGTCAATGGTGGAGCCATTGCACTGGGCCACCCGATTGGCGCTTCCGGCGCACGGGTACTGGTCACTTTGCTGCATGAAATGCAACGCCGCGATGCGAAAAAAGGCCTCGCCACCCTGTGTATTGGTGGCGGTATGGGCATTGCACTGACCGTTGAGCGTTAAGTTCAGTCACCCGTTTATTTTCACCCTCATTAGCTACTATATCAGGAGTTTACACATGTCTAAAATTGCCATTGTCACCGGCGGCACACGCGGTATCGGAGCCGCCATTTCTATCGCACTGAAACAGGCAGGCTACAAAGTCGCCGCCAACTATGCCTCCCGCGATAGCGTGGCAGAAGAGTTCAAAGCCGCAACCGGTGTAGAGGTTTTCAAATGGGATGTGGCAGATTATGACGCCTGTGTGGAAGGGGTGAAAAAAGTGGAAGCCGCTCTGGGTGGCAGCGTGGATGTGCTGGTGAATAATGCCGGTATCACCCGCGATGGTTTCCTGCACAAAATGACCTCTGACAACTGGGATGCCGTCATTCAAACCAACCTCACCTCCTGCTTCAACATGAGCAAAGCCGTGCTGGATGCTATGCGCAGCAAAAATTATGGCCGTATCATCAGCATCAGCTCTGTAAACGGTCAGTTAGGTCAGTTTGGGCAGACTAACTATTCCGCTGCAAAAGCTGGGGTGTTTGGCTTCACCAAAGCACTGGCGCGGGAAACGGCTGCCAAAGGCATTACCGTGAACGCCATTGCGCCGGGCTATATTGATACGGATATGGTGGCCGCCGTACCACAGGATGTGCTGGATAAAATTATTGCCGGCATTCCTGTGCGTCGTCTGGGCAAGCCGGAAGAAATCGCCCGCGTGGTGACCTTTCTGGCCGATGAAGGCAACGGCTATATCACCGGAGAAACCATCAGCATCAACGGTGGTTTACACATGGAATAAACTGCACACGCAGATAGACCAACAAAGGAAAGGGTGAGCCATGGCTCACCCTTTTTTTTGTGAAGACATACCGTTTCCAGCGCAGCTAGAACGATTCCCTTTAACAACGTTCCGCCGCCGCATTCATGGCTTGGCCTTCTGCGCCTGCACCGACGGCAAGGCGTCCATCCGCAGCCCGTTGTTGATCTATATCACGTAGCCGCTCGACAATACCCACCATTTGCCATGGGTGGAGGTGCTGCTTAGAGCCACCGGCGACACACGCGGCACGTTCACCACCTGTGACCGCCTCCAGCGCCTCATTCAGCGCTTTCAGCCCTGGGGTGCTTCGCTCCGGTGCGTTGAAGGATGGAGTATGCACATGGACATCTGAATACTTCAAACTTAATGTTTGACCACCCGTGAATTGAACCCTGTTACCGCCAAAATCATCCCTTATCGCCAGTCCAAAAGCCTGATATGTTTGCTCTATGTAATCCTTCAACCGATCCACAGTCACATATGACAAAGCAGCCTCCAGCGAACTACCATGCTCTTTGTAAGGCACCGGTTGAGAAAGAAAAACACCCGGTTGTCCTTCCTGTTCTTTCAACACTAAGCCCGTCACCCCTTCAATAGCGGCTTTCACAATCGGCACCAGATGCGATTTATTCACCGCAATTCGCAGCCGTTCGGTGGAATACGCCACCCCATTATCTGACGGAACATGTACCACATGCACATCTGTGTGACGATTAATAGGACGCATATTATCTGCCCCATCCAGAGCATCCAGAATCGGACGAATCACATCCCTCTCGATACTGTGGGTTAATACGTGATCTACACCTTCAACAGGCTTTGCACCAAACCCCAGGCGCTGCATTTCTGCTTTAGCAATGTCCCAAAGCGACATATTCCTACCTCTACTAATGACTACCCAGTGCGTAACTATCTGCACCCTACCCTATCTTCATGACATTTTCGTGACGGCAGCAGGTTTTTCTTTTATAAGCGATTTCTTTGATGTTGTTCCTGTTCCCCTTTGCTACAGCTTTATTCTCCCATGCACCCTAATATTCCCCCCTACTTCGGCCATGCCCGCCTGACCATTTATCTGGACCGTATCGCCCACAACTGGCGCACGCTGGCGGGTGCATCCGCACCGGCAACCTGTGCGGCCGTGGTGAAAGCGGATGGCTATGGCGTGGGCGCCAGCCCGGTAGCAGAAGCCCTGTATCTGGCCGGATGCCGTTTTTTCTACGTTGCCACCCCGCTGGAAGGTGCCCTCCTCCGTCCTCTGCTGCCGGAGGCAGAGATAGCGGTGCTGCATGGCCCATTGGGAGAAGATATCTCGCTCTATGCCAGCCAACGCCTGATTCCCGTCATTAACCACAGTGGCCAATGGCAGGACTGGCTGGCTTTCTGCCGGAAACAGGGTGAAGCCATGTCCTGTATTTTGCATGTGGATACGGGTATGAACCGTCTGGGTTTCAATACACCGGATTTTTTATCCCTCTGGCAGGAAGGTTATTTTGCAGACTGCCCCATTCGGTTGGTGATGAGCCACCTCGCCTGCCCGGATACACCAGAACACCCTCTCAATGCCCTGCAACTGGCACGTGCACAGCATATCCATACAGCCATTGCTCCATTGCCTTTCAGCTTTGCCAGTAGTTCCGGCATTTATTTGGGGGGAGCCTACCATTTTCAACAAACCCGTAGCGGTGGCTCTTTGTACGGCAATAACCCAACCCCCGGCCAACCCAACCCGCTGCGCAATGCCGTGGATTTGCATGCACCCTTGTTACAAATCCGACAAGTTGCCGAGGAGGGCAGTATTGGCTATGGCGCCACCACCGCTGTCAATCCTGACCATTTGCTGGGGGTGGTACCTGTCGGCTATGCGGATGGTTACCCGCGCATTATGCAGCATGGGCAGGTGACCGCACATCTGAAGGATGGCAGCCACCTGAACCTGCCGATTATTGGCCGTATTTCCATGGATAGTATCTGCATAGACCTTACCCCTATTGGAGAACCTGCCGCCGAGCTGGTCACCTCCATTGAACTGCTGGGAGA
This sequence comes from uncultured Rickettsiales bacterium, assembly GCA_964538615.1. GTDB lineage: Bacteria > Pseudomonadota > Alphaproteobacteria > Rickettsiales > RI-342 > CAZIGK01. Next base: position 7,529 of record CAZIGK010000019.1, on the reverse strand, counting down.
CCACCAGACGCTGGACGATGTGGCCAAACGTGCCCACACCATTGGCTACGAATTACTGACCCGACTAGGCAATCGCTTTCAACGCTGCTATATCGGTATGGATCAGTTGCGCCGTCACTATGCCACGGCCAGCACGCCCCCACTTGCGCAACAACAGGGAACACACGCTGCATGACCACTGCCATTTGCGATCATTTACTGAATCCGTTAGGACGTGTTTTTCTGGCATTTCTGGCTGCAACCGGCAGGCTAGGTATCTTTGCCGGAACGGGGATTCGGCATATGCTCACTCCACCCTTCTACCCACGCGCTATCCTGCGTCAAATGGCGGATATTGGGTTTTACTCCCTGCCCGTCATCGGCCTGACCGCCATTTTCACCGGGGCGGTACTGGCACTACAAACCTACTCAGGCTTCTCTCGCTTTTCAGCGGAAAGCTCTATCCCCATCGTGGTGGTGCTATCCATCACGCGGGAACTGGGTCCTGTACTGGCGGGGCTGATGGTTGCCGGGCGCATTGGCGCGGCCATTGCCGCTGAAATAGGCACCATGCGCGTCACCGAACAAATTGACGCACTGACCACCCTCTCCACCAACCCATTCAAATATCTGTTTGCCCCGCGCCTGCTGGCTGGCCTGACCATGCTGCCACTGCTGGTACTGGTGGCGGATGTTATTGGCGTCATGGGGGGCTATGTGGTGTCCATTCACAAACTGGGTTTCTCCCCAGGGCCGTATATCACCAATACACTCGATTTTCTAAAGTTTGACGATGTGTTTTCCGGTCTGGTCAAAGCATCGGTCTTTGGTTTTATTATTGCCCTGATGGGCTGTTACCATGGCTATCACTCCCGTGGGGGAGCGCAAGGTGTGGGTACGGCTACCACCAATGCCGTGGTGACCGCCTCGATACTGATTTTGTTGACCAACTATATGATTACCGAAATTTTTGTGGCGCGATAGGGAACCGTTCATGAGCACTCAACCGAAAATCCAGATTCGCGGTCTGAAAAAATCTTTCGGCAACAAACATGTCCTGCGCGGCGTCAATCTGGATGTCGCCTCCGGTGAATCACTGGTGATTATCGGTGGGTCAGGAACGGGGAAATCCGTACTACTGAAATGCGTTCTGGGGCTGCTACAGCCGGATTCCGGCTCCATTCAGATTGACGGTCAGGAAACCACCCGCCTGCGTGAAAAAGAACGCAACAGGCTGATGCCCAAATTCGGCATGTTGTTTCAGGGCGGCGCCTTGTTTGACAGCCTGCCCGTGTGGGAAAATGTGGCTTTTGCCCCCCTGCAACGCAAACAGGTCAACCGCGCGCAGGCAAAAGAACTGGCCATTGAACGGCTGGCAGAAGTAGGTTTAAGTGCAGATGTGGCAGAATTGAAACCCGCGGAACTGTCCGGCGGCATGCAAAAACGTGTCTCGCTGGCACGTGCCGTTGCCACCAACCCGGAGATTTTGTTCTTCGATGAACCCACCACCGGCCTTGACCCCATTATGGCAGATGTCATTAACGACCTCATCGTTGCCTGTAGCAAAGAACGTAAGGTAACCTCCCTCACCATCACCCACGACATGGCCAGCGCCCGCAAAATTGCGGATAAAATCGCCATGATTTATCAAGGAGAAATCATCTGGGTGGGCGATGCCAAAACCATTGAAAACTCTGGCAACCCGTACGTGGATCAATTCATCCATGGTCGCGCCGAAGGGCCGATTAAGATGGTAGCGCGGGGGTAACGTGGCCAAACCCTCTTCCCAATATGTCTGTCAATCCTGCGGCTCGGTGCAATCGCGCTGGGCAGGGCAATGCCCGGACTGCAAAAGCTGGGATAGTCTGGTGGAAGAGCATGTAGAGCACGCTCCTAAAAGCATTGCCCATAAAACCGGCAAAGCCAAAAAACTGGAGCTGGTAACACTGGATGGCACCGTGAAAGATGTGCCCCGCTTGCCACTAGGCATGGCGGAGCTGGATCGGGTGATGGGCGGCGGGCTGGTGCGTGGCTCCGCTACGCTCATTGGTGGTGACCCCGGTATTGGCAAATCCACCCTGCTGTTACAGGTAGCGGCCTCTCTTTGTCGGCAGGGATTAAAGGTCGCCTATATTTCCGGCGAGGAATCACAACATCAGATTGGCCTGCGGGCACAACGGCTGAATGTGATGGGTGCCGGGGTACAACTGGGCACCACCGCCAGCCTGAAAGATATTCTTGCCACGCTGGAAGCCGAAGCGCCGGATGTCGCCATTATTGATTCCGTGCAAACCTTGTTTTCGGATGCCGTGGAATCCGCCCCCGGCTCCGTCGCGCAGTTGCGGGCATGCTCTTACGACCTGATCCGGCTGGCAAAAAAACGGCATATCGCGCTGTTTCTGGTCGGGCATGTGACCAAAGAAGGTGCCATTGCCGGCCCCCGCGTACTGGAGCACATGGTGGATACCGTGTTGTATTTTGAAGGCGAACGCGGCCACCAGTTCCGTATCTTACGTGCGGTCAAAAACCGCTTCGGCGGAACGGATGAAATTGGCATTTTCGCCATGGGGCAGTATGGGCTGGAAGAAGTGGCCAATCCTTCCGCATTGTTTTTAACAGAACGCGATACCCATGTCAGCGGCACCGCAGTCTTTGCCGGACTGGAAGGCACCCGCCCGGTGATGGTAGAAATTCAGGCGCTGATTGCCCCCAGTTTCATGTCCAACCCGCGCCGTGCGGTGGTTGGGTGGGACAGTGGTCGTCTGGCCATGCTGCTGGCTGTGCTGGAAACACGGTGTGGTATCTCTCTGTCCGATTGCGAAGTCTATGTGAATATTGCAGGTGGCTTCCGCATCACAGAACCCGCCGCGGATTTAGCCATTGCCGCTGCCATGCTCTCCGCCCTGACGGACACACCCATTCCGGCCGATATGGTTCTGGCGGGGGAAATTGGTCTTTCCGGTGAGGTGCGTCCCATTGCGCATGCCACCAAACGTTTGCGGGAAGCCGCCAAACTGGGTTTCAGGCAGGCCATGACCGCCAGCATGCGGGATAAAGAAGACCCCGGCCTGCAATGCAAGCCCATTGCCCATGTGCAACAACTGGCCGAAGCTTTCGCTGCCGAACCCCGCAAGCGCAAGACAAACAAACCGCAAATGGTGGAAGAGGCATAAACAGCCTTTTCTGCACTCCCGCTACTCTCCTCTTACCGTCATGGCAAGAGGGTTACTGAACACGACCAAGGTCAGCATTCCGGCACCGCTCCGCGAGAGAATATCCCTCCAGACCGGCACTGCGTGCCAACGCTCTTTGCACAAAGACCTGAAAATCATCAAAATAATCGCCGCCTTTTTCGTAAAATCCTGCATTTAGTTCGGCTGCTCTTTTGGTAAATGCGGCCACATGTGGTGTGGCACTAGCCATCACTGCGGGAATACACTGCTCCTTCGCCGCCTCTAAAACGGCAAAACCATCTTTCATGCTTTCCGTGTTGTGATCCGTAATAACCGCGGCAATCTCTGCGCCATGTTGCTGAATATACTCCACCGCAGCTTCCGCCGTAGGCCGCTCAACCACCACGGTAGCACCCGCCAGTTTTGCCAACATTGCATGAAAATCCCTTACAGAATCCGTATCGTCCACCACCAATACCACTGAACCCATGTTGCTCGTCCTTTACGTCGTATGTTTCTGTACCATGGTGGTTATAACAGCTATCCATGACACTTTCATGACACGCGCTTCACGTTTTCCCTTCACTATTTCTGACATCACGGCAGTATCACATGCAGGAACAGACCACCAACCATACAAGGTGCTTGCACAAACCCGCGTAGATACCTATTCTCCACTGCAATTAGTATATGGGTATGATCCTTCACACCATGGGTAGCGGATGTGCCGCCCCTAAGACAGGGTCAAACTGCAAGCTTAAGGTCGCTTCGTTTATGGAAAACGCTTTTGATATTGCTGTTCTGGTTATTGTTAGCCTCTCGACCCTGATTGCGGTATTACGCGGTTTCCTACGGGAAGTGTTAAGCTTACTAGGGTGGGCGGTGGCAGCCACGGTCGCCTATATGTTCTACCCATTGGCAGCAGAGATGCTGGCGGATAAAATTTCCAACGAAATGACCGCAAAGGCCGTCGGTGCCATTGGATTATTTATCGTTACGCTGATTGGCTGGAGCATTATCAGCTTCCTTGCACTACGGTTGGTAAAATTAGCCGATATTGGGCCGATTGATCGGTCTTTGGGCTTTGCATTCGGACTGGTACGCGGGTTATTGATTGTCTCGGTGGCGTATCTGGGGCTTTCGCTGTTTTTTGATGAAAACACGATGCCGGAATGGGTGGAATCCGCCAAAACCCGGCGTTTGGCAGAAATCGGCGCTGGCATGGTGGAAGAAGCCGCCCCCGATATGATTGAAACCAGCCGTAAGGCCATAGGCAAAGCCATGGAAGCCCAGCCGCAGACCCCTGCGGCCAGCAATCCATCCGCTGTATCCGGCTCTTACGCGCTGGGCAGCAGACCTGCGGATCATATTACGGATACCTTGAAACGAACGGAGTTTCAGCAGCATCTCAGCGTCAAACAAATGGATACTCTCAGCTCCATGATTGACGCAATCCCTGAGAATCTTGGCATTGACACTAACCCGGATCTCTCCCGCTTCAGCGACAAGCAGGTGGCTGATTATTATCTGCGGCTGCTGGAGGTCTATCGTGACCTGAAAACCCAAAATCAGGTTCCCCTGCCAGAGCATGGGGATGCCAGTGAAAGCGGGCTGAAAGCACTGGAAAAATCATTGACTTCCATTCAGGCTGGTGGCACACCAGCGAAGTAGCCGTCCGGCTGCTCCCCATATTCGTACACCGTCTCGCTTGTCTTTAAGCATTTACTCATGGCTTATGGCGTACAACAGTGGGCTTCCCCCTACCTGTGAGGTAACTCCATGTCCTCTATTTTTTTGCCAGAAAATTCTGCCACACACTCTACCACCCTGCATGAAGCCGATGATCATTTTCGCGATGAATGTGGTGTCTTTGGAGTCTGGGGACACAAAGACGCTGCCGCCCACACCGCGCTGGGGCTACATGCCCTGCAACACCGTGGACAGGAAGCGGCTGGTATTATCTCGAACGGAGGAGAGCGCTTCTACACCCACCGCGCACTCGGTCTGGTAGGAGATAACTTCAGTTCTCAGGCCGTCATTGACCGCTTGCAGGGAAACGCCGCTATTGGCCATGTACGCTATTCTACCTCTGGAGAAACCCTGCTGCGCAATGTGCAGCCCATGCTGGCAGAACTGGATGACGGGCAATTCGCCATCGCACACAACGGCAACCTGACCAACGCCATGGGCTTGCGCAGCCAACTGATTCACGGTGGCAGTATCTTTTATTCTACCATGGATTCCGAGGTGATTATCCATCTGGTCGCCCGCTCCAGAGCGGGGGATATTCTGGCACGCCTGCAGGATGCTCTGGCACAGATTCAGGGAGCCTACTCGCTGGTGGGGCTGACCTCGCAATACCTGATTGGCGTGCGTGACCCCAACGGAGTACGCCCCCTCATTCTGGGAAAACGCAACGATAGCTGGATTCTGGCCTCAGAATCCTGCGCGCTGGATATAATCGGCGCGGAAAAAGTACGCGATGTCGAACCGGGCGAAATTGTCCTCATCAACGATGCCGGGGTACAGTCGCACCGCTTGCAACAACAGGCCAGTAGCCGTTTTTGCATTTTTGAGTATATCTATTTTGCCCGCCCAGACAGTATCATTGATGGCAAAAGCGTCTATCTTTCCCGCAAAGCCATTGGCGCGGTACTGGCGAAAGAAAGCCCTGTAGACGCGGAGGTGGTGGTACCTGTACCGGATTCCGGAGTGCCTGCCGCCATCGGCTATGCCGAAGCCTCCGGCATTCCGTTTGATTTAGGCATCATCCGCAACCACTATGTCGGGCGCACGTTCATTGAACCCACCCAGCAGGTACGCAATCTGGGTGTGAAGCTGAAACATAACGCCAACCCTGAAATTCTGCGCGGCAAACGCGTAATTCTGGTGGATGATTCGATTGTGCGCGGCACCACCAGCAAAAAAATCGTTACCATGGTGCGCGAGGCTGGCGCCGCCGAGGTTCATATGCGTATCGCCAGCCCGCCTACCACCCATTCCTGTTTTTATGGCGTGAATACCCCCACACGGGCAGAACTCATGGCCGCCAACCATAC
>CAZIGK010000019.1:236-1308 GCA_964538615.1 uncultured Rickettsiales bacterium | reverse complement strand
GACGCTGGAAGAAATGCGCCAGATGATCGGTGCTGATTCGCTGGCATTCTTATCCATTGATGGCCTCTATCGTGCCATGGATGAAGCCAAGCGCAACCCCACCAAACCCCAATATTGCGATGCCTGCTTTACGGGGGATTATGCCATTGCCTTGACGGATTATGACTTAGGCATTGCAGGCACCAATCAAGCAGCGGCCGCATGATGCGCAAAATACTGATTACAGGCGCAACAGGCACATTGGGTCAGGCCGTTGCAGAAGCCCTGGCCACCCCTCAGCACCACCTGCTATTGACGGGTCGCAACCCCAATAAGCTGGAAGAACTGGATGATTCACTGGCAGGCAAAGCCGCCCATACCACCCTCATCAGCTTGGATGTCAGCAAACCTGCTTTGATCGATGCCTTGGGGCAGCAGATACACCAGCAATATGGCAAACTGGATGCATGGATTCACTGTATCGCCGCCATCACCAACCTCAGCCCTGTGGCGCATCAGGATCCCAGCCATTGGGATCGCCTCTGGGCGGTGAATGTCACGGCCACCCTGCGCCTGATTCGCAGCTTGGATGTTCTGCTGCGTGCCGATGATAGCCAGCGCCGCGATATCATCATCACCCATTGCACCATGGGCGAAAACCTGCCCTTCTGGGGTGCCTATCACGCCAGCCGTGCGGCACAGGCGGCACTGGTGACGGCCTGTGGCAGGGAAACAGAAAAAACAGGCTTGAAAGTGCAGTTATTTGACCCCCAACCCATGGCCAGTCCGCATCACCGCGTTGCCTTTCCGGGTGTAGCATTAGAAACGCTGCCATCACCGCAATCAGCAGCGCAGCGGCTGCTTGCTTTATTGGCCTGATGCGGCATGGCGGTCTATACGCCCATTTCTGACATTGAAATCGACACCCTGCTGCTGCATTTCAACATCGGCCAGCGGCTGGCACTGGAACCGATTTCCCAGGGCGTTGAAAATACCAATTATTTTCTCACCACCACGGTGGGGCAGTATGTTTTGACCATTTTTGAGGCTCGCACCCGTGCAGAGGATTTACCCTTTTTCATTGCCACCATGC
>CAZIGK010000019.1:0-209 GCA_964538615.1 uncultured Rickettsiales bacterium | reverse complement strand
AGTACCCTTACCCATTGCCGATAGAAACGGCCAATGCCTGCAACAACTGGCGGGTAAACCTGCGGTGATTGCCAGCCGTCTTGCGGGGCGAGATATTCCCGCACAAGCCATCACCCCAGCCCATTGCGCGGCGCTGGGTCATTGGCTGGCCTTGCAACATCACTCAGCCCAATCGACGGCCAGAATAGCACACCGCCGTGACCCACCAG
>CAZIGK010000018.1:0-35153 GCA_964538615.1 uncultured Rickettsiales bacterium | reverse complement strand
TCATGTCACGTACCACGATGTACGCTCACTCTGCTGCTCGCAAAACAGCCATTTTTGCTGTGTACTAGCGAATTTGACGACACCATCTATGTCATGGGATCGTCAGGTTTTAGAAGCTTTTGCTGAGGGAGAAAAGGACAACGGCATCGCAGCCATCCGCACATTCATTGCGGGTCAGGTTGGTGTCCTGATATTCCAGCCCGACATCCACACCGTAGAAGGGGCGGGTTATACCAATACCCCACTGGGCATAGCTTGGCACACCGAAAGCCAGACGATCATCAATATAAATATAGCTCAGGGTACCAGCCAGAGTGATGTCCTGCGGCAAGGGCACTTTCACTCCGGCTTTGCTGTACAGGGAATGGCCGGAATGACCGAAATAATCGGGCGAATAGTTTGTTGCCGCCAACAGGGTAAAATCATCGAACGCGTAACTACCGTTCATCTGAAACTCATAATAATCATAGCCCACTCCGCTGTTTGCCCCCGGATAAGCATAATAAATACCCCCCACATCAAACGTCCAGTCATCCTTGGCGTAGGCAAAACCACTATATCCATCCAGTTCATATTCCGCTTCATGATTATCCATGAAATCCACGTTGGACATCCAGCCACCCGCATAGACGCTCCAGCTCTCGTTCAGGGGTTGGTTATATAATCCGCCTAACTGTACAGCACCGTGCTCTGCACTCTGACTGATACCGCGAAAGCGATAATCCGTGACAAAGGTGGTATTGGCGGAAAAAGTTCCCTCCGGCAATGCCATGGCCGGAGCAATGCCCACCCCCCCATGAGAGCGGCAGACAGAAGACACGAACACATCAAAAAAGAACCTAACCGGCTGGATACCATATAAAGAACCCTATTCCTATGACATACCCCTCATGGGGCGAACGCATTAAATTAGCATAAATTGATTTATGCTCCATTGATATTTTTCGGTACGGTATGCGTCCTGCAAAATATTCTGATGCGTTATTTTTTCTGTATTTTTTCAATAAATTGCGCTAATAGAAGGCCGTTTTCACTCTGTGGCGTAGTTTATCATGACCCATCCGTCTCCCAAAACTTCTCAGAAGCAACCCAAAGTCGGCTTTGTCAGCCTTGGCTGCCCGAAAGCACTGGTAGATTCCGAACGGATTTTGACCCAGTTGCGCGCCGAGGGGTATCAATTCTCCCCCTCTTATGAAGGGGCGGATGTCGTGGTCGTGAATACTTGCGGCTTTTTAGATTCCGCCCGCGATGAATCCTTGCAGGCGATTGGTGAGGCGCTGGCGGAAAACGGCAAAGTGGTGGTAACGGGGTGCCTGGGTGCAGAGCCAGAGGTCATTCGGCAGAAATTTCCCAATGTGCTGGCCATTACCGGCCCGCAACAATATGAATCCGTGGTGGAGGCTGTGCATCAGGCCATTCCCCCGGTGCATAACCCCTATATGGATCTGGTGCCGGATCAGGGGGTAAAGCTAACTCCCCGGCATTATGCTTATCTCAAAATATCCGAAGGCTGCAACAACCGCTGTAGTTTCTGCATTATTCCTTCCCTGCGGGGGGATTTGGTGAGCCGTCCGGTGGGAGATGTACTGCGGGAGGCTGAACGGCTGGTCAACGCCGGAGTGAAAGAATTACTGGTCATCTCTCAGGATACCAGCGCCTATGGCGTGGACATGAAATATGCCCCTTCTATGTGGCGAGACAAAGAAATCGCCACACGTTTTTATGATCTGGCCGATGCGCTGGGCGAATTTGGTGTCTGGGTGCGGATGCATTATGTCTACCCCTATCCCCATGTGGATAAAGTGATTGAATTGATGAATGCAGGACGAATTTTACCTTATCTGGATATTCCCTTCCAACATGCCAGCCAAAATGTATTGAAAGCCATGCGCCGCCCTGCCGCGCTGGAAAAAACCACCAACCGTATCTTGCAATGGCGCAATAATTGCCCGGATCTGACCTTGCGCTCTACCTTTATTGTGGGCTTCCCCGGAGAGACAGAAGAAGATTTTCAATATTTGCTGGACTGGATTCGGGAGGTGCAAATAGACCGCGCTGGCTGTTTTAAATACGAAGCCGTGCAAGGTGCAGCCGCCAATGCACTGGTAGGTGCAGTACCAGAAGAAGTGAAAGAAGAACGCTGGCACCGCTTTATGGAAGTGCAGCAGGAGATTAGCGCACAACGCCTGCAACGCAAAGTCGGTAGCACACAACAGCTTCTCATTGATGAAGTACATGCCGATGGTGCCATTGGCCGTACCCGTGGGGATGCACCGGAGATTGATGGGGTAGTGCACCTGCCCGGCGTGACGGATGTGAAGGCAGGTGAATTTGTGCAAGCACGTATTATAGCGGCAGATGAGTATGATTTAGAAGCGGAATTAACCGCCTAATGTCATGAAAATGTCATGATGTTGTGGCAGGCTGTTGCGTATTCTGAACCGAAGGAGAGCCGCATGACCTCTGTCAGCAACCTGACCACGCAACAACAGCTTAACCGCGAAACAAACCGTATTCTGCCAGAATCCGCGACGTTACTACAGCATGTCGTGCGCGTAACGGAAAGCGCCATGCAGCAAGAACTGGCGGATGTGCTGAACGGACGTGAATCCTTACAGGCACTCTTGCGGGAGTTTGTTCAGGCCGCACAGGCAGGGATTCAACTGGCTGCGGTACCGGTAGATGCCAGCCAATACCCCCATACAGATGCACAGGAACTATTGCAACATCACCCACACCTGCGCCCTGTTGCTTTTGAAGAATCTCCCGCTTACCCGGCCTATGCCGATGCACGGGATAAGCTTTTTAATAAAGGCTGGTTTAGCCCTGACGTGTTGGAGCAGGTAGGACCCTATATTCGTACCTTAAGTGACATTGCCTTTAACCCTTATGATGCCTTGCAGACTCTGGCGGCTTCCGCTAATCCGGTGATCACATCTTACCAGCCGGAGTTGCGGACGAATCAACAAATCATTGATTTGGCTGCATTTGAAATGCAGCAAATTGCTGAAAAATTGCAGGGTCGAGCCGGGTAAGTGGAGAACAGGTCATGGATTATGTCCCTCCGCATTTGCGTCACCAGCATCCAGAGTTTATGGCTTGGCTAAAAGAAGGAGAGTCTTCTTTTGCACATTCCGGCTATATCTCGGTCAATCATCCACGGTTGGAAGCAGCATTACCGCCGTTACACAACGGGCATGTTGCAACTGGCGTCGTCGAAAACGGAGATTTTTCTGGCTGGCATATCTGGAGTGTGAATCCCCGCGATCACACCGCATGGTTTAAGAGAGATACTTATGAGTATGATTTTGATGTTGCGGTAGAAATCCCTCTTACCCGCAATCAATTTGAAACCCTGAAACAAGATTTTGCATATTACGAAGGCAAAGAAATACCTTACAGCAGAGCATCCCACGGGAATACCGTCAATTGCGCCAGTATGGCGCTCAAACTCTTCAGAGATATCGCGGTAGATACGAAGCGAATATTACCCTTAAACACACTCAACGGCATGGGAATCCTCCCGGATAAGGTTGAGATTCCATTTCTAGGGACGCACCGCCCCGATATACTGGGCATCATACCCGCAACCTTTAGTCTTGCATTGTGGCAACTCTATCAACAGGTAGATAAAGCAACAAGGAAGGTCAGGTACATGGATGGACATAAGATGGAAGTATTCCATCAGGAAGATAAAACGGCGGATATGCAGTATCGTCTCTATCGCCCTGTTACATCATGACGCCTTAGTAATCGCATCATAGGCCATCAGGCGTTTTAGCAGCTCTTCCATATGATCCACCGGAACCATACAGGGGCCATCGCTTGGCGCATTGTCCGGATCTTGATGGGTTTCCATAAACAAAGCAGCCACACCAACGGCCACCGCCGCCTTCGCCAAGGTGGAAACAAACTGACGCTGCCCACCGGAAGCGCCACCCTGCCCGCCCGGCTGCTGAATGGAGTGGGTGGCATCGAACACCACGGGATAGCCGGTTTCTGCCATGGTAGGCAGTCCACGAAAATCCGTTACCAGCGTATTATACCCAAAGCTGGTACCACGGTCGCACAGCAAAATACGCTCGTTACCGGTGCTGGCGACCTTGGCGGCCACATTTTTCATATCCCATGGCGCCAGAAACTGGCCTTTTTTTACATTTACCGCACAGCCGCTTTTTCCCGCTGCTAGCAGAAGGTCAGTTTGGCGGCAAAGAAAGGCCGGAATCTGAATCATATCCATCACATCCGCCACTTCATCGCAATGTTGCTCGGTATGGACATCGGTGAGAACAGGGACATCGAAGGCGGTTTTCAGCTCTGCAAATACCTCCAGCGCACCCGCCAGACCAATACCACGCTCCGCATTCAGGCTGGTACGGTTGGCTTTATCGAAGCTGCTTTTATACACCAGCCCGATACCCAGTTTATCCGTCAGCTTTTTCAGCCGCTCAGCCATCATGAAAGCATGATCGCGGCTTTCCATCTGGCAGGGCCCTGCCAGCAAAACGAAAGGCAAATCATTACCAAAGGTGAGTTTGCCGACGTGAATGTGACGTGGTTGGGTCATGGCGGAGACTCCTTTTTTCATACCAGATAGTGAGTGACGCGCTTCATTCCCGCAATCGCAGGAACATCATGCTGAACGGACGTTGTAAACAGGGAACACTCCCTCTGAGTGGGGCAAGTAGAAACGTGAGGGCTTATTTAATTCCTTTTTTCCGCTCCAACGCTGCTTCCACATACGACACAAACAAGGGATGTGGCGCAAAGGGACGGGATTTCAGTTCCGGATGGAATTGTACCGCCACAAACCATGGATGGTCAGGACGTTCGATGATTTCCGGCAAATGGCCATCCGGCGACAGGCCGGAAAGGACAATGCCTGCTGCTTCCAGTTGGTCTTTGTAGGCGATATTCACCTCGTAGCGGTGGCGGTGACGTTCGCTGATTTTGGCTTTGCCACCATAGATTTTGCGGGCACGGCTATTGGGTTGCAGCACGCAATCATAAGCTCCCAGACGCATAGTGCCACCTAAATCGCCGTGCTGATTCCGTTTTTCAGAGCGCCCATCGTCCGTTTTCCATTCCGTCATCAGGTCAATAATGGGCTCTGGTGAGGGGCCAAACTCGGTGGAAGATGCCTGCTTCAACCCCGCCAGATGACGGGCAGTTTCAATCACCGCCATTTGCATACCGAAGCAGATACCCAGGTAGGGAATGTGATTTTCCCGCGCATAGGTAACCGCCATCAGTTTACCGTCCACCCCGCCTTCCCCGAAACCACCAGGCACCAGAATGGCGTGGGCGTTTTTCAGTTTTTTATCCGCTTCCTCACGGGTCATATTGCGGGAATCCACCCACTTCACCTTCACTTTGGCGCGGTGTGCCATACCCGCATGATCCAGTGCTTCGGTCAGGGATTTATAGGCATCGTGCAGGCTGGTATATTTACCGACAATCGCAATGGTCACTTCATCCGTCGGGTTAAGCTGGCGATCTGCCAGATCCTGCCACTGGCTTAAATCCGGCTCGCTGGCATCTTCCAGCCCAAAATGCTTGAGAACCTGTGCATCCAGACCCGCTTCATGGTATTTTAGAGGCACATGGTAGATGGAATCCACGTCCAGCGCAGGAATCACCTGCTCTTCCTGAAGCGAGCAGAAAAGTGCGATTTTTTTACGTTCTCCCAGTGGAATGGGGCGATCCGCACGGCAGAGAAGAATATCCGGCTGAATACCGATCATGCGGAGTTCTTTGACCGAATGCTGGGTCGGTTTGGTTTTAAGTTCGCGTGCCGCCGGAATGTAGGGCACCAGCGTGAGATGCAGGAAGCAGCATTTATCGCGCCCCATTTCATATCCCATCTGGCGAATAGCCTCCAGAAATGGCTGGCCTTCAATATCCCCGACCGTACCGCCGATTTCACACAGCACAAAATCTTCCCGTGCGGTATCCCGTTTAATGAACTCTTTAATCAGGTTGGTCACATGCGGAATCACCTGTACCGTGCCGCCCAGATAGTCCCCACGGCGTTCCTTGGTCAGAAGCTCCATGTATAATTTACCGGTGGTCACATTGTCTGTGCGCTTCGCATCGACTCCGGTGAAACGCTCGTAGTGGCCTAAATCAAGGTCGGTTTCCGCCCCATCATCCGTGACAAACACTTCCCCATGTTGGGTGGGGCTCATGGTGCCGGGATCGACGTTGAGATAGGGATCCAGCTTACGCAAACGCACCTTGTACCCACGCGCCTGCAACAAAGCCGCCAGAGATGCCGAAGCCAACCCTTTCCCCAGAGATGAAACGACGCCACCCGTAATAAATATAAACCGTGCCATCTGACTGCCTTCGTCTAAACTTCGTCTGAACTACGCGTACGGATACGCACCTTAAGCCTGTACCTGCCTTTAATTTGCCAGCGGTACGGCAGGTGCTTCCGGTTCCGCAGCAGGGGCTGTATCCACCGGAATGTTGTTTTTTGCCGGGATATTAGCATCAGCAGGAGCCTCGCCTGCGTCCGTCTTAGAAGGAATGGCGTGGGAGACGGGCGCAACGCCTGCGTCTATCTGATCCACAATAGAGGTATCATTGCGATGACTGATCAGCCATGCCATGCCCAGGCTGGTCAGGAAAAAGCAGGTGGTCAGCACCGCTGTCGAGCGGGTCAGAAAATTGGCGGTTGCACGGCTGCTGAACATACTGTTGCCGCCTCCACTCAGGCCAAACCCATCATTATCGCTTCGCTGCATTAACACCAATGCCACAATGGCAATCGCTAGCAGAATATGCACAACAAGCAGAACGGTATACATGGGTATCTTCCATCATAATTACACGCAAAATGATACGCATGAACGCATCAGACAAACCTCTCCCTGTCGCAAACGCGTGGCGGTGGATTTCAGGCGGCTGTCTGACAGGCAACCGAAGCCACGGCACGTGCAATGGCCACAAATTGCGGCGCTTGCAGGCTGGCTCCTCCTACCAGAAAACCATCCACCCCATCACATGCGGCAAAGCTGGACGCATTGTCGGGTTTGACTGACCCTCCATACAGGACAGAGACGGAAGTTGCAAGTGTCGGTGCAAGCTTTTGCACGGTCTGACGAATATGCCGATGCATGCTGACGACATCTTCCACGGTCGGCACTTTGCCGGTACCGATTGCCCAAATGGGTTCATAGGCCAGCACGACAGGGGCAGCGGACCCCTGCGCTGCCAGAACGGGGATAATCTCCTGCAGGCTTGCTCCTACCACGGTTTCTGCCCGGCCGGAGGCACGTTCTTCCAGGGTTTCTCCGATACAAATAACAGGTATCAGCCCGGCTTGTAATGCCGCCAGTGCTTTGGCCGCAACCATGGCGTCATGTTCCTGATACGCAGCGCGACGCTCTGAATGACCAACAATAGCATAGCGCACTCCAAGTGCCGCAGCCAGCTCCGCACTGATATCCCCTGTGTGAGCACCCTGCGCCTGAGGATGCACATCCTGCACACCAATGCGTAAATGTGTCGGTGCATCCACCACGGCCTGTGCAGCCAGCAAAGCGGGCGGACACAGCACCAGCTCTACCCCCGGCACAGAGGGTACCTGAGGCATATATTCCCGTAACATGGCAGGGCTACCGTGCATTTTCCAGTTGGCAATAACCCGTGGTGTGCGTGCGTGTTGTGACAGCATACGGTGGCTCCCTTGACCTTTTTTTGGGCTACCGGCAGCTTCCCTGCAGCTAGCCGTGCGATGCCCGTGCGTAGCATATTCCGGTCGCAATATCTACTCATAATGGCCAGTCATCATAGCCGCCCATCATGGCAACGTGTCATGGGTGACCTGTGGCAGAGACATGCGCGCAGGCTTGCCATCTGCCCCGCCCTCCTCTACATTGCCAGCGCCTTGACGTAAAATGAATGAGAGAACCCCATGTTGCACCTGTTTCGTGGCAAAGCCACCTCGCTGATTTTAAAGTTTTTTATGCTGATGCTGGCCGTGAGTTTTGTGCTGTGGGGTATTGGCGATGTATTTCGGCTGGGTGGCAACCAGACGGTCGCGACCGTTGGTGAACAGACCATTCAACAGGGGATGCTGCGTGCCTTGACCGATCAACAACTGGCCAAATTGCAACAACAACTGGGCGGGCAGGAAGTACCGGACTTTCTGCGCTCTACCGTTGAACAGTCGGTTTTGCGCACCCTGATTCAGCGCGCGCTCCTGCTGGAAGAAGCCAAACACTTAGGGCTGGCCGTGAGTGAAGCAGAATTGGTCGCTGTGCTAAAAGAGCAGGAGATGTTTCAAAAAGACGGCACCTTTGACCGCGAACTATTTACCCAGTTTTTACAGTATCAACAAATAGATGAAGCCCGTTTTCTCAAGCAAATGCGGGAAGATATTCTCATCAACCACGTCGTGAGCCTGTTTGAAGCAGAACTCCCCGTGCCGCAGCCCTTGCAGGAACTTGCCTTGCGCTACCAACAGGAAAAACGTCAGGTCACGCTGGCACCCCTGAATGCGGATTCTCTGCCCGCGATTGCAAACCCGGACGATGCCACCCTGCAAACCTATCTGCAAGAACATCAGGATGATTACATGAGCGATGAAAAACGTCGCTTCCGTTATGTGTTCCTTCCCCGTAGCAACGTAGAACGCAACATCAAAGTGACCGATGCCGCCGTGCAAGCGCATTACGAAGCCAACAAAGCCCTGTATGAAACCGGTGAACAACTGGATATTGCCCAACTGGTGCTGGAAGATGCGAAACAGGCAGAAACCATTGTCAGGGCGTTGCAACAAGGACAGTCATTGGAGGAATTACGCAAGGAATATCCCTCCCTGCCAGAGGCATGGATGGAACTGGGTTCCGTTGCGCCGGACAGCCTGCCGCAAGAAGCCCGCAACCTACTGTTGACGCTGAAAGCGGGAGAAATTTCTGCCCCCATCACCACGGAATATGCCACGCTGATCTATCAGTTACGCGGGCGCACGGCCTCCCGACAGCAGGAGTTGGAAGAAGTATCCGATAGGATTCGCCAGAATATCCGGGCGGAACAAATGGAAGACGCGCTGTACAACACACTGGCAGACTGGGAAGACCGTTTGGCGGCTGGCGAAACCATGGATGCCATTGCCAAAACGGATGAACTGACGCTGGTACAGGTGCCCGCCACAACCAAAGAAGCCGTTGCTGATGAAGGGGTAACCCTGCCGACCGCTGAAGGTATGGATATCGCCCTGAAGACAGCATTTACTCTGGAAACGACGGAAGAGCCGCTGGTGAAAGAACTGCCGGAACAAGGTTTGCTTATGCTGGCACTGGAAGAAGTGCAACCCGCCGCCGCCCTGACACTGGATACCGTGCGGGAGGCCTTGCAGGCACGCTGGATGCAGGAGCAACGCCAGAAACAACTCACGGCAGCGGCCAAACAACTAAAGGAAAAAATTGGCCAGCAAGAGAGCTATACGGCGCTGATCAAACAGTTACCCTTCGGGACGGCCTACAGCAAAATGCTGGATCGTCAGGGCAGTGGCAGCAATTTGCCGGGAGAATGTGTGGAGCAATTATTCGCACAGGCCGCAACTCATAGCCTGACCCTGTGTGAAACCGGTGCTGACCAGTTTGTGCTGGCACGGGTGGATGCCATTATTCCTGCCGATAAACCAGAGGCTGAAGCACTGGATAAAATGGCAAAACATCAGGCACAGCAGGTCAATCAACAACTGTTTCAGGCGTATCTGAATTACCTGCAAACCAAATATCCGGTTGAATATCCACAACCAATGCAGCCGCAGGGGTAAGAATCATGCGCATGGACTGCACCCCACAGATGACCGATTTTACCGCCGCCTATGATGCCGGAAAAGCCGTGCTGGTCTATGCCCAGCATGTGGCAGATACCCTGACCCCCGTGGCAGCCGCGCTGAAACTTTTAAGCAATAACCGCAAGGGATTCATTCTGGAATCGGTGGTGGGAGGAGAAGTGCGTGGGCGCTACTCCCTGATCGGGCTGGATCCGGATATCATCTGGCATTATGATGGCACCCATGCCCGACTACAGCAATTGCAGGCGGATGGTTCGGTAGAGCGGGAAACCCCGGTCACCCAACCCGTGATGGACAGCCTGCGTGATCTGCTGGCGCAAAGCCATGTGGAGATTCCGGCGCACCTGCCCCCTATGGCTGCCGGTCTGGTCGGCTACATGGGCTATGAGACGGTCTGCCTGATGGAAAAGCTGCCAACCCCAAAGCCGGATCCGTTGCACATGCCGGATGGTGTGTTGATGCGGCCACGCAAAATGGTCATTTTTGATGCCGTTGGTGGCACGGTCACCCTGTGCACGGTGGCGCGTCCGGCCGCAGGAGTCGATTCAGCCACGGCCTATCAACAGGCATGCAATCGGTTGCAACAGTTGCTGGAAAGCCTGCAACAGCCTGCCACGTCCACCCAGCCAATGGTGCATATGGTCGATAGCGCAACCCCGGCCCTCACCTTCACCCCCAATATGCGGCGGGAGGAGTATCATGCCATGGTGGAGAAGGCGAAAGACTATATTGTGGCAGGCGATATTTTTCAGGTCGTGCCTTCACAGCGCTTCTCTACGCCGTTTCCCTATTCTGCGCTGGCACTGTACCGGGCATTGCGGCATCTAAACCCGTCACCCTTCCTGTTTTATCTGCATTGCGGGGCATTTCAACTGGTGGGTTCCAGCCCGGAGATTTTGGTGCGCGCAAGGGATGGCGTGGTAACCATTCGCCCAATTGCCGGCACCCGCAAGCGAGGTGCCACGGCTGCCGAAGATGCGGCACTGGCAGAAGAACTGTTAGCAGATCCGAAAGAAATTTCCGAGCATTTGATGCTGCTTGACCTTGGACGTAATGATGTGGGACGGGTAGCAACAACCGGCACGGTACAGGTGACGGAACAAATGATAATCGAACGTTACTCCCACGTGATGCATATTGTCTCCAATGTGCAGGGGCAGTTACGCCCAGACCGCGATGCCGTGGATGCACTGGCAGCGGGCTTTCCCGCAGGGACGGTGAGTGGCGCACCCAAAATCCGCGCGATGGAAATTATTCATGAACTGGAACCCTGCCCCCGGAAGTTCTATGCCGGATGTGTCGGGTATTTTTCGGCAGATGGAAACATGGATAGCTGTATTGCCCTGCGCACCGCGCTGGTGAAGGACGGCATGCTGCATGTGCAGGCAGGTGGTGGCGTGGTGGCAGATAGCGACCCGGAAGCAGAATATCAGGAAAGCTGTAACAAGGCCAAAGCCGTCATGCGGGCAGCGGAGCTGGCATATGCGTTTGCAAACTGACATTTTTCAACGGGAAAAAAGACCCATGCGCCACCTGCTCTTTAGTTTGCTGTTCCTGCTGACGGCCTGCGGCCCGATGTATCAGACCGATTATCAAATGGTGCCACCCGATTCACAGGAGGGGCGCTTATGTGCCAATAATTGCCTACTCGCCAATCAGGTGTGCGAACAGCAATGCCGCACCACAGGACAGCAATGTCGCCAGAATGAAGACTTACGTGCGGAAAATGAATACCTGCGCGAACGCAACGAAGCCCTTGCCAAAGGAAAACAACCAAAGGACGATTCCTATTATTCCCGCATCAACCATTTTGCCTGCGCAGATGATGATGAATGCACGGAAAGTTGTCAGGCGCATTATCGTATTTGTCACACCAACTGTGGCGGACAAGCCATTCCCCACACCTATTGCGTAGCTTTCTGCAACTAAGGAAACCACCCCATGACGACTGAGAAAACCCTTCACCTGCACCACGGTGACCTGCCAGATAACCTGATGCTGGTGGGCGATATTGCAGTGGATACGGAAGCGACCGGACTCAGCTTCACCCGTGACCGCCTGTGTCTGGTACAGTTGCAGGATGAAGCTGGTCATTGCCATTTGGTGAAACTATCCGGTCAGCCGCCTTTCCACGCCCCCAACCTGTGCCGCCTGTTGACCGATGCCGGACGGGTGAAAATTTTTCACTTTGCCCGCTTTGATGTAGCCATGTTTCAAAAATGCTTTGGCATTACGGTCGCGCCACTATATTGCACCAAAATTGCCTCTAAGCTGGTGCGCACCTATACGGATCGCCATGGGTTGAAAGAATTGCTGCGGGAGTACCGAGAGATTGATATTTCCAAAATGCAGCAATCTTCCGACTGGGCGAAGGATGAACTAAGCCCCGCACAAATGGATTATGCCGCAACGGATGTGTTGTATCTGCATGACCTGCGGGACTGGCTGAACAACATGCTGGAACGGGAAGGCCGCCGGGAATTGGCGGAAGCCTGCTTCGCCTTTCTGCCAACACGTTGCGCATTGGATCTGGCGGGCTGGCCGGAGGTGGATATTTTCGCCCACTAACCGTGTTTTTGGCAGATTTTTGCGCAAAACCATGCTATAGCACTGCCATGATGTATGATGACAGGTATTCGCATGGCCATGACTGCTGACAATATTACCCCATTGAAACAGGACAAACCGACTCTGACCGCCCTGACCGCTGCCGATGCACAACCGGATATTGCGGCGGCCTATCGGGTGCTGGAACAGGAAATCGAAGGGCTGAAAGCGTTGGAACAAACGCTGGGGGAACATTTCATTGCAGCCGTCGACCTCATTTACAACCTGCGCGGCAAACTGGTGATCAGTGGCATGGGCAAAAGCGGGCATGTGGGCAATAAAATTGCGGCAACACTGGCATCAACGGGTACGCCCTCTTTCTTTGTGCATCCCGGCGAAGCCAGCCACGGTGATTTGGGCATGATTGGTGAGCAGGATGCGATTCTCATGCTGTCCAACTCTGGAGAAACGGCCGAGTTGAGCGATATGATCCATTACGCCAAGCGGTTTAACATTCCCATCATCGGCATGGTGCGCCGTGCAACATCTCTGCTGGTGGAAGCCGCAACTGTTCCGCTGGTGTTGCCCGCCATTCCTGAAGCCTCTCCCACCGGTGCCCCCACTACCTCCACCACCATGATGATGGCACTGGGGGATTGCATTGCCGTCGCCCTGATGGAACGTCGGGGCTTTAACAAAGAGGATTTTGGGGTGTACCACCCCGGCGGCAAGCTGGGCAAAGCCTTTATCCGCGTGAAAAATCTGATGCATACCGGCCATAGCCTGCCCATTGTACAGCAAGACACCCCCATGCAGCAGGTATTGCTGGAAATGACCGCCAAGGGCTTTGGCAACTGCGCCGTGGTGGATGCGAATGGCCAGATGATTGGCATCATCACGGACGGAGATTTGCGCCGCCATATGGATCGTCACTTGCTGGATCAAACGGCAGAGCAGGTCATGACCGCCAACCCAAAAACCATTCGCCCCAGTGTGATGGCCGTAGAAGCACTGGCGTTTTTGAACGCACACAATATCACCGGGTTGTTTGCACTGGATGATGCGGGCAAACCGCAGGGCTTTATTCACCTGCATGATATTTTGCGTGCGGGCATCGCGTAAGCTGCCTTCTCCCATGAGCATGACCCGCCATAGCCACCGTGTACGGTTTGCCAAGCAGATGCTCAGCGGCATCATTGTGCTGATGCTGGCGGCACTGGCCTTGACCGTAGCGTTTCACCACGAAAATGACCGCTTTAACCTGAGCTACCAGTCCCTGCAACAAGGGGAGGAAGAAACCCCTGCCATGGTAGAGCCAAAATTGCAGGGGGTGGATGCACAGGGACGCCCCTACCGGGTGGAAGCAGAACTGGCAGAGCAACTGGGGCCTCAGAAAATTCGGCTGCATAACCTGCACGCCAACCTTTTCCAGCACAATACCCCAACCCGGCTGGAAGCGATGGATGGCATGGTATGGCTGGACAAAGAAGAAGTGGCGTTGCAGGGAAACATTGAACTTTGGCATGGTGCAGAGTATTACCTGACCACTGAAAAAGCCCATATCTGGCTAAAGCAGGGAACCATTGAAGGGGATTCTCCATTATCCGGGCAGTCTTCGCTGGGCCAGTTACAGGCGGGGCATTTTCGGGTCACAGAGGGAGGGGATCGGCTGTGGTTTGGCAAGCGTGTTCGTTTGGTGTATCATCCTGCTGAACGACCGTCTATTTCACCACCGCCAACGGAGGCTTCCTCCCTATGATGCGCCTGACTTATCTCTCTTTCCTGCTTTTGGCGGCCAACCTGTGGGTAGCACCGATCGGCACGGCATGGGCGCAACCCGCCCTGATGGATAGCAGCCAGCCTATTGAAATTACCGCCGATGAACTGGAGGTGTTTCAGGATAAACAGCAAGCCATTTTTACCGGGCAAGTCGAGGCTATTCAGGGCAAGATAACCCTGAATAGTGACAAGATGGTGGTGCATTACGCCAGCCAAAAAACGGGCGGCAGTTCCGAGGGCGGTGGCAACCAGATTTCCCGCATTGAGGTAGAAGGAAATGTGTTCTTAAAAACGGCGGAAGAAACCGCACGCGGCGCCAAAGGTTTTTATGATGTGGATGCCAAGCTGGTACGGCTGTTGGGCAATGTGGTACTGACCAAACAAAAAAATGAAATTCGGGGCGATGCGCTGGAATATCATCTGGATACCGGGCGCAGCAAAATCATCGCCTTGCCTGCCAAAACCCCTGCGAGTGCCGGGGGTGAGGACGCCCCGAAAAAGGGACGGGTACGCGGTGTGTTCATCCCTCAGAGTGGGGGGCAGTAATGCGGTTGCGCCGTCGTCAAACCTCATCAATACAGGCGACCTCCGCCAGCCCTACCTTCACCGTCTTACCCGGCTTGCCGGAAGAAGCACGACAGGGGTTGGCCATTCAACACCTGAGCAAACGTTATAGCAACCGGCCAGTGGTGCGGGATATTTCCCTGCATCTGCGCCGTGGAGAAGCCGTGGGGCTGTTGGGACCGAACGGGGCGGGTAAAACCACCTGCTTTTATATGATTAGTGGCTTGATTCCACCGGATCAGGGCGCCATTTACATTGACGGACAGAATGTGACCGCCCTACCGATGTATCGGCGGGCGCGGATGGGCATTGGCTACCTACCGCAGGAAGCCTCTATTTTTCGGGGCATGACAGTCGAAGATAATATTATGGCGGTGCTGGAAGTGCATGAGCCGGATGCAGAAACACGCTTCAAGCAGTTGGATGCCCTGTTAGGGGAGTTCTCTATCACCCATCTACGCACAGCACCCGCCATTGCGCTTTCCGGCGGGGAGCGGCGGCGGGTGGAGATTGCGCGCGCACTGGCCAGCCGTCCGTCCTTCATTCTGCTGGACGAACCCTTAGCCGGGATTGACCCGATTGCCGTAGCCGAAGTGCGGCATATTGTCGGGCAGTTGAAAAACCGGGGACTGGGCGTGTTGATTACCGACCATAACGTGCGAGAAACACTGGATATTATCGACCGCGCTTACATTATTCACGATGGCACAGTGCTGGTAGAAGGCAGCCCGCATGACATTGTGCATAATGAAGATGTGCGCAGGGTGTATTTGGGCGCGGATTTTCGGCTTTAGGCACTATTTAATACGGAAGCGATTGCGCAGCCCAAGACCGATGAGAAACAGCAGGATGATGGAAAATAACCCTTGCAATACAGCGGGTAGGATGAGCCATTGATGATGACTCAAGGTTGCCTCGAGTGTATTTGCAGCCAGCTTGGACATAGGAATAAGCGGTAGAGCATTGGTCAGCGAGAAGTAAAAAGCATTCTGCACGGAACCACTTAAGGCTGCACTATATGTGGCAAAAAATAGGCTTGAACAGGCCACCCACCATGCAAAAGGCGTATGCACTCCATAGCCATATTCCCCAAAGGTTTCATAGCATTTATTCAACCAATATTTAGCAGAAGTTTTTGATAATAATTCACGTTTAGCGCGAAGCTCTTTACGGAAAAAATCCTGCTCAGCATCGTGCTTTTTTAGGCTTTCCATTTCCTGTTTAAGACGCTCGTAGCAATAGGCTAGCTGTTCCGCATTATCAGGAGTTGGGGTTGGCCACAGAATATTCCCTGACCATTCGGTAGCTTGATGTAGGCTTGCCCCCCGAAAATCCGGCGCATAATTGGCAAAGGTAACCCCATCGAAACGTAGGCTTGAGTCAAACTTGGTATTTCTAAAATTAACTTTTCCACCGAAATAGGTTTTCTTAAATTCTATATTACTTTTGTTATTAAAATGGCACCCACGAATAATTGTATCACCTGTGATTTTAAACGATTCATCGAATATCCAGCTTGCCTGGAACGTACCCTCGACTGAAAATTTTCCGACTTCATAGCCAGAACCTTTTAATATCAATTCATGCAAAATATCTCTATCTTTGCCATCAGATATCAATGACAGATTAGCTACTCTGTTGCCTATTGAATGATTCTTTTCAGAAAGAAAATCATATGTTCCTGACTCACGAATACTTAATTCATTACGAATATTTACATCTAAAAACGTAAAATGCGGCCGCTTATAATCACCAGCTATGGATAAATTATTAGCCGTCACGTCTTTAATAAGTTGCCTGCCACTCTGTGCGGATACTTTACTAAAAGTAATATTATTGCATTTTATATGTGACAGAACAATATCACCTTCATGATACGCCGCTCGGTTTTGTGTACGTGGTGCTTCAATCTGTATTTCATCTATATTTTGACACTGACTAATTTTCCATAGTGCGCTTGTGGACACATTCTGGACAGAAAGATTTCTATGGCCTTCTGCTCCCTTGAATTCACAATTATCAAATTGAAAATCTACACATTCAATGTTACTTAGAGCTACTTTGTCGTGAGCTATTAAAGATTTTATTACACAGCTACCCTCTTCCAGCCTAAGAATATGCAGATCTAATCTGCCCATGATAGTGGACTGAATAATCCCTATATTTCCTGTTTCGGCCTGCACATTAGCAAGGTTCAATCCATTGCCAAAGATAGTATTTTCAAACGAAACTCCGCCGAAAAATTTTACATATTGAAATTTAGCCGACTTATCGAATTGTGACCCCTTAAAGGACACGCAATGATCAGGAAAAGAAAAGCCCTCAAAATGAACATTTCGTTCAAAATGCACATTTTCAAAATGAATATCGTCTTCTAATAAACGACCTCTTAGCTCAGCTAGTGAGGATTTTAACCCCTTCTCTGTAATTATTTTACTTATTATCTTGTCTAATTCATTATCAGTATATTTCGGATAGCTTCCTTCAAAAAAACTAATTCTATCCGCTTTCCCTCTATAATCCATCCTTGTAACCATGAATCGATTCCAGATATATTTGTTTTTTTGTGGCAACTCAGAATGAGAATCTTCCCCCTGCTCACCATGAGAGGTGGCGAGGCAATAATAGATATTCTCGCGCGCAGGGGTGAGTTTTCGCGATTCCGGTGATGGGAGAGATGTTGTGTCAGGCAAAGGTCACTTCTTCCGCTTATTCACATCCCGCTGGCTGGCGAGGGATTCACCGAGGCGGCGCAGCGTGGTGCTACAATCATCCCGTGGGATCATGGCCTCAATCAGGGTGGCCTGGTCTTTATTGGCAATGGCCTGTTGCAGGGCATTCAGCATTTGCTGTGGGGTTTCGGCTTTCAGCCCCATACCACCGCCCACCATATCCGTCATTTTATGGTACTGCCAGCGTTGCAGGTTATTAAAAGGCCCGTCAATAATGTGGCGCTGGGTACCGTAACCGTCATTGTTCATCACAATCACAATCGGGTTCATGCCATATTTTACAGCGGTGGAAAACTCCGTTCCGGTCATTTGGAAAGCGCCATCGCCAATAATCACAAATGTGCGCCCCAGCTCTTCATCGTGCCGCGCCAATGCACCAATGGCTGCTGGCATAGCAAACCCCATGGAGAGGTAATAGGCATCCGCAAAAAAGCGGTGGCGCTTGGTGGTGCGCAGGCCAATCGCCCCGAACAACGATTCCCCCACATCGCAAATAATGGTGGAACCTTCCGGCATGCTTTGCGCCAGTGCGCGGAACATGGTGTCCACTTTCAGGGTTTCGCCCAGCTCCTCCTTGCCAATAGGCAATGGCGGCTCATAAGGGTTGGGGTTGGTGAATTTGCGGGTTTTGATATCCGCCTTGCCCAGACCGTCCAGAAAATCGCTGAATAGCACATCATCAAAGCTGTGATATTGCACGCGGGCTTTTTCTGTGGTGACCAGAATGCTGTTTTTGCGGGAGAGATTTTGCGTACCGAAGCCAAAAAACACATCGGAAATGAAGGTGCCGAGCATAATCAGGCAGTCGCTGGCGTTGACATATTCCTCGCACTTCGGGTCTGAGAGAGCATGGCTATAGACCCCCATGTACAGCGGGTTACTCTCGCTAATCACGCCTTTGCTATCCAGCGTGGCGGCGATGGGCAGGTTGAATTTTTGCGCCAGCGCCACCACTTTATCCGTCAGGCCGTGGCGGTGAAGCTCCACCCCCGCGAGGATGACGGGTTGCCTGGCTTTGTTAATCATGTCCGCCGCTTCCGCAATGCAGGCTTCCAGTGTTTCGGGGTCGCTGTGCGGGGCAATGCGTGCTTTGGAAGGCAGAATAGGAATCACCTTATCCACCATATCATACGGCACTTCAATATAACCGGGGCGGGAATGTTCCAGCATGGTTTCCACGACCCGAATAATCTCGCTGGCGGCGGTTTCCGGGTTATCCAGCACCGCATTGGCGCAGGTCACTTCTTCGTAGATACGGCGTTGGGTATCAAAGGTGCGGACTTTATGGTGCACCAGCGCATCGTTACGGCGGTCGGTCGGGGATGGCCCACCGGAAATGACCAGTAGCGGGCTTTTTTCCGCATAGGCACAGGCCACGGGGTTCAGCATGTTCAACCCGCCCACGCAATAGGTGACGCAGGCCACGCCCAAACCATGCGAGCGGGCATAGACATCCGCCGCGAAGCCGACGGATGGCTCATGGGTGAGCGTGATAATCTCCAGCTTGGATTTTTCCAGCCAGCGGAAGGTAGGCAGCGCGAAATCCCCCGGCAGACCAAACACATGTTCCACGCCCTTGCGGTGCAGATAATCAAACAGGAAACTACCGATGGTGTAATCGCTCATAATGCACTCCCTTACAGCATTTTTTTCGATGGCATGAGGAAGTGGATAGCGTCCACAGCAGGCTCAGGCAAGCATTATCCTACCACCCATGCACATGGCGCATAGCTTGAAAAATGCAATCCGATGCTGCTGTGCATTTTGCATCCGGCAGCGCAACAAAAGGAGCTTACAGGGCGTGAATCTGACCCGAAGACAAGGGGAATGAAAGGGGCAACCCGTTCAGGCAATTGCCGCCAGCAGAGCCAGCGTGGCAAACATGCCGGAAGCCAGCCAGAAAGCGACCGGTTTTTCCCTTGCAACAGCGCGTGCCGCCGCACGGGAACGCTGCGCCGACCGGAAGGAGGAGGAGGAATGAAGGTGGCGCATGGGATACCTCGGCGATGTTTGGGAAATCACGAGCAACCAGCGGAATGTCGTGTTGCATTCTTTTGGCTTGAGATTCACCTTAACAAGGTTATGTTACAATCCTGTTAAACGAGAATAAAAAACTGTACCCACACAAGGGTCAGGGATTTATTTTCACTGAAACACCTGCTTTTGCAAAGGCTTAATGTGCCATGCGGCGATTTGATTTTCCCTTTTTCCGGCGCGACTCCTATGCTGCCCTGCCGTGGATTGTCGCCTTTATGGTGTTTTTGAGCATTTTGTTCCTCTCGCTTGCCATTAACCTGCAAACCATGAGCAGCCATTGGCAGCAGGATGATTCCGAGCGCATTACCCTGCATATTCCCGCCGATGTGGTGGACAGTGTGGAAGTGGCCAACCATCTGGCACGACAGCTTAAAACCTATCCCGGCATTACGGAAATTAAAAGCTTCACCCGTGATGAAGTCCAACAACTGCTAACCCCCTGGCTGGGTGAACAGATGGAAGCGACAGAACTACCGATTCCTCAATTGCTGGAAATCCGGTTTGATCAGGATGAACTGGACCATCAGGGCTTGCGTAGGCTGATAGCCGAAACCGCACCGGAAGCAGAAGTGACCGAGCATCAGCAATGGCTGGAGGATTTTTCCCGGCTGGTGCAATCCACCAAATGGTTGTCTCATGGCATTGTAACGCTGATTTTGCTGTTGACGCTGGTCATTATTATTATGTCCACCCAAAGTGAGTTGAACCTACACCGGGATACGGTGGAGCTATTGCGCTCCCTTGGGGCGACAAACCCTTATATTGCCCATCAGTTTCAGGCCAGCGCCCTGTGGATGACCGGAAAAGGCACCATGGCGGGTGCCGCATTGGCCATGGTGATGCTGCTGATCTTTCATCAACTTTCCGCACAGTTACAGGCGCCCTTTTTGCCCTTAATGCAATTTTCGCTGAAGCATGTGTTCATGCTGTTATTTGTGGTGATTTCCACCATGGCATTGGGCATGGCCACCGCCCGGCTGACCGTGCTGCAACGCCTGCGGGAAATGGAGTAACCGCCGCATATGCGCTGGATCATTCGTTTGTGTTTTTGGCTGTTTCTGATTGCTGCGGTATTATGGAGCAGCGGTTTTTACTGGTTTAGTCAGCAGATTCCGCGCAGCCCCCTACAGGATACCGCCTCCACCGATGGCCTGATTATCCTGACCGGAGGCGAAAAGCGTATCGAAGAAGGCATCCGCCTGCTGGCAGAAGGGAAAGCCAACCGCCTGTTCATCTCCGGCGTTGGGAAAGATGTGCGGCTGGAAGATATTTTACACCAGCTACCTTCCGGCCTGCCGCCACAGGTCAAACCAGAACAGATTGAGCTGGGGTATGAAGCCCTGAACACGGCTGGCAATGCGGATGAGGCCAACCAGTGGATTCGGGCAAACCAATTGCAGACAGTACGCGTGATTACCGCAAATTATCACCTACCACGCGCCGCGCTGGAGTTCAGCCGGATTGCTCCCGGTGTAGTGGTGGTCATGCACCCGGTCTTTCCGGATCGTATGTTTATGGCTGGTTGGTGGAAAGACCCGCAACTGCTGCGTCTGTTGGCATATGAATACCATAAATACCTGTGGGCCATCTATCGGCTGAATGGTTTTGAGGGAGTCTATCCTTTTCCATGATTTACCTGCGTTCCGCCTTATATAATCTATGCTTTTACCCCATGACCATTGCCGTGGGGCTATGCTTGCCCGTGCTGTATTTTCTCCCCATTCAGGCAACGCTTGCGGTATCTCGGCTGTGGGTGCGGGGCGTGTATTTCTTTTTACGTGTCTGTTGTGGTTTGACCTATGAAGTGCGCGGTATGGAGAACCTCCCCCCCCATCATGCGCCCGCCATTTTTGCCTGCAAACATCAGTCCGCCTGGGAGACCATGATTTTCATGCTGCTCTACCCCAAAGCACACCCGGCCTATGTGCTGAAGCGGGAATTATTGCGCCTGCCTTTTTTTGGCCAGTTTGTACGGCGGCTGGATATGATCCCCATCAACCGTAGAGCAGGGAATGAAGCCCTGCACACCATGGTGGAAGGGGCACGCCGCATTCTGGGGGATGGACGCAGCATTGTGATTTTTCCAGAGGGCACCCGCACCAAAGTCGGCGCAAAACCGACCTATAAAAAGCGGGGGGTAACCGCACTCTATCAGGAGCTTCCCGACGTGCCGTTAATACCCGTAGCGTTAAACTCTGGTTGCTTCTGGAAGCGACATGACTGGAAAAAGCGCCCCGGCCATATTGTGATGCAGATTTTGCCACCCATTCCCGCAGGTCTGGGGGGAGACGCCTTCATGACGGAGTTGCAGGAGCGCATTGAAACCAGCACAAACGCTCTGGTAGAAGAAGCCCGTGCCCGTGGGCTGCGCACCTATTGAGGCGCTATGGATGGAGGCAGGCAGTGCCGCAGCCACGGCTTGTCCGGTAAGCGTTGGGTGCAGCTAACCTGAAGAGTCTCGTCACGCGATATTTAATGGCCTGAAAACAACCTTTTTCTGTGCTTCCGGCGTGCATGTATTCCCCATACATGGAAACGTCTGGTTCTCGAAAACAGCCATTTTCGACAGATTCTCCCTCTCGTGACGACACGATCGAAAGGCATAAAATCTGAGCTTACAAAAGACAGCCTGTCACAGGCAAAAACAACCCCCTGCAAGCAATGTTTACAGGGGGTTGTTTTTCTTGTGGATTTCAGCAAAAGAATCAGGCGCTGGCTTCTGCCTCTTCTTCCACTTCCTGCTCAGACTGTGGCGGGTCTTTCAAGACATAGCCACGCCCCCACACGGTTTCAATGTAATTGGCACCATTGGTAGCCGTCGCCAGCTTTTTGCGTAGTTTGCAGACAAAGACGTCAATAATTTTCAGTTCTGGCTCGTCAATGCCTCCATAGAGGTGATTCAGGAACATTTCTTTGGTCAGTGTGGTTCCCTTACGCAGCGACAACAATTCCAGAATTGCATATTCTTTACTGGTCAGGTGCAACGGCTTGCCGGCAACTTCAACGGAACGAGTATCCAGATTGACAGCCAGCTTACCCGTGCGAATCACGGATTCGGAATGGCCTTTGGAACGGCGGACAATGGCCTGAATACGGGCAATCAGTTCGCCTTTATTGAACGGCTTGGTAATGTAGTCATCTGCCCCAAAGCCCAGACCTTTAATTTTCTGATCCGGCCCGGAAAGACCAGAGAGAATAAGGATAGGGGTTTTGACCTTGGCAGCACGCAGGCGGCGCAACACTTCATAACCATCAATATCCGGCAACATCAGATCCAGAATAATAATGTCATAGTCATAGAGTTTACCAATCTCCAGACCTTCTTCACCCAGCTCCACGGTATCACAAATAATACCTTCGGATGCCAGAGACAATTCAATGGCTTTCGCGGTAGATGGATCGTCTTCAACGAGCAAAACGCGCATAAGGCTCCCCTGATTTTGTGCCAGTTTGGCTTTTCACTGTTCATATGTTAACGTGATTTTGTTACAATAGCTAGCAAAAAGTAAGGTTTTTTTAAGGGGTGCATCAAGATGTGGTAGCGACATGCAAAACAGCTACCAATACTAGAAAAAATCGTTTAATTTTTACCTCGCTCTTTACCCTTGTCGCCGCAAATAAAGATTAGCATACCGGGAGCTGCTACAGAAATAAGGCTTTTCCCCGCAACCGTTTACCATTACCCTGTCCTTAATCTGAGGGCACCCACCCCACACAATATCATTTGTTGACGGATAGGTTTTCCATCGCATGCTGGATCAGCTTTTGAACGACATTCAACGCCTGCCGGAAGCACGCATCACAGGCAAAGTGACGGCGGTTCTGGGCTTAATGCTGGAATGTCAGGGGTTGGAACATGCTTTAAGCATCGGTTCCCGCTGTCTGGTGGATACGCGGGACGGGCAGCAGATTGCCTGCGAAGTGGTCGGATTTCGGGATGGCAAAAGCCTGCTCATGCCCTATGCCGATATTCAGGGAATCGGGGTCGGCTGCAAAGTGACCGTTGAATCCGCTTTTGCCACCGTTACCCCCAGCAATGGCTGGCTGGGAAGGGTCATCAACGCTTTCGGACAGCCAATAGATGATAAAGGCCCGCTAGCTCAGGGGCATGAGCCCTACCGTCTGCGTGCCCCCCCTCCTCCAGCACATCAACGCAAACGTGTGGCAGAGCGCATTAACCTTGGCGTTTCCGCCATTAACTGCTTCCTCACCTGCTGCCGTGGACAGCGGATGGGTATTTTTGCTGGTTCCGGCGTCGGAAAATCCACGCTCCTTTCCATGTTTGCCCGTTATTCACAGCATGATGTAAATGTGATTGGCCTGATTGGGGAGCGCGGGCGAGAGGTGCAGGAGTTTTTGGAAGATTATCTGGGAGAAGACGGGCTGGCGCGTTCGGTGGTAATCGTCGCCACCTCCGATGAATCTGCCCTGATGCGCAAACAGGCGGCTTACCTGACACTGGCGGTTGCGGAGTATTTCCGGGATCAGCAGCAGGATGTACTGTGCCTGATGGATAGCGTAACCCGCTTTGCCATGGCACTGCGGGAAATTGGTCTTTCCGCCGGAGAACCCCCCACGACCAAAGGCTATACCCCCACCGTATTTGCAGAACTGCCCCGCCTGCTGGAACGTGCCGGCCCCGGTATTGGCGATGGCATGATTACCGGACTTTTTTCCGTATTGGTGGAGGGGGATGACACCAACGAACCGATTGCGGATGCCGTGCGCGGGATTCTGGATGGGCATATTGTGATGGATCGCACCATTGCGGAACGTGGCCGATTTCCCGCTATTAACATCCTGAAAAGTGTATCGCGCACCATGCCGGGCTGTCAAAGCAAAGAAGAATACGCCATGGTGGTACGTGCGCGCCAGTTAATGAGCACCTTTGAAGACATGGCGGATCTGATTCGGTTGGGTGCGTATCGCAAAGGGTCTGACCCGCAGGTGGATGAGGCCATTCGGTACCAGCCGGCTTTGGAAGCGTTTTTAAGCCAGCCGATTGATGAAGCACGCAATCTGGAAGAAAGCTTTACCGGACTGCAACATGTGCTGACGCAAGGCGGTACGAAACCATAATGTCGGTAATAGCCCCTCATCCCCCCCAAACCATTGACCCCCATGGCCACTGATAAACGCAAAAGCCTGACCATTCTGCTGGATCTCAAACAAAAAGAGCTGGATAGCCTGCGTCAGCGTCAGCAACAACTGCTGGCTCAACAGGAAAGCTTCCGACAGGATCAGTTGGCACTACAGCAACGGCTGGAGATGGAAGAACAGGCTGCCGCAGGCGATATTCAAATGATCCGTTATCTGGCGCAGTATCGGCAAGTCAATAAAGATGCGCAGAAACAACTGCAACAGGCCATTGAGCGTCTGGAAGGGCAGTTGCAAATGCTGCGCGAACAGCTCTATGCGGCGTTTGTAGAATTGAAAAAGGTAGAAAAAATCCGCGAAGGGATGGATGCGCGCATCATGACGCGGCTAAAACAGATAGAAAACCAGTTGATGGATGAACTGGGATTGCGTGGGCATAAAGCATAGCCCGTTGTGTCATGACACAGAAAAAGCCTGTTTGTCATGAAATTGTCATACTGCTTCGCTATAGCTTATGGTAGAGTAAATTATATATGCTCTGCATAGAAGTAAGGTGTGTAACCCGTGGTCAACCCGATCGATACCGTAACACAAACCGCAGGAGCCGTAGCCCAGACCGCTGCAGTGGTGGCGACTGCGCCAGTACGCCACGTGCAGGCAGCAACGGGTGGTGTACTGCGTGGCGTGCAAGACGGAGTGATATCCCCTTTTAAAGATTTAGCGGAAAATGTACGGGGCGTTGCGGGAGCAGCGGTAGCAGGCAATGCCAGCCAGATGCTGGATCAGGCCGGTCAGGGCTTATTGAATGCCGGGCGCGCTGCTGTTTTACCCGTCTCTGCTACGGTGGATGCGATCACCGGCGGGGCGCGCGCTTTTCTGGACGGCAACCCGAACGTGGGCAGTACGCTAGGTCGCATCATTCAGCAACCCGTCAACATAGCAACAGAGGCCACCAAAGCCGCCGCAAGCTGGGTAGGGCAAAGACTGCCAACCCTGTTGAGACCTCTACAGGATGTTGGCTTGCGCGGGCTGAATTCTTCGTCATTGCTCTCTCCTATGCCCGCAGCCAGCGGCACACTGGCTCCCTTGCGGCCAGACAACCATTTGCGCGGCATGGCAGCGGGTTCTCTGGCACCGATTCGCGATTTAACGGCACCTCCTCCCCAGCCAAAAGCGGCTGATAATAAAGCTGGTGGCTTTGATCCCGCCGCAGCCGCAGCCAGTGGCATGTCTGCCGCCGATATTCAACGCATGATGCAGAAAAACATGGGGATGCTGGGAGGACAGCGAAAGCCGACCCCTGAAGAAGTGAACCTCTCTAACCGCGACTACATGCGCTGGCTGGAGTCTCTGCAACCTGAAGAACAAAAAATCTTTAATAACCTCAGCCCGGCGGAACAAAGACGCCTGATGGCCGAGATGAGCCAAATGCAAGCGATGCCGATGCAGGCACAGGCGCAACGTAGCGCACCGGCGATGGTGAATATGCCTTCGGCAGCAGACCTGACCCCTGCGCGCACAGACAGACCACGTAGTGCTTCTTACAGACCTGAGCAGGACATGCCGGCTCCCATCCTTCAGCAATCACGCGATGCATGGTCCCTACAGGATCGTATGGCAGCCGCCAGAGAGCGGGACACATACCGTCAGGCCGCCATGGACGCCGCCACCAGTGCTATGGTGCAGGGACGCAAGCCTGAAGAAGTGCAACGCGCCATAGATACCGTGGTGGATCGGCATACGGATAGAAGCACGCGGGAGTCCTTGCGTCGGGAAGCCTATGATGCATTTGCACAAACCCAACGTGACGCGCGCTATCAGGAGGCATTCGCCCAGCGCCCCGAACCACGGACGGCAGAGCAGATGTTCAGCACCACGCCTGCGGCAGCCACCTATTCATCTTCTGCGGGACAAAGGGAAGCTTCTCCCCCGCCACCGCCCCCAGCTGGCTATAGCTGGCAGGAGGCTGCGACTAACCCACCCGGATATCGTCCAGCGCCGGATTTGCCTCCTCCCGGCTTTGCGGATCAGCGAATAGATGGGCAGGGAGTCAGAGATATGGCGCGTGCCATCGCACAGGCTCCGAATGATCCTGCTGCGGCACTGCGTGATATTGGCGGCGCTGTGGACGCAGGAGCAGACCGCCTGCCACCTGGCTACCGTGAACCTTCAGCACCGCCCTCCCTGCCACCGGCCGAGCGGTTTGATGCACCACGGTGGGAAGATCCTATACCGCGGGAGAGGGCGGCAGATGTGATTGAGCGCATCGGTGATTTATCACGAGATGAGGGATTTCGTGCTTCTACCCGTGATATTGCGGATGATTTATTACGATAAATACCCGTTTCTGTAGATCACGCCGCCACGACAACCCTAAATGATGGGTTTCAACAATTTTATTCCTTCTGTTATGATGAATTCGTGAATATATTGCAAAAAGTATTTATTATGATTTTCTATACATTTAATTCTTACCCTGTGTACTTTAAAAATGATGCAGCGCGAAAAGGCTGGAAATTAGCGGATGCCGCACACAAAAAAAATCTAGCCCCCGATGAATATATCCAATTCATCAAAGACAATCTGACAAAAGAAGAGTTTGAGGAAATTCGTAAAGATTACAAAGAACTTGCAAATGCAAGTGACTACGATATTGCTTATCATCTTCGGAGTGATTGGTTAGATTATTACGGTTGGTAATATCCAATGAATTTTTCACTGAAATTTCCCGAAGATTAGGGGGAATCATCCTGCGCCAGCGGATGATGCTCTTCCACCAATTGCTGCAAACGCTCCTGCGTCAGGTGGGTGTAGATTTGTGTCGTGCTGATATCCGCATGCCCCAACAACTGTTGTAACGCCCGTAAGTCCACCCCACGTGCCAGCAAATGGCTGGCAAATGCATGACGTAACACGTGTGGAGAAATATGCTCTGCATCCAGATTCGCCCGCAACGCCACCTGTTTCAGCAATTGCGCAAACCGTTGTCGGGTCATGGCCTGTCCGCGAGAAGGAAATAGCCAGCCCGCATCCTCTACACCCTCCGGTATGCAGGCAGCACGCAGTGGTAAAAATGCCTGCAATGCATCTATGGCTTTGCCATGCAATGGCACCAATCGCTCCTTGTTGCCTTTGCCCTTCACCAGCATATAAGGCAGCAACCGACGGTTCATCCCACCCCCTTCATAGGCCAGGTGATGCCGCGTTAAAGACACCAGTTCTGAAACACGCAATCCACTGGCGTACAGCACTTCCAGCATCGCATGGAAACGACGCCCCTTCACGGTATCATCCGCTGCCGCCACCTCCAGAAGATGGTCTACCTGCTCCACCGTCAGCGTTTTGGGCAAACTGGCGCGCAGGCGTGGCATCTCTACCGTCAACGCCGGATTATCCACCCGTAATTTCTCCCGGTATAAAAAGCGGTAATAATGCCGCAGACCGGAAAGCCTGCGCGCCCGCGTGCGCGCCGATAACCCCTGTGCGTGCAAATGCTGCAAATAGCCCTGCAACTGCTCTGTACTGGCATCTGCGGCATCTATACCCAGCCATTCGGCAAAATCACTCACATCGTGGCGATAGGCTTCCAACGTATGCAGGGCAGCCCCCTGCTCTGCGGCCAGCATGCTCAAAAACGCCTCCAGCGACATACGCCCCCCAGGTTAATGCGTCGCAGAGACAGCCAGAACCTGCGCCTGATAACGTTCCAGTGCTGCATTTCCAAACAGGCGCTCATAGGCGGGGGCAGCCATGCTGGTGCGGGAACGTACTTCCACCTGACTGCCGCACAGCCAATACAACAAAGCATAGGCGGCTTCTGGCCAGCTATGGGTGTGCATATAATACGCTAGCTGGCGTTTCATCAGGGCATCAGCCTCGGTGCCGGGTTCATCCATTGGCAGGTTTTGATGGGTTTTATCCCGAAAACGCGACGGCAACAAGCTCCACCCTATCTCCCATGCGCTATCGTCCACCCATTCTTCCAGCAGTTCCCATTGCCCCTGATAGGCCAGTGCCCGCATTATCCACTGTTGTTGGACGGGGGTCAGTACGCGATAAGAGACATCATCCGCCATTTGCACCAGTTCCGGTGACAGCAAGGCCAACAACAGTGCATTATCGCCATCGTAGAGCGGTAGCGCCGCCTCCAACCGCACCATACGCTCTTTACCACTGCTTGTTTGCTGCCATTGTTGCAGGAAACGGGCTTTTTTCTGTAGCCATTCATCGGTCGCGGACTGGCTGGCAGACACCGTGATAAACGGCTGGTACAGGCTGATGAGCTGATTCGGTGGGATAACGCCTTCCCGCAGCAAATGCTCCGCCACCCGCACCCGCACGGATACAGGTGTCAACGGATGCTGCAACAAAAACAAGCGGGCTTCCGGCTGGTTTAACCATGATTCCCATGCGATATCAGGTATGGTAACAGGGTTTTGCCCTTCTATCGGCTGCGTCAGCATCAGCAATGCTTCCAGGGACCACTGCTCCGGCCAGGGTAGCGCCTCTGCTGCGGCAACTTCTCCCGCTGATTGAAGCAACCATTTTTGTAGCCAGATGGGTGGCTTAACGCCTTTTTCCTGCAATAATTGCAAGCGCAGCAAAGCCTCACCAAATGCCCCCGTGCTGGTATGGCATGCCAGCTCCTCTATCCCTTGCTGCTGTTGTTGCTGAGGGCTGAGTGTGATGCTGGGGTGGATAATTTCTTCGCAATATTCCTTACGGTCTGCCTTGTATAACTGCGTGTGTAACCACCATTGCCGCCACTGGCTATCCCTCTGCTGAAAGGGAACAGCCTGCAACAGGCGCGTGGCCTCTGCAAATGCCTGCATGCGCCACAACATGCGCAAACGATGCGTCATGAATGCTGTACGTTCAGCATCGTTCCAATTAGGTACCATGCCTCCTTGCAACACCGCTGACACCGCATAGGGGCGCACCGCCGGAGGAATAAAACCGGATTCCACAAATCCCGATTGCCAGCGCAACACAACGGATGCCTCCGGCAAGCGCCAGTTCCAGGGTTGTGGCAGAGGTGCATCCCCCTGTTCTATGCCTATGGCGGCCACCGGGGGAGCTGCCAGATCCCCGACATCGACCGCCTGCGGGGGAGCCAGTTGCTCAACCAGTGGCGGCATACCTTCCGCAGTCATCGCGTCAATGTCATTTGCATTCACCTGCATCGGCACAGCACATAGCCACACGCCGAATGCCGCCATGAACCATGGCCACCTCATCCAATCCTTTTTTGCACGGCCTGTGCGTTGACGCATGCCGCTTCTCCCCATTAATCAATACGCTGTTCCAGCAGCTTTTGGCTATCCAGCGGTTGCTCCACCTGTGTCACGACCGGCGCCACATCCATATTCAGCAAGTACAGAATGCCTGCCGCGACGACCCCGACCACCAATACTGCGAATACACCGAATGTCCGATGTTTTGCCATAGGTCTACCCTGCCTCCGTTTCTGATGACTTGTCAGTTCTGTCACACAGTGTATGGTGTTTTCTTTCTTCCTGCAACCATACGTCTTGTGTCCGATGTCTGAATCCCCTCCCATTCCACACCTTAACCGTTCCATTGCACTGGTTGGCATGATGGGTGCGGGCAAATCCACAGTTGGGCGCAGGTTGGCGAAACGGCTGGGCGCCACATTTTATGACAGTGATGACGTGATTGCCGCACGACTGGGTGCCAGCATACCGGATATTTTTGAGCGCAGTGGCGAGGCCTTCTTCCGGGAGCAGGAATACCGCGTACTCACAGAATTAGCCCAAGGCACGCCCTCCATTATCGCCACGGGCGGCGGTGCATTTGTGCAGCCAGACGTACGAAACATGCTGCTGAACCACTGCCTCACCGTCTGGCTGGATGCCCCTGCCCATGTACTGGTTGAACGGGTCAGCCAGCGTCCAGCCAAACGCCCGCTGTTAAAAGGCAAAGATATTGCGCACCTCATTCCCTCCTTACTGACAGAACGCACCCCGGCATACCAGTTGGCGCACTTGCACATTCCCTGTGAAAAAGCAAGGCATCATAAAATTGTTGACGCTATCCTCGATGCAATGAGAGAATCAGGGTCGTTTTAATGACGCACATTAGGTATCATGCCCACACCTCCTTCTTTTGCCGCCAGTGACAGCCCGGCACCGCCTGCTTCCGACCCTTCGCCGTGTTACCCTCACGCCGTGGTGACCGTTGCACTGGGAGACCGCTCCTACCCTATTCATATTGGGCAAGGCCTTCTGGCAAACGCCGGCTCCACCATTCGGGATGCGTTACCACAGACGCGTAAACTACTGATTTTATGTGACCCGGCCATGGAAAAAACCTGCCGGGAACGTTTATTGCCCAGCCTGCAACAAGCGGGGCTGACGGTGGGCGGCATCCATAAACTACCGGGAGGAGAACAGGCCAAAAGCCTGTCCTTTTATGCGGAATCCTGCGAGGCACTGCTGGCCATGCAGCCGGATCGTCAGACGGCACTGGTGGCGTTTGGTGGCGGCATTACAGGGGATTTGACGGGATTTGTGGCCGCAACCTTGCTGCGTGGGTTGCCCTTTGTGCAAATTCCCACCACATTGTTAGCGCAAGTGGATAGTTCGGTTGGGGGCAAGACCGGCCTGAATAGCCGCTATGGTAAAAATCTGATTGGGGCATTTCATCAACCATCACTGGTTCTGGCGGATAGCGACGTGCTGACAACCCTGCCA
The DNA here is from genome assembly GCA_964538615.1 of uncultured Rickettsiales bacterium. GTDB lineage: Bacteria > Pseudomonadota > Alphaproteobacteria > Rickettsiales > RI-342 > CAZIGK01. The sequence continues at coordinate 3,870 of CAZIGK010000018.1, read as the reverse complement.
GAGCGTGAACGCAAGGCCGGCTATGCGGAGATTGTGAAAACCGCCCTGATTCAGGATGCCCCTTTCTTTCACTGGCTGGAAGAAAAGGGTCATGCCGTGCTGGCGGGTGATCTACAGACCACCATAGAGGCCGTGCGCCGTTGCTGTGCTGCGAAAGCCGCGATTGTCAGTGCGGATGAAACAGAGCAGGACAGGCGCGCCCTCCTGAACCTTGGCCACACCTTCGGCCATGCACTGGAGGCAGAATTGGGTTATGACAACCGCCTGCTACATGGAGAAGCGGTGAGTATCGGCCTGCATTTGGCCTTTGGCTTTTCTGCACGCAAAGGCCTGTGCCCACAAACGGATGCCGCACGCGTGACAGAGCATTTACAACACCTGCACATGCCGTGGGATATGCGCACTCTTGCCCACCGCTGGCACGTGGACGCCTTGATGCAGCGCATGATGCAGGATAAGAAAACACTAAACGGGCAATTAACCCTGATTCTGGCACGTGGCATCGGTCACTGTTTTCTGGATAGAACCGTGCCGGAAGCAGAGATCGTACAATTCTGGCAGGAGGTATTGGCATGAGCGAGACCGAATTGCTGTTCTATGGCTTACTGGTGCTGCTACTGCTGCTGTTTTCCGCTTTTTTTTCCTGCTCCGAGACAGCACTCACCGCTGTTAGCCGTGCCCGTATTTACACCCGTATTAAAGAAGGGGACAAGCGCGCCCGGCAAGTGGCGCAGTTGCGGGAAAAAAAAGAACGCTTAATTGGTACCATTCTACTCGGCAATAATGCTGTAAACATCGGGGCATCTGCACTTTCTACCGCCATTGCCATGGAATTATTCGGCATTAACGGGGTGGCCTATGCTACCGGAGTCATGACCTTTGTGGTACTGATTCTCTCAGAGGTATTGCCCAAAACCTATGCCCTGCACCATGCGGAAAAAACCGCCCTGCGCGTTGCCCCTATCTACATTGTGCTCATTCGCCTCTTCAAACCCATTACTGCATTAGTCGAATGGGCGGTCATGCGCCTGTTAAAGCTATTCCGGCTGGATAAGGCCACAGACGGCCTGAACCCGCTGGAAGCCATTCGCGGCGCCATTGAATTACACCATTCACAGGGAGAAGTGGAAAAACTGGACCGCGATATGCTGGGCAGTATTCTGGATCTGGATGAACTGACCGTGGAAGATGTGATGGTGCATCGGCGTAAAATGATTACCGCCGATATTGACCAGCCCTTGGAAAAAACCCTGAAAATGGGATTACGGCACGGGTTTTCCCGCATTCCGTTGTGGCAGGAAAATGGGGATAATATTGTAGGGGTTCTGCATATGAAAGATGTGCTGAAAGCCCTGCACGCCAATGATTTTCAACCCGATCAGCTAAGCTGCCGCCGCCTGATGCGCAAGGCATGGTTCATTCCCACCACGTCTTCCTTAAAAGATCAGCTCCATGCTTTCCGCCAGCAGCGCAACCATTTGGCGTTGGTTGTGGATGAGTATGGATCGCTGGAAGGAATGGTGACGCTGGAGGATATTCTGGAAGAGATTGTCGGCCAGATTGATGATGAACATGACCCCGCCAGTGCCGCCATTCATCAGGATAGGGATGGCGGGGTGGTGGTTGCAGGCGCAACAACCATCCGCGACCTGAACCGTCAATATGACTGGCAATTGCCGGATGATGATGCCGCCACCATTGCCGGATTGCTGATTCATGAAATGCGGGAAATACCGCTGGAAGGCGCGGAGTTTGAAACCCATGGCTTCCGTTTTAAGGTGCTGCAAAAACAAAAAAACCAGCTTACGCGCCTGAAAATCACCCCCCTCCAGCCAGATACCTCTGGCGATGACGAAAGCTCTGCCTGATGCCCCACCCTGCAACAGACACTTCTGCCCGCCCTATCCGTCTGGTAACCTGGAATATTAACTCCGTGCGCTTGCGGCTACCGCTGGTCAGCCGTTTTGTGCAGGAACACGCGCCGGATATTCTCTGCTTACAGGAAACCAAAGTTCAGGATAAGGATTTTCCACTCGCCGCATTACAGGCGTTGGGTTTTCCATATATCGCCTTCGCGGGAGAAAAATCCTACAATGGCGTGGCGATTCTTTCACGGGTTCCGCTGGCAAATATTCATAGCATTGACTTTGCGCAAACCGGCCACAAACGCCATATTGCCGCCACCTTGCCGGATGGCACGGTGCTACATAATATCTACATTCCGGCGGGAGGAGATATTCCTGACCCTCTGATCAACCCCAAATTTGCGATGAAACTGGCGTATCTGGATGCCCTGCATGAATGGAGCGCAACCCTGCATGATAACCAGCCACACCTGCTGGTGGGAGATTACAACATCGCCCCCCTGGAGCATGATGTCTGGAGCCATAAAGCCTTGCTGGATGTCGTGAGCCATACCCCTGTTGAAGTGGAAAAAATGACCCGCCTGCAACAGCGCACCCGCTGGCGGGATGCCGTACGGACGTTTGTACCAGAGCAGGAAAAAAGCTATAGCTGGTGGAGCTATCGCGCACGGGACTGGGAAGCGGCGGACAAAGGCCGCAAGCTGGATCATATCTGGCTGACCCCGGCACTGGAAGAAACACTGCTAAGCGCACATGTGGTGAAAACTGCTCGCGGTTGGGAACAACCCTCTGACCACGCGCCCGTGGTGGCGCATTTTCAACTTTCGTTACCACAGGCCGCCTGATGCTGTGGCGGGTATGCAACGCGAATGCCGCCTATCCTCTGATACTGTCTGTCATGGCCATGGTTGCATGGAACCTGCCCCACGCCCATGCAGAGAATCATGCGCGGCATACCGCACCTCTCCTGCATTCCCCGGTAGATTGCAACGCTATTGGTGGTTGCTTTATTCAAAATTATGTGGACGCGGCACGACCCGGCCAACCGGCGCAGGATTACCGCTGCGGCTCCCTCACCTACGAAGCGCATGACGGAACCGATTTCCGATTACATACACACGCAGATATCGCACGGAATATCCCCGTACTGGCCGCCACAGAAGGCGTGGTCATGGGATGGCGGGATGGCGTGCCGGACAGCCTGACCGATACCGACCGCAAGCGTATCAAGGCTCAACAAATAGAATGCGGCAACGGTGTCTTGTTGCAGCATGCAGATGGCTGGCAAACGCAGTATTGCCACCTGAAGGCAGGCAGTATAAAAGTAAGAAAGGGACAAACTGTCACATCAGGTACCGTGCTGGGGTTTATCGGCCAGTCCGGATTGGCGGAATTTCCCCATCTGCATTTCACCGTGCGTCACCAGCAACAGCCTATTGATCCCTTTACAGGTAACCCCGTGCCGAAAAAAAGCGACAAAACATCCCGCGATCCGCTGGAGCCAGACTGCATGGCCAGTCTGGATAAATCGCTGTGGAGTGAATCGGCTCGACAACAGATGGGTTATGTGCCCACCAGCATCATGAGCAGCGGCTTTGCCGCCACCGCACCGGATGTGGAAGAGGTGCGCAAAGGGAAAAAACGCCTGAAACAACTGGCAGAAGATGCCAATATTTTGATTTTTTGGGCTGAAGTCTCTGGTATTCGCAAGGGAGATACAGCCGTGATGCTCATCACCGCACCGGATGGTACCGTGGTCGCCAGCCATGAAGACACCTTTGACACAAACCGCGCTGCCCAGTTCCGCTATATAGGCCTGAAACGCCCCCCACTTGGCTGGCCGGAAGGGGAATACACCGGCGTCTACCGCCTGCTGCGCGGCAAAGAAACCGTCGTGGTGGTGCGGGAAAAAGTGAGCCGATAAATAGATATTTTCAGCACATCCACCTTTGTCATTCCGGACAAGGCGTCAAGCCGCGATCCGGAATCCATCTATCCCCATGCG
>CAZIGK010000017.1:0-39619 GCA_964538615.1 uncultured Rickettsiales bacterium | reverse complement strand
CAATCGTACCAATGTTGACGTGCGGTTTATTCCGCTCAAATTTCTCTTTAGCCATATCTCACTCCTCGTTTAAGCAGCGGCTTTAGTTTTAATTTCAGCAGCAACGTTCGCAGGAACATCACCATAATGATCGAACACCATGCTGTATTGTGCGCGACCTTGAGACATAGAGCGCAAGGTATTCACATAACCAAACATGCTGGCCAGCGGAACGAACGCACTAATCACCTGTGCATTACCGCGTGGCTCCATGCCCGTTACCTGACCACGGCGACTATTCAGATCGCCAATGATATCCCCCATGTATTCTTCCGGGGTTACCACTTCTACTTTCATGATAGGCTCAAGAAGCTTTGGACCTGCTTTAGGCAGACCTTCGCGGAAGGCGGCACGCGCTGCGATTTCAAACGCCAGCACGCTGGAGTCTACATCGTGGTATTGACCGTCAATCAGGGTAACTTTGAAGTCAATGGTTGGGAAGCCAGCCAGTACGCCGTTTGATAGAGATGCCTTGAAACCTTTTTCCACACCGGGAATATATTCTTTCGGTACAGAACCACCAACGATTTTGCTTTCAAATTGGAATCCGGAACCCGGCTCTAATGGCTGCAACTCCAGCACGATTTTCGCAAACTGACCAGAACCACCGGACTGCTTCTTGTGGGTATATTCCACAGTCGCAGGTTTGCTGATGGTTTCACGGTAAGCTACCTGCGGCGCACCAACGTTGGCTTCTACTTTGAACTCGCGCTTCATACGATCCACGATAATTTCAAGGTGCAGCTCACCCATCCCTTTAATCACGGTCTGTCCAGTTTCTTCATCGGTCTGTACGCGGAAGGATGGATCTTCCTGTGCCAAACGGGAGAGAGCAATACCCATTTTCTCCTGATCAGCTTTAGATTTTGGTTCAACCGCCATTTCAATCACAGGCTCTGGGAACTCCATACGCTCCAGAATCACCTGATGATCCATGCTGCAAAGCGTATCACCGGTTGTGGTGTCTTTCAGACCCGCCAGTGCCACGATATCACCCGCTTCCGCTACTTTGATTTCTTCGCGGTTGTTTGCATGCATCAGGAGCATACGGCCAACGCGTTCACGTTTGCCTTTCACGGTGTTCATCACATAGCTACCGGACTCAATACGGCCTGCATAAATACGGGTAAAAGTCAGAGAGCCTACGAACGGATCGGTCATGATTTTGAACGCCAGCGCTGCCAAAGGCTTAGACGCATCAGATTCGCAACGGACTTCTTTCTCGTTATCATCTGCCATAACACCTTTAATGGCCGGAACATCCAGTGGAGAAGGCAGATAATCAACAACAGCATCCAGCAGAGGCTGAACACCTTTGTTCTTGAAGGCAGAACCGCAGAAAACAGGTACCAGTTTGCTGGCAATAGTTCCTTTGCGGATGCAGGCTTTCAGTTGTTCTTGGCTGGGCACCTCACCACCCAAATACATTTCCATCAGGTCGTCATCCATCTCGACAGCGGCTTCCACCAGCTTTTCGAAATACTCATCCACCTGATCTTTATATTCTGCGGGCACTTCCTCTTCAGAAAACTCTGCCCCCAGAGACTCATCTTTCCATACGATGGCTTTTTTGCGCAGAACGTCAATGACGCCCTTCAACTCATCTTCCGTACCCAGCGGGATTTGCATCACCAGCGGGTTTGCACCCAGACGGTCAATAATCATCTGCACGCAGCGGAAGAAGTTAGCACCGACGCGATCCATCTTATTCACAAAGCAAATACGTGGAACACCATATTTATCTGCCTGACGCCATACTGTCTCGGATTGCGGCTCTACACCAGCAACAGAGTCAAATACCGTGACCGCGCCATCCAGTACACGCAGGCTGCGCTCTACCTCGATGGTGAAATCCACGTGCCCCGGAGTATCAATGATGTTCACGCGATGGTCATTCCAGTGCGCCGTGGTGGCCGCAGAGGTAATGGTAATCCCGCGCTCTTGCTCCTGCTCCATCCAGTCCATGGTGGCAGCACCCTCGTGTACCTCACCGATTTTATGTGAGCGACCCGTGTAATACAGAATACGCTCGGTCGTCGTGGTTTTACCGGCATCAATATGCGCCATGATACCGATATTGCGGTACATATTCAGGGGAGTTTTAGCAGTCATTGCGGAACACCTTATGGAAAGAAAAGTAAATGCGTATAAAAACTACCAGCGATAATGGGAGAATGCTTTGTTTGCATCCGCCATTTTGTGTGTGTCTTCGCGTTTTTTCACGGCACCACCACGCTGTTGTGCAGCATCCATAAATTCGCGGGACAGGCGTTCACGCATGGTGCGCTCGGAGCGAGACAGTGAAGCGTTGATCAACCAGCGAATCGCCAGAGCCATACGGCGGTCTTCTCGCACTTCAACCGGCACCTGATACGTAGCACCCCCAACACGACGAGAACGCACCTCAACAGACGGCTTTACATTTTCCAGTGCTTCCTGAAAAACTTCCAGCGGGTTTTTTTTGCCCTGGGTTTCAATCAGCTCAAAAGCACCGTAGACAATACGCTCAGCAACAGAGCGCTTGCCCTGACGCATAACGGCATTGATGAAACGGCTGACCACCACGTTGCCATATTTGGCATCTGGCAGAATTTCACGCTTTTCGGCTCTATGGCGACGAGACATGGTAACTTCCTTCTTTCTAAACTATTATTTAGGACGCTTCGCGCCGTATTTGGAGCGGTTCTGCTTACGACCATTCACGCCCTGCGTATCCAGCGCACCACGGATGATGTGATAACGAACCCCCGGCAAATCTTTCACACGGCCTCCGCGAATCAGCACAACGGAGTGCTCCTGCAGGTTATGGCCTTCGCCCGGAATGTAAGCGGTCACTTCAAAGCCATTGGTTAGGCGCACACGAGCAACCTTCCGCAGAGCCGAGTTCGGCTTTTTCGGGGTGGTGGTATAGACGCGGGTGCAGACACCACGTTTTTGTGGGCACGCCTGCATCGCAGGAACTTTGTTACGGCGGGTCTGAATGACGCGCGGCTTTCGCACTAGCTGGTTAATTGTAGGCATAAGCCTCTCACACTCCTTGAGTTATTGTGTCTTGGCAGAGCGCTTAAATCCTTGTTTTTTAGGCTAAAAGCGTATGCGCAATAGGGAATACGACAGGGGTAGCCCGTCGTAATGAGGAGCGCATACTATTGATGAGGTGCCTGCGGGTCAAGCAAAAAGCTTGCAAAATGTACGGATTAGCTATTTTTTTTACCCGCACATGCTTTTTATCGCATCGTGAACACTAGCGGATGTTTTATTAATGCTTTATTTACAGCCCCAAGAGTAAAGCTTGATTGTGCCAGCATTATGCGACAGGGAGTATGCAACGTGTTCCGCCGTTTATCTATCATTTTATTGTCTACCAGCATGTTGATGACCGCCCCTGTGCATGCAGAGCCTCTACCTGCATTGGCCAGAGACTTGTTACAGGAACACCCACAAATTCAAGCGGCACGGTACAATATTAAAGCGGCAAAAGCGGGAAAGCAGGAAGCTTTTTCCGGTTATTTGCCTAAAGTGGATACTGCGATTGGGGTAGGCTACGCGTCTGTGGACAGACAGCGCCAACGCCCTGCTTCCTTTTATCGGGATGATAACACCGGTACCCGAAGTGTGACCTATACCCACAATATTTTTGATGGTCTGCGCACCACGGCTGGTTATGATGCAGCCAAAGCCAACCTGAGCGTTGCGGAACTTGCTTTGTCTCAGACAGAACAGCTTATCTTACTGGAAGCCGTGATTGCCTATATGGATGTATTACGTCAGATTGAGCTGGCCAGCCTTTCAGCGGATAACGTCGAAAATCTGCGCAAGCAACTTGCGCTGGAAGATGCGCGGGTAGAGAGAGGTTCAGGTATTGCGGTGGATGTATTACAGTCCAAAACCCGCCTGCAAATTGCGCTGGAGCGACAAGCCGCTTTCTCAGGTGCCATGCGGGATGCCAAAGCTCGGTACAAGCAGGTATTTGGTGAAGAACCAGATCTGAGCAACATGCGTCTGCCTAACATTCCGCAAGATCGCATGCCCGAAAGTTTGGAAGCAGCGCTGACGGTCGCGCTGGAGAATAACTTTGATATCATTATCAACCGCTACAACGTAGATATTGCTCAATACAGCCGAAAAGGCGCTCGCGGTGGTTACATGCCCATGGTGGATATTCTGAGCGGTTATTACGTGGATAATAACGTGAGTGGCGTGGATGGTATGGAACAGCGGGCAACAGCTACCGTTAATACTAGCTGGAACCTGTTTAATGGACTGGCGGATCAATCCCGTATTCGGCGTGCAGCCGCCAATTATGAATCCGCGCAGGAAAACTTGCACTACGCTATGCGGAAGACCGATGAAGCGGTGAAACTGGCTTGGTCTGCACTGGTGACGAACAAAGAGCGTGTGGATTTGCTGGATAATGCCGTGAATATTGCCGGTGAGGTGCTGGACAGCCGCTACCGTCTGCGAGATGCGGGCAAAGATACGGCCATGAACGTTCTGGATTCGGAGAACGAAGTATTCCGTGCGAGAATTGACGCAGCATCTGCCCGTTATGACTATTATAATGCCATGTATCGGTTATTGCAGTCCATGGGTACGCTGGATCCACGGCTGGTGACAGATGCATCGTAACCTTTTTAAGAATAAACGACTATCACTCAAAAGGGCGAAGTGGTAACTTCGCCCTTTTGAATATGAGAATGTCGCCGTGCTTATAACATGGCGTATTACATACCGCGTGCAGCCGACGGGTTGGCTGCATTTTCCACCTTTGCCGCAGGTGGAATGGCTGTGCCTGCCGTATCCACGGTGGAAGGTGCCGGTGCTACTGGTGTTGGGGGAGCGGTGACAGCCGGAGCCGGTTCAACCGCCGATGCTTTCGCAGCGGCAGCCTGCGTAGGTGCAGGCTGCCGTAATTCTTGCGCCAGTGTTGGCGATGCTTTTTCAAGACCTGCCAGCAGATTCGCGGGGGATTGCTGTAGCTGCGAGAGGAACAACGGGGCTTTTTCCACCGCATCTACTTTACCATATTCCGCAAACCACTGTTTGTTTTCACGTGCAACAATGGCTTCCAGTTGTGGCAGGTTAAACGTCTGGGTTGCCTTAATCGTGCGCTCTTCTGTCAGTACATAGGCCGCTTGCGCCATGTCCCGCCCATGTTGGCGAATCAGTTTCAAGGCGTCCACCCGCTCAGCCTGTGACATATCTCTGGCGGCCACCCCTCTGGTCCAGGTGGACAGGCTATCACGGGCATTCATCATGTTCAGTAATGCGTCATCCGTTGGTGTGTAACGGCGCTGCCGAACATCTGCCAGATTCCAGGTAACATCCCGCAGGCGCATCAGCAAGCCTTCCAACTCTCCTGCTTTTTCGGGAGCTTTCAGAGCTTCGAGTGCCTGTTCATCCGGAATAATGCGCACAATTTGATGCAGACGATCGGCATGTTTTTGCATCATGGAAATTTCCAGTGCGGCTCGCCCTTGCTCCAGCGTCATCGGCTGGCCATCCGCAGTGCGCATCAATTGATCTTTCACCAGAAGTTCAACAAACGATTGAGCAGGTTTGGCACTGGTTAAAAACTCACGATCACGCGTGAGCAATGACCGAAACACCTCTGGATGCTCCAGTGTATAGGCTGCGCTGGCCAGCAGGCCACCGCTGCGAATTTTCGCTCCCTGCCCTTCCTGCACCACTTCACCAAAGAGTTCGTTCAGCACTTCCTGCTGGTCATCTGCTTTGGCGTGTTCGTAGGCCTGCATGACATCCAGCGCACGGTATAGCTGCTGCCGTACCGCCACACGTGACCATGCCTCGGTCGCCGCCTTATCCGATGCTTCAGGAAAAAATACGCCAAAGGATACAAAATTGATAAAATTCTTCACCGGGTTGGTGGTTGCCTGCATAGCCTGCTGCGCCTGTTGCAGACTTTGCTGCGGTTCTTCGCTTAGTAATTCACGGAAGGTAGAGAGATTGCGCTGAATAAGCTCTACAGCTTCCGGTGGCAAAGAGGTTTTCAGCTTAACAAAGCGCCCTTCAAGACGATTTAGCACGGCCATATCCTGATCGGTCTGGCGGCTGGGTTTTTCGGCTTCGACAAAAGCGCGGTTAAGATTCAGCAGGTTTAGGGTATCTGTCATACGCTCTGCGACACGGCGCTGACCTTCCACATTATCCGCCCCAAAAAAACCATTGGTATAAATGTAGCTGGAAACCCGATGCACCCGATTTGGGGTCAGATTCTGTTCTGCCACCCATTTGGCTGCGCGCTCGTCCTTCGGGCGGAAAAAATCCGGCACCCAGTTTGGCAAAGGCTTTTTAGCCGCCGGCTTTGTTTCTGTACCCGACGGTGTATTGGGAGATGTTGGTTTCACCTCTGTCGTCGCCATGATTATCGCCCATTCCTGTTACAGCGTAGGTTCCTTGCGGATTGCAAGGCATACAATGCGCCACTCAAAAAAGCAGCACATAGTTTACGGATGGTTGCACTATGCCCCATAAATATGCTTTTTTCCAGACCGTCATAAAATTTTCACAATTGCAGTGACCCTATGCCCCACGGCCACCGCCTTTGCCTTTGCCTGCCGCCATGGATGCGGCGGCTGCCACGTATTTTCCGGCAATGTTCAGCCCTTTGCCTGCCATTTCCTTGATAAGGTGGCTATGCTGTTCAAACAAAGCCAATTGCCCCATAACAAAATGCACATGGGCTTTATCCAGATGGTGGGCTTGCTCCTGCGCTTCGGATGCCACCGCTTCCACCGCATCTTTCAGGCCGCCATCGCTGGTATCCAGTTTTTGCGATTCCAGCCATGCTCGCAGCCGTTTTTTCAGCTCTTCATTTTCTATCTCGCCAATCCAGCGTTCCAGGCGCACCTTATCCACGCTTTGACCCTGTTCCTCCGCATAGCGAAACCAGTTGAGAAGACGCTGACAGTCTTTCATTAGGGTTTCCAACCCTTGCATATGTTCCTGATAATCCGCCTCAACGGTGTCGGCCAATAATGCCGCAAACATGACCGTGTAGCGATCATAGGCTTCCGCCAGTTGCTGTGCGTCTGCATCTCTTTGTTGCCACTCGCGGGTGGGGATATGCGTTTTCGGCTGGAAGACCGTTCCCTGCCCACCAAATGCCAGCCAGCATTGCATGGGATGCAGGCTTTGTAGCCACAAACGCCGTATTGCAACATTATCCAGAGGATTGGCAGGGGGTTTGGATGCCGTCAGCGCCTCTTCCTGCTGTTCCATACTATGTTGAAAGCTACCTGCCGGAAGCGGATGCCAACGGCTTTTTCCATCGTCCCCTGTGGTTTTACGCATCGCATAGCTTTGGCTGAGTAACTGCTTGAGCGGATGCAACCGCAAGCCCTGACGAAAGCTATGCAGGTCATTCTGCTGCACCTGCCATGGAATATGCAGGGCTTCAACCGCCATAATCAATTGTTGCTTCCGCCCCAGTAGTTTTGGCCACCATCCTTGCAAAGGCAGTTCTGGCGGCAGAGAAACCAGCATCGCACCGCCGTAATGTCGTAATTGTCGGCTGCGCTGACGTAGCTTATCGACATCGTGCTGAATGGCCTCTACCCCCAGCCGATCCTGCAATTCAGGCTGTATTTGCCCCTGCTGTGTTTGACGGAGGGCATCCACCGCATCATGGTAGAACGCGATAGGCTGCCGCAAGTCCTGACGGGAAGCGGTCACCGCATAGGCCGCTTCCACCGAGCGAATATCCTCGACCAGTGCATCCAGCACATTCAGGAGAAATGCATCTTTCTGAACATCGTTCATAGGTTTTTCGTACAACAGAGCCTTAGCCAGATGACAAATTGTTCATTTCACAGGGTTTATTTTGACCCGGAAGCGAATAACTTTTATGTAGGAGTTCTCACGGCTTCCCGCAAGGAGTTCCCATGCAATTTTCCTGTCTTGCTGCATCTTATAATGCAGATTCTCTTAACCTGCGCCTGATTCAATATGTGCAACGGCTGCTGCAACAGGCAGGGCACCGGGCTGAATGCCTGCCCTACGCCGAATTGGAAAGCCCCACCTACCGCGACGATCATTTTCTGGAACGTGGCCTGCCCGCTGGCGCACAACGGCTGGCGGATGCTATTGCATCGTCCCATGGCTGGGTAATTGCTATGCCGGAGTATAACTGGTCTATTCCCGGACACTTAAAGAACCTGATTGACTGGCTTTCCCGTGGGCAACCGGTCGCATTTGCCGGAAAACCCTGCCTGCTTATGTCGGCTTCCCCGTCGCTGCAAGGAGGAGTAAAGGGTCTGCTTCAACTGAAACAGCCATTGGAAGCCTTAGGCGCGTTTACCTACCCGCAGTTAATCACGGTTTCCGATGCCACACACGCACTGGCGGAAGATGGCAGCCCTACTCTGGACATTGTACAACAACGCGTTATCAGTCAAGTTACTGCATTTATTGATTATTCCAGAAAATTAAACGTCGTTTAATTATTCTTCCTACCACGCGCTTATATCTGAAATAACCTTAAATACCCACTGCAAGTTTTTCTAAAATAGAAATATATTGTCGTCCATAGGCTTCTTCCTTTGGATGCCGTCCATCCACCACCACTGCTCGCCCACCTACCCACACATGCTGAACAGGAGGGTGCGGCAAGGTAAAAATAGCCGTATCCAACCACTGATCACCCACTTTTCCTGCAAATCTAGGATCTTGCAAACTCCACCCTACCAAATCTGCTCGTTGATTCACGCTAATTGAACCTGCGTCAATTCCGGTTGCCTGCGCACCACCACGCGCCAATTGGTCATAGAGGCTGGCCCCCACAGAGAAGCCTACCTCTGCTAACAAGGCACGTTTTTCCTGCCGTAAACGCTGGCTATATTCCAGCAAGCGGCATTCGTCTAACGGGTTAATGGTCACATGGCTATCCGTCCCGATGGCGGCACGTCCACCCTGTCGGCTATAGGCGACTGCAGGAAAAATACCATCCCCCAAATTAGCCTCTGTGGATGGACATAACCCCACCACGCAACCGGCTTTCGCCATAGCTTGCGCCTCTTCCTGACTGGCATGGGTTGCGTGAATCAGGCACCAGCGGCTATCCACCGGCATATGCTCCAACAGCCATTCAATAGGGCGTTGCCCACACCAGAGAAGACAATCATCCACCTCTTTCTGCTGTTCGGATACATGCATATGCACCGGCACCTGTAGCATCCCCAGTGAAGGCAGGCAGGATTGCACCTGCTGTATTTCTTCAGCCGTCACAGCACGTAGCGAATGCGGTGCCCAGCCTAGCAGCAGCCGCTCTTCTCCCGTGGTGTAACGTTGCAAGCTTTGCAGCAGTTCCAGATAGGAATCCACATCGTGAATGAAGCGTCTCTGCCCTTCCACGGGTGGTTTTCCACCAAAATTACTGTGTGCATACAAAACCGGTAGGTGTGTTAAACCAATGCCGGAGTCCCGTGCCGCTTCCAGAATATGCAGGGACATTTCCGCCGGGTTAGCATAGGGCTTGCCATCTGGCGCGTGATGCAGGTAATGAAACTCCCCCACACGGGTATAGCCCGCCTTCAACATCTGCACATAGAGGTAGCGGGCAATACCCCCTACCTGTTCCGGGGATAATTGCGCGAGAAAACTATACATAACCTCGCGCCAGCTCCAGAAATTATCGTCCCCACTGGCGGCAATTTCGGTCAGACCAGCCATGGCATACTGGAACGCATGGGAATGCACATTGCTCATACCCGGCAACAGAATATCCGTTCGCATGTCTTCATGCTGCGCGTCCACCTCTGTTTCCAGTGTGGCGATACGCCCCGCTGCATCCATTTGCACACGGACAGACTGCTGCCAACCTGCGTCTGTTAATGCGTGTTTTGCCCAGATAGAACCCATACACCGGCACCCTTATGCGGTAATAATCGCACGCGCATATAAGCGCACAACTTTTTCCTTTAACAACGACCCCAGCACCAATACCGCGACCGGAACCGTCACCAGCAGGCACATGCTGAGTGCCATCAGATAAATCGCCCACACCCATGCTTTATAATTGGCGCGTAACAAGCCATAGACCACCAGCAGGGCTAATGCGCCAAAGCCCCCCAGCACAGCACTGGCGGTGTAGCGCATATTTTCTGGAAAAAGCTGTTGTACAGACTGCTTTTTTAAATCCGGATTCAATTGCTTCAGGCCATTAGCCACCACCTCTGGCTGCAGGGTGGCAATATAGGCCGCCATCAACATTAACCCCGCAAACCCGACTATCAACAGGACGGATATCCACACATCCAGCGGCAACTGCCCCATGGCCACGGCCGAAGGAGCAGGATGCACCGTCTCTTGGTTATGCTGCACGTTGCGGCCAGAGTCAGATGCCTGAGACGAAAGAGCCTTTGGTATGTTAAATAAGTTATTTAACAAATGTTTTTTATCCATTACCTGAGGAGATTCAGGCGCATCTGCTTCAACAATAGACTCGCCCTTAGACGCCCCCTCTGAGGGCTTGGATTGTCGCGCTTTCCACTGGTGATACATATGCTGATAACCTTGCCATTCACGCGCAATTTGCTCACGCAGCCCCGGCCAATGCCGGGCGATGCTCTGCTGGAGGGATGCAATTTCCTGTTTCAGATTGGGCATGGCTGGCGTACAACGTCAGGCGACGGGAGAGGATGAATCAGACTATCACTCATAGCGAACGGAAATGAAGGAATCGCTAACAATGGCCAAAACCCTGCACTTAGATTTGCTGCTGACCCACGCCCATATCGCCACCCCGGAGATGGGTCATATGGTCTATCGTCCCCATCAGGCTATCGGCATCAGCGATGGTATGATTGTCTGGACTGGAAGTATGGATGAATTAAGCCGCTTGCGTTCATCGCTGGTGATTGCGGAAGAACAAAATCTGGCCGGGCAATGGGTGCTACCCGGCCTGATAGACTGCCACACGCATCTGGTCTATGCGGGGAGCCGGGTGGATGAATGGAACCAGCGACAACAAGGAAAAAGCTATGCGGAAATTTCCGCCGCAGGGGGGGGCATTTTGTCAACCGTTCGCGCTACCCGTGCCGCCAGCGAAGAAGAACTGTATGAGCTGGCGGCAAACCGTCTGCAAAAATTGCATCAGCAAGGCGTGACCGGGGTGGAGATCAAGTCTGGTTATGGGCTGGATGTCGAGAATGAACTGAAATTACTGCGAGTGATTCAACGCCTGAAACAGGAACAGGAGGTGCGTATTCACGCAACCTTACTGGCTGCCCATGCTATCCCCACAGAATGGACGCAGGATCGCAGTGGCTATGTGCAGATGCTTTGCGAGGAATTAATACCGGAAGTAGCCAGACACGGGTTCGCCGAATCAGTCGATGCTTTTTGTGAAACCATTGGCTTTACGTTGGAGGAAACCCGGCAAGTGTTTGAGGCCGCAAAAAAGCACCATCTGCCCGTTCGCCTGCATGCGGAACAGCTTTCCCCCAGCCACGGGGCGAGCCTGGCAGCAGAATATGGTGCCTTATCGGTTGATCACGTGGAATACCTGACCGAGGAGGATGTAAAAGCATTGGCACGAAGTGGTACTGTGGCTGTGTTGCTGCCGGGCGCATATTATTTTTTACAGGAAAAACATAAACCTCCGGTACAATGGCTTCGGGATCACGGGGTGCCCATGGCTATCGCGACAGATCATAATCCCGGCACCTCCCCTACCCTGCATATCCCGCTTATGCTGAACATGGCCTGCGTGCAATTTGGCCTGACGCCGGATGAAGCCTTACTGGGCGTCACGGTACATGCGGCACAAGCATTGGGCTGGACAGAAGGCTATTGCATAGCAACTGGGCAACCCGCCAGCCTTTCCTGCTGGGACGTACAACATCCGCATGAATTATGCTATAATATTGGCTAGCTATGCAATAAAGACATACCGTGCGCCAGAGTTGTAAAAAAAATCTTTAGCTGCACCGCAGCATGTAACATTCCTGTCATATTTAGTCTTTACAGATGGTAGGTAGAGACGAATAACATACCTATTCATCTAAGGGGGCTTTTCATGCCGATTTATATTGGCGCATACACAGAAACGTTGAATGCCGAACAGGGCAAGAAGGACAAGACCTTCCATTCCCCTATTAAGATGGTGCATGTACGGCAGCAGCAGCAACCGGAAGAAGGCAAAACCGGCTCGGGTCGCTGGACCGCCGTTCTGGAGCCTCTGGGAGCCGCAGATAACCGTGGCAAAAAACCTTCTGTTACCGATAGTTATCAAGCCATGGCGGATATTGCCGCCTACCTGCAACAACAGCATCCGGACTGGTCGTACCGGTGGGATATGATAACGGTAGATGGCAAGGCTGGTTTTGACCTGACCATGCAAGCAGGCGTTGATGACCAAGGCGACTTACTGAATGCGCTGGTTGATAAGTTCATGGAAATGACCGAGAAGGTCGATTTTCAGGAAACCGTGCTGAAAACTACACAGGGCACCTGTAACCTCACCCGCCCGACCCAAATAAAAGATAACGGTCGCCAACTGAAGTGGCATGAGCTGAGCTACGAAGCAAAAACCGCCTGGCGTCAGGAGAATGAACCCAAGCTCAGAGCGTTCTTACAGCAAACACTGGAGGAAGGTCTGTCCCTATCCGTGGATGGCTATGCGCAATCCTCTGCCCGTAATGGGTTTTATCAGGAATTGAATGAAGTGGTGCTTGCCGCTGGTGGGCAAGTCACCGATGTTCAATTGCGTGAACACGCACAAAGCAAAACCCCTATTTTGCGTGTGGAAGGCAACGGAGGCCCTGAAACCTTGCCGGAACTTTTGGAACAACAAGTCAAGGGCTTTCAGCAGCATTACGAAGCGGTGAGCAGCCGTTTCCGTGGCACCACTGGCAGGCAAGCGAAAGTTCTGGTACACCCCTCAGAAAAGCAATATGCTAAAAATCCCGTAGGGGCAGCCCAACGGATATGGGATCAGTATCAATATGATCTGGAATATAACCCGGTTGCCGGCTCTGCGGATCAATATTTGCGGGGCAACCTGACCCAGACCGTGGTGGAATTGGCTGCCGGAAACACGGAAGCCGCCATTGCGGGTCTGCTATTTGCATGGCCGAATGCGCTGAATGCGCTGGATTCCGTGCTGCGGAACAACCTGACCGCCGAAGAAGTTATCAAAGAGAGCGAGGCCAACTTCCGCGCAACCACGCATGTGGGGGAAGACGGGCAAGCCAGTGCTATCTATGATTTCAGCAAACCACGCAACCATACGACCAAACGTACGAGTGGTCTTGGCCAGTTTGCCGATGCCGCCTGGGACTGGTTGACGGATCCAAACGAAGACAATGTGTTTAACGTGAAATCCGTTTCTAACTTTTTTGCTGGTATCAATACCTTCATCGCGGGCTTAAAAGGCAAAGAACTGCCCGCTGTGGATGATAACGGTGATCCTATCATCGGCACAGATGGCGTAGCCAAAAAAGTGGTAAAACGGGATCTGGCACAACTTATATCTGGCGTATTGATTACCTCTGCCTACACGGTGGCTTTTGTGCCGGGTCGCTATAAAGACAGTGACCCGCTGGTGAACCCTGTCGCCCCGGCATCCGCTATTCCCGGTGCTGCGGCCGTTGGTGAAGCCATCGCTGAAGGAGCCGACAAACTCCTTAACGAGACGATTGGGCGTGGGAATGCGGTGGCGGATTTTGTGACCACGCAAGCCAATATGGTGGTGGATAACTCCAAATCCGTCACCGGTGATCTGATGCGCATGCATAACTATAATATGATTGCGAACGGGCTGGCACGCTTTGGCTGGCAATGGCAGGTAACCGAGCCAAAAACGGAAGCAAAAATTACCAATGAGCGGCAACAGCTCTTTACACCGGGGGGACAAGGTTCCCGCTATGCGGATTATATTGGTGAGAAGGGCATTTTTGGAAACCGTGTGCAGGCTCTTCTGGATGACGCAGGCAACATCACCGCCGAAGCACGGGCAGCCGTTGCCGATATTCGCAAAGAATATGAAGCTCTGAAAAAAGCGCACGACAAAGACATGAAGCCGTACCGCAAGCAGCTTGCCAAGGGTAAACACCCGGAAAAAACACCTGCCATGCTGGCACGCGAAGATCAGTTGGAAGCCCTGCGTCCGGCCTATGAAAAAGCCTTACTGCTCGGCAGCTTTGATCTGGAAGATCGGCATAGCAAAGGATTTTTAGGGTTTGGCCAACGTGATTCTGCCGCTACTCGCATGATTGAACATTACCGGGAGCGTCTGGCCGACCGCAAAACGCCGTTCGATGCTAATAGCGATGAAGTGTTCATGTACAAAAAAGCGGTTGTAAAGTTTCGACTGGATAGCATCAAGAACGACTGGTTCCTACCGCTGGGTCGGGTACTGTACAGCAGCTTTAATATTGATGGCGCTAACCTGATCAAAAAAATTGGCGGTGCGAAAGCCCAGCAAAACGCTGCAAAAGTAGAACTGGATCGGGCAGCATTGCTGGATGGTGGTGCGCAATTTTTGCAGCATGCGAAGCCAACAGAGGTCGCTGCCTTTGTTGAGAAACTGGATATTGACATGGCGCAGCCACTCTTTGCACAGTTGCCAGCCAGTTTGCAGGGTGTGGTAGAAAATTATGCCCATTACCTGCATAACCGTCAGGAAAACACTCGCCGCCACCGTAAGGATGAACTGAGCGTAGAACAGGTGAAAGAAGGTTTGGCCTTAGCTCTCCTGCACCGGTACGGACAGCAAAATCCTGCCCTGCAAGCAGCCGTTGCCCAACGTGGCCATGCCAACGAACAAGCCGCTGTTGCGCTGTTGCAGAAAGCCGGCATTCAGTTACCTCCAGCCATTGCTGCGCAAGCACAGCAGGAAGTGGCCGCTCGTTATGTCTCTGGCGAAATGCTGGAAGCGACCAAATTGGAGTTTGGAGGCGCAAGCTACAATGCCCGTAAAAACGAGGCATCCGCTCTGGCTGCTGCCGCAGCCGCACAAACGTCCGTGGATACCGGGTTAAGCCGCTCCTAAAAAACCGGCGACTGTACGCAATAACGGCTGCAAGACCTGCTCTTGCAGCCGTTTTGCTTTGTCAGGTACATAGGTGAAGGGGTAGGTTTCTTCCATATAGCTGCTTTGTGCCAGCTCTAGCTGCACAGCATGCAAACCTTGTGACGGCTGCCCATAATGGCGGGTGGTATACCCACCTTTGAAACGGCCATTCATCACCCATGTGTAACCACTGGCCTGCGCCACGGCTTCCAACCTTTGCTGTAGGCTATGGTCACAGCTTTGACCATCCACCGTGCCGAGGTTGACGGTGGGCAGCTCCCCTTCAAAAAAGGCAGGGACATGGCTGGTGATGGAGTGGGCATCCCACAGCACCACCCTGTCATGCTGATGACGAAGCTCCCGCAGTACATCCGCTATTTTTTGATGGTATGGCCGCCAATAGAGGTCAATACGCTGTTGTACCTCCGCTGCATCCGGTTCCTGACCTGCCCGATACAGGGGGCGTTTGTCAAACCGATGCAGGGGTACTAGCCCCGTGGTAAAACGACCGGGATAAAGGCTGGTATCATCTTCCGGGCGGTTTAGATCAATGACATAGCGGCTATAATGCGCAACCAGTAGATGAGCGCCTATCTCTTTCACAAACGCATAGAGTTGCGGGATATGCCAGTCTGTATCTGGCAGGTGGTGGCTGTCTGCACTCAGGCGGGACCCTAAATCTTCCGGCAGAGCCGTACCTGCATGCGGCACCGTTATGAACAGGGGAAGATGGCCGGGGTGATACGTAAAAACGGGCTGCTGCATTGCACTGTGCCTTGTCAGTTTGGTTTCTGTGGTTATGCTACCGTGGTTGTTATAGCGTTTCAAGACAGAGGAATCAGCATGAACGCCGCCCACATGCACAATAGCCGAGTCATCCGCGCCCCACGCGGCCATAGCCTGCGTTGTAAAAACTGGCTAAGCGAAGCCGCCTTACGCATGCTGATGAATAATCTTGACCCCGATGTGGCAGAGCGCCCGGAAGATTTAGTGGTCTATGGCGGTATTGGTAAAGCCGCACGCAATTGGGAATGTTTTGATGCGATTGTGCGTTCACTGGAAGATCTGGAAGCCGATGAAACCCTGTTGGTGCAATCTGGCAAACCAGTCGGGATTTTCAAAACCCATAGCGATGCCCCCCGCGTGCTGATTGCTAACAGTAATTTGGTTCCCCAATGGGCGAACTGGGAGCATTTTCACCAGTTGGATCAGGCAGGGTTGTTCATGTATGGCCAAATGACCGCAGGTTCATGGATTTATATTGGTTCGCAGGGCATTGTGCAGGGAACCTATGAAACATTTGTCGAGGTGGGACGCCAGCATTTTAACGGAAACCTCACCGGCAAATGGATATTGACCGGGGGTCTGGGCGGTATGGGCGGCGCACAACCATTGGCCGCTGTGCTGGCAGGTGCCTGCCTGCTTGGAGTTGAATGCGATATGACACGCATTCAAAAACGGCTGGATACCGGCTATGTTGATGAATATACGGATAATTTGGATGATGCACTGGAACGCATCCAGCGTTATTGCGCGGAAGGGAAAGCCAAATCCATTGCGTTACTCGGCAATGCCGCAGAGATTTTTCCAGAACTGGTAAAGCGCGGTATCAAACCGGATGTGGTAACCGACCAGACTTCCGCCCATGATCCGCTGAACGGATATTTGCCCGCAGGTATGACCATGGCAGAAGCAGCGGAATTACGGCAGCGCGACCCACAGGCCATGGTACAAAAAGCCAAAACCAGCATGGCGTTGCAGGTGCAGGCGATGCTGGATTTTTACGCGCAGGGTATCCCCACGCTGGATTACGGCAATAATATTCGCGCCATGGCGAAAGACATGGGAGTTGACCACGCGTTTGATTTTCCAGGTTTTGTGCCAGCCTATATTCGCCCACTGTTTTGTCGGGGCATTGGGCCGTTCCGCTGGGCGGCGCTTTCCGGAAACCCGGAGGATATTTACAAAACCGATGCCAAAGTAAAAGAATTGATTCCAGATAACCCACATCTGCACCGCTGGCTGGATATGGCACGGGAACGTATTCATTTTCAGGGCCTTCCCGCCCGCATCTGCTGGGTGGGGTTGGGTGAACGCGCCAAACTGGGGCTGGCCTTTAACGAAATGGTCGCCAGAGGTGAATTGGATGCCCCGATTGTGATTGGCCGTGATCATCTGGATTCCGGCTCTGTTGCCAGCCCCAACCGGGAAACGGAAGCCATGAAAGATGGAACGGATGCCGTCTCTGACTGGCCATTGTTAAATGCCCTGCTAAACACCGCCGGAGGCGCCACGTGGGTCAGCCTGCACCATGGCGGCGGGGTTGGCATGGGCTATTCCCAGCATTCAGGTATGGTGATTGTGGCAGATGGCACAGCGGAAGCCACCAAACGACTGGAGCGGGTACTGACCAATGACCCTGCAACGGGGGTCATGCGCCATGCGGACGCGGGCTACGATATTGCCATTGCCTGCGCGAAAGAAAAGGGGCTGAAGTTACCCATGGTGACGGAGTAAAACACTCCGCCACCCGAAAAGACTGTATAGCAAGAAATGAACCTATGCCTTGCGTTCAACGGCTTTGGCTCGCGCCTGTTTAGCCGCTTCCGCACAGGCAGTGCTAAGGGATTTATCAGACCAGTCCCCATAAGGATGGCTCGATAATGATTTATTGCTGTAACGCTTATCAGCAGTGACATCACAACTACCGGCAGGCAAAAAACCTAAGTCTATATTAGCGGAGGGGTTCTCTACCTCAACCATCACCAGACCATCATTGGCGCCACGGAAGACATCAGCTTCAATAGTGTCTTCCCCCTGTTGCCAGGTATAGCGGGTTTTGGTGACCAAACGACCTGCTACCATGGTACGCGTTTCCATGATATCTTCTGCGATTTCAGTCGGAATCTGGAATTCAAACTCGTTACGGGTATCGACCTCACTGGTAGGGGTTTTAATGGTGAGGTAGGCGGTACGCTGACTGTTTTTTTCTTTGATGCGTACCCGTATTTCCATGTCACTGGTCAGTGTCATTTCACCCGTTTCAGCATTTAGCAAAGGACGTTCGACATTTGGCCCAGATTGGCTATTGAATAAAACAGCCGTAGAATGCGCCATTTCGGCTGCCATGGCTTGCGCATCATGATTGGTCGCGGGGATGATCAGCTCAACATTCTTACCTTGATTTCTTTGATACGTGTCCTGCATGTAGAACACCATGCGCCCGGCGGCATCTGGTCGCAAATCAACCTGAATGTCATGCGTCTTAATATAGCGTTGTTGAATGTTTGTCTCGGCAGCATCTACCGGAATAAAAGCAGGCTTATCATCACCGCGATGCGGTACCAGAATTTTACGTTCTTTCTCGATAGACATAACCATACCTTATGAGGAACTACAATCATTGGATGCGAAGTTGTCTAACACAACAACAATTTAAATAATAATGAATTTTTTATGACATGGTACATATAGGCAGTCATCAATAGAAACCACAGCATCTTCAGCACTTATTAAAGATTGCCGCCTAACCTGCCGGTATGAAATGGATAACACCGCTATTACAGGCTGATTGGCTGGCCACTATTTTGAAACCGCTTCACCGCCGCTACGTGGAGGTGATACTGCTTTCGTTTTTCACCAATCTGTTGGCATTGGTCGTCCCTATTTTTTCCCTGCAGGTCTATGACCGGGTGGTGGCGCATCAGGGCACCAGCACCCTGATCGTTCTGGTGATTGGAGCCGTTATTGCGCTGGGGTTTGATTTGTTATTACGTATCACCCGCAGCCAGTTATTGCAAAAAACTGCCAGCTATATTGACGCCGCATTGGGACGTGCATTTTATCAGAAGTTTCAGCGTCTTCCCCTTGCAACGCTGGAACAGCATCCTTCCAGCTATTGGCAATCCCTGTTTGGGGATACCCAGCATCTGCGGGCTATTTTATCAGGATCCAGCGCTCTGCTGGTGGCCGATTTACCCTTTGCCTTGATTTTTCTGCTGGTTATTTTTCTCATCGCCACCCCCATTGCGTGGCTATTACTCATTATTCTTCCGGCCTTTGTGGCTTTGGCGTATGTG
The DNA here is from genome assembly GCA_964538615.1 of uncultured Rickettsiales bacterium. Taxonomy (GTDB): domain Bacteria; phylum Pseudomonadota; class Alphaproteobacteria; order Rickettsiales; family RI-342; genus CAZIGK01. The sequence goes on along the minus strand of CAZIGK010000017.1, from coordinate 20,467 downwards.
GGCACGCGCTTACAGGAAAAAGCGGCCGCAACAGAACAACGCAAAGGCCGTGGACGGGAAAAACTGCTGGCAGAATTGCTGCATGGGCGCGCCACTGTCAAAGCCCTGAATATTGACGAGGCCGTCAAAAAAGACTGGGAACAGCAGCATTCCAATGTCATTAGCGATGCGGGAGTTCGAGGCACTTACACCGATAACCTGACCGCATTTGGGCAAAGCCTGACACTGTTATGCACCCTATTAATGACCAGCTTTGGGGCACTGGCCATTATTGACCAGCAAATGACCTTTGGAGCACTGATAGCCGCCAATATGCTGGTTGGACGGGTGGTCGCGCCGTTCAATCAATTGGTCGGGCAATGGAAACAATTTGCCAATTGCCGGCAGTCTATTCAACGGCTGGATCGTCTGTTCGCCTTACCGGAAGAACGGGCAGAAGTGGCGATTGAGCGCCCCCGACCAGTCGGAAAAATCACTCTGGAACATGCCAGTTTTCAGTATGGTGCAGATAATCCACCCATCGTGCAGGATATTAGTTTTACCTTTGAACCGGGACATATTTACGGTTTAGTGGGGCGCAACGGCTGCGGCAAAAGCACCCTGATGAAACTGATGCAGGGACTATACACCCCACAGGAAGGACGTGTGTTGCTGGATGATGCGGATATTCAGCAGTTTACCCGGCGACAAATTAGCCAGTGGATTGGCTATGTCCCCCAGTTTTGCTACCTGTTTGATGGCACCATTCGGGAGAATATCGCCAAAGGCCTGCCAGATGCAACCGATGACGCGATTTTGCGTGCATCCACTCTGGCAGGTGCCAACCATTTCATAGATGATCTGCCGGATGGCTATGCCACCTATGTTGGTGAAGGAGGAAACCGCCTTTCCGGTGGACAACGGCAACGGCTGGCCATTGCGCGCGCATTGCTACACAACCCACCGGTTCTGATTCTGGATGAAGTAACCAGTAATCTGGACAGCGAAAGCGAAAGCTATCTGGCTCAGGTTTTAAAGGCACTTAGCAAAGACCGGATGATTCTGCTGGCCACCCATTCCATCTCCCTGTTGCAATGTTGCGATCAATTGGTGGTGATGGATAAAGGCCGCATGGTCATGGCGGGCGATAGCCGCAAGGTTTTGCCACGCATTACCGGGCAGGTACCCATTCCGGGAGAGGCTTCTGCAACGGCTTCCACTGCTACCCCTGCCCGCAAAACAGACGCGGCTCTTCAGCCCAAACCGCCGTCAGCCCCTTCACAGGGAGATGCTGCATGACAGAACCACTACCTCCGGCACTTCCACTGGATGCTTATTTGCGCATGCCACCCGCCTCTTTAGCCATGAAAATTGCCCGACTGGGCATGGGGCTGTTGCTGGTCGCTTTGTTGTGGGCCAGCCTTTCCAAAGTGGAGGAAGTGGCCACCGCGACTGGCGAAGTGATCCCTCAGGAACAAATACAATCGGTACAGCATTTGGAAGGGGGGATTGTTGAAGAAATTTTTGTGCGGGAAGGCACGCGCATCGTCAAAGGTGAGCCATTGCTGCAATTAAACATGAGTAACTTTACCGCAAATAAAGAAGAAATACTGGTCGAACTGGAATCCCTGCGTTTGAAACGGGTACGTCTAATGGCAGAAGCAGAGCGTGAAAACACCCTGCAATGGCCAGAGGAACTGAAAAACACCCGCATTCGCCTGCGTGAGACCGAAAAGCGCGCCTTTGACATCAATCATGCAAAACGGGAAAGCATCCTCGCCAGTCTGCGAGAGCTGATACAGCAAAAAGAGCTGGATGTAACCCAGTTGCAGGCAGAGCGCAATTCCATCGCAAGAAATGTCAGCGTTTTGGAATCCAAACTCAATATATCTCACAACCTGCTGAAAGATAAGCTTATACCCCGCATTGAACATTTGCAGTTGGAAAGCGAGGCGGAAGAACAGCGCGGACGCCTACAGGTTTTGAATATTTCCATCCCCAAATCCAAAGCCGCATTGGCCGAAGCACAGGAAAAGCTGAAAATGCAGGAGTTGGACTTTCAAACTCAGGCGCAGGAAGAACTGAGTCAGGTAGAGTTGGATATTGCCCGCAAAACAGAAATGCTGGGACGCGCCACCGATCAGGTACAACGCACCACCATTAAAAGCCCCATTACCGGTATTATTAAGTCTTTGCATAGCAAAACGTTAGGGGGCGTTATCAAGCCGGGGGAAGTGATTATGGAGATTGTGCCGGAAAGTGATAATCTGGTCATTGAATCCAAACTCAACCCAAATGATATTGGGTTTGTGAAAGTGGGGCAGGATGCGTTGGTGAAAATGAACACCTACGACTTCACCCGCTATGGTGGGCTGCGCGGTAAAGTGATTGATGTTTCCGCCGGATCATATGTGGATGAAGCAACCGGCCAGACCTATTTCAAAGTCGTCATTCGCACCGATAAGAACCATCTTGGATTGGAAAAAACCCAGCTTCCCATCACGCCGGGCATGCAGGCAGTGGTGGATATTAAAACCGGCCATAAAAGTATCCTGAGTTACCTGCTGAAACCAGTTCTGAAAATCACCAACGAAGCACTCCGGGAACGTTGATTCATTGCCCTGATAGATTATTGTTTTGCAAGGAAACCGCCCATGCGTCATCTGCCTCATCGCATCACTAAATGGATGGCATCCCCGCGTATCCTTGGTATTTTATTGTTATCACTGGCATTGGCCTTCTACAGCAGCCATCATCCACTGCTAGAGAAAATACGAAACATCACTTTTGATGCCTATCAAAACCTGCAACCCAGAACCCCCGCACCAGAGAAAATGGAAGCCGGGGTAGTTATTATTGATCTGGACGATACGGCTCTGGAAACTTATGGCCAATGGCCATGGCCCCGCACACTGGTGGCGCGTTTGGTAGACCGGCTGTTACAGGCGCAGGCACTTTCCGTGGGTTTCGATATTATCTTTGCGGAAAAAGACCGTATGTCCCCCGCAGAGTTTGCCAAAGAACTCCCCCCGGAAGAAGCTGCGATTGCCCAACAACTCCAGCAATTGCCAAACCACGAAACCATTTTAGCCAACAGCCTCCATAAACAACCGGTTGTACTGGGTCAGGTCGGGCTGGGACGCACCACCCCACTGGATAATCTGCCACGTAAAGTGGGCTTCGCCACATTGGGACGCACCCAACCGGAACCGTATCTGTTTCGCTACCCCGGCCTGTTACGCAACGTGACAGAACTGGAGGAAGCAGCAACGGGTATCGGGCTGTTTTCCTTCATGCCGGGACAGGATGGCGTGGTGCGCAAAGTGCCACTGGTCGAGCGTGTTGGTGCTCAATTGTACCCCTCCCTGTCACTGGAGATGCTGCGTGTCGCACTGCGTGGAAAAGATGACTACATCATACGTACACTGCCGGAAGGCGGCATCCAAAGCGTGATTGTCAAAGATGCTGGCGGCAATGGCTTCGAGGTTCCCACGACGCATAACGGACAGGTATGGGTGCATTTTGCCCGCTACACACCGGCAGACCCTCTGTATATCTCTGTCAAGCAGGTGCTGGAACTGCCGCTAGCAGAGTTGCAGCAAAAAATAGGGGGCAAACTAGCCATTATCGGCACCTCCGCCATTGGCTTGAAAGATATCCGAACAACCCCGCTCAGCAGTGCGACACCGGGGGTGGAAGTACATGCGCAAGTGCTGGAAAATATCCTCTCTCACACTCACCTCACCCGGCCAGATATGGTCGTGATGCTGGAGCTTGGGGTGATTTTATTGGGCGGATTTTTGCTCATTTTTCTGGCTCCCCGGTTAAACGCCCTCTGGAACTTTCTCATGACCAATGGTCTCATCATCGGGCTGGTGGCTGTAGGCTGGCATTACTATACCTCGGAACAGATTTTGCTGGATGTCGCCTACCCTTCGGCAGTGGTGTTTACGCTGTTCTCAGTGCTGACGTACCTGAACTACATGCGTGAAGAAAAAGAACGCCAGCAGATACGTAATGCCTTTTCGCATTATGTCTCCCCTGCCCTGTTGAATGATCTGGCAGAACATCCGGAGCGTCTGCAACTGGGTGGAGAGACCAAAAACATTACCCTGCTGTTCAGCGATATTCGTGGCTTCACCACAATTTCAGAAATGTTTGATGCACAGGGTTTAACTAGTTTTATCAATCGTTTTTTGACTCCCATGAGCCATATTGTGCTGGAAGAAAAAGGCACAATTGATAAATATATGGGCGATGCGCTCATGGCTTTCTGGAATGCCCCGCTGGATGTCGCCAATCATCCATTTCATGCCTGCCGCGCCGCCTTGCGAATGCAGCAGGCCATTAAAGACATGAACGATGCCCTGAAACAGGAAGCTGACCGCAACCAGACCCGGCATGTCCCTATCTCGGTCGGGGTGGGGCTGAATACGGGGGATTGTTGCGTGGGCAATATGGGGTCTGATATTCGTTTTGATTATTCTGCTCTGGGCGATAACGTCAATCTTGCTTCACGGCTGGAAGGACAGTCCAAAACCTACGGGGTGGATATTGTGGTGAGTGAAAATACCTATCGGGAAGTGGCGGAACAATTTGCCTTCATTGAACTGGATATCATTCAGGTAAAAGGCAAAACCGAACCAGTCCGTATTTTTGCTCTGCTGGGGGAGGCTCTCATGCGGCAGGAAGCAAGCTACCAATCACTGGCGGCTGGTGTGGCGAACATGCTGGATGCCTATCGCCAACAGCGGTTTGCAGAGGCACAAACTCTTTGCCAAACTCTGGCAGAGGCGCATCCGCATCTTAGGGGATTTTGGAAGCTTTACCAATCTCGCATTGATGAGTTTTTGCAACACCCCCCGGCCTCTGACTGGAATGGGGTTTTTGTTGCAACGAGTAAATAATGTCTCTATATCCGTATCTATATCGACATCGTGACCGCTTTTTTCTATCACTGTCGTAAAAAAGTCACATCGGTACTTTACAAAATATGGTAGCCTGTCTATAAAATATTAATAGATATTGAATGCAGGCGATTGGGATGACAACAACCACCATGCAGCACCACACCAAGCCTTCCTCATCTCTGGATGTTGCCGAGCTGATTGGTCGCGGCTTATACGGCCTTAGCAAAGTCGCGGCCTACAGACCCGGCCTGCGAGATATGCTATGGTTTTCTATCGGGGCGGCCTGCTGCGCGGGCGTCATTTTTGCCACAGCACCGCAAACACCTACCGCCTCTCAGAATACCCCTGAACCTGTATTGGCGCCTTTGTCCGTTCCCGCTCCACTGCCGGATACGGATGAGCATTCCCTGTATCGGCCATTGAACTTGATGGATCCTGCTGTAGCACTGGCCAAAATGTCCCCCATTCGTTTAAGCCTTGCTCCATCACTGGCCGTGTCGCCAGGTGAGCAGGTGTTACGTATTGCCCGTGGCACCAACCTGATGGAAATGCTGCTGGAAAGCGGCGCAGAGTTTGAAGAGGCCCAGAATATTGTGGATGCCTATAAACCCCACGTGGATATGCGCAGCCTGAAAGTGGGACAGAGATTGAAGGTTAATTTCCAGCCAGATAATGAAGGATCCATTGTACTGCGCGAAGCAACACTGGAAACCCGCCCAGAGCTTCAGTTAGTAGCGATACGCAACCCCAGTGGTGACTTTTCCGCAGAGGAAATCATGCTACCACTGCACAAAGAGGTGATTGCGGTAGAAGGTGAAATTTCTTCCTCTCTTTCGCAAGCCGCCAGCAAAGCGGGGGTTCCCCTAAAAGTACTGAATGCCATGATACGGGAATTCAGCTACAACGTTGACTTTCAGCGGGATATACATCCCAGTGACCGCTTTCATATCCTCTACGAGCAATTTCTCACACCGGAAGGCAAAGTAGCGCGCAATGGCTCCATGCTCTACGCTGCGCTTAATTTGCAAGGCAGAGAATTGCAAATCTACCGTTACGAACTTGCCGGGGATGTCGCCTATTACGATGCGAATGGCACCAGTGTTCGTAAAAGCTTCCTCCGTACCCCGGTAGATGGTGCGCGTATTTCTTCAGGATTCGGCATGCGTCGGCACCCGATTTTGGGTTATTCCAAAATGCACAAAGGGGTAGATTTCGCTGCGCCAACCGGCACGCCCATTTTTGCGGCCGGTGATGGAGTCATTGATTACCTTGGTCGCAATGGCAGCTACGGCAATTTTGTGCGTATCCGCCATGCAAATGGTTACAGCACCGCCTATGCCCATGCCAGTCGCTTTGGTAAAGGCCTTCGCCGTGGCAGCAAGGTGAAGCAAGGACAGATTGTTGCCTATGTCGGAACGACAGGCCGCTCCACTGGCCCACACTTGCATTTTGAAATCACCAAATCTGGTTCTCTGGTTAACCCGGCAAAAGTGAAGGTGCTGCCCAATAACAAGCTGACCGGGCGTCATTTGGCGCAGTTCCGCGCCGCACAACGGGTCGTGCAAAGCTACTTTGATGAGCAAAAACGCAAAACCCGCACGCTGTTGGCACGCAATACCCACTCAGAAGAAATATAGCCCTGAAACTTGGGTGATCTTGCCCTGTTGTGAAGAGAGTTTTCGTTTCCTTTCCCTGCCGATAAAGCTGTTCATGGTCTTGTTGGGACACCCTCAAAGAGATTGGGGGGGGTGAGACGCAGAGTGAGCGGCGCAGACCAATGTAAAAACGATAAAAACAACGCTTCCCTCTCTTCTCTGTCATCGACCTGTCACATTCATGCACTACTCTGATCATAGAATAAGTCCAGACGATGGGAGATGCTTATGACACTGACCACTTTCACACAAGAAGCGACAAGTGCCGCACTGTATCAACAGGGTATCCTGACTGAACGTTATGATGACGGCAGCGCAATGCAGACCACGTCTTTCGCATTAGAGCATCAGGCTGCGCTCGAAAATGCTAAGCTACGCTCTGCGTAACCATCCACATTGGCGATCATTTTCTATGTCGGGGCTGCCATTTTTTTCGCCCATAAACGCTGGGGCATCATCTCCGCGTGATTTGAGTGACGTATTCACTGTGGAGGTTGGTGGTGCCTGCCATCCAGCCATCACGGATATTACCCTGCGGGAAGATCAACAGGCAGCCCAATTGCGTTTAGCCATGGGCATCGGCCTTTTAGCATAGGGATAACGCGGTCACCACTGGCCAGAGGTTACCGCATGACAGCGGCCATAATCTACCGTTTTTCATCGATTTATCTGCGTACCCACTACTTGATAGATCATGCTCTATTCCTCACTGCGTTTAGCGTATGAACAGCCCAACTGTTGTGCATAGGCGCGCCATTCCTCTCCACGTCCTATCTACCCAAACGAAAACCACCCGCCCTCTTTTTCAAGGGCGGGTGGTTTTGATGCAGACTGGCGAGAGCGATTGGCTCAGTTATCTGTACCGGTACGAGGCGCTTCTGGAGTTTCTACCCCTTCATTCGCAGCTTCCAGCGCAGCCGTGGTATCTGCCATAAGGTTACGGCGGTCACGCTCATGCGCCATGCGCTTGATTTTGGCAATGTAAGAACCCGTACCCGCTGGAATCAAACGACCAACGATCACGTTTTCTTTCAAGCCACTCAGGTGATCGACCTTGCCAGCCACCGCAGCTTCGGTCAGTACGCGTGTTGTCTCCTGGAAGGAGGCCGCGGAAACGAAAGATTTGGTTGAAAGCGATGCCTTGGTAATCCCCTGCAACACGCGATGCGCGGAGGCAGGTTTATCACCCTTGGCAACCGCTTTGGCGTTCAAGGCTTCAAACTCATCAAAATCAACCTGCTCACCGGTGAGGAATGTGGTCTCGCCTGGCTGGTCAATTTCCACTTTTTGCAGCATTTGGCGAATAATCACTTCAATGTGCTTATCGTTGATACCTACCCCTTGCAGGCGGTAAACCTGTTGCACTTCCTCAATCAGGTAATCGGCCAGTGCTTCCACACCCATAACACGCAAAATATCGTGCGGTACGGGGTTTCCATCCAGCAGCAGATCACCTTTTTCAACAAAGTCGCCTTCGTTGACAATGATATGCTTACCCTTCGGCACCAGATATTCTACCGCTTCTCCTGCTTCATCTTTAGGACGAAGGATAATGCGACGCTTGGTCTTGTAGTCTTTTCCAAACTCCACGACCCCTTCAATATCCGCGATGATTGCATGGTCTTTAGGCTTGCGGGCTTCAAACAATTCAGCCACGCGAGGCAGACCCCCGGTAATATCACGGGTTTTAGAAGATTCCCGTGGAATACGCGCCAGAACATCCCCGGCGTGTACTTTTTCACCATCGGACACGTTCAAAACCGCATTGACTGGCAGGTAATAACGGGCTTCCAAACCACTACCCAGCATGATCAGTTCACCTTTTTCATCGCGCAACGCGATGCGAGGCTTCAGATCCTGACCACGCGCCTGTTGGCGCCAGTCGATAATCACCTTATTGGAGATACCGGTGGTTTCGTCCATGACTTCGCGCAGAGAAACGCCTTCTACCAAATCACGGTAGTACGCAAACCCTTCGCGCTCGGTAATGATCGGGATGGTATAGGGATCCCACTCGACCAAACGCTGGCCTTTGTTCACCACATCCCCTTCGCTGGCCAGCAACAATGCACCATAAGGCACTTTGTGGCGGGCACGCTCACGGTTGTTCTCATCACGCAGCACCAGTTCACAGGAACGGCTCATGACCACCTGACGGCCTTTAGAGTCTTTCACCACGTTACGGTTAACGTAATGTACCTTGGCTTTGTCCATGGTGGATTCAATGCTGGATTGCTCCGCACCACGCTGTGCCGCCCCACCAATGTGGAAGGTACGCATGGTCAACTGGGTACCTGGCTCACCGATAGATTGTGCAGCAATAACGCCTACCGCTTCGCCTACGTTCACCAAGTGCCCACGAGCCAAATCGCGGCCATAGCACTTCGCGCAAACACCGCCTTTACTATCACAGGTCAGGACAGAGCGGATACGCAGACGCTCAATACCGGCTGCCGTAATTTTGCCAACGGATTCTTCATCAATCAGCTCACCAGCAGATACCAGCAGCTCATTGGTGACTGGGTGATGCACTTCCAGTGCGCTCACGCGACCCAGAATCTTGTCTTCCAGCGGAACCACGACATCACCACCATCAATGACCGCCTTCGCGACCACACCATTGGTGGTGCCGCAGTCCTGTTCAATGATGATGCAATCCTGCCCCACGTCTACCAGACGACGGGTGAGGTAACCGGAGTTTGCTGTCTTCAACGCCGTATCTGCCAGACCTTTACGGGCACCGTGTGAACTGTTGAAGTATTCCAGTACGTCCAGACCTTCCTTAAAGTTGGAAGTAATCGGCGTCTCGATGATCTCGCCATTTGGCTTAGCCATCAAACCACGCATCCCTGCCAACTGTTTGATCTGTGCTGCGGAACCCCGCGCACCGGAATGCGCCATCATGTAGATGGAGTTTACCGCATTCTGGCCTTTCAGAGTTTCGTCCTTTTGCAGGTGCTTCTGGCCTGAAATGTATTGCATCATCGCATCCGCCACACGATCCGTACAACGGGACCAGGCATCCACGGCCTTGTTATACTTCTCGCCGCGTGTAATCAAACCTTCTTGATACTGATGCTCAAACTGCTTCACTTCCGTGAAGGTTTCCTCAATGAAGGTTTCTTTTTCCGGCGGAATGATCATGTCATCCTTACCGAAAGAGATACCGGCTTTGCATGCCTGCGTAAACCCAAGCTGCATCATACGGTCACAGAAAATCACCGTCGCCTTGGAATCTGCATGGCGGTAAACCGCCCCAATCAGGTTGGAGACCTCTTTTTTGGTCATCAGACGGTTCACCAAACCATAATGCAATTCAGGATGGTTCGGCAATAGCTGCCCCAGCATCATGCGACCCGGTGTTGTTTCCACCACTTCAAAGGTGTCTTCACCATCCGCATTGCGCAGGCGAACGCGAGTTTTCACCTTACTATGTAAGGTCAGGACTTTACTGTCCAACGCATAATCAACTTCCGCAACATCGCTGATGATCATGCCTTCGCCCGGCTCGCCATCCAGCATCATGGAGATATAATACAGACCCAACACAATATCCTGCGTCGGCACGATAACGGGCTTGCCGTTTGCGGGCGACAGAATGTTATTGGTGGACATCATCAATGCACGGGCTTCCAACTGCGCTTCGATGGATAACGGCACGTGTACCGCCATCTGGTCACCGTCGAAATCCGCGTTAAACGCTGTACAAACCAGTGGGTGCAGCTGAATCGCTTTGCCTTCCACCAGCATAGGTTCAAAGGCTTGAATGCCTAAACGGTGCAATGTTGGTGCGCGGTTCAACAGGACTGGGTGCTCACGGATCACTTCTTCCAGAATATCCCAAACTTCCGGACGCTCGTGTTCTACCATGCGCTTGGCCGCTTTCAACGTCGTTGCCATGCCATAGATTTCCAGCTTGGCATAGATAAACGGTTTAAACAGCTCCAGCGCCATTTTCTTTGGCAGACCGCACTGATGCAGTTTTAATTCAGGCCCCACCACGATCACGGAACGCCCAGAATAATCCACGCGCTTACCCAGCAGGTTCTGACGGAAGCGACCCTGCTTACCTTTCAGCATATCGCTCATGGACTTGAGCGGGCGCTTGTTGTTACCGGTAATCACTCGGCTGCGACGACCGTTGTCAAACAACGCATCCACGGATTCCTGCAGCATGCGTTTTTCGTTACGCACGATAATATCCGGGGCATGCAGCTCCAGCAACCGCTTCAGACGGTTGTTACGGTTAATCACGCGACGGTACAAATCGTTCAGGTCAGAGGTCGCAAAACGGCCGCCTTCCAACGGTACCAATGGACGCAATTCCGGTGGAATGACAGGCACCACTTCCAGCACCATCCATTCTGGACGATTACCTGATTCAATAAAGCTTTCAATCACTTTCAGGCGTTTGACCAGTTTTTTGCGGCGCGCTTCTGACACAGCTTCTTTCAGTTCACCACGCATGGTTTCCTGTTCAGATTCCAGATCAATCGCTGCCAGCAATTCCCGAATCGCTTCCGCACCGATACCCGCAGTAAACGTACCTTCACCGAATTCATCCAGCGCACGGTTATATTGGTCTTCCGAGAGCAATTGGCCTTTTTCCAGCGGAGACAGGCCGGCATCCATGACGATGTAAGCCTCGAAATACAGAACTTTCTCCAAATCTTTCAAGGTCATATCCAGCAACGTGCCAATACGGGACGGAGCCGATTTCAAAAACCAGATATGTGCCACCGGAGCCGCCAGTTCAATGTGCCCCATGCGCTCACGGCGCACTTTGGAAGTCGTGACCTCTACGCCGCATTTTTCACACACAATACCACGGTATTTCATGCGTTTGTATTTACCGCACAAACACTCGTAATCTTTCACCGGACCAAAAATACGGGCACAGAATAAACCTTCCCGCTCTGGTTTGAAAGTACGGTAGTTAATGGTTTCTGGCTTTTTGACTTCGCCATAAGACCAGGAACGAATTTTTTCTGGGCTAGCAATGGAGATACGGATCTCATCAAACTGCTGAGCCGGGCTTACTTGACCGAAGAAGTTCATCACTTCATGCATCGGGACAACTCCTGTATAGGGTGGGCAGAAAACCTGCCGGGTAAACGGAAAAGGCAAAGAATCGGCAATAAGGAGGAGGCATCTAGCCCCCTCCCCATGCCTTACTCGTCACGTTCAATCAGCTCAACATTCAAGCAGAGAGAGCGTAATTCTTTGATCATCACGTTGAAGGATTCCGGGATACCGGATTCAAAGCTATGATCACCGCGAACGATGGATTCATAGACCTTGGTACGGCCTGCCACGTCATCGGATTTCACCGTTAACATCTCTTGCAGGGTATAGGCAGCACCGTAAGCTTGCAGTGCCCAGCACTCCATCTCCCCGAAACGCTGACCACCGAACTGGGACTTACCCCCCAGCGGCTGCTGCGTCACCAGACTGTACGGCCCAATGGAGCGGGCGTGGATCTTATCATCCACCAGGTGGTGCAGTTTCAGCATGTAGATGTAACCCACGGTGACCTTACGATCAAACGGCTCACCGGTACGACCATCATAAAGCTGACTTTGACCGGATCCATCGCAACCGCCTTGTTCCAGCAAAGCGCGGATATCCCCTTCAGATGCACCATCGAACACTGGCGTTGCCATTGGCACACCTTTTTTCAGGTTACCAGCCAACTCCAGCAGTTCCTGCTCTGACATACCGTCCACCAGTTGCTGGTCATGCTTCGCTGCATAGGCTTTTTTCACAGCGCCACGCACTTCTTCCAACTTATGCTCATGGCGATAATTCTCCAGAGCCGCGGTGATTTGCTTGCCCAGCGCCGCGGAAGCCCAGCCAAGGTGGGTTTCCATAATCTGACCAACGTTCATACGAGAAGGTACACCCAGTGGATTCAGTACCACATCAACGGGCGTGCCATCTTCCAGATATGGCATGTCTTCCAGAGGCATAATGCGGGAAATCACCCCTTTGTTTCCATGGCGACCGGCCATTTTATCCCCCGGTTGCAGCTTACGCTTCACCGCGACATAGACCTTCACCATTTTCAACACACCAGGAGGTAGATCATCGCCGCTTTGAACGCGAGCCACTTTCTCCTCAAAGCGTTTTTGCAGAGCGCCAATCGTGCTGTCTAGCTGGGCTTTCAACTGCTCCAGCTCGTTCATCACCTTCTCGTCTTCCACGACATACTGCCATAACAGAGAACGGTTAGATTCCTGAAGCATATCAGCTTTCAGTACCGTACCTGCCTTCGCTTTATTCGGGCCACTGATGACTTTATTGCCTTCCAGCAGAGCCTTCAAACGCTCATAGATGTGGCCTTCAATGATTGCACGTTCATCATCGCGATCTTTTGCCAGACGCTCGATTTCCGCTTTCTCGATGGCCAATGCGCGTTCGTCTTTTTCTACACCGCGACGGGTGAAGATACGGACATCCACGATGGTACCGGCCACTCCGGGAGGCAGGCGCAGAGAACTATCACGCACATCCGCCGCTTTTTCACCGAAAATAGCGCGCAGAAGCTTTTCTTCCGGCGTCATGGGTGATTCGCTGCGAGGTGTGACTTTACCGACCAGAATCTCACCCGGCTGGCATTCTGCCCCCACGTGAATGACCCCAACCTCATCCAAATTGCGTAGGGCTTCTTCCCCTACGTTCGGAATATCACGGGTAATTTCTTCTGGCCCAAGCTTTGTATCACGCGCCATCACCTCGAATTCTTCGATGTGAATGGAGGTAAATACGTCATCACTCACAATGCGCTCGGAAATCAGGATAGAATCCTCAAAGTTGTAACCCTGCCATGGCATGAAGGCCACCAGTGCGTTACGCCCCAGTGCCAACTCACCCAAATCCGTAGAAGGACCATCGGCGATGATGTCGCCCGCCTTAACCGTATCGCCAACTTTCACAATCGGCTTCATATTCAGGCAGGTATTCTGGTTAGAGCGCATGTATTTGAACAGGTTGTAGATATCCACACCGGGCTGGGATTTATCGTCATCCGTTGTACGCACAACAATACGACCCGCATCTACCTGCGCAATCACACCATCACGACGTGCCACGACGGTTGCACCGGAATCAGAGGCCACAACGGCTTCCATACCCGTACCCACCAGAGGGGCTTCAGCCCGCAGCAATGGCACGGCCTGACGTTGCATGTTAGAGCCCATCAATGCACGGTTCGCATCATCATTTTCCAAAAAGGGAATGAGCGATGCCGCAACGGATACCAACTGCTTAGGCGATACGTCAATGTAATCAATCTGATCAGGCGCAGCCATCAACAGTTCGCCCTTACGGCGGCAGGTAACGAGTTCTTCCGTGAACTTACCGTTTTTATCCAAAGCAGCATTGGCCTGCGCGATGGTAATATCCGCCTCTTCAATAGCAGACAGGTAAATCACTTCGTCGGTTACCTTACCGTCCACAACTTTACGGTAAGGGCTTTCGATAAAGCCATATTTATTGACCTGTGCATAGGTCGCCATGGAGTTAATCAGACCGATGTTCGGACCTTCCGGTGTCTCAATCGGGCAGATACGGCCATAGTGAGTTGCGTGAACGTCGCGTACCTCGAAGCCTGCACGCTCACGGGTCAGACCACCCGGCCCCAATGCCGAAAGACGACGCTTGTGGGTGATTTCAGACAGCGGGTTGGTTTGATCCATAAACTGGGATAATTGCGAACCACCAAAAAATTCGCGCATGGCAGCCGAAAGCGGCTTCGCATTCACCAGATCATGCGGCATTACGGTATCAATATCCACCGCACCCATGCGCTCTATGATTGCACGTTCCATGCGCAGTAAGCCGATGCGGAACTGGTTTTCCAACAATTCCCCGACAGAACGGACGCGACGGTTACCCAGATGGTCAATATCGTCAATTTCACCGAAACCATCCTTTAGTGATACGATCATTTTCACAATCGCAATCACGTCTTCACGGGTCAGGCAGCGGGTCTCCAGCGGAACTTTGATCTTCAGGCGCGCATTCATCTTCACACGGCCGACTTCGGAGAGGTCATAACGCTCCTCTTCAAAGAACAGGCTCTGGAACATGGCTTCTGCCGCTTCCAGAGTCGCAGGCTCGCCCGGGCGCATCACCTTGTAGATTTCAAACAGGGCTTCTTCACGATTTTGTGTTTTATCCGCCATCAGCGTGTTGCGGATGTACGGCCCAACCGTCACATTATCAATGGCCAGCGCATCGAAGCTCTTGTGTCCCAGCTCCAGCAAGGCAGCCAGAACCGCAGGCGTCACTTCTGATCCGGCTTCCGCCATGATTTCTCCGGTTTCCGGGTTCACAATGTCATGCGCAATGTAGTGTTGCACCAGCTCATGTTCAGTCACCAGTAAATCTTTCAGCCCTTCTTCCATGAGCTGTTTAGCTTTACGTGCTGTAATTTTGGTACCCGCTTCAACCACTAATTTGCCGGTTTTGGCATCCATCAGATCGCTGGCAATCTTAATGCCTTTGTAACGCTCAGGCACAAACGGCATAGACCAGCCTTTAGCGGTCTTTTTGAAGGTCATGGTATCATAGAAGGTGCTGAGGATATCGTTGACATCCATGCCCAGCGCACGCAGTACCGCCGTTGCCGGTAGTTTGCGGCGACGGTCAATACGGGCAAACAAAATATCTTTGCCATCAAATTCAAAATCCAGCCATGAACCACGGTAAGGGATCACGCGAGCAGAATAGAGATATTTTCCGGAAGAATGAGTTTTACCACGATCATGGTCAAAAAACACACCAGGAGAACGGTGCATCTGTGACACAATCACGCGCTCGGTGCCGTTGATAATAAACGTACCATTTTCGGTCATGAGCGGCACATCGCCCATGTACACTTCTTGCTCTTTGATGTCTTTGATTTCACGGGCATCGGTATCTTCATCGACCAGCCAGGTGATAAGACGCAGCGTCACACGCAGCGGAGCCGTGAAGTTAATACCGCGCTGGCGGCATTCATCCACATCGTATTTCGGCGTATCAAAGCCATAATTAACATATTCAAGGGTAGCGGTTCCGGCAAAATCATTGATCGGGAACACAGACTTGAACACACTGTGCAGACCGGAAGCATCCCGCTCTTTGGGCGTGGCTTCCATCTGCAAAAATGCATCATATGAATTTTTCTGAACTTCAATCAGATTCGGGAGTTTGGCGATACCATCAATACGGCCAAAATTACGACGAATACGCTTACGCGCCGTGAAAGAGTGCTGCTGCATCATAGCAAAAACGAACCCATAGGCTGTTGCGGTGATTTCCCTGCTTAGCCACCTGAAAAAACCTTTGCGCAACGTCAGGTATCAGGTGAGGGAAAGGGTGTTCAAAAACCCCCCGGCTGTGTTTTGTAGACCTCTTTACAGAAAAATACAAACACATAGTCGTAAACACAGAAAGGTACTGCGGAATTAGTTGATTTCCGCAGTACCTGCCCGTTGTTTAAAGCGCGCTGAACAAATTACTTCAGCTCAACTTTAGCGCCTGCTTTTTCAAGCACTTCTTTAAGCTTAGCAGCTTCTTCTTTGCTTACGCCTTCTTTCACTGGCTTAGGAGCACCTTCTACCAGATCTTTTGCTTCTTTCAGACCCAGACCGGTGATGGTACGAACTTCTTTAATCACGTTGATTTTGTTCGCGCCAGCATCTGCCAGAATCACGTTGAATTCGGTTTGCTCTTCAACCGCAGCAGCAGGAGCAGCAGCGCCAACAGCAGCAACCGCTACCGGTGCAGCAGCAGAAACGCCCCACTTTTCTTCCAACAGTTTGGACAGCTCAGCAGCTTCCATAACGGTCAGAGCGGACAGGTCTTCAACCAGTTTCTCAAGATTTGCAGCCATGTTAATATACCTCTTGGTTTAGCTAGATAGAGTGAAATAAAAGAGAATGAAAATGCCATCAGGCCTTTTCAGCGTAGGCCTTGGTGACACGGGCCAATTGTCCGGCAGGAGCTTGCAGAACACCAGCGATACGGGTCGCAGGCGTTTGAATAACTGCCAGAATTTTTGCACGCAGCTCATCGAGCGACGGCATTTTGGCCAGTGCTTCCACTTCTGCTTTCGACAGAACTTTGGCATCCAGCCCGCCGCCGATAACGCTAAAATTATCGTTACCTTTGGCGAATTCGACCGCTGCTTTGGCCGCAGCAACCGGATCTTGTGAATAGGCAATGGCAACCGGACCGGTGAACAGATTGGTCAGTTCAGCGAATTTGGTTCCATCCACTGCCAATTTGGTCAGGGTGTTTTTGGTAACACGGAACTTGGCACCTGCTTCGCGCATATTGTTACGAAGCTTGCTGATTTCCGCAACTGTCAAACCTTGATAGTGGGTTACCACCAGAGTTGACGTTTCATTGAGCTCGCTTTTCAGCTCCTCAATGAAGGCTTGTTTTTGACTACGATCCATGCGTTTTACTCCTGTATTTGGTCAACGCTTACGCTGCTTCACTGAAGGAAGCAGGATCGACCTTGATGCCCGGCCCCATGGTCAGGGACATAGACAAACGTTTCATGTAAGTACCTTTAGCACCGGTTGGCTTCGCTTTTTCCAAAGCATCTACCAGAGCACGGATATTCGCTTCCAGTGCTTCTGCACTGAAGCTTGCTTTCCCTACCCCAGCATGCACGATACCTGCCTTCTCAGCACGGAACTCGACCTGACCGCTTTTCGCAGCCTTCACCGCTTCACCTACGTTCGGCGTTACAGTACCCAGTTTCGGGTTCGGCATCAGACCACGTGGCCCCAGCACCTTACCAAGACGCCCTACGACTGCCATCATATCCGGTGTAGCAATACAGCGATCAAAGCCGGTTTCCCCTTTCAGGATCAACTCTGCCAGATCATCTGCGCCCACCATCTCGGCACCGGCTGCTTTCGCTTCTTCAGCCTTAGCATCACGGGCAAATACCGCCACACGGACAGATTTGCCGGTACCATTCGGCATTGCGACCACACCACGAACCATCTGATCCGACTTGCGTGGGTCAACACCCAGATTCACGGCAATTTCAACTGTTTCATCAAACTTTGCAGAAGCTGTTTGCTTCAGCAGTGCAACGGCCTCTTGCAGGCTGTAAAGTTTGTTGCGATCCACCAGCGTATTCGCTTTGTGGAAACGCTTGCCTTCTTTTGGAGCTTTTTGTGTAGCAGCCATGGACTTAGCCCTCCACCACATCAACGCCCATCGACGTAGCAGAACCCATCACCATGCGGGTTGCGGCGTCAATGTCATTAGCGTTCATATCTTGCATCTTCATTTGAGCGATTTCACGTGCTTGAGACACGGTAATGCGCCCGACTGTGGTTTTACCCGTTTCCTGCGAACCTTTTTGCAGCTTGGCAGCCTTTTTCACCAGATAGGATACTGGCGGCGTTTTGGTTTCGAAAGTAAAGGTGCGATCTGCATAGGCAGTGATCACAACCGGAACCGGCATACCGATTTCCATGCTCTGCGTTTTTGCGTTAAACGCTTTGCAGAACTCCATAATATTCAAACCCCGTTGACCCAGAGCCGGACCAATTGGAGGAGACGGGTTTGCTTTACCAGCCGGTACCACCAGCTTGATATAGCCTACGATTTTCTTAGCCATATAAACCTTCCACGTGTTGAAAATCAGCCTGCGGCTGGAGACGTGTCCCACCATCGGAAGCAGAATGCAACCTTAGTGGTATCCTGTATTTGAAAAGACAAAAAAAGCGCCTTACCAAACAAGTGAAGGCGCTCTTTATCAGGGTATGAAATGCTTGTCAAACTTTTTCGACTTGCGAAAATTCCAAATCCACTGGAGTCGGACGACCGAAGATAGAGACAGACAGTTTCAGGCGGGCTTTCTCTTCCTCCACCTCTTCCACAACCCCAACAAAAGACTCGAACGGGCCATCTATCACCTTTACGCTCTCGCCCACTTCGTAAATGACTGAATGCTTCGGCTTCTCGACACCTTCTCGCATCTGGCTGAAAATTTTCTCTGCTTCACGTTCCGGAATAGGCTGTGGCTTACCGCCGCCCCCCAGAAAGCCAGAGACGGATGGAACGTTTTTCACCAAATGCCAGGTACGGTCATTCAGTTCCATTTTTACCAGAATATAACCAGGATAGAATTTGCGCTCGGCAGCGACTTTTTTACCGTTGCGCACCTCAATCACTTCTTCCATTGGCACCACAACATCTTCAATCTGATCCTGCAGATTATGTTGCAATGCTTTTTCACGAATGGTTTGTGCCACTTTTTTCTCGTGGCCGGACATTGCGTGAATTATATACCAACGTGACATAAACTATAATCTCCCAAGCCCTAAGAGCATCTGGACAGCCCAAGACGACAGATTGTCAATGAGCAGAAAAAAAACCGCCGCGAAAACAGACAGTATCATGACCATCAGGGTAGATACCAATGTCTCTTTCCGGCTTGGCCAGGTGACTTTTTTGCCTTCACGGCGCACCTGACGGATAAACTCGGCCGGAGTGGTTTTGCTGGCCATGCCGTGCTTCCTCTCGCGCAATATAAACACATCCGTTACCGGGGGTGGCAGGGGCAGCAGGATTCGAACCCGCGACCTACGGTTTTGGAGACCGTCGCTCTACCAACTGAGCTATACCCCTTCAACAAAAATACAAACGTGGCTGACGCTTCTAACGCCAGCCACGCTCACTCGCAACAGTAAATTATACCACCCGTGCTTACGCCGTAATTTTGGATACGACGCCGGCACCGACGGTGCGGCCACCCTCGCGAATAGCAAAGCGCAAACCCTCATCCATCGCAATCGGCGCAATCAATTCCACGCCAATACGGATGTTATCACCAGGCATCACCATCTCTGTGCCGCTTGGCAAGGTCACCGTGCCCGTCACATCCGTCGTGCGGAAGTAAAACTGCGGACGGTAATTGTTGAAAAATGGCGTATGACGGCCACCTTCCTCTTTCGTCAGCACATAAACTTCAGCCTCAAACTTCGTGTGCGGCTTGATGCTGCCCGGTTTGGCCAATACCTGACCGCGCTGCACTTCTTCACGCTTCGTACCACGCAGCAGCACACCCACGTTATCGCCCGCACGGCCTTCATCCAGCAGCTTGCGGAACATCTCAACGCCCGTGCAGGTGGTTTTGATCGTATCGGTAATCCCAACAATCTCCACTTCCTCACCTACTTTCACAATGCCCGCTTCCACGCGTCCCGTCACCACCGTTCCACGGCCAGAAATCGAAAACACATCTTCAATTGGCATCAAAAAGGCTTTATCCGTCGCACGCTCAGGCTGCGGAATATAGGCATCCACCGCCTCCATCAGCTTCAAAATGGCGTTCTCGCCCAAATCTGGGTTCTTATCTTCCAAAGCGCACAGCGCAGAGCCGCGCACAATCGGAATATCATCCCCTGGGAAGTTATAAGAAGACAATAGCTCACGTACTTCCAGCTCAACCAGATCCAGCAATTCCGGATCATCTACTTGATCGGCTTTATTCAAAAACACCACAACCGCAGGAACACCCACCTGACGTGCCAGCAAAATATGCTCGCGCGTCTGTGGCATGGGGCCGTCAGCAGCCGATACCACCAGAATCGCGCCATCCATCTGGGCAGCACCCGTGATCATGTTCTTCACATAATCAGCGTGACCAGGGCAATCCACGTGCGCATAGTGGCGGTTTTTGGTCTCATATTCCACATGCGCGGTCGAAATCGTAATACCACGGGCTTTTTCTTCCGGGGCTTTGTCAATCTCATCATAGGCCGTGTATTTCGCACCACCCGCTTTCGCCAGCGTCTTCGTAATCGCTGCCGTCAGTGACGTCTTGCCATGATCCACGTGACCAATCGTCCCAATGTTCACATGCGGCTTATTACGCTCAAACTTCTCTTTTGACATGGTTAACTC
>CAZIGK010000016.1:0-39690 GCA_964538615.1 uncultured Rickettsiales bacterium | reverse complement strand
CGAACGCAGTGAGAGGGGCTTTAGCCCCGACGCGCAGCGAGGCTAGCAAGCCGAGTGGAGCCAGATAAAAAGGTCTGCAACGTTTCCGCTTGCACACCGCCCGATGTTCGGTACTATCAGTCCGTTTTTGCGCCGTTTTTTGCCATGTTGCATGGAGTATGCCCTTTATGACCGAAGCTGCACGCCATCAGGATACGAAAACCAGCCGCCGCAGTGCCTCCCGGTTGGCTGCCGTGCAGGTGATTTATCAGCTTTTTTTCCGCGATAATGATAAAACGCCCGCGCAAGCGTTGCAGGAATATAGCCAGCAATTGCTGCATAACCGGGCAGATGCGGATAGCGAAGAGGGGTTAAGCATTGACCCGGATTTGCCATTTTTGAAAGAACTGGTGGAAGGGGTGATGCAGCAACAAGCGGCGATTGATCCGCTGCTGGCGGCACATCTTTCCACAGGTTGGACGTTGTTGCGGCTGGACCCGATTGTATTATCCGCGATGCGCGCCGGGGTCTATGAACTACAGCATGTGATGAGTGTACCCGCTAAAGTAGTGGTGAGTGAGTATGTGGATGTCGTGGCCGCCTTTGCGCAGGAGCAGGAAGTGGGCTTTGTCAATTCCATGTTGGATGGTTTGGCGAAAGAGCTGCGGCCACAGGAAAATGCCTGAACATCATGGCGGAGTTTGACTGGATAGCCCGCCACTTTGCCCCATTGAGCCTGCAACACCCGGCAGCCGATGCCATGCGGGATGATGCCGCCACCTTGCCGCCAGTGCCAAAGGGCAGGCAGCGGGTCGTTAGCACGGATAGTCTGGTGGAGGGGGTGCATTTCTTGCCGGACACCGCACCGGAGATTATTGCCCGGCGACTGTTTCGCACCAGCCTTTCCGATCTGGCGGCGATGGCGGCCACCCCGGAAGGATGCCTGCTGAATCTATCGCTTCCCCCTGCCTGTGCGACCGATGCATGGCTTGCGAATTTTGCAAACGGTTTGCGGCAGGATGTGGACGCGTTTGCCTGTCCTCTCTGGGGAGGGGATACGACCTGTACGCCCGGCGTATTGACCCTTTCACTGACGGTGTTTGGCCATGTGGCGCAGCCAGTACGCCGTTCTGGTGCGAAGGTGGGGGATGTTGTGGTGGTGAGTGGCGTGGTGGGGGATGCGCTGGCCGGGTTACATGCGGCGCAAGGGGTGCACTGGCCCCTCCTGTCGGCGGAAGAGAGGCGCTATGTGCTGCAACGCTATCATCTGCCGGAGCCACGGATTCACTGGGCGCAAGCCATAGCCCCCTATGCCCACGCGATGATGGATGTTACGGATGGGCTGGCGGCAGATGTGGAAAAGCTGTGTGCGGCATCCGGCGTTGGAGCCATGTTGCAACTGTCGCAGGTGCCGTTTTCCAGCCCGATACATCGGCTATTAAACGGTGGGCATTACCGACCAGAACAACTGATTGCTGCCGGGGATGATTATGAACTGTTGGTCACCCTTTTACCCGAACAATGGCAGGTTTTTCAGCAAAAATCCCCGCAAGTGGCGTGTCATTTCACGCCCATTGGCCTCATGACCGAAGAGAGGACGGTGCGCTGGATGGATGAAATTGGACAGCCCGTACCCCTGTTGCGTAGCGGCTATGTGCATGGGGCATGACAGGCGGTTATGGCAAATGCTTGCCAACCCGCCTATCCCTGCGTAATGTAACGCCTCTGTTTCGCCGACTTCAGGAGAGATGATTCATGCTGGCCATGCAATATACTATTCAGCTTCCACAGGATTTTCCCACCGAGACGATTGTGAAACGGGTGGAGGAGCGCAGCAAACTGTTCCGGGTGGTGGATGGCATGGTGCATAAAAGCTTTCTCTATAACGAGGAGGAGAAAATCTACGCGCCGTTTTATGTCTGGCAAACGACCGCAGCGGCACAGGAGTTTCTGTTTAATGACTTGTTTCGGGGGGTGATTGATTCCTTCAGCCGTCCACGCGTGCGGCAATGGAACGTCTCGCAGTGGGTGCAGGGTGCGTTTCAGGGAACACCGGGCTTTGCCCGCATTGAAGCTGACCCGATTGATGGACATGAGGATTTGCAGGCATTACAAGCCCGTGAACGCCAGCAGCAAAAACTGCTTAGCGAACAAAACCCAAACCTGTATTTGCATGTGGTGGCACTGGATCCCGACCGGTGGGAATGGGTGCGTTATAGTGTGTGGAAGGATGAAGCCTCCGCCACGGAAACCCATGCCGATTGCGTGACCACCTATCAGGTGTTGCATTGTTCCGGCGAGAGGGGATGAGCGGGGCGGGTGTGAATTTCTATACCCCCAGCTGACGGAGCTGGGCGGTCAGAGAGGGCCTACACGTTAAAGCGGAACAAATACACATCGCCATCTTTGGTGATGTATTCTTTGCCCTCTAAGCGCATTTTACCTGCTTCTTTGGCGCCAACATCGCCTTTGTGGGTGACATAGTCGTTGAAGGCGATGGTTTCTGCCCGGATGAAGCCTTTTTCAAAATCTGTGTGGATTTTACCCGCGGATTGCGGAGCCGTAGAGCCACGCTTGACGGTCCATGCGCGGGCTTCTTTGGGGCCAACGGTGAAAAAGGTAATCAGATCCAATAATTCATACCCAGCGCGGATCACTTGCCGCAGGCCGGTTTCTTCCAGACCTAATGCACCCAGAAACTCCTGTTTTTCTGCGTCCGATTCCAGCAGCGCCACTTCTGATTCAATGCGGGCGGAAATGATGACGCAAGGTGCGCCTTCTGCCTGGGCTTTCGCAAGTACTTTGCTGGAATGCGCATTGCCAGTGGCGGCGGCTTCTTCCTCCACGTTGCAGATATACATGGCGGGCTTGGCGGTGATAAGTTGCAGGTGCCGCAAGGTGATGCGTTCTTCTTCAGTCAGTTGCGGTATCATCAGGCGGGCGGGTTTACCTTCTGCCAGATGCGGCTGCATTTTTTCCAGCAAATCCAGTTGTTTTTTGGCTTCCTTATCGCCAGCGCGAACCTTTTTGCTGAGGTTGGTGAGGCGTTTTTCCACCGATTCAAGGTCAGAAAGTGCCAGTTCAATTTCAATAATTTCCAGATCCCCCAGTGGGTCTACCCGGTTTTCCACGTGGGTGATATCGCCATCTTCAAAGCAGCGCAGCACATGGGCAATGGCATCCACCTCCCGGATGTGACCGAGGAACTGGTTGCCTAGACCCTCCCCCTTGCTGGCACCGCGAACCAGCCCGGCGATATCCACAAACTCCATGTAGGTGGGGATAATGGCTTTGGAACCGGCAATGGCCGCCAGTTGGTTCAGGCGTTCATCTGGCACGGCAACCCGGCCACTGTTGGGTTCAATGGTGCAGAAAGGGTAATTGGCGGATTCCGCCTGAATGGTTTGCACCAATGCATTGAACAGGGTGGATTTGCCAACATTCGGCAGGCCAACAATGCCACAATTAAAGCCCATGGGGGGAGTTCCTTTACATCAAACGAGGGAATTTCTGCGCAGAAACATAGCGCAGAAATTCGCTGAGGAAAGGGTTTTGTGCTGGCAGGCAGGCCGTTTGCCCGCCCGCCAGAGGTTCCGGTCTGTGGTTTATGCGGCCATCGCTTGCTTTTGCTCGGTCTCTTTGCACTGGCAGGCGCGGTATTGTTCGGCTTCCGCCAGTTTGCTCACCCAATGATCGGGAATCTGCTCTGCTGGCAAGGCGGCCCAGCCGCAGTTCAGTACCGCATAGGCGGGGTCTACCCATTTGCCATCTTTCTGGATCAGTTGGCCATCCAGCCAGACTTCCCCGCCACGGCCATGCAGCATGGTGGTGATGTCCCAATGCACCTGACTTTTGTTGCCATTATGTACGCGGCGTGGTCGGCCATTATCTTCGGTCATGGTATAGCTGGCGCCCAGTGCTACGTGGAAGCTGCCTCCCACTTTTTCTACCAGCGCAATACTGGTCACCTGACGTTTGAGATGAGGGTTGGTGCCGAAAGCAATTTCGCCAATATAACGGGCGCCTTCGTCGGTACGAAGGATTTTTTCCAGCGTTTCGCGTCCAATGCGGGCGTCAAAATCCACCACCTGACCGTCTTTGAAGGTAAGCGTGATGTCTTCCATCTCATGGCCATTATATTCATAGCGCCCCTTGGCGACGATAACGCCATTGGCACTGTGGCGTTGGGGGGAGCTAAAAACCTCTGTGCCCGGAATATTGGCACCTTTGCCGGTATCTGAGATAAAGTCAAAATCCTCAATACTTAAGGTAAAATCTGTACCATCGTCATTGACGAAGCGCAGTTCTTTACCGGCGTCCAGTTGATCCACCAGTTTGCGTTGGGCGGTTTCAATGGCATCGAGCGGTTGATCCACCATATCGAAGAACAGTTCAATCATTTGCTCGTAGGTCAGGCCTTCTTTTTTCGCTTCTTCTGGCTCAGGAATGGAGCTGAGTGTCCAGGCAATGTCATCGCTCATGCGTTTTTCTCGCTGGTCGGCGGCACGTTGGCGATAGGTGCTCATGGCAGCTTTTGCGTCCGCATCGACTGGCAGGGCAGTGCGCTCAGCGCGGGCGAAATAGAAGATTTGGCGGGCGATATTTTCCTGATAGGTGGCGGCGACGGCGTCCAGATGATCAATCGCATCCGGGTGCTGGCCTTCGGCCTGTTTTTTCGCTGCGCGGTAGATGGCGGCCAGAGCCGCATCATCACGAATGGTCACCACCGGATCATCCCCCCGTTCCAGTGCTTTTTGCAGCAGGGCGGCTCCGGCATCACGGGTGCTGAAGGTGATGTCAATGTGCAGGCGCCCGGTTTTTTCATCGGTCGCGCCGAGAGAAAGCTCGGCCAGACGTTCCAGTTTCTCGGTTGCGACTGGAATGGACGGTGCTGTGCTGATTGGGGCAATGCTGACCGATGCTAATTCTGCCTGAAGCGAGGCGTCATGCTCCAGATGGGCGGCAAACAGCATTTCCAGCCGTTGCGTATCTTGCAGCCATTGCAGTGCCGAGGTGGCAGTGAATGCCTGTTGTTGCCATTGCTGGTGCAGGGCTTCAAGCTCTGTTTGGTAGAGTGAGCCTGCACGGGTTTGCAGTGTCTGCTCAAGAAAATGGGCGCGCTGCTGAAAAAGGGTCGAGGTTTGGTACATGGTCGGCTCCCTGTCGGTTTATTTTTTATTAATTATTCATAAAGAGCCGATGCCTATACGAAATGCAACGAAAAAAATATCGGCACAGGGTGCCATTGCTACGGGGGGCAGAGAGAATGGTGAGGCAACGGTGAGGGGGGCAAATGAGGGATAGTCTGTTATTTCACGCGTGCTTGTTCCTGGCTCAGGGTATCGCGGTAGGCGGCGGGGCTTTGCTGTATGAGCATGGGCACATGGCGGACGCAGAGCCTTAACATATCCTCTATGTCCGGCCATTCTTCCTTGCGGAAATCCTGTAGCACATAACCGGAGACTTTATGTTTATCCCCCGGATGACCAATGCCTAAGCGTACGCGCCAGTAATTCTGCCCCAGTGTACGGTCAATGTCTTTCAGGCCATTATGCCCCCCATGACCGCCACCTTGCTTGATTTTGATGCGGGCGGGGTCAATATCCAGTTCATCATGAAAGACCACCACCTCTTCCGGAGGGATTTTATAGAAGCGGGCGCATTCCCCTACACTGACGCCGGAGCGGTTCATATAGGTTTGGGGTTTGAGCAGCAGGGTTTTTTCCACCCCGATAAACGCTTCTGACAGCAGGCCGTGGAATTGGTGTCTCCATGGAGTGCCACGGTAGTCATCCTGCAGGTTATCCAACAGCATGAAGCCAATATTGTGACGGTTTCCGGCATATTGCGCACCGGGGTTGCCAAGGCCGACGAGGAGTTTCATGGTGATAACGGCCTAGCTGAATGCCGTGAGTGAGCGCGTAATGGTGCGGGAAAAACCGGCCAGATATTCTGCGCCCTCTGGGGTTTTCTCGACATAGACAATGCGTTTATCGTCCGTGTCGCGGCGACGCTTCACCCAGCCGAGACAGGAGAGGCAATCCACCGCACGGCAAATGGCGGGTTTGGAGATATTCAGGCTGGCTGCCAGTGTTTTAATGGTATGCGGCCCTGAATGCAGATACACATGCAGCAACAAGGCCATCTGGCGGTTGGATAAATCCACCTCCTGCGGGGTGATACTCTCCGCGATGACCTGTTGCCAGAAGGTAAGGGCTTTACGATTGACGGCCCCCATCGTGGTGGGGGCAGCGGCATCAGTCTGCATGCGGGTATCTCCTCTCCAGCCAATGTAGAAGGGTGCGCAGTCCCATGGCTTCTCCGCCCATGGGGCGGCCTGCACGCTTGCGGGTGTTCCATGCCATCACATCCATATGCAGCCAGTTGGGGCAGCGTTCCACAAAATGCTTCAGGTACAGTGCGGCGGTAATAGCGCCGGCATAGGAACTGTCGGTGGCGTGGTTAATATCCGCGATGTTGCTATCCAGCATGGGGCGGTAGTCATCCCATAGGGGGAGAGGCCAGAGCGGGTCTTTCTGTTGCAGGCTGAGGCTGCTGACTTCCTGTGCCAGTGCCGGGTTATTGCTGAACAGGGCGGGAATATCCGTTCCCAGCGCAATGCGGGCAGCACCGGTGAGGGTGGCGATATCAATCAGCACATCCGGTTCTTCACGATCGCCTTCAAACAGGGGGTCACACAGAATGAGGCGGCCTTCGGCGTCTGTATTGCTGATTTCCACGGTGGAGCCTTTGCGGGTATCCAGCACATCTCCAGGGCGGAAGGCGTTGCCACTGACGGCATTTTCGACGGCGGGCACAAATACATGCAGGCGCACGGGTAATTTCAGGCGCATGATAGCCAGAGCCAGACCCAGCACAATGGCGGCACCCCCCATGTCTTTTTTCATTAGCGCCATGCTATTACCGGGCTTTAGGTTCAGGCCACCGGAATCAAAGCAGACACCTTTGCCGACCAAGGTGACTTTCGGGTGTTTTTTGTTGCCCCAGCTGAACTCAATTAAGCGGGGAGCGTTGGTGCTGGCTTTGCCTACGGCATGCACCACCGGGTAGCCTTCCTTCAGCAGGGCATCCCCCACAATGCTGCGTCCTTTGGCTTTGCCTTCCCGCATCACGACTTTCGCGGCGGCTTCCAGATCGCTCGGCAGCATGTCATTGGCGGGCATGTTAATCAGGTCACGGGCGAAGAAAATAGCTTCCAGCAAGGCATTGAGGCGGGCGGTATGCACCCCTTCCGGCAGCAGAAGGCGGGCAGGTTGACGCTCTGGCTTTTTGTAGCGACTAAAACGATAACTGCCCATACCCCATCCCAGCAGCATGTCCTGTATTTGCGTGGCAGCGAGAGAACTATGCAGGCGGTAGGTGCCTTCTGGTAATTGGTAGGGCAGGTGTCCGATGGACCAGAGATCCGGCTGGTTTTCGATGATGGCAAGGAACGGTGATGCATTGTCTGCATCCGGTAAGGAAAAGACCGTGCCGGGGGAGGGTTTTTTATCCTGCTTGGCCTGTTGCGCGGTCAACCATTGCTGCGTAGCGACAGATTGCTTGCTCCACCAGTTAGACCATTCATCCGGCGAGAGTAGCGTCAGTGGGTTTGCGCTGGCGGCTTCTGCGTGGGTGAGGGGCAGGAACTGGGGAAGTGGCGTGACGTACATGCGGCAATCTATCTACATAAGGAGAGGGGAGAATCGGGAAGGTAGGCACGCAGGTGGCCAGAGAGATGGCCACCCGGCTGAGATGCTTATTCAAAATCAATCAGCTCCACATCAAACACCAGCATGCCATAGGGGGCGCCGGGGCGTCCTTTATAGGCGAGGTTTTGCGGAATCCACAGGCGGCGTTTTTCCCCTTTGGTCATGAGTTGCAGACCTTCGGTCCAGCCTTCAATCACCTGTTGCAGGTTGAAGCTGATGCTTTCGCCCCGCACCACAGAACTATCAAACATTTTGCCATCCGTCGTCCAGCCGGTGTAATGCACGGTGACGGTGCTGTTAGCGGTTGGTCGTTCACTGCCGGTGCCTTCCTGCAACAGTTTGCTGGCCAGCCCGGATGGGCGCACCACGGCATCTGCGGGTATGCTGGCGACATCCGCCGGAGCGGGGAGGCTTTCCTGCGCGAAGGCGGGGAGAGATAAACAAAGGCTGGCGGCAAGCGCACTCAAAAACCGACGAAAAGACATAAGGCACCTCGCTTAACATGCATGGGAATGTTGTTCCAGAGGCGAAACTATGACATTCCTTGCAGGGAAGGCAAGGGTTTTTAGGCTTATCGCTGTGCGGTTACATCTGTCTGCTGTGCTTGTTCTTGCTGCATCAATTGAAAAATTGCATGACCCGGCTGTGCCAAATCCCGTAAAAATGCCTCGATAGGGCGGGTAATGCCTTCCATGGAGACGGGGTGGAAGCCAGCACCCAGTTCGGTCTGATCGTCGGTGGCCAGCCCGCGCATACGGCGAACTTTAGGGATTTCCAGGCCATAGGGTTTTGTCGCGACCTGAGACGCATGGGCAGCCAAAGCCTGCACAAACGCATTAAGCATCTCTTGTGTGCTGGCGATAATGTAAGGCGCGACCGCGAGAGGGTGTTGATTCAGCGTCGCATCCGGAGTTTCATTGTTCCGAATATCTGAGGATGGGGTAATGGCTGTGCCCTGACTTGCATAATGGTATTGGTAGGCAGAGAATGTGGGATGGTCGGTGTTTTCTCCGGCAAAGCCCCACGCCCAGCCCCGCTGTTGCCTTGCTTCTGCAGTCAGGTTGCCGCCCAGCTCTACGGGAATGTGGTCTTTGGCCCAGCCTTGTCCGGCGGCCACGCCAAATTCCGGGTCGCTAAGGATAATATCTATCGGGTTCTCCGTAAAATATTGCGGGTATTTGGCCTGTATACGTTCCAGCGCGTTTAGGGTGGCGACTGTGGTAGCTACATGGTCCGGATGGTCAGGTTTGAGGGAGTGTAATAGCAGGCGGCTTGGTTTTTCAGCCAGAATATAGGCTTCAATCTGATCCGTGAGTTGTGGCAGAACGGAAAACAAGTTGCCGTCCGGAAAATAATGCTCTGCAGAATCTATCGTGACATGGCGCTCACCCGCACGTTCTTCCGTTTGACGCACATCCGCCACGGTGGAAAACAATGCGCCATTTGGCCCGGGCTGTGTGCGCAGGTAGCGCGGCGTCACCCCCAGGGCCTCCAAACTCTGGGCTTCTTCATCCAGCCGTTGGTCAACCACCACATCACGCGGGGTATCTTCTACGCCCAGTTCACCAAGGGTCAGGGTGAGGACTTGCAGCTCATCCCCCCGTTCTTGTAGTGTTTTTGCCACCTCGTAATGAAAATCCACGGCATCTGATGGGTGGGCACCGATAATCAGTGTTTTGCGCGCTGTGGCAGGGAGCGGCTGCGCGAAGGGATCCACAGGGGTGTAGTGATAGCCGTCAGGAAGAATGGTTGGTGCGTGGCTTTGTTCAGCCGCTGCCATGTCGCCACCCATGAGTCCCCGAACCACGGCAGCACTCTGATCTTCTCTGATGCCGATGATTCCCAGAGCGATATCTGAGGCATTTTCCGGGGTTAAACCAGACACAGTAAGATGTTGCTTGCTCATAGGATAGTGCGTTACAATGGGGTTTGTTGGATAGGCCATGCCGCGACTGTGGCCAGAGAGCTAGCCAAACCGCGCCCCTACAAACTACGATATTACTGTGACAGGATGATGAACCGTAAGAGACATTTTGATGACATGGAGAGTCGTCAGGCATCGGCCAGATATAGCCGCGAGGACGAAAGAGGGTCACATCAGGCCGCAGGATGTGATGCATAAGACCGCTTGTTTTTTAATATGCAACTGGCATAGATTATTCTGAGAGAAGCGCGTCAGGCTGTAGGGTTTTTTGCGCGGATATCCGTCAAGAGAGGGTGTTATGTCATACGATCCGCAAAATATTTTTGCCAAAATCATTCGGGATGAAGTGCCAACCGATAAAGTGTATGAGGATGCCACGCTGGTGGCGATACGCGATATTGCGCCAGCGGCGCCGGTGCATTTGCTGGTGATTCCGAAGGGCGAGTATCTCTCGTTTGATGATTTTATGGCGCATGCCACCGATGAAGTGGTGGGGCATTTTTTCCGTACCGTGCGGAAACTGGCGCATGAAGCAGGCTTAAAAGATGATGGCTACCGCCTGATTACCAACCACGGCGCCCACGCCAGCCAGACGGTGCCACATTTTCATGTGCATATTCTGGGGGGCAGGCCGCTGGGCGGGTTATTGGCAGATGGATGAACGCTGTTTATAACCAGTCGGGAATGTGATCCTGCCCCAGCAGTGCCTCATAGGTCTGGCGGGGGCGTACGACGGCAAACCGATTCCCGTCCACCAACACTTCTGCCAGTAGAGGACGGGTATTGTAAGTGCCGGACATGACCGCGCCATAGGCACCTGCGGAGCGGAAGGCCACCAGCTCCCCGGCTTCTACCGGCGGTATGGAGCGAGCCTTGGCAAAACTGTCACCCGTTTCACACACAGGCCCCACAATATCCGCTATTTCAGAGGCTTGTGGTTTTTCCTGAACGGTGATGAATTCATGGTGTGCATCATACATGCTGGGGCGAATCAGGTCGTTCATGGCGGCATCTACAATCACATAGCGTTGCTGGCTGCCCTGCTTGACATAAATCACCTGACTGACCAATAGCCCGGCGTTGCCCACCAGCACGCGGCCAGGTTCAAAGGCCAATTGTGCCTGCATATCGCCCATGGTTTCCTGCACTATGGCGGCATAGGCGGTGAGTTCCGGCGGCATTTCCGGGCCATAAGAAATGCCAAAGCCGCCACCCAAATCAATCAGGTCAATGCGGTGGCCTGCGGCACGCAATTCCTGAATAAACGCACGTAGTTTGGTGAAGGCGGCGCGAAAAGGTTCCAGATTCACCAACTGCGAGCCAATATGCACGGAGATGCCCTGCACCTGTAGTCCCGGTAATACCGTGGCCAGTTGGTACAGGTCACGCGCTTGTGACAGTTCCACACCGAATTTGCTTTCTTTCTGACCGGTAGAGATTTTTGCGTGAGTTCCGGCATCCACATCGGGGTTCACACGAATAGCAATGCGCGCATGCAGCCCCATCTCGGTGGCAACGGTTGAAAGTAAACGCAGTTCAGGTTCGGATTCGACATTGAATTGCAGAATGTTAGCGGTTAGTGCATAGCGCATTTCATCCGCTGTTTTGCCGACCCCGGAAAAGATGATTTTTTCCGGTGGAATGGTGGCGGCAAGAGCGCGGCGAATTTCTCCTTCGGAGACGACATCCGCCCCGCAGCCTTCCTGTGCCAGTGTTTTCAGTACGGCCAGATTGCTGTTGGCTTTCACCGCGAAACAGACCAAGGGATTGACCGCCGCCAGCGCTTCGCGGAAGACCCGGACATGGCGGCGCAGGGTGGCCGTGGAATAGCAATAAAACGGGGTGCCAACCGCTGCCGCAATCTGGGGAATGGGCAGGTCTTCCGCGTGTAATAAGCCCTGATGGTAGTGAAAATGATCCATAATTAAACCTTGTTCAAAAGACGAAAGTGGGTTGTTTAGCGCCGACGGTGCAATTCCCGCACTTGTTCCAATGGATCCGGGCGACGCCAGTTCCTCTCTGGGTCACGGGGGACATAGGTCGGGGTGGGAGACGGGTTGGCTGCCTGCGCATCATGTGCGGTGGCTGCGGGAGGGGTGGGGGTGTCACTCGCGGGGGAGGCGGAACCGGGCTGGAGAGGCGTGGCTTGCTCCTCTTCCGGGAGTTTCAGGCTTCCCCGAATGCCGCAGCCTCCGAGTAGCAGTACGGTCACCAGTAGCAGGGAAACTGGGGCGATGCGCGTCATAGAAAACGCTCCCTTGCGGCGTCAATCTGGCGTTTGACCTGTTCGGGTGCGGTGCCGCCATAGCTTTGCCGACTGGCCACGGATTGCTCTACGGTTAATACAGAGAAAATACCGTCATGCATATCCGGGTGAATTTGCTGCCAGTCCTGTAAGGTCAGATCAGCGAGGGAGCAACCCCGGCTTTCGGCCAGCCGTACGGCGCTACCGGTGATGTGATGCGCCTGACGGAAGGGGATATTCAGCTCCCGCACCAGCCAGTCCGCGACATCTGTGGCGGTGCTGAAGCCAAGGTTAGCAGCGTGCAGCATGCGTGCGGTTTGTGCTGTGAAATCCTGCATCATGCCTTGCATGGCCGTCAAGCACAGCAGTAGTTGTTGGTGTGTGTGCAGCACAGGGGCTTTATCTTCCTGCATGTCTTTACTGTAGGTGAGGGGTAGCCCACGCATGACGGTCAACAGCCCATGCAGGCTGCCAAAGATGCTGCCAGCCTTGGCGCGCACCAGTTCAGCGGCATCCGGGTTGCGTTTTTGGGGCATGATGGAGCTACCGGTGGTAAAGGCCTCTGACAGGGAAATAAACCCGAACAGCGGCGATGACCAAAGGACCATTTCTTCCGCCAGACGCGACAGGTGGGTGATGAGAACAGAGGCGGCATACAGGTAATCCAGCGCAAAATCCCGATCCGAAACACTATCCAGCGAATTGGCGGTAGGCCGGTCAAAGCCCAGTTCTTCCGCTGTCATATGGCGATTGAGCGGAAAAGAGGTGCCCGCCAGCGCGGCGGCTCCCAGAGGGCATTCATTCAGGCGGCGGCGGTTGTCGGTCAGCCGGCTGCGGTCTCGTCCCAGCATTTCCACATAGGCCAGTAAATGATGCCCCAGTGTCACGGGTTGCGCCACTTGCAGGTGGGTGAAGCCGGGTAAAATAGTATCGGCATGATCTTCCGCCCGCTGGATGAGAGCCGCCTGCAACCGTTGAATCTGCTGTAGGAGCTGATCGGTGGCATCCCGTACCCAGAGTTTGAAATCTGTGGCGACCTGATCATTGCGGGAGCGCGCAGTGTGCAGGCGTCCTGCTGCATCGCCAATCAGTTCTTTCAGGCGGGCTTCCACATGCATGTGAATATCTTCCAGCTCTTGCCGGAAGGGCAGGGTGCCCGCCGTGATTTCCTGTAGAATCTGTTGCAGGCCGGTGTCTATGGCGGCGGCATCCTCCACGGTGAGGATGCCTTGCCTGGCCAGCATGCGGGCATGTGCGCGGGAGGCCGCAATATCCTGCTGGTAGAGATGCTTATCCACATCAATAGAGGCATTGATACGCTGCATAATATCTGCCGGGGCCTGCGTGTAATGCCCGCCCCACATTGGGTTGGCGGTAGCGGCAGAGGAAGGGCTGGTGGCGCTGGCCTGTGCCTGAGAACTTGTGTTTTGCATGGACATGGGCTTTGCTTTAGGAAGATGAAACGGGAATGATGAAACAGGAACGGGAAGGTACCCTATGCGATTTGGGTTTGTGCTGCGTACTTCTATAAAGCTTGTTGTGGTGGTTGTCACCCTGTCACTGTTTGCGCTGGGTGTCTATGGCATGTGGATGTGGGATGATTTGCCGCGCAAAGGTGTCTGGCAGGTGCATGCAGAACCGTTGCAGTTGCCAGAAGCCACGTTTTTTACCGATCTGAAGGGGCGGGACGTGACCTATGCCAGCCTGTGGCCGCAGGAGCGCCTGTGGCTGGTGAATGTCTGGGCAAGCTGGTGTGGCCCCTGCCAGAAGGAAATGCCTATATTGAACGACATTCAAAAAGTATGGAGTCCACGGGGTTTAGCGGTTTTAATGGTGAATCGGGATCATCACCCCCAAGGCGTGGATGGGGTGCGTTTATGGCTGAAGCATTATATGACTGAACGTGGTTTAGAAAACATGCGGCATGTCGTCTATCGGGCGGATACAATGGCTGACTTTCACCTGCCGGGCATACCGGTGACCTTGCTGGTGGATGCCCGTGGTCGGGAACTGGCACGCTTTGCGGGAGCGTTGCCGGAACAGGACGCAACGCTGAAGGCGCTGCTGGAGCAGCATCTAGCGCCGCATCAGAAAAGCGGTGCTCCCTAACGTGATCCCGTCATGTGTCAGGCGGCATCCAGTTTGGCCAGAAGTTCTTCGCTGATTTCGTAATTGCCGAACACCTGTTGCACATCGTCCAGCTCGTCCAGTGCGTCCACCAGTGCAAGGACGGTTTTTGCCTGTTCTTCATCCAACGAGACAGTGTTTTGCGGCATCCACACCAGTTTGGTTTCTTCCGCGTCGCCCAGTTTTTCCACCAGTGCATCACGGACTGCTGCAAAGTTTTCGACCTCGCAGGTGATGACATGGCCATGCTCGCTGCTTTCGCAATTATCGGCTCCGGCTTCAATGGCGGCTTCCAGCATGGCGTCATCGCTGGCGGTGGCTTTAGGGTATAAAAAATAGCCCATATGGGTGAACATAAAGCTCACGCTGCCCGTCTCGCCCATATTGCCACCGCGTTTGGTGAACACGGAACGCACATCCGAGGCAGTGCGGTTGCGGTTGTCCGTCAGGGCGGTCACTACCAGAGCAACCCCGCCGGGGCCATAGCCTTCATAGCGAATTTCTTCGTAATTATCGCCATCCTGTGGGTTGGTGGCTTTTTTAACGGCGTTCTCAATTTTTTCTTTCGGTACCGATTGCGCCCTTGCTGCGGCAATGGCGGCGCGCAGGCGCGGGTTATGTGCCGGGTCTGGCATGCCCATTTTTGCAGAGACGATAATCTCCCGCACCAGTTTGGCAAACAGGCGGGCGCGTTTTTTATCCTGCGCACCTTTGCGGTGCATAATATTGGCAAACTGGGAATGACCGGCCATAGGTGACACTCACTGCATGTGGATAGGGAATAAAGGTTCGGTTGCATGTGCAGCCTGCTCTGTTATTCACCAGCCTGTTAGGGTTTGTCAACCATTGGCGCACGTATTGGCCTGTAGCGTGCCTTAATTGGGGGTGCCTATTTGCGCACCTGCAAAAAGCCCATCCAGATCAGCCCTGCGGCACCGCCCGTGCAAATTACCACCATGGCGGCCAGAATCAGGTTAGGGACATGTGCCCAAGTGAGGAGTGGATGCTCCCAGATTTGACGGGCGAGACTGGGGCCATTTTGCTCCATCAGCAACAGCAGGCCGGAAAAGCCAAGCAAAATTGCCGCCAGAACCGCACAGAAGCCTTTACGGATTTTTTCTTGCATAGTGGGGTCCTTCAAGGGGTTGGATAAAGCCCGACAGGGGCAGCGGGCGCTTACACCGGCGCGAGAGGCGCGGGAATGCTGGTCAAGGTCGGTGCTTGCGGCCAGTCGCCCCCTATTTTAATCATCCGCACCGAAGAGGCAAGCCCGGTTCGATCATCGGTTTCGATCCATAGGCCGCGTAGCGTGGGGGCGGCATTTTTTTGCGGAGTGAGGCGAATCTTGCGGAACTTGCGGGTAAATTGTTCCAGCGGGGCATCTGGCTCAAAGCCGATCACGGAGGGTTGATAGACACCGCACATGCCTAAATCCGTCTGGTAGGCGGTGCCTTTCGGCATGATGCAGGCATCATCGGTTGGGACATGGGTATGGCTACCTACCACGGCGCTGACGCGACCATCCAGAAACTGCCCCATCGCCATTTTTTCGGAGGTCGCTTCTGCATGAAAATCCACCACAATCGCCTGCACGGTTGTCCCTAGCCGATAGCCTTTTAACAGGGTATCGACCGCCTGAAACGGGCAGTTCAGGTTATCTTTAATGAAGACCTGTCCCAGCGGATGCAGTACCAGCAATTTACGGCCATCCGCCAGTTTTAGTTCTACATGCCCTCGTCCCGGAACGTTGCCGGGGTAATTCATGGGGCGGAGCAGGCGGGGGTTTTGATCCAGCATCGGGGTTAGGGCTTTTTGATCCCACACATGGTCACCACAGGCCAAAACGTCTGCCCCCGCAGCGAGCAGTGCCTCTGCATGGGGAGGTTGCAGGCCAAAACCGCCAGAGGCATTATCCGCATTCACGATGATGGCATCCGGCTTGTAGGCCGCACGAAAGGCGGGCAATTGCGCTATCAGATATTCGCGTCCTGCTCCACCGACTATATCGCCAAAAATTGCCAGCTTCATGATGTGTGTTGGTTCGTGTTGTTACTGCGGTTGTTTGTCAGCTTTGGGTCTGTTCTGTATGATTGCAGGTTCCCTGCAGCGTATAGCCGGGCAACATGGCATGGTTTGTGCCAAAAGTCATTAACCCTTTTTCGGTCAGGACGGCGTGCAGTGGTTCATCCCACGGTTCGGGGCGTACCGTTTCGACCTGTTGGCAGGCAAACGCCACCCCCAGACGCAGGGGATGATGGCCAGATGCAGCCAGAGCCGCCAGCGTGCGATCATAATAGCCGCCGCCTTGTCCCATGCGTTGCCCGTCTGCATCAAAACCCAGCAGAGGCACGAGAACCACATCGGGTTGCGCTATGGGTTGCGAGAGAGGAGCCAGCAGGCTCAGGGCATCTGGCATCAGGTTGGCCATATCGCCATCCCATTGCCGGAACGTGAGTGGAGCATCGCGTTCTTCGACGCAAGGCAGGGCGATGGAGCGCCCTTGCGCCAGCGCCCATTGCATCCAGCGCGACAAGGAACATTCGTTGCCGTGGGGAAGGGTGCAGGCAATGATAGCAGTCTCTGGCCAATGCAGGGTGAGGTGATGCAGTTGGTGGGTAATGGCGGTTTCTGCTGCGTCCCGTGCGGATTCATCCGCAACGAAAGCGCGGCGATTCTGCCGGAGTTGCTGGCGTATGCGCGTGCGTTCTACGTGGTGGTCGGCAGGGGCTTGCATGGTTGGCTTTCGGGTGGTGATGGGTTATCGCTAGCGCAGCATAACCGATTTGACCCTTAAAACGAAGGACGGCGTATGGGGGAAATCCCCGCACGCCGTCCTTACACACGCACTACAGCGGCAGAATAGAAAATCCTGGCGCATCCCTGCAGAGGGCCAGATGCATAATCCCGCTTGGCGGTTGTGCAAAAAACTGGCATATATAGTGTTCTGTAAGCTTAGAGAATACTATATCATGCTATTTGTGCGTCCTATGTTATGGGTTTCATCTGCGAGGGGTGGTGTGTTCCTGCATGCGTGTCTATGGTTCGCGCTGCTGATAGGGTTGCCGGCGCAGGGCTGGGCCGAAGAAGCGGCGAAAGCGAAGGAAGCGCAAACGGCTTCTGCTGTGCAGGCAGAGGCAGCGACGGCGCCGGATGCGATCGGTGGCACGACGGGGGATGCCGACACAGAGTCCATGACCGATGACGCGGCGAAGCCAGCGGAGGGAGAGGCTGCCTTGACGCCGGAGCAGGCGGCGGAGGCACTGGCGGCGGATTTGCTGGGAGACGCAGAACCAACGCCGCGCCGTGACCCGGATGTGGTGGCGCCGACCATTCCTTTTAAACATGGTCTTTCCACCTTTGGGGAGTTAAAATACGCCAAGGGCTTCAAGCATTTTGCTTATGTCCGAACCGATGCGCCCAAAGGCGGCAGCATTAAACTGGCCTATGAGGGTAGCTTTGATAGCCTGAACCCATTTATTTTGCGCGGGGTGGCGGCCACAGGGATTGCGCTGACCTTTGATACGTTGCTCAGCCCTTCAGCGGATGAGCCTTCCACGGCCTATGGCCTGTTAGCCGATGGGGTAAAGGTTGACCCGGATCACTATTGGGTAGAATTCCGCCTGAACCCAGCCGCGAGCTGGCCGGATGGTAGCGCGGTCACGGCAGAGGATGTGGCGTTCAGCTTTACGGCGCTCACCAAGCAGGGGCACCCGCACTACCAGAGCTATTATCTGGACGTGGCAGAGGCGAAGATACTGGATAAGCGGCGGGTACGTTTTTTATTCAAGCATAACCAGAATCGGGAACTGCCGCTGATTTTGGGGCAGTTGCCCGTTTTGCCGAAAGCATGGTTTGAGGATGCCGCCCGCCCGTTTGATAAGCCGGGGTTGGTGGCGATACCCGGTTCCGGCCCCTACCGGGTGGAGCGGGTGGATGCGGGGCGTAGCATTCGGTTTCAACGGCGGGAAGATTACTGGGCGAAAGAGCATCCGGTCAATATTGGGCGGCATAATTTTGATCGGGTGACATTTGATTATTACCGTGACGAGGCAGTGGCGGTGGAAGCGTTGAAAGCCGGTGCCTATGATGTGCGGCTGGAAAATATTTCCCGTCTGTGGGCGACCGCCTATGATACCCCTGCTTTGCGGGAGGGGTTGTTGCTAAAGCGGGTGATTCCCGCCGGACAACCCGCCGGAGCACAAGGGTTTTATTTTAATACCCGTCTGGCAAAATTTGCGGATGTGCGGGTGCGTAAAGCCCTGACACTGGCGTTTGATTTTGAATGGACGAACAGCCATCTGTTTTATGGCCTGTACCAGCGCACCCTTAGCTATTATGAAAACTCGCCCTATGCGGCGCGCGGGTTACCATCGGAGGCGGAGTTGCGACTGCTGGAGCCATACCGCGAACAATTGCCGGAAGCGACCTTTGCCGAGCCGTTAGGTCTGCCCCAGTCCGATGGGAGTGGCTACATTCGTGAGCCGTTGTTGCAGGCGCGGGATTTGCTGCG
This sequence comes from uncultured Rickettsiales bacterium, assembly GCA_964538615.1. GTDB lineage: Bacteria > Pseudomonadota > Alphaproteobacteria > Rickettsiales > RI-342 > CAZIGK01. The sequence continues at coordinate 21,193 of CAZIGK010000016.1, read as the reverse complement.
GGAAGCAGGCTGGGTGGTAAAGGATTTTCAACTGGTGCATGCAGAGAGCGGTGAGCCTTTAACCATTGAATTTATGTTGTTCTCTCCCAGTTTTCAGCGGGTGGTGGCGCCTTATATTAAAAATCTGGAGCGGCTGGGCATTCAGGGGCGCATTCGCATGGTGGATATTGCGCAATACCAAAAGCGGGTAGAGCAGTTTGATTTTGAAAGCATTGTGCATATTTACCCGCAATCTCTGGCGCCGGGTAATGAGCAGGTGAATTATTTTCATTCCCGCATGGCGGGAGTGCAGGGCAGTCTGAATGTCGCCGGGATGCGTCATCCGGTGGTGGATGCGCTGGTGGAAAAAATCTTAAAAGCCCGCTCGCAGGAGGAGCTGGAAGCCACCTGCATGGCACTGGATAGGGTGTTATGGTACCAGTATTACATGGTGCCGCACTGGTTTAGTGGCATGGTGCGCCTTGTACATTGGGATAAGTTTGGCATGCCAGAGCAGCCCCCCACCTATGGCACCGGATTTTATGACTTGTGGTGGTATGAGCCTGAGAAAGCATCCCGTATGCGCAATACATCTGGAGGCGCTGTATGATCGCCTATATTGTCCGCCGCTTGTTATTGATGATTCCCACCCTGTTTGGCATTTTATTGCTGAACTTTCTGATTGTGCAGGCGGCACCCGGTGGGCCGGTCGAGCGCATGGTGGCAGAGTTGAAGGGCCATAATGCACTGGCGACGGCGCGTTTCAGCAGTATGGGAGGGGAATCTGCGGCTTCCACCACACGCGCAGAAAGCCAGTTACGCAATACGTCACACGGGTTGGACCCGGAAATTGTGGCGCGTATTGAGAAAATCTATGGCTTTGATAAACCCGCCCATGAACGTTTTACCGATATGTTGTGGAATTATCTGCGCTTTGATTTTGGTGAAAGTTTTTTTCGCTCCGGTCGGGTGATGGATTTGATCTGGGAGCGTTTGCCCGTCTCTATCTCGCTGGGATTATGGTCCACGCTGCTGATTTATCTGATTTCCATTCCACTGGGCATACGCAAAGCCGTACGGGATGGCAGCCCGTTTGATGTCTGGACCAGCAGTGTCATGATTGTTGCCTATGCCATCCCCAGTTTTTTGTTTGCCCTGCTATTGATTATTTTATTCGCAGGGGGGAGTTACGTGCAGTGGTTTCCGTTGCGCGGACTGGTGTCGGATCATTGGGCGGAATTGCCGTGGTATCGACAGGTGTTGGACTATCTATGGCATATTACCCTGCCGATTATTGCCATGGTCATGGGTGGTTTCGCCAGCCTGACGCTGCTGACCAAAAATAGTTTTATGGATGAAATGACCAAGCAATATGTGCTGACCGCCCGCGCCAAAGGCCTGAATGAGCGGCAGGTGCTGTGGGGGCATGTGTTTCGCAATGCCATGTTGCTGGTGATTGCCAGCCTGCCTTCCGCGCTGATGGGGATATTTTTCACTTCCGCTTTGTTGATTGAAGTGATTTTCTCCCTCGATGGGTTGGGGCTGTTGGGGTTTGAGTCTGCGATTAACCGGGATTATCCGGTCATGTTTGGCACCTTGTATCTCTACACCCTGATCGGGTTGTTTTTAAGCCTGTTGGGAGACTTAACCTATCGGTTGGTGGATCCTCGTATTGATTTTGAACGGAGGTAGATCCATGAGTGTTCCGCATACCCCTTCTTTCCGTTCAGCCACGGTTCTACCTGTAGGTTTTGCACGGTTTTGGCAGGCGTTTCGGCAGAACCGGCGGGGTTATATAAGTTTATGGTTGTTTGGGATGTTGTTTGCCCTGACCCTGTTGGCGGAAGTGATCGCGAATGAAAAGCCGATTGTCATTTCTTACCGTGGAGAATGGTATTTTCCGGCTTTTGTCCGCTATGCGGAAACCACGTTTGGTGGGGTGTTTGAGACAGAACCGGCCTATCGTTCCCCCTATATGCAGGCCTTGATTGAGCAAGCCGGGGGGCATATGGTCTGGCCACCGATTCCGTTTGATTACACCACCATTAATTATCGGCTGGATGTGCCGGCTCCTTCCGCTCCAAGTCTGATGAACTGGCTGGGAACGGATGATCAGGGGCGGGACGTACTGGCACGCCTGATTTATGGTTTCCGGCTGTCGGTGTTATTTGCCATGGCCTTAACCACCGGCAGTGTACTGCTGGGGATTTTAGCCGGAGCCGTGCAGGGGTATTTTGGTGGCCTGACGGATTTGCTGGGGCAACGCCTGACAGAAATATGGTCTGGCATGCCGGTATTGTTTTTGTTGATTATTCTGGCCAGTGTGGTGGAGCCGAATTTCTGGTGGTTACTATGTCTGATGTTGTTGTTTAACTGGATGCCGCTGAGCAGTGTGGTGCGTGCCGAATTTTTGCGGGTACGTAATTTTGATTTTGTGAGAGCTGCCCGCGCACTGGGCGTGAGTGAAAGCCGTATTCTGCTGCGGCACGTGCTGCCTAACGCACTGGTGGCGACCGTGACGTACCTGCCGTTCAAGCTTTCTGCCGCTATTGTGACACTGGCCTCACTGGATTTTCTGGGCTTTGGTCTGCCGCCTGGTTCTCCGTCGCTGGGGGAGCTGCTGTCACAGGCGAAAGCCAACCCACACGCCACCTGGCTGGGGTTGACCAGTTTTCTGGTGATGGCGATAAGCCTGAGTTTGCTGGTGTTTATTGGGGAAGCCGTGCGTAATGCCCTGAACCCGCAACTGCACCGTCGCTGACGAGAGGGGAAGTGCATCCAATGAGTTTGCTACAGATTGATAAACTATCCCTGTCCTTTGGCGAGACGCAGGTGTTGAAGAATGTCTCGTTTCGGGTAGCGAAAGGCGAATGTACCGCTGTGGTGGGGGAGAGTGGTTCCGGCAAAAGCCTGACCGCTCTCGCAGTGTTGGGGTTGCAGCCACCACAGGCACGCCTGCATGAAGGGTCTGGCATCATTTTTGACCAGCATGCATTGCATCAATTGTCGGATCGGCGGTTGCGTACCTTTCGGGGGAAGCGGATTGGCATGATCTTTCAGGAACCAATGACCGCGCTGAACCCGCTGCATAGTATCGGTAAACAGATTGGCGAAAGCCTGCGTCTGCACCAACGCCTGAGCAAAGACGCTGCACGCCTGAAAACCATCGGGCTATTACGGCAGGTGGGGCTGGACAAACTGACGGAGCGTTTGGGGGCGTACCCGCACGAACTTTCGGGTGGGCAGCGACAACGGGTGATGATTGCTATGGCCATTGCCAACCAGCCGGAACTGTTGATTGCGGATGAGCCAACCACCGCGCTGGATGTGACGGTGCAACTGCAGATTCTGGATTTACTGAAGCAGTTGCAGCGGGATATGGGTATGGCGCTGCTATTGATTACGCATGATTTTTCCGTGGTGCGCTATATGGCGGATCAGGTAGTGGTGATGCAGCAGGGAAAAGTGGTGGAAAAGGGCAAAGCGGCGCAGGTACTGCGGGAACCCAAACATGCCTACACGCAGAGCCTGCTGGCCAGTCATCCGCATGGGGAGCCGCAACCTTTGCCAAACAATGCAGAACCGCTGCTGACCTGCCAGAACCTGAGCGTGAAGTTTCCGGCGGTGCGTAACTTCTGGGGGGCAACCACGGAGGTGTTTACGGCGGTGGATAATGTGCAATTCGCCCTGCATCAGGGAGAGACGATTGGTATTGTTGGAGAAAGTGGATCCGGCAAAACCACCCTTGGCATGGCGTTGTTACGGTTACAGGCCAGTAGCGGTACGGTGTATTTTGCGAGCAAGCCACTGCCGGAAGCCCATGCCATGCGCGCCATGCGGCAGCAAATGCAGGTTGTGTTTCAAGACCCGTTCAGTAGCTTAAACCCGCGCATGACAGTGCGGGAAATTATTGCCGAAGGTCTGCGCGCGCACAGGCTTTGCCAGCAGCCGGAGCAGATGGATAAACGGATTCAGCAGGTCTTGCAGGATGTGGAATTGCCAGAGGACGCGGCGGAACGTTACCCGCACGCATTTTCCGGTGGACAGCGGCAACGCATTGGGCTGGCGCGGGCATTGGCTTTGCGGCCGCAACTGGTGGTGCTGGACGAGCCAACCTCTGCGCTGGATATTTCCACACAGCAAACCACACTGGCGTTGCTGACCCGTCTGCAACAGCGTTACGGGCTGAGTTATCTGTTCATTAGCCACGATTTGCGTGTTATCCGCCAGATGAGTCACCAGATTTTGGTGATGAAGCAGGGAAAAATTGTGGAACGGGGCACGGCAGAGCAGATTTTTACAGCGCCAAAACATCCGTACACGCAATCTTTACTGCAGGCATCGTACCTTGAAACGGTTGCATCTGCGGTAATCGCCAGCCATACGTAGGAACTCGCCATGCGCTCATCATCTTTGCCCTTTGCCTGTGCCCGCTGTGCCGGGTTTTCCCTGTTGGAGCTGGCTATTTCACTGGTGGTGTTGGGGTTAATTGTGGGAGCCATTTTGTTTGGCCAGTCGCTGGTGCATACCAGCGCCCTGCAACAGGCCGCAACAGAGGTGCAGGAGTATCAAGCCAAAATATTGCAGTTTGAGCAGCGGTTTTTGTCCCTGCCTGGGGATATGCCGGATGCGTCCAATTATTTCGGTGGCGTGAATGGTAATGGTGACCGCCGCATCGCTCATGCCAATGGTGCCGATGCGGAAGAGTTTATTGGCTGGCAGCATTTGCAATTGGCGGGGTATCTGGATCAACAGTTTAGCGGTGGTTTGGTGAGTCTGGCGCATAGTCTGGGCAGCGCAGCCGGCAGTACGGTGCCGCCCAGCCAGCTTTCCGGCGGGTACCGGCTGTTTTTTTATAATGATGCCGGGCCGAATATGTTTTATACGGGGCTGGCCATAACCAACGAGCATCTGCTGGCGTTTGCCAACTTAAACAGCGTGGGGTATCTGGAAGCCCCCGTACTGAATGGCGATGATGCGCTGGCGTTGGAAAGCAAACTGGATGACGGTACGCCGGATGGAGGCAATATTCTGGCGAGTCAGGGTTCTGATGCCGCCAATAGCTGCTTTATCGGCAGTAGCTACACGGCGGGGAGCAGCATTGCCTGCGTGATGTATTTCCGTATGCCTAGCCTGTAGTGTGTCAGGAGGGATGTTTCAGAGGCACAACGCATCAGGCGCGATGCAGGTGTTTGCTGAAAAATAAGAGCTTATGTGCAGGGCCTGAATGATAAGGCGGGCAGGGCTGGAAGCCCAAACGCAGGTAAAGGTGTTTGGCATCGTCCGGTTGACGGAATGTATCCAGCCACAGGCTGTCATAGCCCCAGTCTTTGGCCTGTTGTATCAGGTGGGTGAGCAAGCTGCGAGCTATGCCCTGACCGCGAAAGGACGGCATAACATAAACACGACAGATTTCTGCCCGTTTGGCATCCAATGGCCGGAGCAAGGCGCAGCCTATGGGGGTGTTATCTTCCTGCATGGCGGCAAACCAGCCCTGCCGTTGTTCTTGTCCTTGCTGCATCGGGTAGGCGGCGGTCAGATTCTGCAACTCTGCCCGCAATTCATCGCCGCCGCAGTCCATGGCGTCTATCTGTTGCAGAAACGTCAGATACGCCTGTAGCAGAGGTTGCAGAGTTTCGGGTTGGGATACAAGCAGGGTTTGGGGTTGCATGGGTTTTGCGTGGGCTTTCATGATGGGAGCGCGAGGAAAGGCAGGACAGAAGATGCAGGAGGCGTGCAGAGGTGTTATGTTCCGCAGCAGTGCCTATAGTAGCTCAGGAAACGGAGAGTGCAACGCATGATGATAGACAGGCCGATATTGAGCTGGCTGGCCGCAGCCTTCGTTATGGCGGTGGTGGTGGCTCCCGCATGGGCGGGGCGTAGTGATTTTCGGGATTGGCAGGAGGCCATGCTGGAGACATGGTTTCCACCGCTGCCCATGGATGTGGAGGCAGAAGATGTGGGGATTCCGTATGAGCGGGCGTATCAGGGGCATATGTATGTGCAGCGGCTATACCGTTTTGCCGATGCGATGGAACTAACCGTGACTCTGGGCAATGTGACGCCTCTGCAAGAGGCATGGCAGGGGTATGCAGCGGAGCGTCAGAAGAAGCTTGAGGCGGATGTGTGGCAGGAAAGACCTTTGCAGTTACGGGGAAAAACCCTAACCATTTTGTGGAATGAATATGATCAACAGGCGTATTTGTTGCATCTTATGCACGCCGGAGAGGGTGACGAACAGGTTTTGCTGGAAATAAAGGCCTCGACTGTGATTCAATGGCATGCTTTGCAGGATTTTTTAGCAAAGTTTCAGTATAGTGAAGTGTTAGCGCAAACCGAAAAGGAAACCTATCGCCATGTCGTTCAATAATCCTAACCGCGTGATTATTTTTGATACTACCCTGCGTGATGGGGAGCAATCGCCCGGCGCATCCATGAATACGGAAGAAAAAATCATGGTGGCGCGTGCCTTGGATGAAATGGGCGTGGATGTGATTGAAGCTGGATTTGCCATTGCCTCTCCGGGGGACAAGGGAGCCATTGCTCAGGTGGCGCGGGTGGTAAAAAATGCGCGAATATGCTCGCTGGCGAGAGCGGTTCGGGGGGATATTGACGCCGCTGCCGAGGCCTTGGCGGATGCCGCGCAGAAGCGCATTCACACATTTATTTCCACCAGCCCGCTGCATATGCAGTATAAACTGAAAATGTCTCCGGAGCAGGTGTTGGCCGCTATTACCGACAGCGTGAGTTATGCCCGCAATCTGGTGGATGATGTGGAGTGGAGCTGTGAGGATGGCTCCCGTTCGGAACCGGATTTCCTCTGCCGTGCGGTAGAAGCCGCCATTCGCGCCGGGGCGGGTACCATTAATGTGCCGGATACCGTGGGTTATACCTTGCCGAATGAATATGCCGCCCTGATAAAAATGCTGCGGGAGCGGGTGCCGGGTGCGGATAAGGTGATTTTCTCGGTGCATTGTCACAATGATTTGGGTTTGGCGGTGGCCAATTCCATTGCCGCCGTGGAAGCAGGGGCGCGTCAGATAGAATGCACTATCAATGGTATAGGAGAGCGTGCGGGCAACGCTGCCATGGAAGAGATTGTCATGGCGCTGAAGGTGCGGCAGGATAAAGTGCCCTTCACCACCGGCATTAAAACAGAGCACATTACCCGTGCCTCGCGTTTGGTGTCCAAGGTGACCGGATTGCAGGTGCAAAATAACAAGGCGATTGTAGGTGCCAATGCGTTCGCCCATGAGTCTGGTATTCATCAACATGGTATGCTGGCCAACGCGCAAACCTATGAAATTATGACCCCGGAATCGGTCGGGTTGACCCGCTCCAATATTGTGCTGGGCAAACATTCCGGGCGTGCTGCTTTGAAGAATAAACTGCAAGAACTGGGGTTTGAACTGGGGGAAGATGCCATTAATGGCCTGTTCGCCCGGTTTAAGGATCTGGCGGATCGTAAAAAAACCATCTATGACGAGGATATTCTGGCTCTGGTCAACCCGGCAGCACTGGCCGGTGAGGAGCGGGTGAAGTTTCTGGCATTACAGGTGCAGAGTGGCTCTGTGGGGCCGCAACTGGCCACGCTGGAACTGGAAGTGGATGGTAAGCGTAAAACCACCAGCATGGAAGGCAATGGCCCGGTAGATGCAATTTTTCTGGCGATTCAGGCCTTGGTGCCGCACAGTGCCAAGTTGCACTTGTTTCAGGTGCATGCCGTGACGGAAGGAACGGACGCGCAGGCGGAAGTGACGGTACGCCTGACCACGGACGGTCGGCAGATGTTTAATGGCTATGGTGCGGATCCAGATACGCTGGTGGCCTCTGCCAAGGCATATATTGCCGCTCTGAATGCCGTGTTGCATCATCAGGCGCAGGTCAAGGGCGGCAAGAGTGAGGCCATGTTCCGTCCTGGTTGATTGACGCCTCTTTTCGCCGTAATAGGCAGGCTGGCGGATGTAATGGCATGACAAAAAGTTGGAAACCCATGTTTGGACGTAAAAAACAGGCACCTGAAACAGCGGTGGATGCGCCGAAGGTCGCGAACGTACCCACAGACAGCCCTTCCGAAGGGCAAGCGGCGGCGGATGCCGGGGCACACCCTGTGGCGTTGTCTCCCTTGGCGGCCATGGCGGGTAAGGCACGCGCCAGTCGTACCCGGCAGTGCATAGTTGCCTTGCTGGATGGCGGGTTGCTGCTGCTGGTCTATGTGTTGTTGCTACAGGCGATGCTGCTGCTGGATCATCAACTGGTGCATTCCATGCATTTGTTGCATGAGCATAGGGGCGATGCCCAATATGAGCGACCCCTGCTGGTCGCGGTATCAGAGTTGGGAATGAAAGCCTGTCTGATCTGGCTGGTGGTCGCGATTTTGATGATGATTCTGGATGCTGCGCTACTTTCCGCCAGGCGCGGTAGTACGGTAGGGGGAATGGTCTGTGGTGTGCGCTACACAACGTCCGGCGGCTTTATGGCCTCGGTGCCGCGTGCCTTCCTGAAAGCTCTTATCCGCCGCGCCGGAGCAATGGGAATAGGGGCGGGCTGTTGGTGGCTATGGCAAGGCTGGTTGCAGCAGGTGCAACTGGCACTGGCGGGTGGCGAACTTTCCCGCGAGGTGCTGGAACCAGCGTTACAGCAGTTGCTCACGCATGGGGTGTTTCTTTGGCTGGGCTGGTTGGGTTGGGTGCTGTTACAGGTTGGCGTTTTTTACCATCAGCGGCGCACCTTATCGGATATTTGTACAGGGCTGCTACCGTTGCAACGGTCGTTGTTACGCCCGTTGTAGGCCGTCTTTAGCTATGCTTCAAAAAAGCATAAATAAATGATGCAGGGGCGCGGAAGTCGTTGTACGATGCGGCAGCCTGTGCCATAGGTGAGGGCTCAGTGATGTTCCGTGCTATAACAGTTTTTTAAGAGAGATTAGGGGGTGCATTTCATGTTTTCTGCGTTGAAGGGCTTATTTTCATCTGATATGGCGATTGATCTTGGTACCGCCAACACCCTGGTGTATGTGAAAGGTCGTGGGGTTGTGCTGAATGAGCCGTCCGTGGTGGCCATGGTGAATGAAGGCGGCAAAATGATGCCCTATGCTTTCGGGAACGAAGCCAAGCTGATGTTGGGACGTACCCCGGCCAAAATTGAAGCCAGCCGCCCACTGATGGATGGGGTCATTGCGGATTTCCGTCTGGCGGAAGAGATGATTAAGCACTTTATCCACCGTGTACATAAACGCCGTTTCTTTACCGGCCCCACCGTGATTGTGTGCGTGCCTTCCGGCTCTACCCCGGTGGAGCGCCGCGCCATTCAGGAAGCGGCGGAAAGTGCTGGTGCGGGAGAAGTATTCCTGATTGAGGAGCCAATGGCCGCTGCTCTGGGGGCTGGGCTGCCGGTGACGGAGCCAACCGGTTCCATGGTGGTGGATATTGGCGGTGGTACGACCGAAGTGGCGGTTCTTTCGCTGGGGGGGATTGTTTATTCCCGCTCGGTACGCGTTGGTGGCGATAAAATGGATGATGCGATTATTTCCTACATTCGCCGGAACAATAACCTGCTGATTGGGGAAACCACCGCCGAAAAGATCAAAAAAACCATCGGCGCCGCATGCCCACCTGTGAAAGGGGAAGGGGAGACCATGGTGATTAAAGGCCGTGACCTGCTCAATGGCGTGCCGAAAGAGGTTACCCTGTCAGAAGCAGAGGTAGCGGAAAGCCTGAGCGAGCCGGTCAGCCAGATTGTGGAAGCGGTCAAAGTGGCGTTGGAATGCACTCCGCCGGAGCTGTCTTCTGATATTGTGGATAAAGGCATTGTCCTGACGGGCGGTGGTTCGCAGTTGCGTAATCTGGATCTGGTGTTGCGTAATGCCACTGGGCTGCCAGTCTTTGTGGCGGATGATCCGCTTTCCTGCGTGGCAGTGGGTTCCGGCAGTGTGTTGGAACACCCGGAAATGCTGCGCCATGTGCTGTTTAAGCAGGAATAGGCTGTGCCTGTTGCAAAGCAGCATGAAATATCTATCATTTCTTAGTGAAGGCTTGATATTATAAGGAGATAATGGGGAAGGAACAGGGGGTTGTGACGATGCGCATCCATAAAACACCTGCCAGAGTGGCGGTTGTGCCGAAGCAGTGGGGCTATCGGCTGGTGATTTCCAGTCTGATTGCGATGGCGGCTGTGATGGTTATTTCTCCCCCGCAAAGCCGTCAGTTGGCGGAGAGTGTGCGCGGCTGGGTGGTGGATGCCACCGGGCAGATGTTGCTCTGGATGACCCGCCCTATGGAGCGACTGGAAGATGTGCAAATCTCTATTGCGCAATGGCAAAACCTGAAAGAAGAGCATGCGGCCCTGACGCAGGAAGTCAAGCGGCTGAAAAAAGTGGAGCAGCAGGCGTTGGTGCTGGTGCAGGAAAATACTCGTCTCAAAGAGATATTGCGTGTTTTGCCCGCTGCGCAGGTGCATCAGGTAACGGCGCGACTGCTGGGAGAAAGCCGCGGTGGTATCTGGCAGCATGCTTTGTTAAATGCCGGGCGCAAGCAGGGTGTCGTGACAGGACAAGCGGTGATGAATCCGGATGGGTTGGTGGGGCGCATTGCGGATGTGAGTGAGCAAAGCGCACGGGTGGTGTTTGTGACGGATGTGAATTCGCGCATTCCGGTGCAGGCGGAAACCAGTGGCTTGCGCGGTGTGTTGGCCGGTAGGCACGGACAAATGCCGCAGCTGTTGTATATTGCGGAAGATGCTGCACTCAGTACAGGCGAGCGCCTGATGACCAGCGGGGATGGCGGTATGTTGCCCGCTGGATTGCCGGTTGGAGTGGTGGCAGAACGGGAAGAAAGCGGCCAGATTGCCGTGCGGCCACTGGTGGACTGGCAGCGATTGGACTATGTGACCGTGCTACAGTTGCAGGCGCCTTTGCAACCGGAAGCGGCTGCCGTAACCGCGCCCTCCCCCCAGCCCGCAGCCGGGAAATAGCATGGCGCACCGTTCCGGGGAGAACCAGATACGAAGGCTGCTTGGCCTAAACTGTGGCTGGCTGGCGGTGTTTTTGCTGCTGAGTATTGCGCCGCTGGCAGTACGTTTGCTGCCTGTGGGGCCGGTGATACTGTTGCCCCTATTGGTATTCTGGCGTGTGCACGCGCCGGAAGCACTGCCGTTGTGGGTCTTGCTATTATTTGGGTTTGTACAGGATGCCTTGCAGGGTCTGCCGATGGGTGGCTCCACCTTGTTTTATGGGCTGGCGGCGTTGTTGATTCAGCGCTATCAGCGCCTGTTGTTCAAGGAATCTTTCTGGGCGTCCTGGCTGGTGATGATGCCCTTTGCACTGCTGATGGCTTTGCTCTACAGTGTGGCGATGGCTCTGTGGCATCACAATGGCCAGTATGTGGCTGGGCTATTGCTGGATGGTGTGATGGCGATAATGCTCTACCCGCTTGTGCAACCTTTTTTCTGGCCTGCCTATCGCCAGTTACCGAAAACTCATCGCTATGCGCCTTGATAACCAACGCCAGAAGCTCTTTACCCGCCGGGCTTTACTGCTTTCTGCTGGCAAGGGTCTGTTAATCAGTAGTTTGTTTGCGCGGCTCTATTATTTGCAGGCCATTCGCGGACAGGAATACCGCACCCTATCCACCAATAACCGGGTGAAATTGCGTCCCATCGCGCCGGATAGAGGAGTGCTGTTTGACCGTGATGTGCAACCGTTGGCGCTAAACGAAGAAAATTACCGTGTCATGTGCGAACGGGCGGCGGCTGAGGATATTAAACAACGTCTGCAACGGTTGGCGCGCATTATTGATGTTGATGCGGATAGCCTTTGGCGTGCCTATGAGCGAGGGGTGCGCAAAAATAGCCGGGGTGCCGTGGCAGTCGTAGAGCATCTGCCATGGGAAATGGTGGCGCGTATTGAGGTACGGTTGGCGGAACTGGCCAACATGTATGTGGATATTGGTACGACCCGCCACTATCCTTACGAAGAAGTGTTTTCCCATGTGCTGGGGTTTGTGGGAGCCATTGCGGAAGATGATCCGCAAGCGAAAAAATACGAACGGCTACCGGATTTGAAAATTGGCAAAAAAGGCGTGGAAAAAGCCTTTGATGAGCCATTAATCGGCAAGCCTGGCGTGAAACATGTGGAAGTGAATGTCAAAGGGCAGGTGGTGCGGGATTTGACCCGTGAACCCAGCGTGCCGGGAGAGAATCTGTATCTGTCTCTGTCCTTGCCGTTGCAGCAATTCATCTACGAAAGGCTGGCAAAAGAAAAAAGCGCCTCCGCCGTGGTGATGGATGCATGGACGGGCGAAGTGTTGGCATTGGTCAGTTACCCCGGATTTGACCCGAATAAGTTCAGTCAGGGCATTAGCCAGAAAGACTGGAACGAGCTGCTGCACAACCCGCATAAGCCATTAATTAACAAGGCGGTTGCCGGCGTGTATCCGCCCGGATCTACCTTTAAAATGATGACCGGACTGGCCGGGCTGGAACAGGGCGTGGTCAATGCCTCCACCACGTTTTATTGCCCCGGTGCCTTTCATTTGGGCAACCATCGTTTCCATTGTTGGAAGCGCGAGGGACATGGTGCCATGAATGTGCAGACGGCGCTGGAGCAGTCTTGCGATGTGTATTTCTATAATGTCGCGAACCGGATTGGCATAGACCCGATTGCGGATATGTGCCGCCGCTTTGGGCTGGGCGAACCAACGGGCATACCCATTCCCGGAGAAGCGGGAGGATTGATTCCCTCTGATGCTTGGAAGCGTCGGCAATATGGTATCCCCTGGCAGAAAGGCGATAGTATTAACGCTTCGATTGGGCAGGGATATGTGTTGACCACCCCCCTGCAACTGGCGGTCATGACGGCACGGCTGGTGAATGGTGGCTATGCGGTGACTCCCGGTTTATTGCGCGCAGAACACCGTGCCGGACACGAGGGCTGGAAAGAGGTGCCCGTCTCGCGTCAACACCTGGCCACGGTGGTGGAAGGCATGCGCCGCGTGACCATGAATCCCCGAGGCACTGCCTATTGGAAGCGTATTACCGAACCCGGCATGGAAATGGGTGGTAAAACTGGTACCGCACAAGTGGCGCGATTGGAAAAAAGCCGTGGCAGTAACGTGCCATGGCACTATCAGCACCATGCACTGTTTGTCGGCTATGCCCCAATACATGCGCCTCGCTATGTCTGTTCCGTTGTGGTGGAACATGGAGGCGGCGGGTCTGCCACGGCAGCGCCCATTGCCAGTGAAATTCTGTTGAAAACGCAGCAATTACTGCAAGGTAGTTTCTGGGTGCCGCCAGCACAGCCTGTCAATCGGGAGGCGTTTTATGGGGAGTAAGCCATCCGTTGTATATGCAGGAGGTTGCTATGGAGCGTGAGCTGCCACGCAGCATCGTTGGCAAACTGGCACAGGTGCCGGGCATCATTTGGCTGCTGTATGCCGTGTTGAGCGCCATCGGTTTTGCCATGCTCTATTCCGCATCTGGTGGGCATATGGAGCCATGGCTGGATAAACAATTGATTCGCTTTGTGCCCGGCTTGCTGATTACCTTTGTCATTGCCTGTCTGCCGCTGGAGTGGCTGTTGAAGCTGGCGCCGCTGGCCTATTGGTGTTCCGTGGGGCTGCTGGTGGTGGTGGAACTCTATGGAACTGAAGGTAAAGGTGCACAACGCTGGCTGGATTTGGGTGGCGGTGTGACCATTCAGCCATCGGAGTTGATGAAAATGGCGCTGATTGTGATGCTGGCACGCTACTTCCAGCGGGTGAATTATGAGCAGACAGGGAGTATGCTGCAACTGATTCCCGCGTTGGTGTTGATTGCGATTCCGGTGGTGTTGATTTTGAAGCAGCCGAATCTGGGTACAGCCACGATCACCACATTTATTGGGGTCACCATGATTTTTGTGGCCGGTCTACGCTGGTGGAAATTGAGCGTGGTGGTGGTCGGGGTGGCAGCGGCGCTGCCGATTATCTGGAATGTTGGGCTGCATGATTACCAGAAACAGCGCGTACTGACTTTTCTTGATCCGCAATCGGATCCATTGGGATCGGGGTATAATATCCTGCAATCCATGATTGCCATTGGTGCAGGGGGTATGCAGGGCATGGGCTATCTGAAAGGATCGCAAGGGCAGTTGGATTTCCTGCCGGAAAAACATACAGACTTTATTTTTACCATGCTCTCTGAGGAGTTTGGCTTTTTAGGCGGGGCAGGCTTTTTGGGACTCTATACCTTGCTGCTGATCTGTATTTATTATGCTGCCCTGACCAGTCAGAACCAACCGGTGCGTCTGATAGCAGTTGGCGTGGCCAGCTTTTTCTTTGTGCATTTGTTCATTAACACGGCCATGGTAATGGGCATGATACCGGTGGTGGGGGTGCCTTTGCCGTTCCTCTCCTATGGGGGAACCATTCTGCTGAGTACGCAAATGGCGATGGGGCTGGTCTTTCATTGTTTTATCTATCGTAAGAAGCGGGTGCTGAAGTGATGCCCCTGAGCGAGCTGATAAGCGGAGAAGGGAATATGCTGGCGGCGGCGCTGTGGCTATTGTTGGGGCTGGTGCTTGGCAGTTTTGTGACCGCCATGAGTGCGCGACTGGTGGGAGAAAACGCCCAAATACAGGGAAAAACGCGTTCCTGCTGTCCGGCTTGTGGGCATGTGCTGACCGTGCGGGAGCTAGTGCCTTTAGGGTCTTACCTTTGGCAGCGAGGACGCTGCCGTCATTGCCACACCTCTATCCATTGGCGCTATCCGGTGATTGAGTTGGTGATGCTGCTGGTGGCGGCTGCAACCTATGCTCGCTGGGGTATCGGGCTGGATGCCTTATTGGCTTTAAGCACCGCAACGGCTCTGATGATCTTATGGGTCGCGGATTGGGAAACCTATCTACTACCAGACGAAGGGCAGCTTGCCCTGCTGGGTATGGTGACTTTGTGGCAGTGGCGTGTGCCCCTTGGCTGGCAGGAGATGGCGTGGGGACTGGCGCTGAGTGGTGGCGTGGGGCTGCTGTTGCATTATGGCTATTATGTTTGGAAAAAACGACATGGTCTGGGCTTTGGGGATGTCAAACTACTGGCCACCAGTGGATTGTTGTTAGGCATCTGGCATATACCGCAATTTCTGCTGATGAGTGGCGTGGCGGGGGTTGTATTAGGGTTGATCTGGCGTTATGCGCTGGGGCGGGGGCAGTATTTTCCATTTGGCCCTGCGTTGCTGTTTGCACTCGCGGTCGGACTGGTGATGCGTATGGAGGGAATATCTCCCTGGCCGTGGCTGTAGTGTTGCCCTATGGCACATATAGTAGTTTACTATTTACCTATGACTATCTATAGCGTATGTTCTAATATGGCTGCCGGACGTGGGTGGCACCAAATGGGACGTGGAATGTGATAATGAATACATTACATCGCTGGTTAGGGGTAGGATTGCTGGCATGCACCGTGGTGGCGTGTAATCCGGATAAGAATCCTTATCTGGATACCAAGCGTCCAGAGGTTATTGATCCTTACGGTCAGTTGACAAGAGAGGACTACAAAACGCTGGCTCAGCCAGTCAACCCGGCTTTGTTAATGCCGCGACAAGCGGAGCCGGAAGTGCCTCAGGCATCGGATATTCTGGTGTCTCCTCGTCCTGCGCAGGATAAAGCGGAACAGTTAGTTTCTATCTCTGTTACCGAAGATGTGCCGTTAAAGGATGTGTTTATTGAATTGGCGCGACTGGCCAATGTAGGGCTGGAACTGGACCCGAATATATCTGGAGGAGTGGTGTTTCGTGCCAAAAATCGGCCATTTGAAGATGTGGTGCAGCGTGTTGCCGCATTATCTGGCCTGCGGTATGAATTTTTGGATGGGGTGTTGCGTGTGGAGCGTGATAACCCGGTTTATCGGAACTACAAGCTGGACTTTCTGAATGTCACCCGCAGTGGAACGGGCAGCGTGAATGTGTCAACGAACGTGCTATCGGCTGGCGGCGGTGGTGGATCCAGCGGCGGTAGTGGTGGCGGCGGTGGCGGTATCCAGACTGGATCGCAGGCTAATGTAAATATCCAAAGCGAAAGTGATGTTTGGGACAAGTTTGAAGAGTCTATCCAGAAAATACTGGAAGTAGATGACTCCCTGAAGGCAAAAGAGTCCGATGGTGAAGAGGCAGATGCTGAAGCGGAAGAAGAAGTCAGCAGCGCATCCGCCGATGAAGAAGAAGCGGGTGCTGGTGAGGCGAAGCCCTATTATGTGTTGAGTAAAGAAGGCGGTGTTCTTTCCGTCTATGCGACCAAAACGCAGCATGATCGCCTGCAAAGTTATCTGGAAGCGTTACAGGCGAAAACCAGCGCACAAGTGTTGATTGAGGCGAAGATTCTGGAAGTGTCTCTCAATGATGCGTTTCAGAGCGGTATTGAGTGGAATAACTTATTGTTTGCCCAGGGTCAGAGTTTTAATTTTGTCATTGATGGCACCATTGCCGGTGTGCCAATTCCGGGAAATCCGAATGATTTTGCTGGACAGGGGCTAGTGATTCGCGGGCGGGATAAAAGTGCATTGAATGGGGGGGATGATGCCTTACGCTCTCTGATCCAGTTTACGGAAGGTTTCGGAACAACCCGCACCCTTTCCAGCCCGCGTGTGAATGCAATGAACAATCAGCCAGCCATTTTCACCTTTGCACGCAACGAAGTCTATTTTGAAATTGATATTCAGCAGCAGCAAGACAACACGGCCGCAGTCAACACCCAATTGCTGACTGTAGATAGTGAGGTGCGTACGGTGCCTATTGGTGTGATGCTATCGGTTATGCCGTCTATCAATCTGGAGTCTGAGGAAATTACGTTGCATATCCGTCCTACCTTATCTGATTTGGTCGGACAAAAGGAAGATCCGGCAGTAGCCTATCTGGCCTCTCAGGCTGGGTCTGCTGCGGCCACCCTGACCAATCAGGTGCCGGTCGTACAGGTGCGGGAGTTAGATACCACCATGAAAGTGATGAGCGGTGATGTGCTGATTATTGGTGGATTGATGCAAAACCGTGTTGCTAATGAAGATGTTGGTGTGCCAGGTGTGCAGACATTACCGTTCATCGGGCCGTTGTTTAAGCGGCAGGATCGACGGAAAGAAGTGGTGGAAACCGTCATCTTCATGCGTGCAACTATTGTGCCAGGCTTTGGTAGCGGCAATGTCTCCGAACAGGATAAGCACCTGTATAAAAAATTCTCGGAAGACCCACGACCGCTGGCGTTTTAAGAGAGGCGTGTCGTAGCATGACCCAAAAGGCAGCCTGCCTCCGTGAGGCAGGCTTAGCACATGTGATGCGGCGGATAAGGAAACACCATCCACTATTGCTACATGCAGGAGGGGTAAGCGTATGTTGACCATGATGCGTTATGTCTGGCTGACGGCGGTGCGTGACCGCATGTTGTTAGGTCTGGTTGTGCTAATGCTGGCCTGCTATGGGATGTGCGTGTTTCTAGCGGGTACGGCCGTGTTGGAGAAGGGTGCGTTTTTGGTGACATTACTTGCGGGTTCCCTGCGGTTGCTGCTGGCGCTGGGGGTTTTAGTGTTTGTGGTGTTTCATGTGCGCCGTTCTTTTGAACAAAAAGAGGTAGAAGTCGCCTTGTCTCGCCCGCTTGGGCGCGCCACCTATTTGCTGGGTTATGCGCTGGGCTTGTGGCGTGTTGTGCTGGTGTTATGGCTGGTCGCGGCGTTGCTGGTGGCATTTACGCTAGGGGCAGAATGGTCAGGTTGGGCGTTATGGGCGGCGAGTTTGCTGACGGAGTTATGGTTGCTCAGCACACTTGCGCTAGTGGTGGCTTTGATGATGCGAAGCGCCGTGCTGGCGGTCATGGGCAGTCTGGTTATCTATAGCATGGGGCGTTTGGGAATATTACTGGTCAGCACAGCGGAATCCAGCTTCAGCAAACTCAACCATACATTCGATACATTTGCACCCGTGCTGCTACAGGCAGCGGCAATGTTAACGCCCAGACTGGATATGTTGGCACAAACCCGCTGGCTGGTGTATGGCCTGCCGTCACAAGAGCAACTGGGATGGATGTTGTTGCAGCCGTTGATTTATATTCCTTTGCTGTTGGTGCTGGGAATGGTGGATTTTTCCCGGCGTCAGTTTTGAAACAAAGTCGCCTGAGCAGGATGGTCCCAGGTCGTTGAAGGGTACGGCCTTAGGAGATTTTTGCAATGCCGCATGCTAGCGGTTGCTTTTTACGCATGACTTGGTTACTGATGCTACGGCACAAGAAAAAAAATAATGCAGTGGCCATTTCGTTTAACAAGGAAGGTAACTTATGACCATCACTCCTCGCGTAAAAGACATACTCTCCTGGTATGAAAGTGATAACCCTGGCACCAAAGCCAATCTGGTACGCATGTTGATGACCGGTAAATTGGCCGGCACCGGTAAAATGATTATTTTGCCCGTGGATCAGGGGTTTGAACATGGGCCAGCCCGTAGCTTTGCGGAAAACCCTGCGGCGTATGATCCACATTACCATTTCCAACTGGCGATTGATGCGGGGCTGAATGCTTACGCCGCGCCACTGGCGATGCTGGAAGCAGGTGCCAGCACCTTTGCCGGGCAGATTCCTCTGATTTTGAAAGTGAACAGCGCGAACTCCCTGTTGCCAAAGGCTGATGTGCCAAATCAGGCGGTGACCAGCACGGTGGAAGATGCGTTGCGTCTGGGCTGTGGTGCCATTGGCTTCACGATTTATCCGGGCAGCGGTATGTCGCTGGATATGATGGAAGAAATACGTGACATGGCAGCTGAAGCGAAAGCGGCAGGTCTGGCTGTTGTCATCTGGTCTTATGCACGTGGTGAAGACATCAGCAAAGATGGCGAAACCGCGATGGATGTGATTGCCTATGCTGCGCATATCGCCACTTTGCTGGGGGCGCATATTGTGAAAGTTAAGCTACCAAGCGATCATCTGGAGCAGGCGGAAGCAAAGAAAGTATACGAAAAGACGGGAATCCCTATCGCGACATTGGATCAACGCGTCAAGCACGTGGTGCAAAGCTGCTTTAACGGTAAGCGTATTGTTATTTTCTCCGGTGGCGCCACCAAAGGCTCTGGCGATGTGCTGGACGAGGCACGCGCCATTCAGCAGGGCGGTGGTTTCGGCTCCATTATTGGCCGCAACTGCTTCCAGCGCCCACGTGCAGAAGCATTGAAACTGCTACAAGAGATGATTGATATCTACAAGGCGTAACGCCACATCGACAGCGCATAAACAAAGGGCATTCCAGAGTCTGGAATGCCCTTTGTTATGGGGAGAGACGATGATGGGAGGGGTGTGCCGGATAGGTAAAGGGCGCCCCTCTCCATTGATACCGGGAGTTATGCCGCGAGAGAGGCTCCCTGTTGCGGTTGTCGGCGGCAATCTTCTGCTTGGCGTACATCCAGCAGCGGGGCATCCAGCCGCATGGCGGCAATATCCGCTTTAATATGCTCAAAACCCCGGTTCAGCTTATTCAGGCTAATCACCAGATGATCGCCATGGTCCGCTACCACACAATCATCTTTGATGGTGTAAGGGCGGCCATTGGGGTATTTGGAAGGCAAGCTGACCTCTTTGGTGAGTGCTTCGCGCAGGCGTGCCGCCATCTCCGGCTGGCAAGCATCCAGTGAGACGCTAAGGGTGGAGTGTTCCGGTTGCCAGACTATATCGGTCACCGCGCTACATCCGCGTAGCAGTTCCTCCAGCATGACATCCAGTGGTTTGACGGCTTCCGGATAATGGGCGCGGAAATAACGAAACATGCCGTTGGCCAGTTCCACATCCCGATCCGCGTTATGGGTCGCGCCCTGTTCATGCCCTAAATATTTTGGAGCCATGGCTTGCAGGCGTTTAGATTCCCCGATTGGCAACACATCACTACCAATGGCTTTGGTGCAATATACTCCTTCTAAAGGCAGGGCAGGCAGGCCGACTACCTGTCGCAGGCGATTCAGGAAGGCCATATCGAAGGGGGCATTTTGAATCACCCACTCCGGACGAGGCCGTTCATCCAGTCCTAACAGGGTTTGCAGCCCTTGCAATGCATCGGCGGCATGGAGAACCGGAACCTCTGTTTCCTTATACACCGCCGGGGTGGTGTCTGTGGCGGGGGTGATGAGTTCACGCTGAATAATCACCGCCTGATCCAGCTCTGCGCGGGTAATGCCGTGGGTCTTTTCTGCTTGCGCGCTCCAGTTGGGGGTGCCTTCTGCGCCGGGGCGAATAGCGCAGTAGAAACGCTGCTTTTCCTGCCCATCCGCATCGTAGCGAATAGCGGCAACCGTGACAGGCCATTGCCCATCTGCCGGGTTGGAGCTGTTGAAATTAATTCCGTCTGTCTCGAAATCAAATACCACCGTGTCCCGTGGTGGTCGGTTGGTCTGTGTCATGATGGCCCCTGTTTCTGTTGTTTCTAATATTGGCAGAGGGGCAGGTTAGCAGTCTGGCGCAACTTAGGCAAGCGCCTGTTCCTGACGCAATTGTTCCGCCACCCATGCGGGCAAATCAATGCCGCTGGCGGCGGCTTGCTGGTGGCGTTGCCAGAGGGCATATTCCCGGCTGGCCTGTAGATGCTGGCGTGCCTGATACAGGGTGGAAAGGGCAGTCAGTGCTTCTTGCGTTAATTCACTGATCTCTGCCTCACTTAAAGCGCTTTTCAGGCATAACTCGCGCAGGCGGTGTAGATCCCGTTGCCGATAGGCCTGCGTCGCCTCGGCAAAGAGCAGGCTGTGGCGAGGGTGTCCTACCGCGTCCGGGTGGGAGTGCCGTGCCAGCCGATGGTACCAGCGGGGTAGCGCCTCTCTCACCTGCTGCTGGTAACGCAGGAGCAACCGTTCTGCCATGGGCAGTTCCTGCTGTGCAGAGGGCTGCGGCTGTGGGCCGAGCAGTGGGCATATTTCCGCCAGATAGGCCGCCAGAAAACGCCGCAATTGCAACCGTTCGTCCAGCAGTTCCGATTCCAGCCGTTTCATTTGGCTCACGGTCAGCAGCAGCAACTGGCTCACGTCGTGATATTCTCCCAATAAACCTTATATAGTAGGTAGGTGAAAACTATATAACTAAATCTGGATAATTTCAATGAATACTGTTGTTTGTGGATCGCTGTTTTCGCAGGCATGACGTGGATTGATAACCCATGCGAGGGGCGGAAACGGCCGCCGCCTTTGAGCTAAGCGCCAGCGAGAGGGGCGAAGCCACACCAACGGTTGTGTCAGG
>CAZIGK010000015.1:41831-41984 GCA_964538615.1 uncultured Rickettsiales bacterium | reverse complement strand
TCTCACTGCGTTCGCTAAAGGCGGCGGCCTGCTTGCCGCCGTTCTTGTCCCACGCAAAAATGATTCCTTGGCTATATTCGTTCGAATCGCACAGGGGTGCACGAACAACAGAAAAATGCGGGGGAAAGTGGCGGTCCCTGAGCGATTCGCCCC
>CAZIGK010000015.1:37917-41731 GCA_964538615.1 uncultured Rickettsiales bacterium | reverse complement strand
GGGCGCACGAACAACAGAAAAATGCGGGGGAAAGTGGCGGTCCCTGAGCGATTCGCCCCTTTTGGGCTACGCCCAAAAGAGCCTTAACCTACATTCGTTCGAATCGCGCAGGGGCGCACGAACAACAGAAAAATGCGGGGGAAAGTGGCGGTCCCTGAGCGATTCGAACGCCCGACCTTTTGATTCGTAGTCAAATGCTCTATCCAGCTGAGCTAAGGGACCGCAATGCATTTGCATCAAATGGACGTGCCTTGTAACAAAGCTTTTATCATCTGGCAAGGGTTTTTATCAGCCATTGGCGAAAGCCCGTAAATATGTTACAGAAAAGCACCTATTTTTTTAGCCAGCCATTCCGTCATGGGATGCCAAGGCTAACAAAGCAACCCATCATATGGACATACCGACCATGCCCAAGGCGAGAGAGAGACGGCATTACAGCCTGATAGCAACCCTCCTGTGGCTGCTTACCGCCTGCGCTGCAGAACAACAAACCGGTTATCAACTAAGTGACGGCCAGTTGGATAAAGTGCAGGTTGGTAAAAGCACGCGGGAAGATGTACTGGCCGCCCTTGGCACCCCGTCCAGTTGGCACAGCTTCGGGGATCAGCGTTGGCTCTACATTGGCAATACGCTGAAAAAAGTCAGCATATTAGACCCGGAAATCCAAACCCAGCAGGTTATCGCCATTAGTTTCGATGACGCTGGTATCGTCAAAGACATCGAACAAAAGAACGAGGAAGACGCCCGCTTTGTCAGCATGAATCACCGCGTCACCCCCACAGAAGGTCACGACATGAGCGTGATGGAACAACTCATTGGCAATTTTGGTCGCTTCAACAAACAGGGCCGTGGGGAGGATATGGCGGCTGGCGGTGGTGCTGCTGGCGGCCCATAACACACGCGCCTTTTCATAGACGGGCTTATTTTTTGCGCCAGCCGCCGCCCGTGTTAATATATTCTCCAACAGCAGCCCGCTCAATCAGCTTGGCTCCTGCCAGGGCTTCCACGGTCTCCAGGACCTGAGACTGCTCCTGACTGATGGAGCGGTAATGCGCTTTGCGCTTCTGGTTAATGCTATGCACCAATTGCTGCACTTCCGCAGATGGCGTGGCAGAAACCGCTGCAATATAGCCATCCGCCTGCTCGCCCACCATGCCTTGCGCCTTGGCGCTATCCAAATCCAATGCATAGACAGGAGAAATCCCTACCCACAGCATACAGGCCACCGCCAACCAAAAGACAGAACGCATAAAAAACCTCCACTAAAAACAATCGATGCAGAACCACCTGCCCCAAGGCGCCACCATGCCCGCTCAGAGCATCATTAACACCCTAAAAAATATCGGATTCTTTTTCAAAAAGCTGCTCCAGATCCCGGTCTATTTCCACCTTGATCCGATGCTCAATATTCACATTCAGGTTAATTTCAATCGGCTTATCCGGCGCCGCGACCTGTACCGTCGGGGTGCAGGCAACCAGCCATAAAACCGAAGCCAGCCCCACGGCCATTCGTGTCCGGCCATTAGGGTGAGGGGTGAGTGTTTGCATGCTTGGGCACCTGTTGTTGCAGTTGTTGTTGCAGATGGGCGGGCAATTCCGCAGCATAGAGGCTTTGCCCCAGAATGTCCATTAAATGCCCGGTCACTCGTACATTCAAATGAATAGGCCGCGCATCCGAAATAGCAGCATTACGCCCCTGCAGTTTTAACTGTAGGGTCAGCTTTTCCGGCTCATCTGCATCGCTGGAAAGATGCATCTCCAGTTGCTCATACTGAAAATCCTTCAAAGCATCCCGCACCAGTTGCATCTGCGCATTGTCTACGCTGGCCAGTGCCGTATCCGGCGCGGGAATGTAACGTATATGCCCGTCCCCACTGCTGGAAAGTTCACCCTGCTGTAGTTGCAGCCCTTTGGCACTGTAGGTCACCGGCACTGTACCATTCAGACGTCCGGTAGCCACCAGTTGCCCTTTCAGCAGGCTACCTGCCAGTTGTTCCACATCCACCTGCTGCACCCTGACCTCCGCTGTTATCGGCAATGGATTCGGTATGCTGATACGCAACGGCTCCGTTTGCAATGTACCCCCCGCCCATTGCCAGCGACTAGCCGTAAGGCGCACACTATCTCCCAGCCACAACACCCCCACCTGCCCATCACGCAATGGCGACTGCAAGGGAATGCTCGCCACCTTCACCTCTGTCGGGGTAACACTGCGCAACGGCATGCCTTCCAGCGCCCCTCGTACCTGCACCCCGTCCAGTATCAACTGAGCATACTGCCATACGGCATTCTGCATCCGGTACTGGACGTTAAAAGGAGCCTCACCCTGCTGGCTATCCCATATCGCCTGATACTGCACGCTTCCCTGTTTTGCCACCATGGGCACATCCGACAGCATCGGCAGCATGGCCTGCAAGCCGGGCCAGAGGGTCGTTAACGGCGTATCCGGCATGGAGGATGTCGCCTGCCATCCCCCTTCCTCGGCCACCCGTAGCGCAAAGGGTACAGACATCACCGTTCCGGCATGGTCTGCCGCTTTCCCTCCCGTCGGGGTCAAGGCTCCCTCCAGCCACCAATCTTTGGCCTGCTTCTGCAAGGTGACATCCAGCGTCAGGGGATGCGTCATCGCCTGCCATGCCGGTGTTTTTGTCTCTTTTTGGTGCCATTGCATCACCGGAATATGCAGACGGGGTGCATCTTCCTGCCTACCGCCCGTCAGGAAGGTCAGCAATCCCTGACCGGGCAAAGTCACCTGCCATTCCGGCGCCTGCAACCGTATTGCCCGTGCGGAATCATCGCTTGTGGTCACCGCCACATCCGGCAGCGTCAGTCGCATTTGGCACGCCTGCGCAGCGGGCTGTACCTCCAGAGTCATCGGCTGTCGCCATGGCTCTGCCAGCCGTATTCCTGCGGCCAGTTGCCAGCCCTGCGGCACGTCTGGCTGCACCGTTACCTGCCCACCCCGACAATCGGTGTGCACCACACCCCGACTGGTCAGCCGCGCCATGGGAGAAAGCTCTCCATCTGCATTCGCTTCGCTGTGTGTGGAATGCAACAGCAAGGTCACGTCCTGCCATTCCAATTGCATCGGGGGCACAAGACGCGTGGTGGCGACCGCAGCCCGCTGATGCCCCTCTGGTACAGAAGGCAACGGCACATACCACCCACCTCCCGCCGACGATGGATGCAGATGCACCGTCAGCCCTTCGACCCGCAAACGCAACGGCTCACCACGTAACCATTGCCATGGCTTTTCAATGACTGCGCGCTGCATATGATGGGGCAGACCCGCATAATGCACCCCTTCCACCACCCAGGCATGGCGCCGCAGGGTCAGCTTTTCCCAACGTAACGCCTGCCATATATCCTCGCTCATGATCTGCCGCAACAACCATTGCTGCGCGCTGGTGGAAAGCCAAAGCACGACTGCCATGGTCATACCCATACCCACCACCACCACCGCGACCCGTGCCATGATTCGTAGAAACACCACCCTTCAGCCCCTCCGCCTACACATTACTTTCGCACTGTAGCAAGCTATCACGAGGGATGCAAAAGGACGATCCGTCAGAGAAGCTCTACCCTGCCTGATACGCCCACCCACCCCAGCAGGTTAGGATATTTTTTATTGCTGCGGCGCCTGCTGCGTATTATAGCTATCTGCAGGTGACCCTGTGGGGGCATAGCTCAGCGGTTAGAGCAGGGCGCTCATAACGCCTTGGCCGGGGGTTCAAATCCCTCTGCCCCCACCATTTCAAGAGTACCCAAGGCATCTTCAGGGATTTGCCCCCCCCTGAATCTATAAAGGCAAACA
>CAZIGK010000015.1:0-37817 GCA_964538615.1 uncultured Rickettsiales bacterium | reverse complement strand
CGCGCCAGCGCGTGCTTTGCTGGTTCAAATCCCTCTGCCCCCACCATTTCAAGAGTACCCAAGGCATCTCCAGGGATTTGCAACCCCCTGAATCTATAAAGGCAAACACGCGCCAGCGCGTGCTTTGCTGGTTCAAATCCCTCTGCCCCCACCATTTCAAGAGCCGCCAAAGCATCTTCAGGGATTTGTAACCCCCTTGCGCCCTTCCTGCATAGTCTCTATAGTGCGCTCACTTTGCGTGATGTCACTGACAGGATACACCCTTATGGATGAGCTGACCCTCGCCTCTTTTCTGGATGCCACTGTGCTGGCCAGCTTTTTCACCCTGCTAGGGTTAGAGATTATCCTCGGCATTGATAACGTCATTTTCATTGCTTTGCTGGTGCAACATCTGCCACGCGCCAAGGCGCGCACTGCCCGCACCGCGGGTCTGGCGCTGGCCATGGTCTTTCGTATTCTCATTTTGCTTGGGCTGGCATGGATTATGGGGCTGACGCAACCCGTCGTATCCGTGGCAGGGCATGGCTTCTCCGGCAGAGATTTGCTCATGCTCCTTGGCGGGTTATTCCTCATCTACAAGGCCACGGGCAGCATGCGGGAAGAATTATTGCACGAGGAAGCGAAAGAGCTGAAAGCCAGCAAAGGGGCGCTGGCACTGGTTATTGGTCAAATTATCGTCATTGATATTGTCTTTTCGTTTGATTCCGTCATTACCGCTGTCGGCATGACGGATATTGTCCCCGTCATCATTGCGGCCATGGTGGGCGCCATGCTGGTCATGTTGCTTTGCAGCGCCTGGGTGTCTGATTTCATTAACACCTATCCGACCTTAAAAATGCTGGCGCTGGCCTTTATTCTGCTGGTCGGGGTCTTGCTCATGGCAGAAGGTTTTGGCTTCCATCTGCCGCGTGGTTACATTTATTTTGCGATGGCCTTCTCGCTGGGGGTGGAAAGCATGAATATTCTCGCCGCGAAAAAGAAAGCCAGCCAACGGTAACGCCTCAGGCACCCGCACATAACCACTTGCCATTTACCCGTTTTTGCATTATACACCCCGTTTCCTTACCATCGTGCGGTGCGGTAGTGCAATTGAAACAGGCCGTGGCTGTGCATCATTATGACTTGGAGTTTTTGAGGCTATGAAAAAAGGCATCCACCCGGATTATCACAATATTACCGTTGTTCTGACCGACGGCACCAAAATTCAGACCCGCTCAACCTACGGCAAAGAAGGCGATAGCATTTCTCTGGATATTGACCACCTGACCCACCCAGCCTACGTAGGCGGTGTGCACATCAAGAAAACCGGTCAGGTTGAGAAATTCAACCAGCGTTTCGCTGGGTTTGCTCCTCGCAAAGCCAACAGCTAAGCGCGTATCCCTTTTCCCCACCATCAGGGAAACAGGAAAACCCCCCTCCGCAAAGGCCAGCCTCACACCCGTGACGCTGGCCTTTGCCTTATCTGCACATCCCATCCATCTCACATCAACCCTTGCTTTCCTTTCTGCTCTCTGATAACCCCATCGGCATAATAGAATAAACATCTCCTCAACAGGAACTTCACACATGACTTCACGCATCCTCTCGGAAGAGCAATTCCGCGATATGTTCACCCGTCCGGCCGAACTGTTTCAGGACTACCATATCAGCCGTCTGGCACCGGAGAAAAAGCTGCTCATTCAGGCGATGCTGCCTGCCGTCATTCAAATTATTAATCTGCATAACCAGCCCAATCAGGCCATTGTCTATGGCCCGACTCCCATCACCAGTGGCTATCCGGTCGTAGAACTGGTAGAGCAAGGCATTCTTTCCAACGAAGCGGATATTTATCACCATCCGGAATTGCTGGCAGGGGTTGTTGCCCGCAACATGGAACTCGCCAAAGAAGATGGACTGAAATTCGCCTCGTCTCCTGCCCGTACCGTTGTCGAGCAACAGCATGGCAGCTATTTTTACATGAACCCGACCGGTATCGAGCATTTAGGGTGGCTGATGAAAGCCGCTGCTGCCGCCGCTGGGCTGCCGGAAATGAAAATGAACGAAGCCGACTACATGACCCTATGGGAAATGCTGATTCGCCATTATGCCGATGTCATGACGCAAAAAGACTTCACCTCCCCATGGTATGCATCCACGGGTGGCGTGCAGGAAATCATGATTGCCACCTGTGTGGAAGCCGGCCTACAAACCGGACGCCATGGGGCAGAAATGACCATGCTGGATCGTGATTCCGGCGCATATGTCCCGCTGGAAGAACGCCTACAAAAAGTGGCTGACCGCCTGAAAAAGCAGGAAGCCATGGGCGCCCTGCACGGTGCTTCTGCGGGCAAAGTCGTCACCGCCTTTGCGCGTCTGGCCAGCATTGCCGACTGGCTGGCCGCCGATGCCCCATGCGTAGCCAATGCCCACCCGGCATTACACGGCAGTGACCTGACCAAAGCGCAGGCCATTATTGAAGAAATGCAGCCACGCATCCTCGCCTTCATGCAGGATGCAAAAGAAGCAAAACACGTGGTCACAGAAGGCCTGAGCCAGCGTTACCAACTAGCTCTCTTCGCCGGGCAAGAACATCAGCGCGCCAGCCTGTGCGAAACAGGCCAGCGCATCGCTGCATAGCAGCTACATAAAAGGGCACCCGCATGACCAGTTCACCGTTACAGTTCACGCCCCAGCAACTCATCCAGCAGGCAGAATTACTGGTGCGCCATCAGGCCAATGGTCAGCGCATCCGTCAACTGACACTGCATGTACCCGGTCTGGCACTGCAAGCGACCGATGACCAACCGCAGTTTGCCCAGTTTGTAGAAACCTTAAAGAACCACCCCGCCTGCGATACGGCCGCTCTGCAAGCCGCGCTGGATGCGACCGAACCGGGAGATTACCCTCTCCTCAGCACACTATAGCCCGCGCTCAATCACGCTCCTGGCCCGCCCCGACCTATATGCTGCGCTTCTGTCTTGCGCACAAGTTCCAGCACATGGGTTTCTGGCTGTGTGATGGTAAAACTTGCTTCCAGCGCCTGCACCAACTCTGCGCGTACTCCACCACCGAAATCTAACAAATGACCCTGCTGCAACCGCTCATGCAATGCTGCCGGAATACGGGTATCACCACTTGCCAATTGCACCAATGCCTGAAAGGCTGTCTGCGCTTCCTGATTCAGGGCGATGCGCAAAGGCTCGTTCTGCTGTACGTGGCAACGCTCTTCTTCTGTCAACAACATTCCCAGCATGTGCATCCACATACACTCACTCCGCTATCAAGATGCTACGCCGCGTGACGCTTCTCGGATGCCGCAACGGCTCCCCCTTCCATCTGGCTGAAATCGGCCACAGAATCCATCACGTCTATCAGGGTAACCAACAAGCTCAGACGGTTTTCGCGGTAACCCGCTTCATTCACCAGCACCGCCTCAAAAAACGCATCCAACGGGGCGCGCAGACTCGCCAGTTGCTGCATCGCCCCCCGATAATCCGCCGCTTCCAGCGCAGGCTGCAAGGCTGCCTGCACGTCTTGCACAGCGGCATAAAGGGCTTTTTCGCTGGCCTCCTGTAGTTTATCTGCCTGCACTCTGGCGGCAAAGGTCGTTTTATCTTTCTTCTCTTCTGCTGCCACAATATTCCGTGCCCGTTTATAGGCCGCCAGCAGGTTTTCTCCGTCACTGCCTGCCATCATATCACGCAGCGCATCCAACGTCGCCACCGTCTGATGCAGGGGAATCTTTGCCGCTTCACGCAGCACCGCCGCCACATGGTCATGCCGGAAACCTTGGTCACGCAGGCTCACTTTCAGGCGGTCAAGGATAAACGCCTCCACCTCGGCCACCACCGCAGGCTCTGCCTGCATAGATCCGGCAGCATATCCCACCACCTGCCGTATAGACAGCCCTAACCGGTTCTCCTGCATCAAACGCAAAATACTCAGCGCTGCACGGCGCAAAGCGAACGGGTCTTTTGAACCCGTGGGTTTTTCCCCCGCCGCAAACAGGCTCACCAGCGAATCCAGCTTATCCGCCAAGGCCACCACCACACTCACGGGCGCGGTGGGGCAGGCATCATTCGGCCCTTGCGGTTGGTAATGCTCGGCAATGGCTCGCACCACTTCGGCATCTTCCTTTTGATGCTTCGCGTAATAGCTGCCCATCACCCCTTGCAGCTCCGGAAACTCCCCAACCATACCGGAGACCAAATCCGCCTTACATAATTGCGCCGCACGCTGCGTCTGGGAAGCATCCAAACCCAGAGCGTTCGCCAAGGCTTTCGCAATGCCAGCAATGCGCCCCACCTTTTCGCTCATGCGGCCCACTTTGGCATGAAACACCACATCCTCAAGCTTTGGCAGGCGGCTTTCCAGCGGGGTGTTGCGATCACCCTCCCAATAAAACTCCCCATCAGCCAGCCGTGCGCGCAACACGCGCTCATTCCCTGCCCGAATCGCTGCACCCGCATCCGCCGTCTGCATATTGCTGATGGTCACAAACCCATTGGCCAAGGCTCCGCTCGCATCTTCCACCGCAAAATATTTCTGGTGGCTGCGCATTACCGTGATAATCACCTCCGGCGGCAGCGCCATGTAACGCTCTTCAAACCGCCCCAATATGGCGACAGGATATTCCACCAGCCCGGTCACTTCTTCCAGCAGCCCGGCATCTTCCCGTAAGCGCAAACCCGCCGCTTCCGCTACCGCGCTGGCCTGTTGTACAATCTGCGCTTTGCGCTCTTCACGGTTCAACACCACGCTGGCTTCTGCCAGCGCCGCCTTATACTGCGCTATGCTGCTCACCGTGATGACCTGCGGTGCCAGAAAACGGTGCCCCCATGTCTGGTTATTGGCGGTCACATGTGCCACCTGCAGTGGCACCACCACACCATCCAGCACG
Source organism: uncultured Rickettsiales bacterium (assembly GCA_964538615.1). GTDB lineage: Bacteria > Pseudomonadota > Alphaproteobacteria > Rickettsiales > RI-342 > CAZIGK01. Next base: position 32,938 of record CAZIGK010000015.1, on the reverse strand, counting down.
CACAGCAGGTTCTTCAAAGGCCGCACCCAACGAAACTGCGCCTCACTGCCCCACCGCATGGATTTTGGCCAATGAAACCCGTGGATCATCTCTTCCAACAGCGGCTTCAACACGTCGGCGGTCGGTTGCCCCACTTCTTTCGCGCTGTAGTAATAGGTGGCATCCTTGCCTTCGCCACGCAGCTCCAACTGGTCTTTGGTAATGCCGTTACTGCGCAAAAACCCTTCCAGTGCCGCTTCCGGCGCAGAAGCCCGTGGCCCTTTTTTTTCCACATCCCGGTCTGGTTGCGTGGCGGGCAACCCCTGCACCATCAACACCAAACGACGCGGCGTCACATGGGTTTCCATGTGCTGATAGCTTAAATGTGCCGCTTCCAGCGCCGCTTTTGCCTTATGCAACAATTGCTCCATAGCGGCCACCTGCATCCGCGCAGGGATTTCTTCCGAAAAACATTCCAGCAGCAGTTCCATGGTCTTCTCTATCCTTTATACGCTTGCTTCACGCCATTGCCTTCACCCAGCAACACCACCTGTGGCCGGAATGTTTTGGCCTCTTCTGCCCCCATCTGGGCATAGGCACAAATAATCACCAGATCTCCCGGCTGTGCCAAACGTGCCGCCGCCCCATTAATGCCAATCACTTTGCTGCCGCGTTCCCCAATAATGGCATAGGTGGTGAAGCGATGCCCATTGTTGATATTCAGCACATCCACCTGCTCATAGGGCAAAATACCCGCCGCCTCCAGCAAGTCCTGATCAATGGTAATCGAGCCTTCGTAATGCAAATCTGCCTGTGTCACCGTGGCGCGGTGTAGCTTGGCTTTCATCATGGTCAACTGCATCATGGTTATTCCTTAATTTTTTGCAAAAAATCATCCTGCGCGTGCGTGACACAACCCACGCATGACGGCCTCTTCACGCGGCCTGACTGACAGGTGCCAGACCATCCACATAGGCCTCGCAGCAGGCTTTGGCCAGTGCACGCACGCGGGCAATGTAGCTGGCGCGCTCGGTCACACCAATCACGCCGCGTGCATCCAACAGGTTGAAGCAATGGCTGGCCTTAATGCACTGGTCATAGGCCGGTAGCGCCAGTTTGCGTGCCACCAGTGCGGCACATTCGGCTTCAGCATCCTTAAAATGCCGAAATAACGCATCGGTGTTGGCATATTCCAGATTATACGCGGAAAATTGCTGCTCATTCTGTTTAAAAATACTGCCATAGCTATTGGCCATATAACCCGGCGCTGGCGCATTCCACTGCAAGTCATAGACATTTTCCACGCCCTGAATATACATGGCCAGCCGCTCCAGCCCGTAGGTAATTTCTCCCGCCACGGGAAAACACTCAATGCCCCCCACTTGCTGGAAATAGGTAAACTGGGTCACTTCCATACCATCCAGCCAGACTTCCCAGCCCAGCCCCCAGGCGCCCAGTGTTGGGCTTTCCCAATCATCTTCCACAAACCGGATATCATGCGCCAGCGGGTCTACGCCTATGGCTTTCAGGCTCTCCAGATAAAGCTCCTGAATATTCTCCGGCGAGGGCTGCAAAATCACCTGAAACTGGTAATAATGCTGCAAGCGGTTGGGGTTTTCGCCATAACGCCCGTCTGATGGCCGTCGCGAAGGCTGCACATAGGCACAACGCCACGGGTTGGGGTCAAGCGTACGCAACACGGTTGCAGGGTGAAAGGTACCGGCACCCACTTCCACATCATAGGGCTGCAAAATCACACAACCCTGCTTCGCCCAGAATTGCTGCAACGTTAAAATCATGTCCTGAAAGGTCATTGCCATAGCGCACACCCTACCAAAAATCACCAAGACGCGATACCAGACACACCGCCCCTCATCCACACCGACCACCTGCCAGCCTTGCTTTTTTCGCAGCGCATCCGAAGGCAAATGTTCAGCTTTTGCGCATACATACGCCTGTTGACGTGTGCGGTCAAGCCTTCGCACCATCACGACAGACCTTGCACCGCATTAAACCTGCCTTATATTGGGCACCCATACCCCATTGACGATTGGAGCCTCATCATGCCCCGCCTGCTTTTTCTGGTTGCCTGCCTCAGCATCGGCCTGTTGCTCTGCTTGCCTGCCTCTGGTGCGCAGGCCGCACGCTACACCCCGGCTAATCTGGCAGATCTGGTAGAAAAACTCATGCCCGCCGTGGTGAATATCTCCACCACACAAACCCAGCGCGCCTCGGTCATTCCGTTTGGCATGATGACCCCGGACATGATTCCCCCCGGCTCCCCATTTGAGCAATTTCGCGATTTACTGCAACAAATGCAGCCCTACAGCGACCAGTTGCAGGTCGAACGCAAGGCGAAATCTCTCGGCTCCGGCTTCCTTATCTCGGCAGATGGCTATATTGTCACCAACAACCATGTGGTCGGCAAGGCGGATGAGATTCTGGTCACCCTAAGCGACAATACTGAGCATGCCGCCACCTTAATTGGCACCGATCCAAAAACCGATATCGCCTTACTGAAAATAGAAGCCAATGCCTCGCTTCCCTTTGTGGAGTTCGGAGATTCCGATGCCACCCGTGTCGGCGATTGGGTTGTGGTCATTGGCAATCCGTTCGGTCTGGGCGGCACCGTGACCACCGGCATCATCTCTGCCCGTGCGCGTGACATTAACGCCGGCCCGTTCGATGATTTTCTGCAAACGGATGCCGCCATTAACAGCGGCAATTCCGGTGGCCCCATGTTTGATCTGGATGGCAGGGTCATTGGTATCAGCACTGCCATTTTCACCCCAACCGGGGGCAATGTGGGAATCGGTTTTGCAACCCCGGCAAGCCTTGCCGCCCCAGTCGTCAAACAACTGAAAAACTTTGGCCACGCAAAGCGGGCATGGCTGGGCGTCAAAGTGCAGGAAGTCAGCAAAGAAATTGCAGAAAGCCTTGGCCTCACCTCCACAGATGGCGTGCTGGTGGTGGAAGTCACACCGGATAGCCCGGCAGATCTGGCCGGCATGCAAAGCGGCGATATTATTACCCGCTTCAATGGCAAACCGGTAGGAGAGTTCCGCCGCTTCCCCCGTCTGGTCGCGGAAAGCCCAATGGGTCGCCCTTTAAGCATGCAGGTCTTGCGACAGGGGCAAGCGCAGGAACTTGCCATTACCCTGACAGAAAGCGAGGAATCACAACAGGTTGCAGCACTCGCACAGCCCAAACCCAAACGGCTGCCGAAAGCACAGGCCAGCGCCATTAATCTGCTGGGCATGCAACTGGTACCACTGCCGGAGGCACAGGCGCAGGCCATGGGCATTGAAGGCGGCCTGATGGTCGCGCAGGTACAGCAGGGCAGCGAAGCATGGCAGCGGGGTCTGCGCAAGGGTGATATCCTCACCCGCCTGAACGAAGAAACCATCACCAGCGCCGAACAACTGGCCGGTTTGCTGCGGGATGCCCGTCAAGAACAACGGCAATTCGTGCTGTTGCGTATCCAGCGCGGACAAGCCACCCATTTCGTGACCTTACCCACAGCCTGATGACCCGTTTTTTTGAGCGTCAAAAGACGCATCACCACTGGTCAAGTGCGCTTTTTCTGTGTATGCCTGTTCGCAGCTGCGAATATGCCGCCATAGACCATCAGTTCAGGAGCCTCCTGCATGACCCAGCCGACCATCCGCCCTCAAAACCCGCATTTTTCCTCCGGCCCATGCGCCAAAATACCCGGCTTTACTCTGGAGATGCTCTCCGATGCTCCACTGGGGCGTTCCCACCGTGCAAAAATCGGCAAATCCAAGCTGGAACAATGCATCCAGCTCAGCAAACAATTGCTCAACCTGCCTGCCGGCTATGAACTGGGCATTGTCGCAGGTTCAGATACGGGCGCTTTTGAAATGGCTCTATGGAACCTGTTGGGCGAGCGTGGCGTGGATGTACTGGCGTGGGAAGCCTTCAGCACCGACTGGATGAAAGACATCAAAGACCAGCTTAAACTGACGGATGCCCGCTACTATACCGCACCCTACGGGGCTTTGCCGGATCTGACGCAGGTGGATAGCCAAACCCGCGATATCGTCTTCGCGTGGAACGGCACCACCTCCGGCGTACGTGTTCCCAATGCAGACTGGATAGCAGATGATCGGCAAGGGCTGGTCTTCTGTGATGCAACGTCTGCGGTTTTCGCTATGGATCTGCCATGGCATAAGCTGGATGTCATTACCTATTCCTGGCAAAAAGCCATGGGGGGAGAAGCCGCGCATGGCATTCTCATTCTCAGCCCACGCGCCATTGAACGCTTAAACCGCTACCAACCGGCATGGCCGCTGCCCAAACTGTTCCAACTGACCAAAAAAGGCCAGTTCGCCAAAGAAATTTTTGAGGGCGCCACCATCAACACCCCTTCCATGCTCTGCGTGGAAGATGCACTGGTCAGCCTGCAATGGATGCAGCAACAAGGCGGCTTATCTGCCATGCAGCAACGCGCACAGGCCAATTTTGCTGCTGTGGCCGCATGGGTTGCCAACACCCCATGGGTGGATTTTCTGGCCACCGATCCAGCCACCCGTTCCACCACCTCCATCTGCCTGACCTTCACCGCACCGGAAGTCACCTCTCTGGCAGATGACGCACAACAGGCCTTCGCCAAAACCATCACCTCCCTTCTGGAAAAGCAAGGCGTTGCCTATGATATTGGCGCCTACCGCACAGCACCGGTTGGCTTGCGTATCTGGGGCGGTTCCACGGTGGACGTGGCCGATATTCAGGCTCTCCTGCCATGGATTGACTGGGCCTACGGGGAAGCATTACGCAGCCTGAAACAAGCCGCATAACCTATTCTTATCCCATTTTTCTGTTTGGTTTTCTGCAAAGGGTATCTCTCATGCCAAAAGTTCTCATTTCCGACAAACTCAGCCCCGCTGCCGTGGATATTTTCAAACACAAAGGCGTGGATGTTGACGTGAAAACGGGTCTCAGCCCGGATGAACTGAAAGCCATTATCGGGGACTATGACGGGCTGGCCATTCGCTCTGCCACCAAAGTGACGGCAGACATTCTATCTGCCGCCACCCACCTGAAAGTGGTCGGACGTGCCGGTATCGGGGTAGATAATGTGGATATTCCAGCCGCCACCGCACGCGGTGTGGTGGTCATGAACACCCCGTTTGGCAACTCCATCACCACCGCAGAACACGCCCTCTCCATGATGATGGCACTGGCGCGGGATATTCCACAGGCCAATGCCTCCACCCATGCCGGCAAGTGGGAGAAAAACCGCTTCATGGGGGTAGAACTCTGCGGCAAAACACTGGGTCTGGTCGGCTGCGGCAATATTGGTTCCATTGTGGCAGATCGCGCTCAAGGGTTAAAAATGCATGTGGTCGCCTATGACCCCTTCCTCACCGAAGCCCGCGCCGCAGAAATGAACATCGAAAAAGTGGAGCTGGATACCCTGTTCCAACGTGCCGATTTTATTACACTGCACACCCCGCTGAACGACAGCACCCGCAACATCATTAGCCGGGAAGCCTTGGCGAAATGCAAAAAAGGCGTGCGCATCATCAACTGCGCCCGTGGTGGCCTGATCGATGAAGCCGCCCTGAAAGACGCGCTGGAATCCGGGCATGTCGCCGGTGCCGCGCTGGATGTATTTGCAGAAGAACCCGCCCACAGCCATCCTCTGTTCGGCATGGAAAATGTCATCTGCACTCCGCATTTGGGCGCATCCACACTGGAAGCTCAGGAAAAAGTGGCGCTGCAAGTAGCGGAACAAATGGCAGAGTACCTGACCAAAGGCTCCGTGACCAACGCACTGAACATGCCGTCCGTCTCCGCAGAAGATGCCAAGCGCCTCGCCCCCTACATCCAATTGGCAGATACACTGGGCAGCTTTGCTGGCCAAATCTCAGAAACGGGTCTGAAATCCGTGCGCATCGAGTTTGAAGGCACCGCCTCCACCCTCAACACCCGTCCGCTGGTGTCCGCACTGCTGCGTGGCCTGCTGGCACCACAGGTGGAAAGCGTGAACATGATCAACGCGCCGCTCATCGCCAAAGAACGTGGCATCGCCCTGTCTGAACTCAAGCGCGACAACAACCCGGACTACCGCACGCTGGTGCGTCTGGTGGTGGAAAGTGAACGCCGCACCCGCGTCATTGAAGGCACTCTGTTCAATGGCAAAGTGCGTCTTGTCAATGTGCATGATATCAAACTGGAAGCCTCCCTCAGTGAACATATGCTCTACGTCAATAACGAGGATAAACCCGGTTTTATCGGTCAACTGGGTATGCTGTTGGGCGAAGCGGGCGTCAACATCGCCAACTTCCATCTGGGACGAAACCACGAAGGCGGCGAAGCCTTGGCTCTGGTCGAGCTGGATGCCCCCGTCTCCGATGATTTGCTGGGCAAAATTGCCGCCCTGCCGCAGGTGAAAGCCGTTAAAAATCTGCATTTTTAGGTAGATTTTTCCTTGGCTCCATTCGGTTGTTTTATTCCCTCCTTGCTCGACTCCTGTCTCGCAAATGAGGGCGGCTCAGGGCTGGTTCGGGCTTGCTAGCCCTCACCTGACACAACCGTTGGTGTGGCTTCGCCCCTCTCGTTTCACTCGCCAAAGGCTCGCACTGCTGTCCTCACGTCTTGCCCCGTCCTCCCTCGCTCTCACGGGGTGCGGTCGCCCTATCCCTCTTGCCCGTTCGCCTGTTTGCGCGTAGCATAAGCGACCTTTATCCGCACCCTTGGAAAGTCGCCAACACATGTCCATCATCCGCACCGCCATATTAGGTGCCAGCGGCTACACCGGAGCCGAACTGGTACGCCTCCTCCACCAGCACCCACACATGCAACTCACCGCGCTAGCCGCCCACAGCAAAGCCGGACACAGCTATGCGGATATTTACCCACAGCTACGCCACCTGCCCCTACCTCCACTGGTAGAAGCATCCGAAATTGACTGGAGCCGCATCGAGTTAGTCTTTTGCGCCCTACCTCACGGCACCTCACAAGCGGCCATTGCCGCTCTGCCGCCGTCCATCCGCATCGTAGATCTCTCTGCGGATTTCCGGCTGCGTAATCTGGAAACTTACGCCCAATGGTATGGTCAGGCGCATCAGGCTCCCGCTCTGCAACCTGCTGCGGTTTATGGCCTGACCGAACATAACCGCGATGCCATTGCGGGTGCGAGGCTGGTCGCTAATCCCGGCTGTTACCCCACCTCTATTCTCCTGCCGCTGCTACCGCTGCTCAAACAACAGCTCATTCAGCCGCACAGCATCATCGCTGACAGTAAATCCGGCGTTACCGGCGCCGGGCGCAGCGCCAAAGAAGCCAATCTCTTCTGCGAACTGAACGAATCGTTCTCCGCCTATGCGATCGGCAACCATCGCCACCTGCCAGAAATTGAGCAAGAACTTTCCTCTGCCGCACAAACCTCTGTTCAGATTCGCTTTACCCCCCACCTTCTCCCTATAAATCGAGGTATTTTTAGCACATTATATGTCGATCTGGCTCCCAACGTCACCCCCACCGACCTACGACAGGCATTGACGCAGCAGTATCTTCACGACGCTTTTGTGCATATTCTACCGGAAGCAGAATGGCCCAAAACCCGCGATGTCCGGGGCAGCAATTTTTGCCATATCGCCGTGGGGGAAGACCGCATACAGGGCAAGGCCATTCTGGTCAGCGTCATTGATAATCTGGTCAAAGGCGCGGCGGGTCAGGCCATTCAAAACGCCAACCTCATGTTCCACCTGCCGGAAACCACCGCCCTGCTACAGGCTCCACTCTTTCCCTAGGTTCAATCACCATTGAGTGGAGAATATGGCCGCCTGATGCAGGCGCACTCCCCCTATTCACCATCAACATTTGGAACACATCACCCATGCCACTCCTCCTCCCCTATCGGGGCATTCTCCCCACCATTCACCCCACCGCCTTTATTGCGGAAAATGCCGTATTGGTAGGGGATGTCCGCATCGGTGCCCACAGTAGCATCTGGTACAATTGCGTGCTGCGGGCAGATGTCAGCTACATCGAAATCGGTGAGCGCACCAATATTCAGGACGGCACCATCATCCATGAGTCCCGTTTCGATGGCCCCACCCGCATCGGCAACGGTATTACCGTTGGGCATAAAGCCCTGCTGCATGCCTGCACGCTGATGGATGATTGTTTCATCGGCATGGGCGCCATTATCATGGATACCGCCACCGTACACCCCTATGCCATGGTCGCTGCGGGCGCTTTACTGACCAACGGCAAAAACGTTCCAACCGGCGAACTCTGGGCAGGCAGCCCGGCCAAATACCTGCGCCCCCTCAAAGAATCCGAACGCGCCTACATCCCCGAATCTGCAGAAAATTACCGCCAACTGGCAGAAGAATACCGTCTGGCCACCACCATACCGACACAGAAAGCCTGACCATGCTCTTCACCCTCAAAACCCTTGTTGCAGCACTGGCCATCGCCTTTACCTCGTGGCTGGCGGGTAAAAAGCCGGAACTGGCGGGCTTTCTCATCGCAATGCCCCTCACCTCTTTGCTGGCACTGGTTTTCACGCAACTCCAGCATGGGGATGCCACCAGCATCCGCATGGCGCAAAGCATTTTGGTGGGCGTACCTCTTTCTTTACTATTTTTTGTCCCTTTCCTGCTCAGCCGTTGGTGGCCGCTGTCTTTTTGGCTGTGCTTTGTGCTGGGGCTAATGCTTTTGCTTTTGGCCTATGCCTTACACCAGTGGCTGCTGCCCTCTGCAACCTGATGACCCGCACACACTGCGTAGCAAGAGCCGAGGGGGAAAGGCTTTACTTTCGCACTGTTTTTCGCTACGCAGAACAGAGGGGAGCATACAATCCATCTCCTCTTTTCACTCCGTTATGCACCGCATGCCGCAGCCATAACCCGCCGCTCATGACCTGAATAATAATGAAGACAGAAAGACGTTCCATGTCCACCCCTACCTACAACGCCCAGTTTACCGAACTTCGCCACCATTTCACCGCCATGGCCAGCAGTGTCCGCCAACTGATGAAACTCTCCACCCGCACCCTGCAAGAGCGGGAAATGCAATTACTGGAAGAAGCACGCAACCTGCTCTACGGCCTGCGCGACCATAAAGACGCCATTGAGGAACTCACCACCCAAATCATCAAGCTGCACAGCCCCATGGGGGAAGATCTGCGCCTGGTGACCATGGCCATGGGCATTGCTTCCGCCCTCGCCCGCGTGGGGGAGCTGTGCCGCAGCACCGTCCGCCACACGCTGGAACTGGGAGATTATAAAGCCAAAAAAACCGTCAAATCCCTGACGGAGATGGCCGCTGTCGGCTTAAAGATGCTGGATCATATTGTCTCCATGCTGGAAAGCTCCTCTGCCAAGCATACGGGCAAAGTTCTGCGTTCCGACCATGTGATGGACGAACTCTACCACCGCTTTTTTGATGATATCCGCGAAATTATGGCCGGAGAACCAGAGCACGTGCTGCATGGCATGCACCTGCTATTTGCCGCCAAAAACTTTGAGCGTATGGGTGACTATATCGAAGAAGTGGCAGAAACCCTCTACTATATCTATGAAGGACAAAAGGTCATCAAAACCGATGCCTGACGCATCTACCCCTCCCCAGCATCCATCCTCCGGTGTGGCATGGCGCAACACGCCGCTCGTGCTGTGCATTCTGGATGGCTGGGGACTGGCGCCTCCTTCTCCGTACAATGCCATTGCACAGGCGCCTACCCCACATTGGGACAGACTGGTAGCCACCTGCCCCATGGCAACCCTCTCCACCTCCGGACTGGATGTCGGCCTGCCCGATGGGCAAATGGGCAATTCCGAAGTCGGGCATATGACCATCGGCAGTGGCCGCGTGATCTACCAAAGCCTGCCGCGCATTGATGCTGCCGTGGCAAACGGCTCACTTGCCAGCCACCCCATCTTACAATCGGCATTGGCACAGGCACACCGCACTGGCAAGGCTGTGCATCTGGTCGGCCTGCTTTCGCCCGGCGGTGTACATTCCCACCAAAACCATCTGGTGGCACTGGCAGAGACGGTGGCCACGGCACAGGTGCCATGCCATGTCCACGCCATTCTGGACGGACGAGACACCCCCCCCCAAAGCGCAGAAACCTACCTGAAACAAGTGCTGCCGCAGCTTTCACAACATCCGCTGCTATCTATCGCCAGCATCAGCGGTCGCTACTATGCCATGGATCGGGATAAACGATGGGAACGCATAGAAAAAGCCTACCGCGCCATCGTACAGGCAGAAGCCCCCCGCCAGCCAGATGCCCTCACCGCCCTGCAACAAGCCTATGCCTCCCAACAAACCGATGAGTTTGTCACCCCCACCGTACTCGCAGATTATACAGGCGTGCAGGAGGGGGATATTCTGTTACTCGCCAATTTCCGGGCAGATCGGGTGCGTCAACTGGCAACAGCCCTGCTGGATCCGGCTTTTACCGCCTTTACACGTCCCGGCCTGCCGTTCGCGCAGGCACTTGGTATGGTCGAATATTCCAGCCAACTCAACCGCTTTGTGCAAACGCTCTTTCCCCCAGAACAACCGGAACACACGTTGGGTGAAGTCGTCTCTGCCCATGGCGGCAGGCAACTACGCATCGCAGAGACGGAAAAATACGCCCATGTCACGTTTTTCTTCAATGGGGGACGGGAAGAGCCTTTCTCTGGCGAAGACCGTATCCTCATCCCCTCTCCCGCTGTCGCCACCTATGACCTGCAACCGGAGATGGCCGCACCCGCCGTCACAGATGCCCTGATACAGACCTTGCAAGCGGGTCATACCCAGCTTCTGGTAGTAAACTACGCCAACACCGATATGGTGGGACACAGCGGCAATTTGGCCGCCACCCTGGAAGCCGTCGCCGCGGTGGATACCTGTCTGGGTCGTCTGCTGCACGCCGTGGATGCCGCAGGCGGCAGCCTTCTCATCACAGCAGATCATGGCAATGCGGAATGCATGCATGATGCCGACACCCATCAACCGCACACGGCACATACCACCCTGCCGGTCCCTTTTCTCATCTATGGCGCCGCAGCCAACGCATTGCCACACGCATTAGGGCAAGGTACGCTGGCGGATATCGCCCCCACCTGCCTTTCCCTGATGGGGCTTCCCATTCCGGCATCCATGCAAGGCAAAGTGCTGACCCTACCTGTCACCGCAACAACAACCACCACCTCCGCCACAGGAGGAAACCGCTGATATGCCGCTCCCACGCCACACCCTCCTGCTGTTGCTCTCTCTTTTGCTCGGCCTCTCTGTCGGCACCCTCCCTGCCCGCGTCATTGCGCAAGATGCAGAGGGCACCCCTTCCGCAGAGCAATTGCAAGAACTGCAAAGCCAGATGGAACACCTGAGCGAGGAAGAAAAGGCTCTGCTGTCCAGCCAGAAAGAGGCCGATCAAACCCTGCATAAACAGCAACGCACCATGGTGAAGCTGGCACAACAGATCCAGAAAAACGAAGCCGCCCTTACCGCACTGGAAGATAAACTCTCCCTTCTCCAGCAACAACAGGCGGAAACAGAAACCAAATTACAACACAGCACCCGCCAGAGCAGCCGCATGCTCACAGCCATGTCCCGCCTGACACTGGTACCGGAAGAAGCGTGGCTGGCACGCCCCGGTAGCTTTGGCGAGTCCATTCGCACGGCCTCTGCGCTTTCCGCCGTCAACAGCAGCCTGAACCGCCGCGCAACGGAACTGAAAGAAAGCCTGCAACATCTGGCCAGCCTGAAACAGGAAAGTGAGTCCATTCGCATCGCCCTGACAGACGAAAGCGAAACCCTGCAAGAGCAGCAGGAAGAACTGCAAACCCACATGATAGAACACCAGCAACTTCTGACAGAACTGCAAGGCGAACTCAGCGGGAAACGCAAAGAAATGGCGCGTCTGGCAACAGAAGCACAAAATATGCAGCAGCTTCTGCAACAACTGGAAGCCAGCCGCGATGCCCAAATGAAAGCACTGGCCAGCATCCGCCCACAATGGAAACCAGACCCCCGGCAACCGACCACTCCCCCGGCTGCCACCCGCAAACCCAGCCAAACCACCCCCAATGCACCCAAAGCCGCCCCATCCTCATTGGCGGCAGCCAAAGGGCGTTTTGCGTTGCCGGCACAAGGCAAAATCATCGGTCGTTATGGCAGCAAACGCTCCCTCAATGACGCACTGACCAAAGGCCTGCACATTGAAACCCGCGCCAATGCTGCCGTGGTCGCCCCTTACGGCGGGGAAGTGGTCTACACCGGCCCTTTCCTCAGTTATGGCAATATCGTCATCGTACGGCATGATGAAGAACATCACAGTCTGATTGCCGGCCTACAGCATATTGATGTACGTATTGGTCAATATGTGCTGCAAGCGGAACCCCTCGGTCGCATGGGCAGCAGTGACGATGGTTTGACAAAACTCTATGTAGAACTTAGAAATCATTCAAGACCCATAGACCCCCTGCCGTGGATGAACCCTGAACAGGTGAAAGCGAATAGTTGATATGACCCATTTCTGCCGTACCCGTCTGCTTGCCCTCATGTTTGGCTGTACGCTTGGCGTCAGCTTCTCTGCCGTACCGCTCCACGCGCAGGAGAAAACGGCCAAAGATACTGGCCCCAACTATGAAATGCTGGAACTGTTCGGCGATGTGTTCGAGCGTGTGCGCGAAAATTATGTTGAAGAAGTCGAGGATAAAGACCTCATCGAATCCGCCATCAACGGCATGCTCACCTCGCTGGATCCCCATTCCAGCTACCTCCCGGCAGATGCCTTTGAGGAAATGCAGGTGCAAACCAAAGGCGAATTTGGCGGGCTGGGTATCGAGGTCACCATGGAAAATGGCCTCATCAAAGTGGTTTCCCCAATTGACGAAACCCCGGCGGCAGAAGCAGGCATCAAAGCAGGCGATTACATCAGCCACCTTAATGACGAGGCGGTGATGGGTCTCAGCCTGTCCGAAGCGGTGGATAAAATGCGTGGCAAAGTCGGCACCAGTATTGAACTGACCGTCCTGCGGGAGGGGGAGGAAAAACCCCTGAAATTCACCCTGAAGCGCGATATTATTAAAATCCGCTCCGTGCGTAGCCGCATTGAAGAAGGCATTGCCTATCTTCGGGTCACCTCTTTCTCAGAGCAAACCCACAGTGGCATGGTCAAGGCCTTTGAACGCCTGAAAAAAGAATCCGGCAAAAACGGCATTCAGGGCGTTATTCTGGACTTGCGCAATAACCCCGGCGGCCTGCTGGATCAGGCAATCAAACTGGCGGATGCCTTCCTCACCGAAGGGGAAATTGTCTCGACCCGTGGCCGGGCAGAAGACACCGCCAAACGCTACAATGCTCAGGCGGGGGACATTACGGACGGTCTGCCCATCGTCGTTCTTATTAACGGTGGCTCGGCTTCCGCTTCCGAAATTGTGGCTGGCGCCCTGCAAGACCACAAACGCGCCATGCTGCTTGGCACCAAATCCTTCGGCAAAGGTTCGGTGCAAAGCGTCATTCCTCTTTCAGAAAACGGGGCCATGCGCCTGACCACCGCCCGTTATTACACCCCCTCTGGCCGCTCCATTCAGGCAGAAGGTATTGTGCCGGACATTGAGGTCATCCCCTCCAAAATTGAAGCCATCGAAATGGCCAACCGTTCCGAAGCCGATTTGCCGGGGCATCTGGCCAATACAGCAGGCCTGAAACTGGAACTGACCGATAAAGAACGCGCTGCCCGCGCCAAGCGCAGCAAGGAAGCACTGGAAGATTACCAACTTCAACGTGCGCTGGATCTCATTCACGGCATTCGCCTCTACCGTGCCCAAAATTCAGAAACCGCCCCCCCTGCTGCCGCTAAAGCAACCCCTTCGTCTTAACCATTAAAGGCTCTCCGCTGTGCCCTTCCCTTCCGGCATCACCCTCAAACAAGCGGCTCCATGGCTTTTTCTAGCCAGTCTTGGAATTGCCTTGTTGCTGGCCGGAGGCGGCTATTACCTGCTCAGCGCCAGCAGTGCCCGGCTACAGGCTCACAAAACGGGGCAACGTGCTGTCTATAATGTCGCGGAGCAAGCCTTTCTGGGAGATTTTCCTTACAGCGAGGAAGCAACGGAAGAGGCAGCACTTCCCGCTGCCACCCCAGCAGCCGCTCCTCCACCCGCCACCCCTCCTGTGGCAAAAACAGCTTCCCCATCTGCATCCACACCATCCGCCGCCCCTGCCCCATCTGACACGCCGTCACAACCGCAAGAGGGGACAACCCCCACCTCTCCTGCCAACACAGAAGCTACAGCAACGTCCACAGTGGCCAGCCAACCCACGACGGAAGATATCGCCCCTCAACTCTATTGGCAGCAGCAGGCCTCTGCCTTTACCAATCCGGATCGCCGCCCCATCATCGCGCTGGTCATCACCAACGCCGGTTTAAGTGAACGCCATGGCCAACTGCTGGAAGAACTGCCCGCAGCCATCTCCATCGCTTATTCGCCCTACCCTCAGCATATCCGCGATATGGCGACCAGCCTGCATAACAAGGGTCATGAAATGTGGCTATCTGCCCCCATGGAGCCTCCCAATTTCCCTTACGCTGATCCGGGCGATAAAGCCTTGCTGACCACCCTAAAGCCCAAAGAATTGCAATCGCGTCTGCGCTGGCTGATGCAGCGCCTGCCGGCCGTGGGTCTGGTCAGCGATGTCTCCGAAAAATTCACCCACTACCAACCAACGCTGGAAACGGTCTATACCGAGCTGCGACAAAAGCAATGGCTGTTCCTGCGCAGCCAGCCCGATAACAACGCCGCCAGCCTGCAAGCCTCAGCCGCCACGCAATATCCCGTCCTGCATGCAGATAGCCTGCTGGATTCCACCATCACGACAGACCATATCCAACAGCAGCTCGCCAAGCTGGAAGCCCGCGCCAAAGACCGTGGTTTTGCCATAGGTGTTGGCCGCCCCTACCCTCCCACCCTTGAAACCATCGAACGCTGGAGCCGTAATCTGGCCGCCAAAGGCTTTGTTCTGGCTCCTCTCAGCGCCGTTATGCAAGGTCAGCATCCGGGAAAGGCACCAGGCCATGGTCAATGATCCGACCTCCCCCCTGCCTCCCGCCAGTCAGCTCATCCGTTATGACCTGCTGCCCTACCGCCCCTGCGCCGGCATTATGCTGTTCAACAGACAGGGAGATATTTTTGTCGCCCGCCGTATTGATACCCGCTCGGAACATTGGCAAATGCCGCAAGGCGGTATTGATGAAGGGGAAGATGCCTACACCGCCGCCCTGCGGGAAATGGAAGAAGAAATTGGCACCGCCAACGCCGCCATCATCGCCATCAGCCGGGACTGGTACCATTATGACCTCCCCGCCCATCTGATCGGCAAATTATGGAATGGCCAGTACCGCGGCCAGAAACAACGCTGGTTTCTACTCAAATTTTTGGGGGAAGATGAGGATATTAACCTGCAAACCGCCCACCCGGAGTTTTGCGAATGGCGCTGGACATCTCTTGCGTCCCTGCCAGAGCTGATTGTCCCCTTCAAACGGGAGCTGTATCAACAGGTCGTGGCAGAATTCACTCCCGCCCTGCAACAGGCATTGGCGCACCCGCATGACCCTCGCGCTTAACCATCACCGCTTTCTGGAACTCTTTGCCGATGATATGGCGGCACGGCACATCATCTGGCATCATGTTCAGGCGACTTTTCACCGCTGCCTGCAGGAACTCAGCGAATCCCAACAGGGAAAACGCCCCCCTGATAGCTGGCAGCGCGCCCTGCATGAACTTAAAGGTGCCACACTGAATATTGGCGCGGAAGAACTATCGGGTCTCTGCCAGCACCATCGCAATACCCCCCCAAACACCCCGGAAGCTGCCATGCTCCTTCCACAATTGACGGCCGCTTTTCAACGGCTGGAAGGTGCAATGCTGCCTCTGCTGCAACCGTCATAATATTGTCATCTTTTTCCATTATGCTCATGGCATGAAAACATTTCTCGCTTCCATCTGCTGTACCTGTTTGTTGCTGGCCGCTGCCTGCAAACCCATGATATTGCACATGACCGAGCCAAGCGGCCCACCAGAGTTCGTCACGGGTTACAGCCACGGCTGCGATGCAGGCTATGCCGTAACTGCGGGTATTATCCCCATGCTGCTGTATAATACCCAGCAAGATCCCACCCTGCGTAACAACAAACTCTACAACCTGGGTTGGCACGAAGGCTATAATTTCTGCGTGGAATATGGCACCTCGAAAGACTTCCTCACCGGCGGTGAATTAAGCGGCGAATAACGGCTCCACCCGCCGTGTAAACCCATCCTTAAGCCCTTGTCCGTAAGCTTGCCCCATGCCCACCCATGGAATGGCACTGCATGTCGTACAGTACCCCCAACCCGGAACAGTATCTCAGCAAGGTTCACTTGCTCATCGCAGAAGATGATGCCATCCTGCGTCAACTGGTCAAAACTGCTCTCAAGCGTCTGGGCTTCACCCATATCAGCGAAGCGGATGACGGGGAATCTGCACTGACCATCATGCGCATGCACCCGGTGGATATTCTGCTTTGCGATTGGGAAATGGCACCCATGGACGGGCTGGCACTGGTACACTACATCCGCCAGCATCCACATTCCCCCAATCCGTATCTGCCCATTCTTATGATGACAGGTCGTACCGGTATGGCAGATGTCACTCAGGCGCGGGATGCCGGCATTACAGAATATCTGGCCAAACCCTTTGACATGGCAAAATTGTGCCAACGCCTGACCAGCATCATCGAAAAACCAAGGGATTTCGTGCAGGCTCCCTCCTTTACCGGACCCGACCGCCGCCGCCGTAGCAGTGTCCACTATCAGGAACGTGACCGCCGCGACCAATACAGCCCGGAGGTCATACCACCCCATGCCTGACCGCACGCCCTCTCCCCCAGCCATCCCACCACAAAAGCCCGATAAACGCGGCAGGGTCATCATCATCAAACCCGATTTTCGGCTGCGTGATCTGATTCGCGTTCCCCTGCGCAGTCTGTTTACAGAAAGCCGCATCCGCGCCAGCCAACTGGTGTTAGACGGTGGGCGGGACGAACTGCAAAAACGCTGTCTGGGAGATTTGAATAAGCTAAAAATGCTAGCGCACGAGATTAAC
This sequence comes from uncultured Rickettsiales bacterium, assembly GCA_964538615.1. Classification (GTDB taxonomy): domain Bacteria; phylum Pseudomonadota; class Alphaproteobacteria; order Rickettsiales; family RI-342; genus CAZIGK01. The sequence goes on along the minus strand of CAZIGK010000015.1, from coordinate 15,844 downwards.
ACCTCGCCAACCCCAGAAATCAGCCTGCAACAAATGCGAATACTGGCACTACGCATCAAAGGCACCGCAGGCATGGTCGGCTTCCCTCTCGCAACCGATATGGCAGACTCCCTGTTTCGTTTTATCAGCCGCCTTCACCATATTAGTCCTGCGGCCAACCACCTCATTCATTCCCACATTAGCGCCATCAATGCCATTTTTATGGAACGCCGCGCCGGTACCCATGACCCTCTGGGACGCAAAGTTCTCCGTGAACTGGATGAAGCGGTCACCATCTACCTCAAACAAATCGGCAGCCGTAATGGATAACCCCATCCAATCTTCACCCAACCAGCAATACTTGTGTTCCTCGCTAAAAATGCGTAATCTGCACCTGCATATGCCATACAGGGATCATCTGATGACCATACCATGCCACTTCAGAGGGAACGCATCCCCACCAAGGCTGGTATGACGATGCACCGGCAACGGCTCAGGGAAGGTTTATTAACCATGCAGTACCGCTTTGTTTCACCCGTTTGCATAGCTATGTGCGCCTGCATTGGTTTTTCCTTACTCACCCCAGCGCCTCTCAGGGCTTCCACCACTAACCCGCTGGAGAACCCAAAAGCCCTGCTGGATTTACCGCTGGAACATCTGTCCAACATGATGGTCACCTCTGTCTCCAAACGGGAGCAACAGTATAAAGATGCCGCCGCCGCCATCTTTGTCCTGACTGAAGAGGATATTCGCCGCTCCGGTGCCACCACCCTGCCGGAAGCCCTTCGCCATGTACCCGGCCTGCAAGTCGCCCGCGCTCATAATCATGGCTGGGTCGTCACTGCACGTGGATCAGCCAGCCAGTTTGCCAATAAATTGCTGGTTCTCATGGATGGCCGCATGATTTACACCCCGCTGTTTGCCGGGGTCTACTGGGACATGCACATGCCCCTTATGGAAAATATCGCCCGCATCGAAGTCATCCGCGGCCCCGGTGCTACCCTATGGGGAGCCAATGCCGTCAACGGCGTCATCAACATCATCACCAAACGGGCAGATGAGACGTTAGGCCATCTGGTACAGACACGCACCGGCAGTGAAGAACGCGGAGCCATCGCTTACCGTTACGGCGAGAAACTGGACGAAAACACGGCCCTGCGTGCCACTGGCACCATGGCGCACCGACGTCAGGGCGATGCTTTTGAAGACGAAAGCCGCCTGCGCAACCTTAGTCTTCGGCTGGATCATGCGCTGCCGGAAGATGCGAACCTCACCGTGCAGTCACAGCTTTTCTCCGGTGAAGGAGAGTATGACCTGCAACTCCCCTCCCTCACTGCGCCTTTCCAAAGCTTCGCAGATGATACAGAAAGTTACAGCGGCGGTTATGTGATGGCCACGCTGGATAAACCCTTCTCCCTTGGACAACTAAAACTACAAAGTTACTGGGATCACCATAGCCGCGAACGTGCGACCCTTAACCAGCAACAGGATATTCTGAATCTGGATGCAGAATTCAACGCCGATCCCATCGGCGCCCATCAGTGGGTCATGGGAATGGGCGCCCGCCTGATGATGGATTCACTGGAAGGTACCCCCTACATGCGCTTCACCCCGGAAGAACGCACAGACTACCTCTGGAGCGCCTTCCTGCAGGATGATATTCGCCTCAGCCCCAATCGCTGGTACCTGACACTCGGCACCAAACTGGAAATCAATGACTATTCTGGCTTTGAATGGCAACCCAGCGTCAGGCTGCGCTGGCACGCAACCGAGAACCAAACCTTCTGGGCAGCCGCTTCGCGTGCTATCCGCTCACCCGCCCGCGCCGTGGATGATATCAGCTATATCATTCCTCAGGTCAGCACCACCCCCCTTGCGTACCGACAACTGGTCGGTAGCCGTCATGTGTCCTCGGAAAATATGCACGCGCTGGAATTCGGCTGGCGTTACGTCCCGCGGGATGACCTGTCATTCGACAGCACCCTCTTCTATCAGGATTATCAGGATATTTTCAGTGCCACCGCTACCGGCATTGCTCCCTCCGCCGATCCCTTTTTCGCCCCCGCCAACGTCATCACGCTTCGTCCCGGCAATCAGGCGCACGCCCTCAGTACCGGGCTGGAGCTGGCCGCAGACTGGCAAGCCCTGCCAGAATGGCGGCTGCGCGGTAGCTACTCCTTCCTGAACCACAAACAGTCAGCAAATGCTGCTGTGGGTAGTGACAATCTATCCCCCAGCCACCAGTGGCAACTGGAATCACGGTGGGATGTAGCCGAAGACTGGCAATTCGACCAATGGCTCGCCTATGTGGATGATCTGGAAGACACAACAGTAGATGCCTACCTTCGGCTGGATCTACGTCTGGCATGGCAAGCAATGGACGGGCTGGAACTGAGCTTGGTTGGCCAAAACCTACTGGAAGAAACCCATCAGGAGTTTCCGGGCTTCCTCTACACGACCCCCACCAACATTTCACGCGCAGTGTATGGGCAGGTGACATGGCGTTTTTAACCCCCACCTATCGCCCATACCGTATCCACCCCGCACTCCGGCGATGCTTGGCAGTCCTGCTGCTGGCTACCGTCAGCCTCACCCCATCTGCCAGCCGTGCTAACAACCCGGAAGCCTCGGCTGAATATTATGTCAAAGCCGCCTTCCTGTACCATTTCACCAAGTTTGTCCGCTGGCCCGGTTTCGGGAAGGACTTTACCCTCTGCATCGCTGGCCAGGATCCCTTTCACAACGCCCTCACCATTCTGGAAGGCGAAACCGTGCAGAATATTCCCATCCGTATCCAACGACAGATCGAGGCAAAAAACTGGTCTGGCTGCCACATTCTCTATCTGGCTCCCAGCCTGAAATCCCGCTGGCGCACGCTCGCCAAAAAACTGCAAAAACAGCCCATACTCACCGTCAGTGATATGCCGGATTTTGCGGAAAAAGGCGGCATGATTGGTTTTGTCACCCTGAACCAGCGGGTCTAACTTGTTATCAATACGCAAGCGGCACAAAAGGCACAGCTCACTCTGGATCCTGGCCTGCTGGAAGTCGCCCACAAGGTACTTGCACCATGACTCGCAACTGGTTCAGCAACCTATCCATCCGGCATCGCCTGACCCTCATTATCATGGCGGTCAGTATGGTGGCCGTGCTGCTGACCGGCGTGCTGATTACCCTGTTCGGCATCTACCATCTCCGCCAGAATATGGCCACCGACCTGACCCTCTCCGCAGAAGTCGCGGGGGATCGCAATGCCGCCGCACTGATTTTTGATGACCCGGAAGTCGCCCAACGCAACTTAAGCGTCTTTGAGTCCAAACCCTCCATTCAGCGCGTCTGCCTGTATCGCAAAGATGAGGTCTTCGCCTATTACCTCAATCCCTCCCTGCGAGAAGAGTCGGGCTACGTCCCCTGCCCACCCCCCCAAGCGCGGGAAACCATCCAACTCTCCACTTCCCAACTCTTCATCTACAAACCCATTGTCAAATTGGGGGATGCCATCGGCGGCATCTATCTGGAATCTGACCTGCGGGAAATCCACGCCTTCCTGCATCGTCAGTTTCTCACCGCACTGGCCGTTGCCATTGGTGTCAGCCTTTTCTCCTTTTTCATGGCGCGCATCATGCAGGAATCCATTAACCGCCCCATCATGCATCTGGCACGCACTGCTCGTAAAGTGGCTGTAAATAAAGACTTTTCCGTGCGAGCCGAAATTCCGGAAGGATCTTCCCGCCGCAACGAACTGGATATGCTGGTCAGCGCCTTCAACACCATGCTGGCAGAAATTGAAGCCAGTGAAAAACGCCTGATGCAACAAAATCATCAACTGGAACGCGCCCGCGTGGTCGCGGAATCTGCCAGCCGCACCAAATCAGAGTTTCTGGCCAATATCAGCCATGAACTGCGCACACCACTCAATGCCATCATTGGCTTTTCAGATATCATCCGCCAGCAAATGTTCGGCACCATCGAACAGGCACGCTATCTGGAATATGCACGCGACATCAACGAGTCCGGCACCCATCTGCTGCATATCATTAACGATATTCTGGATCTTTCCAAAGCAGAAGCAGGCATGATGCGCTTTGATGAACAGGAAATGGATATCGCCACCGTCCTGCGTCATTGCGTCAAATTGCTGGAAGAGCGGGCAGACCGCGGCGAAGTGCTTCTGAAGTCCAAAATACCGGAAAACCTACCCCGCCTGATTGCGGATGAACATCGCTTTAAGCAAATTGTGCTCAACATCCTCTCCAACGCCGTTAAATTCACGGAGGAAGGCGGGCGCGTCACGGTTTCCGCGCAATATATCCCCGCCGGGGATAAAGCAGGCATGCAAATCATCATCGAAGATACCGGTATCGGCATGGATCTGGATGAAATAGATCAGGCATTACAGTATTTCGGCCAAATCGACAGTGGCCTCAATCGCCGCTACGAAGGCACAGGACTGGGACTTCCATTGGCCAAAAAACTCCTGCACCTGCATCAGGGGGAAATGATTATCCACAGCACCCCCGGCAGCGGCACCACAGTGATTTTAAGCTTCCCCCTCAAACGGGTGGTACAGGCTACCCAGCAAATGTTGGAAGTCTAACCTGAAAACCAATAGCCGGACGCAACAGCACAACACCCCCATGTTGGCTGACACTCATGAACTGTTTCAACAGAAAATACGGCCTAATCCACCATGGCACGAAAATAGGCAATCGTCTCTTTCAACCCATCGCGCAGAGCCACCTTCGGCTCCCAGCCCAACTGGTCTTTGGCTTTCTGAATGTTCGGGCGGCGTTGCATCGGGTCATCTGCCGCAGGTGGCAAATACTCAATCCGGGAGCGTGAATCCGTCATCTCCAGTACCAGTTCCGCCAATTCCCGTATGGTAAACTCTCCGGGGTTACCAATGTTGATCGGGCCAATCACCGCCTGATCACTCTGCATCATCCGCCAAATCACCTCAATCAGGTCATCTACGTAACAAAAAGAACGGGTCTGTGAACCATCGCCATGAATGGTAATGGGTTCGCCACGCAACGCCTGCACAATAAAATTAGACACAACGCGGCCATCATTCATGTTCATCCGCGGGCCGTAGGTATTGAAAATTCGTACCACCTTAATCGGTAACTGATATTGCCGATGATAGTCAAAAAACAAGGTCTCCGCGCAGCGCTTTCCCTCATCATAGCAGGAGCGCACCCCAATCGGGTTCACATTGCCCCAATATTCCTCGGTTTGTGGATGCACCAACGGGTCACCATACACTTCGCTGGTGGAAGCCTGCAAAATCTTCGCCCCCAGCCGCTTGGCCAGCCCCAGCATGTTAATCGCACCATGCACGCTGGTTTTGACCGTTTGCACAGGGTCATACTGGTAATGCACCGGAGAAGCAGGACAGGCCAAATTGTAAATCTGATCCACTTCCACATACAGCGGCATGGTCACATCATGCCGAATCAGCTCAAACATCGGGTGCCCTTTCAGGTGGGCAATATTTTGTTTGGAGCCGGTATAAAAATTATCAATGCACAGCACTTCGGCGCCGTCGGCAATCAGGCGGTCGCATAGGTGCGATCCCAAAAAGCCTGCCCCGCCGGTTACCGCTACCCGTGGGTATGCATGATAAAATCGTGCCATACTGAAACTATCCTACTCATCTACCATCGTTCTTCTACAGCAGGCACCTGACCGCACTGCCCGCCCGCCAAGGCACTGCTCATGCGTCGTGCCTAGTATGCATTGCGCTGAAAAAACACCACCAGCGCCGTCCCCACGATAATTTTCACATCCAGCCACAGGGAATAATGGTCAATATATTCATTATCGTAATGCACACGCATTTCCATCTTATGCAGCGTGTCGGTCTCACCACGCCAACCTTTCACCTGCGCCAAGCCTGTCAGCCCCGGACGCACCCGGAACCGCTGATCATACGTCGGTATCTGCCGCGCATATTCCCGATCCATGCTTACCGGGTGCGGCCGCGGCCCAACCAAGGACATATCTCCGTTGAGAATATTCAGCAATTGCGGCAATTCATCCAGAGACAGGTTACGCAGCACGCGCCCCAGACGGGTCACGCGGGGGTCACTCTTAACCGCCTGCATGGCACGGCCTTCCTGTGGCGGCTGATGCACCACCATGGTACGAAACTTGTAAATAGAGAACGGTTGACCATTCAGCCCTCCGCGCTCCTGCCGAAAAAACACCGGCCCCCGGCTTTCCAGCTTAATCAGAAGCGCAATCAGCAACAACAGCGGTGCCACCAACAGTAACGCCATGCCCGCCAGCATCACATCCATGGCACGCTTGCAACCAAATGCAAGGCGAGGATAGCTTGAAGAACGGGGCAATTGATTCATATACGCATCATGGGCAAAGGTCGAAAACATGGCATATTCACCTGTCTTTATATTATGCTTATGCCAACACTGACCGATAGGGGTTAACAAAGCCTCTATGCAACAAAAAAATATACCCGTCGGTCTTATTTCTGAGCTGACCTGTGTTATTTTATATCACGTAGCAACAGACAACATAGCTCACGAACCAGCAGCGACCGACAACTCAAGCGGCTCCAGACCCGTTGCTGCAATCTTCAGCTTATCCCCCGGCTGTAACCAGATGCGGGGATGACGGGCAAACCCTACCCCCTCAGGGGTGCCGGTCAACAACATATCCCCTGCTTGCAGGCGCATCACCTGCGATAATTCTGCCAGCAAATGCGGAATGGTAAAAATCAAATCATCCGTATGTCCATGCTGCAATTCCTGTCCATTCAGCGTTGTGGTCAGCGTCACGCCCACCGCACCTGCTGGCATATCCTCCGCTAAGGTTAGCCCAGGCCCCAGAGCACCACTGGCGTCAAAGTTTTTCCCCAGCGTCCATTGCGGGGTACGTTTCTGAAAATCCCGTACGGATCCGTCCATCCCCAGCATATACCCCACAATCGCGGCTTCGGCCTCTGCTTCAGAGGCGCGCCACAACGCCTGCCCAACCACAACAACCAACTCGCCCTCATAATCGTACTTGTCAGAAATAGCGGGATGCCGCAATGCCTCACCCGCCGCCACAAAGGAGCTGGGATAGCGAATGAAAAAAATGGGCAGCTCTGGCACATCCCGCCCACCTTCGGCGGCATGAGCCGCGTAATTCAGCCCCACACACAGTATCTTACTATCCGATAAGGCAGGTAGCGCATAGCGTATGGATGCCGCTTCCCCAACGGAAGGAACATCCGCCACATGCGCTTTGGCCTGCACTCTGGCGTCAGGCTGCATCAGATGTTGCAGCAATCCTCGCCAGTCATCGGCCAGTTCCGGCCACAGGTTTGCCACAGGCCAAAGCTGCCCCTTCTTTACCCAGGCGGCCTGAAGGGTATCTCCCTGCCAAAAACGGATCAGTTGCATGGCATCAGCGCGCCACATAATGCATGGGCTGCGCGACACCTGCCGGGTTGCGTTGGTATATCCGCGCATCGGATGCATTGTGAATCGTCACACTCACATGGCGGTTCATTGCCCGACCCGATGCATGTGCATTGCTTGCCACGGGATACATCTCACCATGCGCTTCAATTTCCAAAAGATTCGGGGCAATGCCACCATGCGTAATCAACCAGTTACGAATGGAAATGGCACGTTTCTGTGAGAGATGAAAATTGAAATGCTGCTCATCCACCCAATCGGTATGGGCACTCAGGGTCACCAACTGCCCATGACGGCGAATCACATCCGCCAACTGTCCCATCACCGTCTGGCTAGCAGTGGTTTGTCGAATATCAAACTTACTGAATTCAAATAAAATATCCGGATCAATGCTAATGTGTAATTGTCCGGTGTGCGGGTCAGCCACACTATGCTCTGTCACATAGTTTGCCAGTGATACCGGGGGCTGGTAGCCGGGCGCGGCAGAAACATCCGCCGGGCCAAATGGGCTGGCCGGATGCCAGCGTTGGTTCTGCGACACATAGCCATCCGCAGCCCAATCACCGGTCGGAGCCGCCGCAGGAGGCGGCACATACGCCATCGGCTGCCCGGTATAGGCAGGGGCTTGTGCATAGCCTCCGGCTGCCGCGCCCGCGGGTGGTGGCACATAGGCTGGTGCGCCATAGGGAGCGCCTACCGGCGCGACATGATGCGGCCGGTGTACATCCGCTCCAGCATCATAATGCCCCTCAAAACCGGATTTCTGAAACGTATATTGCACACCGGAATGCCCCTGAAACTGCTGCGCTGGCGGGGTGGTAAAGCTACGGGGGGTTCCCACCTCCCAGGCGTGAGCTGCCGGAGCCAATGCAACAGCGGCAACAGTAGCCAGCAGGCTGGCCGTCACAGCCACAGAAACCAAATAACGCATGGGGACATGTTCCTTGAATGTTAATCCATCGTATTTCACTCTAATTACTCTGATAGCAGAATAACCCGCTCTACACTAGTCGGCGTGTTTTAATTTTTCCTTATCACTCCCTCACCCCATTGGCTAACCCTTCCTATTGCGCCTGCGCCCTACTTCCGTTAGGGTCTTGACGCTATGAAAAAAAGCCCCTATATTTATTAGAACGATTCTAATTATCAAAGCAATCCCCCTTTTCTTTATCATTATGACAGGAGACTCTCACCATGGCTGTACTCGTTGGTAAAACTGCCCCGGATTTCACCGCCACCGCCGTGATGCCGGACAATAGCTTCGATGATAAGTTCAATCTGAAATCCTACCTGAATGGCAAAATCGGTGTGCTGTTCTTCTACCCGTTGGATTTCACCTTTGTCTGCCCATCCGAGATCATTGCTTTCCACAATCGCCTCAATGCCTTTAAAGAGCGCAAGGCAGAAGTGATTGGCGTGAGCGTGGACTCCCATTTCACCCACCTCGCCTGGAAAAACACAGATGTGAAAAACGGTGGTATCGGTAACGTGCAATACCCGCTGGTCGCGGATCTGACCAAAAACATCGCGCGGGACTATGACGTGCTGGTCAATGAAGCCGTTGCCTTCCGTGGCACTTTCCTGATTGACCAGAACTTCGTCGTTCGCCATCAGGTGGTCAATGACCTGCCGCTGGGTCGTAACATTGATGAAGCCATCCGCATGGTGGATTCTCTCATTTTCCATCAGGAGCATGGCGAAGTCTGCCCAGCCGGCTGGAACAAAGGCGAAGAAGGCATGAAAGCCAACGCCTCCGGTGTCGCAGACTATCTGGCGAAAAAAGCAACGTCGCTCTAAGTTTAGCGACCCGACGCAGCAGAACAGGGGGGGGTGGAACAAAATCCCCCCTTGTTTGTCTTTGCTTTATCCCTTCTTTTATTGCCACTCCTCTCACCTACCCATTAAAACATAGCGAAAGCCTCTATGGAACGCGTCACTGCCAAAGCTGTTCTCAGCTTCCCCTTCCGGGAAATCATCCAAAGCCGCATGCAGCAGCATGAACTTGCCGCCACAGATAGGGATGCCTTTACCGCCCTGCGGGAAGACCTGCACCGGGAAGCGGCGGCAGCACTCCAGCAATGGGCGACAGAACATGGCTTATCCTCTCAGGACTGGCAATTGCTGCCCCCCACTTCACAAAACAGCCTGCTGATGCAGGTCAACACCACGGGTTATTATGTGTTGCAGGAAGCACAAAACCTGGCCAAAGCGGGGGACTCCCCCTTCGCGGTTGACAGCCACCTGTCCCCATCCGCGCAGCAGATACTACAAGCCATTTTTGGCAAAGGCCGCCTGACGCTGGATCGTAGCACCAGCATGTCTGCGACGGATACCGTGCCGGATGCCAATCTGCAACTCTTCCTCAACGAAACCCATCGCATCCAGCAGGAACACTGCTTCTGTGGACGCTTCACACAGTAAACACCCTCCTCCACCGACCTATTGAAGGAACAGGCCCATGACCACGCAACAACACACCAAATGCCTGATTCTCGGCTCCGGCCCTGCTGGCCTTTCTGCCGCCATTTACACAGCTCGCGCAGGCTTAAATCCCATACTGGTGCATGGCATGCAACCCGGCGGTCAGCTCACCATCACCACCGATGTGGAAAATTACCCCGGCTTTGCGGATGTCATACAAGGCCCATGGCTGATGGAGCAAATGACCAAACAAGCGGAGCATGTCGGCACCCGCTTCCTTCACGATCTGATTACGGAAGTGGATCTCAGCAAACGCCCCTTCACCCTCAAAGGTGATTCCGGAGACACCTACACCTGCGATACCCTCATCATCGCCACTGGTGCGCAGGCAAAATGGCTGGGCATCCCATCCGAGATGGACTATCAGGGCTTTGGTGTTTCCGCCTGCGCCACCTGCGATGGCACCTTCTTCCGCAACCAGATTGTCTATGTCGTCGGCGGCGGCAATACCGCCGTAGAAGAAGCCCTATACCTGTCTAACATCGCCAAAGAAGTCCATGTTATCCATCGGCGGGATAGTTTCCGTGCCGAAAAAATCCTACAGGAGCGCCTGTTCAAAAAGGCCAATGTCACCGTACACTGGAACAGCACGCTGGAGGAAATCACCGGAGTGGATGACCCGTTCAAACGCGTCACCGGAGTACGGCTGATGGATACCACCACCCAGCAGATCACCGAACATCCGGCTGACGGCGTTTTCATTGCCATTGGCCATGCCCCCAACACCAGCCTGTTCAAAGGCATCCTGACTATGGATGACCACGGCTATCTCATCACCCAGCCAGACAGCACGGCCACCAATATCCACGGCGTTTTCGCCGCTGGCGATGTGCAGGACAGTATCTACCGGCAGGCCGTCACCGCCGCTGGCACCGGCTGCATGGCCGCGCTGGAAGCAGAACGCCTGCTCGCCGTTGAAACGGATTAAGACCGGGCTCTCACCACAGGCTGCCCTGATCCTGAGGCACAACCGCAGAGGCTTTTTTCTTTGGTGCAGACCGCGCCGGAGCAGCACTCACCGCACCATCGGGCGTTGCGACACCAACCGTCACAGGTAATGCACCGTCCGCCCATTCCACCTGCAACGGTTGTCCGGGTCTGGCATCTGCGGCCTGCGCCACCAACTGCCCTTCAGCATCACGCACCAACGCATACCCGCGTTTCAAGACCTGTCGGTAATCATAGCTGTTCAGCAAGCCACTGGCATAATGCAACCGTTGCTCGCCGCGCTGTTGCAGGTTTTTCGTGGCCTGTTGCAACCGCTGTTGCAACCGTTCCACCTCCCGCTGCTGCGCGGATATGTGCCGCAGTAAAGGCTCCGGTAGCAGTCGCGCCTGTTGCTGCACCAGCAGCCAGTGGCGTTGCCGCATCTGTTGCTGCATCGCCTGTTGCAAACGCCCCGCCTGCTGCTGCACCCGTTGATTGGCTTTCAATACCACTGCTTCCGGGCGTTGCAGGCGCTGAGCCACCACCTCCAGACGACGTTGCTGCCGTAGCAACCATCCCTCCTGCTCTTGCCGCAATGCCATCGTCGCCATGTCCAGCCGTTGCTGATGCGGCCAGAGAACATGCTCTGCCCGCGGCAAACCCCGTCCGCTGGCGGCCAATGCCTGTGCGGCAGATTTCACCTGCTGCTGCATGGCCTGCCCCAGCCGCAACTGCAACGCCCGCACACTCAGCCGCAACTCTGTCAGCACCGGCACGGCCATTTCTGCCGCTCCGGTAGGGGTTGGGGCACGCTTATCTGCCACCAGATCCATCAGGGTGATATCCGTTTCATGCCCCACCGCAGAAATAACCGGAATCCGGGATGCCGCCACCGCTCGCACTGCGATCTCTTCGTTAAACGCCCATAAATCTTCCAACGATCCCCCACCCCGCGCCACGATCAGCACGTCCGGTCGCCAGCGTTCCGGCATGCTATTGAAGCCCGCGACCGCTTTTGCCACCTGCTCGGCGGCTCCTTCTCCCTGCACCAGCACCGGCCACAGGGTCACGGTGACGGGGAACCGATCCTGCACCCGATGCAAAATATCCCGCAACACTGCCCCACTGGGAGATGTCACCACCCCAATGCGGGCGGGTAAAAACGGTAGTGGCTTTTTGCGCTCCTCAGCAAACAACCCTTCTGCCGCCAGAGCCTGTTTGCGTCGCTCCAGCAATGCCATCAGCGCCCCCTCGCCTGCGGGCTGCATATCCTCCACCACCAACTGATATTTGGACCGACCGGGGTCGGTCGTCATCCGCCCGGTGCAGATCACTTCCAACCCGTCTTCCGGTGTCTGCACCATTTTTTGTGCCGTGACCTTCCAGCACACCGCATCCAGCACAGCCTGCGCATCTTTCAGAGTAAAATACCAATGGCCGGAACCCGCCTGCTTTGTCCCACTCATTTCCCCACGCACACGTACCAGCCCAAACTGGTCTTCCACCATGCGTTTAACCGCCTGACCTATTTCACTCACCGTATATTCCGGCAGGTTATGCCATATGGTCATGGGGGCGTCCTCATCCATCATCGTCAGGTGCAAAAATCTGGCCTTATAAATCCAGCACATCCTTCATGCCATAAAACCCGGCCGGGCGCCCATAGGCCCATTTCGCCGCCGCAATCGCACCCCGTGCAAAAATACCCCGGTTGCTGGCCTTATGCCCCAGAATCAACCGCTCTCCCGGCCCGGCAAACATGACTTCATGATCCCCCACCACATCGCCTCCCCGCAGTACGGCAAAACCAATATCTCCGGCCTGCCGCTTGCCCGACCGATCCAGCACCAGTGCTTCTGTCAGGTCTACCTTGCGCCCCGCCGCCGCCGCTTCTCCAAGGCTCAACGCCGTACCGGAAGGAGCATCCAGCTTCTGGTTATGGTGCATTTCCACAATTTCAATATCATAATCCTTGCCCAGTCGGGCTGCCGCCTGCTCCACCAGCGCCATCAGCAGGTTCACGCCCAAACTCATGTTAGACCCCCATACCACCGGCACCGCCGAGGACACCCGCACCAATATCTCTTCCTGCACATCGTTCAGACCAGTGGTACCGGTAATAAAGGCGCTATCACTGCGCCGTGCGGCATTGGCAAACTGAATACACGCATCCGGCAGGGAAAAATCAATGACTGCATCAGCATCCGTAAAGGCGCGGTCAGCATCGGCAGTGAACTTCACCCCGACAAAAGCACCACCCAGCAATTTGCTCACATCCTGCCCCACCAGCGCATGCCCAGGCCGCAACAATGCCCCGACCAATGCGCAGCTTTTATCTGCCAACACCTGCTCCATTACCTGCTGCCCCATCCGGCCTGACGCACCGGTCACCGCAATCTTCAACATTCTGGCACCTTATTTGTTTATCGGTTTCCCTCTTCGTTATACGGCTTAGCGACAGGCTTGCAAAGGGTTTCCACACTGTACTTTGATAAGAAATCAGGCTATGGGAAAGGGAATCACGTTCAACACATAGGCATCGCCATGCACGCGGCACTGGTACAGCAATGGAATGAGCAACTGCTCAGAGCGGGGCGCACCCCCGGCATGGAGCACCTGCAAACACTGGTGGCGGAAGGTATGCAGCAGGTGAACGCCTATATTCTGCAACTCGCGCAAAGCCATGTGGATCTGATTCCCAAAATCGCCAACCATCTCACCCAGTCCGGCGGCAAGCGCCTGCGTCCGGTCTTAACCCTTGCTTCAGCGCGTCTCTGTGGCTATCAGGGTACACAGGATGTCGCCCTGGCCAGCGCCGTAGAGTTTCTGCATACCGCTACCCTGCTGCATGATGATGTGGTAGATGGCAGCAACCTTCGCCGTGGCAAACCGACAGCCAACCACGCCTTCGGCAATAAGGTCAGCATTCTGGTGGGTGACTTTTTGTTAGGACAAGCCTTCAAGCTGATGGTCGCCAGCGAACATCTGGAAGTTTTACGCATTCTCTCCCATACCGCCGCCGTCATTGCGGAGGGAGAAGTCTGGCAACTCGCCTCGGAACATAATCTGCACCTGAGTGAAGACCAGTACCGGCAAGTGATTCAGGCTAAAACCGCCTGCCTGTTCGCCGCTGCCTGCGAGGTGAGCGCCGTCATTGCCAATGTTACGCCGGAAAAACAACAGGCACTGGCTGATTTTGGCATGGGGCTGGGCATGGCCTTCCAAATGGTAGATGATGCGCTGGACTATGCGGCAGATGCCCAAACCCTCGGCAAAAATCAGGGGGATGACTTTCGGGAAGGCAAAGTAACGCTGCCTATTCTGCACCTGTATCAACAGCTTCCGGATAGCGACAAACCGTGGCTGGAGCAGCTATTCTCACCAAAAACCCAGCGAGACGATACCGCACTGGCACAGGTCACCGCCCGCATGCAACAGCATGGCTGTGTTGCGTACACCCTGCAACAGGCGCAAGTCGCAGGCCATCAGGCACTACAGGCGTTGCAAACGGCCTTCGCGGATGCCACGGGCGATGCATTGGAAGTGCGTGACGCACTGGTGGAGACACTACTTTATTCCCTCCGCCGCACTTATTAAAACCCCATGCCCACCCCCTTATCGCTCTATATCCACTGGCCTTTTTGCCGCAAAAAATGCCCCTATTGCGATTTCAATAGCCACGTGCGTGACGAAATAGACCACGCACGCTGGCAACGGGCCTTGCTAACCGAATTGCGCACCCATGCCCAGTGGCTCACGGCTCCCTTCGGGCAACCCTATCAACTGGTAAGCATATTCTTCGGTGGCGGCACGCCCTCCCTCATGCCGCCAGAAACCGTGGCCGCCCTGATTGCGGAGGCCAAACGCCTCTGGCCACACAACGCCGCGCTGGAAATCACGCTGGAAGCCAACCCCACCTCCAGCGAAGCCAGCAAGTTCCGCGCCTTTGCGGATGCCGGGGTCAACCGCCTGTCCATGGGCATCCAATCCCTGAGGGATGCAGAACTGGCCTTTCTGGGTCGAGAACATTCCGTCTCAGAAGCCCTCAACGCCTTTACCGTGGCTCAGGCCTGCTTTCCCCGTCAATCGTTTGACCTCATCTACGCCCGTCCGCAACAAACCCTGCACGATTGGCAACAAGAGCTACAACAAGCTCTCCAGCTTGGCCTGACCCATCTCTCCGTCTATCAACTCACCATCGAGGAAAACACCGCCTTTCATGCCGCCTATGCCAAAGGCCGCTTTTCCCTGCCGGAAGAAGATACCGCACGCGCGTTCTATGACCTGACGCAAGACATACTGGAGGCCGCCAACCTCCCCGCCTATGAAATTTCCAACCACGCCCAACCCGGTCAGGAATGCCGACATAACCTCGCCTACTGGCAGGGGGATAGTTTTCTCGGCATTGGTCCCGGTGCCCATGGCCGCTTTCAGGCAACCGGACAGGCAGCAGGCATGCGCACCGCCACGGCCTGCATTAAAAGCCCGGAACGCTGGCTACATGCCGTGGAAACCCAGAGCCATGGGTTGGATACACGGGAAGAAGCCACCCCGCAGGATGAACTGGAAGCCCGCCTGATGATGGGGCTGCGCCTGCGGCAGGGTCTTGTCTGGTCAAAACTCGCAGAGCTACAACCGGAAATCCAACAGCAACTCACCCGGCACCCACGCTTTCAATGGTTGCAGCAGCATGGGCTGCTATACAGCGATCCCGAACGACTCCACCTGACCGCGGAAGGCCGCCCGATACTGAACTACCTGCTGCACCAACTGGTAGAAATCTCATCGTTGTAGTCTTTCCTTGGCTCCGCTCGGTTATTTTATTCCCTCCTTGCTCGACTCCTGTCTCGCAAATGAGGGCGGCTCAGGGCTGGTTCGGGCTGCTGTCCTCACTTCTTGTCCTTTGCGTTTTTTGCTCTGGCTCCGCTCGGCTTACTAGCCTCGCTACGCGTCGGGGCTAAAGCCCCTCTCACTGCGTTCGCTAAAGGGTTCGGACTACTGTCCTCACTTCTTATCCCTCGCATGGGTCA
>CAZIGK010000014.1:4151-43197 GCA_964538615.1 uncultured Rickettsiales bacterium | reverse complement strand
TAAGTACACTGGAACTTCCGGTTCTCGAAATCCAGCATGTTCGCCACATTCTCCACATTCTCCACCCAATGGTGATTAAACCTAGCTGGCTGTATTCCTGATGCTGGCACTTGACATGGCCGTGGATGAAGCGTCAGCCCATCCCCTCATGCCATGCATTTTACAGATCACCATAATTCAGGGGCGGTAACCTGACCTCTTGGGTGGAAGTTTCTGGCTGCATCGGTGACGTTCGCTCCAGATGATGCAATAGCTCCCTGCGAAAGGCTTCTGCCTCGGCGCTCACCGTCGCGGTATCTCCTGCTCTGTCATCCGGAGCAGAGGAGGGAGAAAAATGCCTTGCCTCCCACCGCTGATAGGCGTTTCGCAAAATCTCCCCATTCAGCTCAATGGATTGCAGCATATCCCACAAGGCCATAGGCGCGGTGTGTATCCACGGGCTTTCCGCCGTCAGACATGCCTGCGCTGCCAGCATCAGCGTTCCATCATCCTGCGCCGCCTGTAATCGTTTGCGTGCCATCATTCCGGCATCCGTTCGTACATTTCCTCCAGATGGCCCTCCAGATGGGCTTGCCGTGTGTCTTGGGTGTTTTTTGTGCCGCCACCACAGAAGATACGCCACTCCTGCCAGCAGTAGCATCCCCCCCCCTCCAATGATAGCCACCCGCCAGAGCGGTAGATTGTCTTCTGTTGTCAGGGCAACATCTGACGGGTCAGGTTCCGGTGTCGTGACCGGAGCAGATGCAGGCTGGCTGTTATCTGTACGGGTTGTCGGGGTAGTATGCGTTTGGGGTAGCGTACCGGAGACATAAAACACAGTACCGGCAGTTCGGGCTTCTGCTTCCTGCTCCTGCCGCAAATCCCACCAGGGAAAACGCAGGTCAGGAATACGCAATTCGCCCCCATGTTTGGGTACCAGCGTTACCTGTTGTTTCCGAAAACTAAATGTTGTACGCGGGTCTGCCGTAACGTGGGTTTCCTGCTCAGGCAGTTCCTCATAAATATCCCAGCTTTCTTCCGGAAGAACCTGTTTAAGCAGGCCGGGCAAATCCGGCAAATGCTGCTCAAATAATCCTTTCGCGGTCACGGTCAGGTTGACCGTCACGGGCTGTCCCACGTCCAGCCGCTGGGTGTTTCCCCATTCTGCCACCAATTGCATCTCCCATGCCGGGCGCCAGTTGCGACTGCCATGCGTCCATATCGCGGGAATTGGGCGTACCCCCAACGTGGCGGATTTGCTTTGCGCGGTAAAGGCCTCCAGATTTTGTAGTTGCCGCAACATCCGATCCACCAATCCAAATGGATCACGCGCAAAGCCGGGGTCTAGCGCCTGTAGGCGATAGCCTTTCATATCCACCGGATGAATCGTCACGCCTTCTGCCTCCAGTGGCGTTACCAGAAAATGCAGGACAGATTGCTGCATGCGTCGCCCACCTTCCATGGCTTCCCGGTTTTCGATATCTCCGGCAATATCAATCCGCCCTCCTTCTGCCGTGGGGGGGCTGATTTCGATATCCTTCACCTGCGTGTGACTAATCACCAGAGAAACCGGTACAGGCTGTCCAACATAGGGCAGGGTGGCCGGTAGTTGAAAACGGGTCTGTAGCCATGCTTGTCCGGCATTGCGGGTGGGGGCTGAGGCAATGGATGGCGGCGCTGCCGTCGCAGGCGATGCGTTCCGGGTTGAGGCAGTGGATGGCGCAGATAAGCTGGGTTGTTTCCCCTGTGGGTTGCCAACAGCAATGGCAATGGGCTGAGATTGCAGGCGTCCGGCTTCTGTGTAGACTTCCAAAGAGGGAATAACCAGCCACCCTTGCCGTTTGGGTATCAGGGTCAGCTGCCAGCGTTGTACCTGCATGCGCCGCCCATTGATGAACAAGTTGCTACGTTGTATAGCTGTATGTTCGATATCAAAATCCTGACGCAAACGGTTGAAGTCCGGCTCGTTTTGCGCTGTCGCCTCATGCAGGCGTACATCCAGTGTCAGACGCTCGCCTGTATCCAGACGCCGACTGCTTACGTCAGCGGTCAGGCTGCCTGCCCAGAGTGGTTGCGCCACACAGCATAGCAACAGCAACCCTAGCCAGCCAATCCATAGGTGGATATTCAGGTGCCCTCTGGTTCGGTGCATATTCATCCTGATTTGTTCGCTCAGAGTCATCGCATGCGGTGCCTTCCGCAGTATCCCTACATGTGATCCTGTATTGCTCCTAAACATGTAGGTTGTTTTGCCTAAACTGTCAAAGCAGGGTGTTTGCTTTTGTTAGGGAACGAAAAATAAAAAAAGAGGAAGCTCCCTAAAGGTGCTCCCTCTGTCAGATCTTCCCGAAAGGTCTATGCCCCCCTTTCGGGTAAGAAAAGCGTTACGGGTTCATCAGGTTCAGGAGGGCTTCGCTATGAACCGCATAACAGCTTTTTAGTAACTCGCAAGCGACATGCCAAACAATAATACGCATAAAAAACAAAAAATTGATGCATATTGAGTTGTCAGGTATTCTCTCTGTCTGCCTCGAACTATAACAGAACGTATCATTTTGACGCAACTACTTTTGTACCAAAATGGTATTTACACTTTATCTGGTGTCGCTCATTTGAAAGATACTCAGGCCGCAGGCGGCATGTTTAAGGTTTTTTTCATTTCCCACCTCTAGCGTGAAGGGGAAAAAACATCAGGAGTAGCACCCCATGACCGACTGGACGCCCGTCAGCCTGCAAGCACAGGATCCCGTAGCCTATGAAGAAACCCGGCATCGCTTTCTGCAGGAATTGCGTGGCTTGATGGGAGCAGCGTTTCAAGGGCCGGATATTGATGTGGAAGCCCTCAAACAATTAACCGATGAGCAGGTACAAGAGCTGATTATCTCGAAACTTCCGGATCCGCTGCGCTGGTTCCAGCGTCACCATATTGAAACCCTGTTCGCATGGTACGAAACGCCTACCCCGGAACTGGAGAAAAGCATGATGCAACTGCCTTTGGGTATGGAACTTTTGCAGCCCAATGTGCAGGATTATGTGCGCGAGCATGATCTGAACCCAGATGGCAATGACGTTCCTTACATTCGCGTGGAAGGGCTGGTATTCATTCAGCGGCTGCTGGAACTGGCGGATGAACATGCCGCTGATGCAGCCTCCTCCTAAGATTAAAGGTGCCATAGACGGTGGAGTTTATTTTTTCAGGGGCAAACGACAATCCGGCTCCCGGTGCGACACTGGATGACGTGGAGCGTGTGCGCATTCTCTATGACGAGTTGCTCACCCTCCTGCCGGAGATTGCCTCCCATAAACGTGCGGCTGTCGAAACGGCACTCACCGTGCTGCATATTGCGGTGGATCGTCAGGGAAGTAAGGTTCGGCGGTTTAACGCCTGGGCAGATGTGACCGATATGATTGCCGATAGCCTGCCGGATGGTATGGATGAACAGGAATCTTACTACCAACCGCTGCTGGAACTGCTGATTGAGCTGGATCAGGCGTTGGAACATATTGCCTTTCAGGAAGGTTGGGAGCCTTCGTTAAGCTTTAACCAGCCAGAAGTGCTGGAAGCGCAGGACTTGCAAAAAACCCTCGCCACCGATCCCATTGCCTTCCGGGATGCCTCCGCCATGCTGGAAGCCCTACAGGAGCATTTCGCCCCCTGCTTGCAACCGGAACAGCCGGAAAAATTGCCGCTGGAGCGTGTGAAAAAAGCCTTTCATGCTCTGTGCAAACGTAAAAAAGACGGACAATTGCCGCTTCCGGCTTCCTATAAATTGCAGCAGATCGAGCCCCTGATGCAAAGCCTCCTACAATAGTGGCGCGCAGCAGAGTTTTTTTATGATGGCGGGCTGTTTTTTTGCACGGCACACTCGCTTTTTTCTCCGTGATGGTTTAAAAACGAAACTCGTTTTGTGATGATATACAGGTAGCGGGAATCCACACGTGGTTGCAATCACCCTTCCAGATGGCGCGGTACGCCAGTTCGATAATGCTGTCAATGGCCTGCAAGTTGCAGAAAATATTAGCAAATCTCTGGCAAAAAAAGTCATTGCCATGCTGGTCAATGGCGAGGAAAAAGACCTGAGCTATACCATCACGCAGGATGCCACGGTCGCCTTGCTGACGCCGGAAAGTGAACAGGGGCTGGATATCCTCCGTCACGATGCCGCCCACGTGCTGGCAGAAGCAGTGCAGGAACTGTTTCCGGACGTGCAGGTCACCATCGGCCCTGTCATTGAAGATGGTTTTTATTATGATTTCTACCGCGAAACACCCTTCAGTACAGAAGATCTCGCCGCTATTGAACAGCGTATGAAAGAGATTGTGGATCGCAATGAAACCATCACCCGTGAAGAATGGGATCGTGATGAGGCTATTCGCTTCTTTGAAGCGAAGGGCGAAAAGTTCAAAGCAGAAATTATCCGCGATTTACCCGCAGGGGAGACCATTTCCCTTTACCGTCAGGGTCATTTTATTGATCTCTGCCGTGGTCCTCACCTGCCATCCACAGGCAAACTGGGCAAAGCTTTTAAGCTGATGCGCGTTTCTGGTGCTTACTGGAGGGGAGATGCCAAAAATGCCCAACTGCAACGTATTTATGGTACAGCATGGGTCACGGAGAAAGACCTGCAAGCCTATCTGACGCGCCTTGAAGAGGCCGCCAAGCGTGATCACCGCAAAATCGGGCGGGAGATGGAACTGTTCCACCTGCAGGAAGAAGCTGTCGGGCAGATTTTCTGGCATGATAAAGGCTGGACACTCTATCAACAAATTGAACAATATATCCGCCGTAAACTTCGGGAAAATAACTATATCGAAGTAAAAACTCCCATTCTGGTGGATCGGGTGTTATGGGAAAAATCCGGCCATTGGGACAAGTTCCGCGATAACATGTTCACTCTGGATGCAGAGGATAAAACATTGGCCATTAAGCCGATGAACTGCCCATGCCATGTGCAGATTTTTAACCAACGGCTGAAAAGCTACCGCGAACTCCCTCTGCGCATGGCAGAATTTGGCTCCTGCCATCGCAATGAATCCTCTGGCTCCATGCATGGCCTGATGCGCGTGCGTGGCTTCACGCAGGATGACGCGCATATTTTCTGCACCGAAGATCAAATTACCTCAGAAACCATCGCCTTCTGCGACCTCTTGAAAGAAGTCTATGCGGATTTTGGCTTCACAGAAGTACGGGTGAAGTTCTCCGATCGCCCACAAACCCGTGCCGGTTCCGATGCGATTTGGGATAAAGCGGAAAATGCACTAAAAGATGCGGTGAATGCCGCCGGTCTGGAGTGGACACTCAACCCCGGCGAAGGCGCTTTCTACGGGCCCAAGCTGGAGTTTGTTCTGCGGGATGCCATTGGCCGTGACTGGCAATGTGGCACTCTGCAAGTTGATTTCGTGCTACCGGAACGGCTGGATGCAGAATATGTGGCGTCAGAAGGGCATAAAGCCCGCCCTGTCATGCTTCATCGCGCCATTTTAGGCAGCTTTGAACGCTTTATCGGTATCCTGATTGAACAATATGCCGGTAAGTTTCCACTTTGGCTGGCACCCGTTCAGGTAGCCGTGGCAACCATCACGAACGATGTAGATGCCTATGCCGAAGAAGTGGATGCCGCCCTGAAAAAAGCAGGCTTGCGCACCACGCTGGATATAACGGCTGATAAAATCGGCTACAAGGTGCGCGCACACTCGGTTGCGAAAGTGCCGGTTATTCTGGTGCTGGGCAAGCAGGAGGCAGAACAGGGCACCGTGGCCATCCGCCGTCTGGGTTCACAGGCAACCACCACCCTGCCACTGCAGGATGCGCTTGCCTTGCTCCGTCAGGAAGCCGCCACCATCCGTCAGCCAGAACCAGAAGCGAATGCAGAAGCCGCATAACGCCAGTGTGTCATAAAACTGTCACAAGCTACTGATAGCCTTCGTAGGCTGCGGGGGTAGCTATCTTTGGCTAAAATGCAGCATATTCAAAAGAACGCGCATCATAGAGTCAGGGAGTCGCATATGGTAGATAAAGACAGTATCACCAATGATGGAGCAGCAAGCACGTTGCGAGATAAGTTTCGTACATACATGGGGCACATTCAAGAAGACACGAAGCTGTTTGGTATAAGCTTAACAGAAGAACAAAAAGGCGTCCTGAGTGGTACGCTCAAAGTCGTGGATGAACTATTTGAAGTAGCCGAGCGTCAAGAAGTGGTCGAAGTGCAGCGTAAAGCGGCGGAAACATTGGAAACGGTGTATAAGCAACACTTCTCATTTCTCAACGATGAGTACGAAGTTGGTAGCAAAGAAAAACAGACCGGCATTTTAGGCAATATCACTGGCTTTCTACAAGATGTAGGACAAAAGTTTCACCATGGCGTCACGGTGGTTGTTAGGGAATGGCTTCCCTCTGTGACCGAAGGTCTTGCCGCGGTAAATGTCATTTCTAATGAGACTGCGGCGGCCATTAATGCCTCTGGTCTGCATTTGGCGCACAATGTCACACCGCCTGAGTTATCTCAGGCGAAACAGGCACTGCAGCTTTATCTGGATGGCGAGGGTGCGCAGCAGCATTCACTGGACGCCAAAAACATCAGCTTCTCAGGTTTGATACAAACGGGCGTATCAGCGATTGCGCGCATAGCCCTCAAGGCTCCCCCATTGACGAATGAACGTCGTACGATGGCCATTGCTGCAGTAGCTCCTACACTAGCTCCGCTGATAGAAGAATCTATTAAAGCCCTGATTCCGGAAGCAGAACATCAGCCGAGTGCAAAAGTTGGTTTAAAAGCATTGCTTGCGCATGTGGCAGATAGAGTGCAAAGCCTCAGTGGTGAGCAGATTGCCAGCATCGGTGATTTGCTGGATTCTGTTCGCGGGCTGGAACAAGAACGTGCGGCATTGCCTCCGAATGCTTCAGATAAAGATATTACGGGTAGTGCAGCAGCGGCTTCTGAAGTTCTCGGCAAGCAGGCGGCGTTGGGTTAGGCTCAAGCAGCCTTTAGCATTGAATGGACTACATAGGCTCTATTTCTGCGCTTTCTGCTTGCATGTGCGTTTCAGTGCACGGGAACGTCCGGTTCTCGAAACTCGGTATTTTCGCCACATTCTCTACTAAATGCGGGTAGAGCCTAGGGGTTTTTAGCTTGGTTTTCGCCCTTGGAGTTCCATCATTCTGGATATGCTTTTCCCTGAAAGCATATCCAGAGTTTATCGATAGTTTGCGTGATGTCACTCAGCCACGTTTTAGCTTCAAACATAGCCCGCTTACCACCGTTCTGCCTCTTTTGCTCCGGGGCACCCGTCATGCCTGCGCCTGCCTGCGTGGGGCAGGCTGCGTTAGGCATATCTGCGTAATATCAACAACAAATCTCTATGCCGCCGCTATACCAGCTCCGGGCTGCGGTGGCGCACCTTCCACTCTGGCTGTCGCCCGAAGGGTCGGGTTTTCTAGCTGCTGGGTGACATTGGCGCCCTTGCTTTCATCGCCTGCACCTGCGGCAATCGCCTTATCTCCCATCTGCACCTTGTTGCGCAGGGCATTGAACATGGCACTGGCCATATGACGCGCCTGTTCCCAACTCATGGGGGCTTCCAGCTTGCTGACATCCACACCCGGTGCGTCTTTAAACGCATCCAATGTCGCCTGATGCGCTGTCTTCGCGCCAATATACATAATCAGTGCTGTAGGCAGTTCATGCAGAATGGAAACAATTGGATTGGGGATTTTGAATGGCATTAGCTCTGTTGACGTCAGGAGAGACATCCAGCCAATGGCCACTTTGGTTAATAGGGAGGTGGTTTTACTCAAGCGGGTCTGCATTTTATACATGCGCCCAATATCACCAATATCCGTGATTTTACCGTTCACGACCGCTTCGGTGGCTTGCGCCCCCCGATCCCGGATACCAAAAGACACATCCGCCGCGTTCAACGCTGGCGCATCGTTGGAACCATCTCCCACCATAGCCACAATAGAACGGCGGCTGCCATTGCCATGCGTCACCTGCTTCGCCTGTTCTTGCTCAATATACTCTTTTTTAGACTCAGGTGTCTGGCTGCCACGCACTTCCGTAAACAGAGGCTCCCCTTCCGCCAACCCCAGTTTCTCACGGGCCAGGCGTTCTAATTTGGCGGCCATCACGTTGGCACGGTTTTCTTTGTCGCCGGTCAGCAGTACCAGTTTTTTACCGGCATCATGCAGGGTCTTCAGGGTCATGGCAGCATCATCCCGAATTTTATCTTCCGCGGCCATCACACTGAAGCGCATGCTGCCATCCGGCCCTTCAATAGCACTGAAGGTGGTCATCATGCCTTCTTCTGCCATACGGTTGGCCTGCGCCTCCAGTTGTGGGCGCACCTTTTCAAATGCTTCTTTAAACGAGCCAGATTGTTCGTCCATATAGGCCAGATTGCCCACCACCACCCTACGGCCATCCACGATACCGCTTACCCCCCCATTCAGGTGCTTCGATCCTTCAGCCTCTTGCAGTTTGCTGGTGTTATCTATCAATCGTTGATATTCTGCCTCATTACCCGCACTGGTTTGTAAGCCAAGCTGGTGAATGGCATTAGCCACCGCATGAGAGCCAAAACGCCTCTCCAGTGCGGCTGCTTTTAAAATCACGTCATTTTGTATATCGGCTCCCGCGCCTTCATCTGCAATGGGGGTGCCTTCAGCATCAAAGCTGACGACATGCTCGCGGGATAAGGTCGGGTTCCCTTCAGTCAGTGTCCCCGTCATATCAAACACCACCGTATCACTGGCGTAGAATTTTTCCATGGTACCTTCGCCACGCAACTGAATATTATGCGCTTCCAGTAGGTAGCGGTTGGCACTGACCTGTGCAAAAGGAACTGCTAATACAGGGCAGGGAGCCATCTTGATCCCTAAGGATAAGCCCTCGCGAATAGCATTCCGCGCTTCCTGAAAGGATACGCCCCCCCCATTACGGAACCCCTGAATCACCTCCCAGCCCATTTTTAAGGCTACGGCAGGTGCCATAATAAATTTCACATAATTGCCGGTATATTGCTGAAGGTTGGTTTTCAGTTTTGGCTCTTCCGCATCCTTGGCCAGTTGGTGCAGCCCGTGCATATAGCTGGATTCTTCAAAGCTTTTGCTCACTTTAATGCGCAGACGTGTGTTTCCTGCCGTAAAGTTTGCTTGCGGCACCACATGAGCCGGCGTGACATGGGATGCTTCGGTGGCTTCCCCTGTACTGCTTCGTTGGCGAGACTCCTCAACGTCCCGCATGGAAATCAATGTGTTAAAGCTCTGTCCGGTCGTGATTTCGGTATTCAGCTCGCCCTGACGTGCTTCCTGCCCCTTCTGGTCATAGATTGCCAGAATCTCTCCATCGACCGGAATGAGGGAATCCGGCCCAATTTCCAAAATATCATCGGCCTTTATGTCGTGTATATTTTCCGGCGTGATACGAACGCGCTCTTCCTGACCGTCGCGCTCGACAATTTTCCAAACTTCCGGCTCGCTGCGGTGAGCATCCGCTGCTTCGGTGCTTTTGCTTTTCCGCTGAATCAGTTGTTGCTTTAGCTCTTCTTCCAGATTTTCAACGACTCGTTCAATCCCTGCTTCCTGATATTCTTCGTAGAGACCAACAATCTGAAAAATCGCATTGAGATAACCAAAACTTTCCAGCATTTCATAATCGGTGAATCCGGGCAAAAATGCATCCACCGTTGCTGTCACCCCCGCCAAAGCGGTCAGGCCATTCATAATGGCATCTTCCCACTCACCCGCCTTTATCTGATCTTCCAAATCAGGAATGATGTTATACAGCATCGCTGGGGTAATACTGCCCGCGACCATGGCGCCGCGCAGCCAACGGGGTAACTCGTCCCCTTTCTCTTCCAGAATTTTTGCCAGAATAATCGGCAGGGCAGAGTTGAACACCACATCCGGTGCTTCCGCTCCTTCGCCCAGCAACCCTTTGTTTTCAATAAAATGATTTGGCAAAATATGCTTTTCTTTCTCTTCTGCCACTGCCGCTGTTTGTGTATTTTTTTGTTCAGCCATTTTAACCTCTGGGGAAAACATCGTATTCGGGAATCATCTTACCCGCGATCCAATACCATAAGCATTTTGCCACCGCATGCAATGAGAATCATTATCAATTATATGAAACTTTTGTGACAGCTTCCTCCTGATAGGTACGCAGTGTTAACGTTTATCGCGTTTAATGTCTGCATTCATATACGTTGATACGATACGGGGACTCCCATGAACCTTGCCAGCCCTCCTTCCCACGAGCCGCTCATTCTACAGGCATGGTCGCTTGAGAAAGGGCAGGTGAAACCCATCACGGAAGAGGGACGCCTGGTCGCGCAACTGGAAGCGTCCAGTCCGGCCTGGGTGCATTTAAGTGCCAAACAGTACGCTCCTGCGCAACAATGGCTGTCCCATCGTGCGGGTTACCTTTCCGAAGCACTACAGCAGGCATTGCTGGAGCCGGAAACCCGTCCACGCATGGTCGAGCATGATGATGGAGTGCTGCTGATATTACGCGGCGTGAACCTGAATCCTGACTCCCGTCCGGAAGATATGGTGTCTATCCGCCTGTATGTGGATGCCTCTCGTGTTATTAGCCTGCAACGTCGTAACCTGAATGCGGTACAGGACGTTGCGGAAAGGTTGATGCACGCGAATCACCACGAAGGCGGGGCAGGCATGTTGGTCTGCTACTTGTCAGATGCACTGCTCAGCCGTATGGAACCAGTCATTCAACGGCTGAATGATGCCGTGGATGATCTGGAAGAGCGGGTGATGCTGGCGGAGAAAGGACGGGATATCCGCAACGCCCTCATCCAGCATCGTCGGCAGGCCATTACGCTGCGGCGCTACCTCACCCCGCAGCGGGAAGCGTTGAATCGTTTAAAAATACATAAAGCCAAATGGTTAAAGGATCATCATAAAATTGAACTGCAAGAGCAAACCGACCGTCTGTTACGCTATTTGGAAGATTTGGAAGAACTGCGGGAGCGCACCCAGATTATTCAGGATGAATTGATGAATGCCCTCTCCGAACAGATGAACCGTGTGATGTATCTGCTCTCCATCATCTCGACCGTCTTTTTACCGCTCAGTTTTGCGACAGGGTTGTTTGGTATGAATGTCGCCGGTCTGCCATGGCTGGAGGATTCCCACGGGTTTGCCTATGTCTGCCTGATTATGGCAGGGGTTGCATTATGCCTGCTGACCTTGTTCCGCCTACGCAAGTGGCTCTGATACGGCAGTATCAACGAACAACCCCCGGTCGCCTTGCGGTGACCGGGGGATTGCGCGTGACAACGTACGCTCTACGAACCAGCGTTAGCGATTATCCTGATTGCTCTGGTGGCTATCGCTGTTGCTGCGTTGTTGTTGATTGGCGGGTTTTTTCATGCCGCCTTGCTGACCAGATTTCTGGCGAGCATTGCTGTTAGACTCTTCCTTATTTTCCGCACGTGGCGGAATATCCTGACGTTCATTGCGAGACATAGTCTCCTCCTTTTCCTGTGACTCAGCTGCTCCAACCCGGAGCCGCTGACACCCTTATCTATACCACCCCCCTCATCAGGAACCGATGGAGAATCCTCCCCGGCCACATGTGTTTTGGTGTAAAGACCTTCATTAAGACCCATACATGCTTATAAAAAATAAGGCACACATTACCCCTGCTGCCCTCTAAAACAGCCATGTGTATATCATCCCAATCGCTTGATGGCATCCCCTCTAACGTCAGGATTATTCCACAATCAACTTCGGGAAAGACCCCGGAAAACGCTTGCGCCATTTCCAACGCCGCCAAGCCCGACGCACCCAAGCTATCGTCCCCAGCCGTGGTGGACGATAACGAATGCGATATCGCTTGCCGCTGACGCGTTCCCACGCCGCAATGCAGGCGGGCGTCACCTGCCCATAATATAGTCGATAGAGTTGCGGCCAGCCACGCTTGACCGCTTCATGTCCCCATTTATTGGCTTGCTGCGGCACACGCGCAAGCGCCTCGATACAGGCAATAGCCTCCTCTTCCAGTGGGTCATCCCGCATGTAGGCATCGGCCACTGGGGTCAAATTAAAGCGCATATCCTGCAAAAACATACGTATCTGGGTTGCTTTAAACGGTTCTGCGCGCAAATGGCTTAAAAGCCCTAATCCGGCGCTGCGTCCCGCCAGTAAAAAAAGCCGTACCTTCACCCAGGCCAGCAAGCGGTGCCTGCGGGTGCGCCAGCTTTTGGGCTGGTGCTTGGCATAAAATTGCCAACGCTCTTCGGCGTCCAGAACGCGTTGCAAACCCAGCCGGAAGGCGCGCTGCTCCATCGTACGCATACATTCCATATCTTGCAGGCGTGCGCTGCGGCAGGCATCCGTTGCGCGCCTGCCGGATAAATCTGCCGAGTGCCGTGCAATCGGTCGCCCCTCAGAGTTACGGATAATATCCGCATAATGCCCCAGTTCCTGCCCTCCAATGACCAATATTCGAGCCATGGCATAGCGACCATTCAAACCAAACCCAAAATAATCTTCGGTCAAAAACGGGTTGCCACCAGCGGAAATATAAATGGCATAGCCCGCATCTGCTGAGGTGCTTTGCAAACCGCTACTGCGGCCTATTTTTTGCCAGCTTTCGATATCCAGCATATCCCCGACCGTATGGTCAAACGTGACAAACACCTCCACATGCTCCCACAAGAGCAGCAAAATGACGGCTGGGTGAGCCGCTTGTACAACCATCCGGGCAACCTGATATTCCTGCTCGCTGGTAATCGGCACCAGCTTATTGAGTTCCCGGTGCAGGCGGTTCCATTCCTGTCGGGCAAGCACGTCCGGGTCGTCCACATCTTTGGCAAAAAAATCCACCATGCGCTGAAAGCTGCGCGCCTGCAAAGAGGGGTCTTGCAATTCACGCTGACTAAAAATGGCATAGATATTCCGCGCCGGGTGCGACATGCGCACAAAATTAGCGGCATCCACCGCATCTATACGCAATTGCCCACTGTGAACCAGTGCCCGTGCCAGCTTTTCCAGATCCGGGTATAGTTCATCCGCCTCCAGCGCGGGGAGCTGATGCGCAATGTGATAAAAGTTCTGGGCGCGTGCCATACACCCTGACTCACTTACTCAGGCGTCTTGCGATGGCGTGTAGAAGGTTCAGGCGCGCTGTTTTCACCAGCAGGCGGTTTTTCTGCATCTGATTCCGGAGTTGCGGCTTGATCCACAGGCGTCTTCCGGGTTCTGGCAGGCGCCGCATTCGTTACGTGCGGTTTTTCCTGAGTCAGCAGGGAATCTTCCAGACCAAATTCTTTTTTCTGCGCCTCCAGCTCCATCATCCGGTCAAACAGGTCAAATACCTTATCCGCCACTTTAGACGGATCATTCACATCCACATTTTCCGCATCAGCGGGTATTTGCTGGCCGCGCTCCAGTGCGGATGACACGACCTGATTCGGTTCCAGTAATACATAGGATTGCGTCAGCAAAGGTAACAAAAACCAGACACTCATGCTCACCGCTACAGGCCATAGCAGTGTAAAGATCCAGCCCGGTTTCTGGTTCAACTGCCGTTCCAGCTCTTCTATACGCTCATACGGGGAGACTTCTTTCTCAAACACACTGGCCACAGTCGCATTGCGCGGGGCGACTTCCGGTGTGTACTCTTGCGGTGTTTCTTCCGCCATACGTGGTTCGCGAGACATACGGCGATGAATATCCTCAAGCTGGCGTTCCAGCTCTTCCATACGGTGAAGCGGGTCATGTTCCTGCATTGTGGGTACCTCCTTGCGGGGCGCACAGGTTGAAGCATCCGCACTGCTTAGGCAAGTAAATATTCATCCCTTGGCCTTACATTAAAGAGAGGTCAACCTTTCCATAGGCTGTCCCGTGCCTATGGCATAACGATAGACGGATACATACCTACCTCACTTAGGAGAGCATTCTATGTCGCGATTTACATTCGGTGGCAACGGCGATGGCCGGGATACTGGTAAAAAAACGTTCAAAGCCAGCGATATGATTAAGCAGAAGCTGATTAAAAAAGGCAATAAAGCCGTTGGCTCTTCCAAATACGATGGCATTAATTATCAGGAAATGATGAAAGCCCGGATGGAGGATTTCAAAAGCCAGATGATACGGGAAGCAGGCAAGCGCACGACGGTTCAGTTGCCGGGAGTGGATCCGGAACAAAAACGCGAACTTTCTAAGAACGCGCTGGAAGCGTTGGAAACCATTGCCCGCAAGAAAGCCAAAAAAGAAGCGCGTGCCAAAAAAATGAAGGAAGCGGTTCTGGAATCCAATAAAAAGAAAAAAACCAAAGGCCCTATCAATTTTATGGCGCAGGAACTGGGTTTCGGTGCCATGCAACAGGCGCAGAAAGACGATCGCAGTCTGTATCAGGGCACGACAGGACGGGGCAAAGCCAGTTGGGAGGATGAACGTTAGAAGATGCCGTAGCTGGTGGCATATCGCGCTTTTTTCTCTTCTCAACGCGCATCCTTATACCCGCCAGAAGCTTGCATTTCCTATGCATCCCCACTTGCATCGCATCAGGGTTCCTGTGTATCCTGCCTGTTCATGGTGATGGACGGGTAAAAGCATATGCAGACCACAAGCACAGTGAAGTCGTTGCGTCTCAACGGACAGTCTAAGACCTGCCGAATCCGTCATCACCTCCACTTGCTGCCCCTGGTCGGCGGACTGGTCATAATGGTCGGCCTGTTTCCACGCATGCTCCATGCCTTTGATTTACAACCACTTCGCGAAATTCAGGGGCTTAAAGCCTACGAGCAAGGCGATTACCTCCGTGCGAAAGAGCTGCTTTCCTCCTCCTATCGTCGGGGACTGGCCGCCTATAAAGCAGGGGAATTCGCATCTTCCCGCAATGCGTTTCTGGCCGCTATTGGGGAAGCCGATGCGCCCGCCGCCAGTAGCTGGCATAATCTGGGCAATAGTTATTTTCAGCTTGGGCAATACCAGCAGGCAATAGAGGCCTATCAGCAGGCGTTGGCGTTGCAGCCAGATATGCGGGATACGGCCTATAATAAAAAACTGGCAGAGTTGATGCTGCAACAACCGTCCTCGGCGTCCAACCGCTCCCCGCAATCGCCTCCGCCGTCCTCCAACCCCAAACCCAACCCGCAGGATGATGCGTCCCGCCCGCAGCAGTCACCTCAGCAAGCGCCTTCCTCCCGCGAGGGGAATCCCCAGCAGCCACAGGCAGGGCAGGGGGCAGATACCCCCTCCGGGAGCGGTGAGGCAGAACCTCCCCTGAACCCACAAGGGGCGAATGCCCCCAATACTCCCCCTTCCGGCCATGAACAGCAAGGACAGCAGGGCGGCAATGGTCAAGCCGATGAAACTCCGCCGCAAGGAGAAGATGCCACAGCGGGAAAGGCGCAACAGCCGCAAGGAAAACCACAACCTGCATCCCCTCAACCGGCAGACCGCATGCTGGAAGAATTGCGCGATGAGCCGGGGCAGTTAATCCGCAACCAGATGCGACAGGAGGAGTTGCGCCAAAGTCGCCAACGCCGTGCTGATTCGGTGCAGCATAGCCGTCCGTGGTAACTTTTGATACCCCCGGCAGCCTGTGTTAAGCGGCGAACCTGAGATGACGCCACCTCACCCTCAGAGGCATTCTGCTCCTAAAGACGATCCATCACGTTAGTCTGCATGTCCACTCTACAGTGGGGTTACTGCCATCCCGGCAGGCTACGCAAAAAATGGAGGGACTTTCAACGCCCCATTTCCCGATAACGGTTGATGCGTATTTTTCCATCTTTCACCACATATTCTTCCAGGTTTCGGGCATGGATCACCCGTTGATTCACGGGATCCTTAATTTGCACATACCCCACCCAAAGGTCTACACTTTGCCTGGGGGGAATGATGAGGGTTTCCTCTTTATTGCCGATATGAACCACCTGTACGGCGCGCTCGACATCATCAAAATTACGAATTTTCACAGCATGGGCATCCTTCCCCCACACCATCACGGCGGTTGATAGCATCCATGCTGCACATATTACCCATCGTTTGTCCATGTTCGCGCTCCTGTGTCTATCGTGATATTTCGCTCTCCATGGCAGGACTATACAATGCAAGCCAGACCTCGGCAATCAGGAGGATATAAAGAAAATATTTTGCGTCCCCTGCGCATTGGGCGGTTCAGTTGAGACGAAGACCCGCTTGGGTTTTTATGCAAAAGCCTGCACAGAAAGACAGAACCCATGCCTATTTGCAAATAATGAGAATCATTCGCAATAAACTTGCGCGCCACGCCGTTTGGTGATAATGATTCTCATTATAGGAAAGAGAGGAGATGCTCATGCCCACCACCGCCCATCCCACCCCGCAGGCTCTAAAACCTCTGCAAACCCCCAATCATACTCCGTCTATCCCTGCCGAACTCAGCACACACCCCATTTCTCTCTGCTTAAGCTGCCTATGGAAACAACTGGATTTCTGTGCACTTGCCTACCATGAACAACTATCCTTACGGGTCGTGGTGCAGAATACGGAACAGCATCGCTGGCTGGTAACCTTCGCCATTCCACGGGTGGCTATACGCGCATGGGCGGAGCATCCTCGCCAAACTATCAATCTGCATGATTGGGGGTATATTCTGCATGCCTGCGCGCTCCCCTCCGCGGCATCCACCTGTCATTAATGCTTGACCCAACGGGTTAATAACGGTTAACACTATAGATGATATCAATAACGCGTAAGGGGATATAACCCCACGCATCCTGAACAGGGAGTCTATCTATGGTGCAGTCCATGCTGGGCGCAATGCGCGCTGAAACATCGCGTGCGCAATTTCAGTCACCGGTGGTGCCTGTAGAGCCACAGATAACCGATAAACACCAAATAGTTGACAAGTCTGACCTTGTTCCTTTTGAAGAAAGAGTGTGGGATCTCTCTGATCTTTTACCGGAAATGCGGGAATGGAAAGAGCTGCCGGAAGCGGGAAAATGGCCAACCAGTGCCGCCTTCAAGGCAGACTACCCACGCCTGAAAGAGCGGCTGGATGCGCTGGTGCAGCAACGTCATGCGGAAACACTTGCCTACAGTCAGGAAGCGGCAGAAGCCCTGCGACGTGGCAATTGGTTTGAGGTGCAGGCCGCGGCGGATAAGATTACCCAGAATATGTCCGATTGCAGCCGATTGGTTTTTTTTATTTCGCTGCTGAATGCTTCCTATCAGGGAACGGCAGAAGCTCGGGAGCTTTCCGTGACCACCGAGCCCGCAGCGAGTATGGTTTATTCCACAGCCGGTGGGGAAATGCTGCGCCAATTGGTGCATGTCGTGCATGAGATACCGGAACGCGAGGCATTGGTTACTATCAAGCAGGGTAGTCACCCTATCTGGGAACATTTACAAAAAGCCATTGCAGAAAAAGATTATTACCTCAAGGGTGACTACGACCGTGCTATTGAAGAAGCACGTGATGCAACAGAAAAAGATGCAAGGGCTTCTACGGCCATCCGTCGGGTAGAGCGTCATTATGATCGTCGTGATATTCCAGAACGCAGTAAACGTATGCTTACCGCGTATTTATGCAAAGTATTACAAGAGCGGGTACGTGAACCCGGCAAAGCGGATGATGTGGCAGGTCGCTGGTCGCAAAAAGCAGGCATGGAAGAGTCATGGCTGGATAACATGACCGATACGATTCTGCGAGATTTTCCTGCGTTTGAACAGCAGTTTGACGAG
Source organism: uncultured Rickettsiales bacterium (assembly GCA_964538615.1). GTDB lineage: Bacteria > Pseudomonadota > Alphaproteobacteria > Rickettsiales > RI-342 > CAZIGK01. The sequence goes on along the minus strand of CAZIGK010000014.1, from coordinate 25,520 downwards.
ATGTTGAACCAACAGGATGACCTCACGCGACTCTATCGCGAGTGGGATACGATCCATATGCCTGAGGCTGAGCGTTACCAAAGTCATACAGCCGTTGAGATCATCCATGCCATGTGTGCGCAACTGGGCGGAGAGTTCCCAGGACTTTTTCAGCGTGCGCAAGATGAAAACTGGATCCACGGCGCGCCAGATCCGGCTAAATCCAGTCAACAATTCGCCATGCCCAATATGCCAGAAAAATATCTGGCAGGCTCCCACCCCTATATCCACATGCAATATGAGCCAACACCTGGTAAGTTTATGACCATCTGGCATGAACTGGCTCATGGTTTTGGTTTTGCTCTGGGGATTAAGCGTGCGGAATCCTTAGGCGAACAATCCGCCAGCCTGATGGTGCATGAATTGTTTGCTGCCATTTTTGAAGAATTGCTTTTTGCCTACATGGAAGAAAATGCACCAGATAGCCTGGAAAAAGTGCGGTTTGGGCAAGATCATACCTACAAACAAATCTATAATATCCTCGGTCTCAGCAAAATGACCGCCTTCGAGCGCTCTCTCTACCGCACCATAGATTCCGGTTCAGCAGAGGAGGGATTCAAACCCTTGACCTGGCAAGAAGCCGGCGAATCCTTTAACGCGCTTTACCCCAAGCCAGAAAGACGTCAGGACTATCCAAAAGATTACTGGCTGAAAGCAACGCCTGTAAGCGATATCACGGAACGTGGTAGTTATCATCTTGCGCATTATCCGGTGGCTAAACTGGCCGCCATTCAAACCATTGAACAAATCCGCAATGGTACCCTTAGCTGGAACCAGCTTGGAGTCATTCTGGCTGACGCAATGGGGCAGGGGCGCAACCTTAGCCTGAAAGATTTTCATGCCATGTTGGGAGTGCGTCTGGATGAGGCGTCTGTTGGGCAAACCGTGCAACTCCTGCAACAACGCCTTAAGCGTATGGAAGCGCATATGGCAGCCTATCCCCGCGAAGAATTGGAAACAAAGACCCTGCGCCACAACGCAAACTTCATGGCAAATACTGTATTGGATTTGTCGAAAGAACAGGGAGCCGAATATGTTGAGGCTCTGTGGCGCGTCATCCATCAACGGGGTAGCGAGGAGGATTACGCTATCTTCCGCACCGCGCAACCAGAGGAAGTCATCCTCACCAGCCATATCACAGAAAGTGGCCTGACGGATAAGCCATTGCGCACGCTCTCTGGCGCACTCTTTGCTGAAAAAAAGGAGGTTCTGGGGCACTACCTGCCGCACGTGCTACAGGCCATACAGACCATTCATGAGGATAATGAAAATCCGCACCGCGTCTGGCAGGATAAGCATAACGAGCCATGGCCGACGCTGGATGTCGCGGCGTATTTCTTTGTGGAACATCTACAGCCAAAACTGGCCAACCCAGAAGCACAAAAATTCACCACCATGACCAGAGCAGACTGGGAGGCGGCATTGGTTCGCTTCGCGGAGCAGAACCCCCACCAACAGGATTTGATTGCGAAATATTCAAAAGCCCTGAAGGTGATGAGTGAAAATGGCCTGCAAGAAGATAGAATGGTGCGCCTGACCTACATGGAGCGCCATCTGCCAAAGGCAGAGCAAGGTACGCTGGATTATTTGCCGCTCATTCAAACCTATATGATGGATAAACTGAACCTCACTCCAGAGCGTGTGGTTGAAACCTTGCAGCAACGAACCCTGCAATTGCTAATGAACGGCCTTTCTCTTGAGGCAGAAGGGCAGGGGGCAGACGCTACCACGGCTCCGGCCACCAATATCATCACCCTCACGGAGACAGAGACCCAGCGTGTACTGGCGGAGATTAACGCGCAGCGTGCTAACGGCTAAGCCAAAGGTTACGATAGTTTGCCAAAGCCCCATGGCACGTGGTGTGTATAGGGAGGGGGGTGGCTTCCCCTCTCCTGATCGGCATCACTGACGCCTCATGAACGGCCTTGCTCCCCGGCGTTTCATGAGTCCTCCCCTAACAAGTCGGCCATCTCCCCATTACGACCTCTGTATCAAATAGGCATCGAGCTGCACCTGTTGTTGTTCCGGCAGCATCAGTTGCGTGTTGCCTGAAAGTTGCGTAAACAGCGTGTGGTTATGGTCGGAATGAACATATAAGCACAGACCATCCCCCCTTTTTGCGCTCTGGTCTTTTGATGCAGAATCAGCAGCAAAAAAAGCCATTGACAGGGTGTCGGGCTTCGCGTAAAACCTCCCGACTTACCAAGCAGTGTCGCATCCTTAGCGCCTGTCCCGTGCCCAGATGGCGGAATTGGTAGACGCACCAGCTTCAGGTGCTGGCGCCCCCAGGGCGTGGAGGTTCGAGTCCTCTTCTGGGCACCATTGATTGAACAAATCCGATACTATCGATTATTGATTTTGTTCAATTATCTCCAAAAATTTTACGATAACCCCATTCTCCACTCCAGAACCTGCTGCTTGCATTCCTAATCCGTATAACGTCTTTTGATTGTTGTAGCTTTCTATATAAACTTGCTACAGTTCACTGTAGCCTCCAAACTACAGGTAAACATAATCAGCAGTGGTATGGCGCAAATTATTTTTGATATTTTTCAATTCTTGGCAGATGTTTCTTTTCATATCTGGCCATGGCTGCTTCTGATTATTACACCGCTGCTTATTTTTAGTGCAAAGCCGTATCATATAGTGTGGCCCGGAGATTCTGGCGCATTATCACGGCGATAATAATTGGTTACGTGCTGATTAACCTAACTCTGCATACGCATCGTACATTGGATTGGAAGGAACTTGAGCAATGTCGGAGGGAAAACCCAGTATTTGGCGAGAATATTCATCCGAAATGTCAGGGAATAGTAAACATTGCTGATGGCGCAAGTTATGTATTCTATTTGGTGTTAGGCTGGGTTCCCGCCGCTGCCTATACCGGATTCTGGGAATTCTGGTGGCGCAGGAAATACGCATTTATCATTCGTCCACTGGGAAAACGCTACAAAGGAAGATGGTTTAGTACGGCGCTGATTGTGTGTTCGGTGCCGGTTTGGATATTTATTGTTTTCCTTTTTGTTCTCATTATTGCAAAATTTGCATCTCGATTGGTTGCCTGAGTTATCTCGGCCAACGGTAGATACTTGCAGCCGGATCTAATTTCACCTCAGCATAAAACTCAATCTTCCAGTAATCTTTGATCGGGAAGTAGAGGCGTCTGCCGGGCGAGTAAACGCCTTAAAGGCTTTTGTCGGGCGACGTCCGCTGAACTTCATTGATTGCGGATTGGATCATAGCAAACTGCTGTTCGTTTCTGACATAGTGCCTACAGTATTGATCGCAAAACTCGCTGAATTCTTCTACACTGGCAAACCCACTCTCTGAATTTGCGGTGTGTAAAAGCGTATCCGCCCCATCCTGCTCAACGAGCTTCGATCCGTTTCGAGGGCCAGACAACTGTTCTTCAGTACTGCGCGGCTTCATCAATAGCCGACTGAACATCAGCACACCGGATTCTTCAACTGGCGACCAACCACTGACATGCATGCGAAAATCATTTTGTTCTTCACGATGGATCACCGTACATTGCATCATACCCTCTGCTGTACGAACTTCGAGCACCACGCGCAGCGGTGTTTGCATAGTTTCGAGGTGGACGTCTGTCTGTTTAGAATCTAGCCACTGTTTGCTCAGCGCAACCAGAAACAACTTGGCCAACCCATCTTCGATTGCCTCGGCTACTTCACCAGACACCACTCCGACCCTGACCTGTGTGTGGAAACTTTCAAAAAGAGGGCGGAGACGTTCTGGAACACTCGGCATCGATAACTCTATATTCGTTAATACTTACTCTATATCCTGCTATTACAAAGATCGTGCTGCGTCAACATTTACTTAATAGCAGTCACTTATTCGTTTCGATTAATTATCGAGTAGATCTGCTTCCCCAATTTTGCTGAGCGTATTATCGACGCTTCACGATGCAGGTGGTAGCGGGTGTCGAACATATCTTCCGCAGGATGTAGGCTATCGAGCCATGTTCCCACGATTGGGACGCCTAAATCCGCATAAAAGGCCTGAATTTCTGTGAAGATCTGCTGGTAGTCTGACCGATGCAGATCGGGGTGGTCGCGCATGGCGGGTCAGGTGGCCAGGACGGTCACGCATTTGGTCTGGCAGCGGGAGATAAAATCAGTCAGTTGCTGGCGTGCGAAGGGGGTGAGGCGCATGCGCTCAGGCGTCACCAGCGGCTCGCGTTCGACTTTGGCAGGCAATGCCTCGGTCACGCTCGCGGCTGGATGTTTGGGGTAGGCACCGAAAGGGCTGAGTCGACCGCGAGTCGTTTCTTCCGGGCTGGCGCCGCTGGCGGCGGTGAGCAATACATCGGTGACAAAGGCGGCGTCGAGCATGGCTAACAGGCGAAGATACTCAATAAATCCGCCTGCAAAACGATAGGGATATCGCTGAATAAACAGGGATTTCACCGCTTCCGCCGTCACGTCGGCATCGCCGTAATTCTGATATTCCAGCGCCAGCAGGGCGACATCGCCGGGGCGCAGAATCGCTTCGGCCCCGTGCAGCATGTAAAACAGGCCGATACTGGCGCCGGAGCCGTAATTATAGGCCGCCATACCGGCAGTTATGCCACCCAGATCAGAAAGTGCAATTTGTAATGCGGTTGCATTTCCTGGATTGGAGTTTTCCCTGAAACCCTCCCTCAAATCTACCGGATCGGTAAACGTATCATCATAGAAAAATTCCACCTTTCCTTTCACCACCAACATGCCATTCTGATAACGTGATGAGCCAACAAACATACCTGCGATGACACCGCCGCCGAATACATAAAGATAGCCTCTAAACCCATAAGAATTATCGAAAGGATAAGCAAACTCGCTTCCCAAATGTTTGCGTGCAGCATCAACGATTTGTGCATTTACATCGCTATACTTTCCTAAGCTATAGAAGTAATAGTTGATCACGCCATGTAGATGACCAATCTCCGATAAAGTAACGCCTCGGCCGCCTCCAAGATAGAAATGCTGCGTTAAATCAACATTTGTCCATTTGGGTGATACATCATTAATGGAGCTTACAAGAGTCTGGTAAGCAAACTCCGTGCTCCCCTGTACATAAGGCTCCGCCGTGCAGCGGCAATTATAATCTTCACCGGGGTGCCCGGTTTCAGGCGGATTATCCCACGCAAAGATTTTCCCGTTATTGGCAGCGTGCGAGGCACGCACTTTATCATCCCCCTGTGTGCGCCAGATATAATGCGTGGTGGCGTGTTCATTTGCTGCCGCTTTGAGAGATATGTCAATCGCCGTACCTTTACGGAGATACTGAATAAATGCCTTCCGGTAGGCAGATGTCTCGATAATATGCATTATTTGCCTCGCTGATTTTATTGCTCAGTGTGAGGCATGAAGCACCAACGCGAAGGGTGACTTCTTTCAGGCAGGCAGCTTCTGTGCCTCCACCAGCACCGGCAAATGGTCAGACAGTCGCCAGACTCCCCTGTGCCGCACACGCTTTGCCGTCAGCCACCAATCCGACGCATCATACCATACCCGATCCAGATGCAACACAGGACAGTAGGAAGGAAACGTGGCACCACATGGTACAGGCTGCATGGCGCGGTTGATATAGCGTAGCAGCGCGGAGCGCCACTGCCATTCGTTAAAATCCCCCAGTAAAATCAATGGACATAGGGTTTCTTCCTCCGCATCCTGAACCAGCCGCATCAAGTGTCTGGCTTCAGAGCTGCGCTCCCGCACAACTAATGATAAGTGCGTGCCAATCAACCGCACAGCGCCCCAAGGGGTTTCTACCCGCACATCCAATGCACTGCGCGGTTCAAGCCTTGGGTTTGTCTCTAAATTATGCACATGGCACTGCGTGATAGGGTAGCGGCTGACGATTGCGTTACCATACCATCCGGTGGCATCTTCCAGTGTGGCACCTGTTGCGTGATATGGGCGTTCGGCTCCTGCCAGTCGCTCCAAATCTCCTGCTGCCGCTCCCCGAGAAGTTCGGGTTTCCATCTCCTGAAAAATCCCAATATCCACTTGCAACCGCTGCATGAGTTCATGCACACGCCTCAGGTCGCGCCGCCCATCCAGACTGCGCCCCCCATGAATGTTAAAACTCATCAGGCGCAGTTTTGGGGTTGGGTCAATGTGTGTCCCGTGCGTTTTTGCCATTGTTTACCCATATAATGCATAACACCCACAATACATCCCCATAACAGCACGCCTCCAACCGCCAGTGAACTATGAAAAAAATTGGGGTCTTGTAGCAATGCTGTCAGTGAATGCCCTAACAAACAAAATGCAGCGGTACCGGGTGCCAGAGCCAATGTAGTTCCCATCAGGAAAGCGAAGAGTGGCACTTTGGTCATACCAAGCACCAGATTCACGACCATATAAGGAGCCAGCGGCATCATGCGCAGAACGGTTATTTCCATCACACCGGACTTTTCCGCATGATGCTTGATGATGTGCAGATAGTTGCCTAATAAATTGGGCCAGAATCGCTCCCCCATGCGTCGTCCAACGGCATATCCCAACGCGGAACCCAGGAGCGATCCCCCCATGGCCACGGCAAAGGCATCCTGAGGTGAAAACAGCATGACTGCGGCAGCCGTCAGCATAAAATGGGGCAAAAACAGCAGGCTACCCGCCATATACGCGCCAAGCCCTATCATCATGCCCCACGGTCCATATTGTTGTCCCTGCATCAGACGCGCCAACCCCTCCGGGCTTAGGCTACTGGCCCATGTTTCGGTTGGGGCATATTGTGCAGCAATAGAAACAAACACCAGTAGGCATATCGCCCAAAAAATACGTCGCTTTGTGCGTGATGTCAGCACGACCGCATGGCACACCGGGCTATCCGAATCCACTAACATAGACAGCCATTTGCTAATCACGCTGCCACGATAGGCTGAATCATCAATCTGCCGCAAATGTTGCTGACTTTCGTGCACTTCATGCAATACGGTCTGTAATGGTTCTTCCCCTTGCACCACGCGCTCAATTTGTTTCAATGGCATACCGGTATGCTCCCGTATCAGGTCGTTACGAATGGCGGCAATGGTACGATAATGCTCGTTCGTACTGGCTTCCAGTGTCACATCGCATTCACTGTCCATTCCCATGGATCGCTGGTTCAAATTGGCGGATCCCACACGCAATAAACTGTCATCCACAATCATCAGCTTAGAGTGAATATGGACAGGTTTTTCAAGTGTCCCGTCTCTGCATGCAGGGTAGGCCAGTACAATCCGCTGCTTCATGTCGCCCCGTTCCAGCCGTTTGCGAAAATGGTAGCGGCCATACCACAAAACCAATCGTTCAAAAACACCTTGCGGATCGCGGGAGCTAACCATCAATATCCGCAGGTGTGGTTGCTGTTCAAGCTGCTGGCGTAGCGCATCCGCAATTCGTGTGCAGGTCAGGTATTGATTTTCAATATAAATAAATCGCTTCGCCCGCTGTATCATCTCCAGATACAGCGGTTCAATTTCGCGGTGTCCGGGCTGATGCGAAAGCCTCGGCATGGTCAAAGCAATGCCCCCCCGTATATCACAGAAGTGTCTGGCCACACTCTCTGGCCAAATGGGGGGGACATGATGTTCTTCTCCCCTGCGTGGTAATATGGCCTCCTTGCCGGTGGCGATCTGCCAGCGTTTACGTGCCCATTCTGCAAAATGCCGTACCATCGGGCCGGCATAAATCACCTGAATGTCATGATATGGGCCGAACTCCTGTTCCGTTATCGGGGCGTAGGTGCCACCGGGGTCTTTGCGTAAGCGGTTGAACGGTTTGTGCTGGCGTCTATCCCAGCGAATCAGCGCAATATCCATGCCTCCGCAAAAGGCAATCTCATCATCAATGACAATGATTTTTTGATGGTGGCATGCGCCAATGGGTACCATGCTGTCCAAACAGTAATGAATATTCTCCGGTGAATGCAATTTCCATCGTATCAGAGACAAACCTTCGCGGTCACCCGCCATCGCAAAACTATAGTCCCACCGGTTCAGATAGATCTGAATGCCCGGTGTTTCACGCGCTTTCCATTGCAAGAGTTCAAACAGACGACTGGGGCAGGAGGTCTGTTTTTTATCTTTTCCCCGTAGCAGCTCAATGCGGCTATCAATATCCCAGCCCAAAATAAACACACTGTAACGTGCCTGACAGATGCTTTCATGCAATGCGCGATAATAATTGGCACAATCGACAATCACAGCAGCATGGCTTACACGATCCTGACGCCAGCAGGTGTCGCCCTCCCGAAACAATGGGCAGTTCACAGGGGCGTTCTTTGCTACTGTTTCGGTACGCAACGCTGCGGATTCTGTAGGCACCATGGCCTGCCTTTCTCTCGTCATTCCACCAGACATAGCATAAAGAGCCACATCTTAGTGGGCGATGGCGAGCGGCAAGGCCGCCTGCAAAGCGGTCATCAATGGAAAACGTTTATTCTTCCGGACAAGCGGGCAGGGGGCTGGCACTAGCGGGAATATGCGGCGGTCGGCAGGCTCCGGCGGTCTGGCAGCCGTAGGTCGGGTCTTTCGAGGCACCGCGCAGCAGGCGCACCTTGACATTACCACGTGGCTCGGTTTGCACAATGGCAGGATGATACCCCGGCTGGGTCGCCTCAATGCGATATTCATAACCCGTTGCCCCCGGCAGCACAAAATAGCCCTGTTCATTGGTCATGGTGCGCCGTAAAAAACCCCTCGCGGTTTTAGACTTATTCAGCGTTTCCATGAGAATGACGGTATTGGGCAGTGGGCTTCCCTTCTGACAATCCACCGCATATCCAGAGATGGGAACCGACCGCTGATCATCACCACAGCCAGCCAGCAACACACTCATCACTGCAAACCACAGCATATGCCGTCGTAGAGGGGCGGTTGTTTTTTTTGCCGATACAAAACAGGTCTGTTCTTTCATAGGCCGATACCTCCATTGGTCTCATCCCTACTCTGCCATCTTAACCGATGATGCTTTAAAGACTGATGAAAAAACAACGTTGCATTGCAATAAAAACAATAGTTTATTTGTATTGATATCATTTTGCGCTTTATCCGCGTTCCCGGCCATCTGCATTGCCCCGGAAAGCGGTATCAATCAGGCATGTATCGGGTATATCAACGTTTCTTGCATATTCTTTTTGCCTTGTACTGGCAATTTCCCCGCGTAACTGCTGTTGCGCTTCCTGCATAGCCGCCTGCACCTCATGCGCTTTGTTTGGGGTCACAAACTGCAATGCTTCACAAACAATCGGGAACTGTCCTCGTGTTATATGCCTGCCAGCAAAGGTTACTCCTTGCATGGATTCAGGTAGAGTCGGTGTCCAACCGGGATTATGCCGCAGAACATCCACCAGCAAAACGTTTGGCATGTCAGGAACATTCACCTGTTCCACGTCGGCTTTGGGTAGTAGCTGTTTCCATTGTTCCCATGGCATGGTGACAGAGGGATACTGCTCTGAAGGTTCGGCGGCCATCCCTCTCCAGGCACCTTCCGGGTTCACCACTCCTGCATCCACAATAAATGCAGCGGGGGTTCCATCACTCCATTGAATGACGCGCCCATGGGAAGCAAGCGTCATAAATTGTTCAAACTCCACATCCTGTAATTGTTGATCCCGCCCTATCAATTGGTATGCCGCTAACGTATAAAAAACACTGCGTAATTGTTCATTTGCCACCGTGTCATCCGCATTGGCGGTCATTAAGCGTGTGTGATGCTCTGGTATTCGGCTTTCTAATGGCAGGCTGTTTGCCCGTATCATCACCTCCAGCCGAACCTGTAATGTATGAACTGCCTGCGCCTCTAGGGGGGCACTGCCATCCGGTAAGCCACCTTCGGCTCCAACCACAACACGTACCGGGCTTCCTTGTCTGTCTGTCTGGATTTGATAATCAATGTGCCCAACAACCCCCAGCATTAAAGGGGCAGCATTTTCCAACGTTATCAGTTCGTTTTGCTCCACTCCCTGCGGAATAAAACGTATTTTTGCCACCGCTGGTGTCTTTACGTCAATCTGCATGCGCTGCATATCTTCATGAGTGCCGATGCTCATGGCAAACACATCAGCGGTCATGCCGCTACCCAGATATTTTTCCAATAACACCCCTTGCACGGATAATTCCAACGCCAAGCGGCCTGCAATGGCTTCATATAGCTCTGCCTCTGCGGCTCGTTTTTCTTGGCGGGTGCCCTGTTGTAGCATCGGGTGCGTCAGCATTGTCATCTGCAGTCCAGACGACTGACGAGCCGCCTCTCTAAGTTGATCAATGTTCTGAACCAAGCCGACCATGGTCACTTTACACCCTGTTTCTCTCCTTACCATCCTAGGGCAAAATCATGACAACAGCATGACCAAAAACTTAATGACGGACGGATATTTCTTAACAAACCCCACTTATCCACAAGGTTGTGCATTGTTATCCTTTGTATTCACAGCTGAGGTTGCACATTCTTTGCACGTCTTTGGCCTGCTTTTGGGCAAAAAATGCGCATCATACCATATATGGTGGTTTTTATTGCTTGCACATACATGTGATATGAAGGAAAATGTTAAGCTGTGTCCATCCTGTGGATAAAGCTCTAACAAACCGTGAGGGGGTTCCGCTAAGCTGATGAAGCGTAACGATAACGGAAATGTCAAAAAATATATTTCCATATCGTGCAAAAAAAGCGGTTCACAAACCCTGCCATTGTAGAGTTAAAAAAGGGTGAACACACCACGCACCAACTGCAAAAAAGGGAGCATCCTCACCATGGAATATCTGTCACCGGAAGAGCATCAAAAAGCCGTTGCCCGCTATTTGAAAAACATGGATCGCACCATCGAGGCGATGCTTGCCCGCCGTGAGCGTGAGCGCGAACATGACCATTACACAGGCTTTCAGGAAAATGCGGTTCCCGGCTCGGCACTTCGTCAGCCAGAGCACGCCTGATTTTTCTCTGACCGAATAACAGGGCAGGGAGCTGACCTTTTTTCTTTCGCTGTGTCGCGGAAGCAAAAGAGATTTTCTCCCACACGAACCTTGCGGCGGCTGCTATGGTGCAAGCATCATAGCAGCCGTACTATTTCGTGAGCGGCCTCTCTGCCAAACGCAGCCAGCAGTCTTTACCGTTTTTTTTCACGACATAAGAGAGTATATTGCTCTGCAATACGCTCATCACCAGCGGCATCTCTACCCACTTCTATGGAAAGCCTGAGTATATGAAAGTTATCGTGTGCGGAGCCGGACAGGTCGGAGCCTCCATTGCGCAACAGCTCGCCATTGAAAATAACGATGTCACGCTCATTGACCAGTCCGCAGAGTTACTGCACGAGTTGGAAGATGAAATGGAGTTCAAAGCCGTAGAAGGCTTTGCCTCCCACCCGGATGTACTGGAGCAGGCGGGCGCGGCGGAAGCAGATTTACTGGTCGCGGTGACCCGTTCCGATGAAGTGAACATGGTCGCCTGCCAGATTGCGCACAGCATTTTCAATGTGCCCACCAAAATCGCCCGTATCCGTAACGAACATTACCTGCACCCCCTCTGGCACGATCTCTATCGCAGAGACCATCTGCCGATTGACGTCATCATCTCGCCAGAAGTTGAAGTGGCCGAAGCCATTTTCCGCCGCCTGCATTTGCCCGGCTCTCTGGATATGGTGCCCTTTGCCAATGGCAGGGTGCGTATGGTGGCCGTGCGCTTTATGATGAATTGTGCCCGCGTTGGGCGCAGCATTGAAATGCTGGAGCAAGAAGCCGCAGAAGAAGGGCTGGTACTTTCCGTTCTCGGCGTCATACGGGAAGGACGCTTCATTCTCCCGCAGGATATCCGCAAGTTCTATACCATGGATGACCTGTATTATCTGGTTCGGGAACAAGATATGCGCCGCTCCATGCGCTTCTTTGGCCACGAGGAAGAGGAAGCGCACCGCATTACCTTGTTCGGTGGTGGTAATGTGGGTTTTTATCTGGCACAATTGCTGGAAAATGACGAGGAACATGAAACCAAAACCCGCATTGTGGAGTTCAACCAGCAGCGGGCGGAATGGATAGCGGATCATTTGCGCAGAACCCACGTGATTCACGGTAGCGCCATGGATCGGGATATCCTGCGGGAAGCCAATATCAGCAGTGCTGAAACAGTCATTGCCGTCACCAATGATGATAAAGTGAATATCCTCGCCTCCCTGCTGGCCAAGCGAGAAGGGGCAGAGCGCAGCTTCGCACTGGTGAATGATAGCAGCTATACCACTCTGGTGAGCAATCTGGGGGTAGATGCGGTTATCTCCCCGCGGGAGACAACCGTCTCCTGCATTTTGCAACATGTACGCCGTGGCCGGGTACGGGGTCTGCATTCCATCCGTGATGGCGTGGCAGAAGTCATTGAAGCAGAAGTGGCGGAGCAAACCCGGCTTGCCGGTAAATCGGTAGAATCGCTGGATTTACCCAAAGGGGTTCTGCTTTCCGCCATCATCCGGGGGGAAGAAATGCTCATTCCCCAGCCGGAAACAACCATTCGCCCAGGAGATCACGTTATCATGCTATCCGTAGCAGGCATGGGTAGCAAAGTAGAAGGCATGTTTACCGATCGTGTCGATCGGTTCGGGAACAGCTACTAGGGACAGGGCGCATGACATTGCCATGTTTTTAGTACGTTAGGGCTGCTCCCGGCTGCACCCGTTTCAGTCTTCAATCACCAGCCTCAGGCGCAATTCACCCTCCGGTAGTGGTTCAAAAAACCGGTCAATGCTGGGGGTGCTAACCGCTTCCGGTACGTCCGGATACCAGTGCGGCTGATGGTCACGCTCCACAATATGAGCACGAATCCCTTCCCGAAAATCCGGGTGGGTCAGAATATACTGGCTCACACGGTATTCCAGTTGTAGTGCCTCTTCAAAACTCAGTCGCCGTCCGGCTTTCAACAGACGTAACGTGGCTTTCAAAGCCGTAGGGGAGGCCGCTTTCAGTGCGCCCAATGTTTGTCGGTGCCAGTCGGAGGCTCCTTCCGCCAAATGGTACATAATATCTTCCAGATGGCTGTGGTTGAAGCAGCGGTTAATCTCTGCCTGTCCACGCTTGAGGGGGGACTCCTCCGGTACCTGCTTATAGGGGGCGATAATTTCTTCCAGTTCCTGCTGTACCTTGTCGGTAAAGCCGCCAGCCAGCAGGTTTTCTTCCAATTGGTGCAGCCGCTCTGCGGTGATATAATGCGTGGCCAACCCCACATATACCGCATCCGTTGCATGCATATGCGCACCGGTCAGGCCAATGTAGCGACCAATCACACCGGGAAAACGGCTCAGGAAGTATGTCGCTCCGGCATCCGGTATAAACCCTATCTCCGTTTCCGGCACCGCCAGACGCACGCGCTCGGTGACAATCCGGTGCGAACCATAGAGCGCCAGCCCCAGCCCATCGCCCAGCAAAGGGGCGTTAATCAGGGATACAAACGGCTTGGAAAACTGAAAAATCCGGTAATTCATGATATAATTTTCGCGGAAATAATCCCGCGTGAGCGGGTCACGCCCCTCGCCTCGGCAAATGGCCTCATACAGGTCGTTCATATCCGCCCCGGCACAAAACACCGAACCCGTGCTACGCAAGACAACCATGCGAATGGCGTTATCCACTTCCCATTCCCGCAGTGCCAGATCAATTTGGCGAATGATATTCAACGTCAGATACACATGGGCGTCTTCGCCGCCCAGCGTTATCAGACCCACACCGTTTTTGCTCTCGGTACGGAAGGTGGTTTTGCTACTGTTCATAGGGCGCTCTGTTCTTGTCTAGTCTCTTAAAACTCTGTACCACTGGCCACGGTCAGATGCAATGGCTACACGGTTTATAACCGTACCCGCTTTTTTCATGACGATTGGTTGAATGATGACAATGCTACATGCACCCTCCCGTTTCCCTGAATCCCGCCCACGGCGTTTGCGCCAGCAGCCATGGGTGCGCGCACTCACCGCAGAGTATCAGCTTGCGCCTCAGCATCTTATCTGGCCCTTATTTGTGCGGGAAGGGCAGGGAGAACAGGAAGCAGTTGCGACGCTCCCCGGCGTGTTCCGCTTGTCCATCGATCAGCTTATTCTGCAAGCGAAAGCGGCGTCAGAAGCGGGTATTCAGGCATTGGCTCTGTTTCCCGTCACGCCACCGGAACGCAAAACCGAAGATGGACGGGAAGCCCTCAATCCGGACAACCTGATGTGCCGCGCTCTGCGCGCTGTCAAGGCGGCTGTACCCGATATTGGCCTGATTGCAGATGTCGCCCTTGATCCCTACACCAGCCATGGTCACGATGGATTGCTGCAACAGGGGCAGGTAGTAAATGATCCCACTCTGGAGGTGTTATGCCAACAGGCATTGTTGCTGGCAAATGCCGGGGCGGATGTGGTGGCTCCCTCGGATATGATGGACGGGCGTATTGGTGCCATCCGTCAGGCATTGGATTGCTCCTCCCGTACCGATACCCTCATTTTGTCCTATGCGGTGAAATATGCCTCAGCGTTCTATGGTCCGTTTCGGGATGCGGTCGGCTCTTCCTCCGCTCTGAAGGGGGATAAACAAACCTATCAAATGGCTCCCTCCAACCGCAGAGAAGCCTGGCGGGAAGCCGCTATGGATGTGGCCGAAGGTGCGGATATGCTGATGGTCAAGCCCGGCATGCCCTATCTGGACATATTGGCAGATATCGCAGCCCATAGCCCCCTTCCGGTACTGACGTATCAGGTGAGTGGTGAATATCGCATGCTCCATGCGTTAGCGGATGGTGATGAACAGCAGTTCCACCGCCTGATGCACGAAGCCCTGCTGGGTTTCCGTCGGGCAGGGGCACAGGCTATTCTCACCTATGCCGCTTTGGATATGGCGCGCTCCCTATAGGCAGTATGCCCTCTTTAGCGGTTAGACCGTGCCTTGTTTTACGTTCGCCATATTCCTTATGGTATTTTTATGCGTAGCTACTGTATGCGCACACAGGTGATGCGTTAGCCTTATACAGCGACAGAATAACGCGCTTAAAGACTTCGTCCTTGCGTTATTGCTTCAGGCAGGCTATTGCGAAACAGGGCTTTGTTTGAACGGTTGTCTTCAACCCACCAAACACAGACACATTTATTCATTTTATCTGATTTTATTTATACGGAGACTTCCATGACCGCATTGTTCCAAAACCTTCGTCTGCTGGCTGTACTGGCTGCTGTTGCTGGTACCACTCTGGTTGCTGCTTGTGACCAGCAAGCCAACACCCCTGCAGAAACCCCAGCCGCTGAAGCTGAAATGGCTCCTGCTGCTGAGCAAATGGCTCCTGCTGGTGAAGAAGCTCCGGTTGTTGAAGAAGCTGTAGAAGAGCAAGTAGAAGAAATTGCTCCGGCTGCTGGTGAAGCTGCACCTGCTGTTGAAGCTGCACCTGCTGCTGAAACTGCACCTGCTGCTGAAGCTGCACCTGCTGTTGAAGCTGCACCTGCTGTTGAAGCTGCACCTGCTGCTGAAGCTGCACCTGCTGTTGAAGCTGCACCTGCTGCTGCTCAATAAGCGCGTTACCGCTTGCTTGGGCCGTATCTGAAGATACGGCCTACTATAAAAAGCGCCTTTCTGCACAGGAAAGGCGCTTTTTTTGTGTCCTATTCACAGACCATGTCGTCACATTCTACCAAAGTCCGGCCGTATTTTTACCACACCCCGGCAAATGTCACGATAGCCCGCCATGCTGAACCGTCATGCGGGAACGCCCATCCGGCATGTGCGTCCCAAATCCCTCATCCCTATCTTACCAGCAAGGGGAGGTATTACTGCATCCAGAACAGCCATGCTTCGTGGGTTGTGGATCGGCATAGTTGCTCCGCTGCCGCCTTAGTGATTCCCGCATCGGCAGGAATCACCACATAGGTAGCGCGCTGGCTCAGCGCAGCGCGCAGCGCATCCAGCGTCCGGCAGGTCTGACAGCCCGTTTGCTGCTGTAGTTGTGCAAGTTGCCAGCTTTCACCCGCTAATGCAAACCAGCGACAAGCCCCAACCTCTCCGGCAGGTTGTTGCATCAGGGCTTGCAGTGCCACCTGATCCAGCACCTGTTCCGTTGTTAACGTCTGCACCTGCGTCATATCCTCTACTCCAGTTTTTGTTATGCCCGTTTACGGTCTTGCTGAACATCGGCGCGGTTCGCTTCCTGCTGTGCCTCCACAATCACCGGGTCTGGCCGTTGCAGGTTGGTCGCTTCCAATGCACGAGAAGGCTTACTGAGCGATGGATCCATCAATAAATCCACAATGCTTTTGTCAATATTGCCATCCCGGTCACGGGTACCGATATACTGGTTCCGCTTCAAAAACGCCTGCTTCATGCCTGCAAGTTGCTGCTGTCTGGCGCTATCTTCCAAGGCGTTGCCTCTGCCATCATTTTTCAGCATTTCGTCTAACTGGCGTACCACATATTTGCGCATTTGCGTTTTGCTATCTGTCTCTACCAGATCATTGGCAGCATAAGCAATACGGGCTTTCCCCAGCTTTTCCTGCAATTCGGTTGGCAGAC
Source organism: uncultured Rickettsiales bacterium (assembly GCA_964538615.1). GTDB lineage: Bacteria > Pseudomonadota > Alphaproteobacteria > Rickettsiales > RI-342 > CAZIGK01. Next base: position 8,983 of record CAZIGK010000014.1, on the reverse strand, counting down.
TGGGGCCAACGATAAGCACATCCGTACGCCCCCGATTTTCCTTGCGAATGATATGTATCGGCGAGGTGACAAAGCCTGCGGGCGTTTCCCGACGCACATTGACGGTGGTGACAGAAACCCCTGTAGGTGAGGTGCCCTGCAACATATCCATCCCAATCACTTCCAGTGCGCTAGGCTTGTTCGGGTTGGCCAGTTTGTGTTCAGCTTCTTTCTTTTGTTTCTGGGCAACGTCCAGTGCTTGCTGCAAAGGTTCCACCGCTTGTTGCAAGGCCTCCAGTTCTGCCCGGTATTGATCCTGTTCCGGTTTCATTTCTTTCAGCTCGGCTGCAATGGTACGCAGTTGTAGCTGGGTTTGCTGTAACAGTTCTTCCAATTGCGCTTCATCTAGCTGAGCAAACTCCGCGCTGCCCGCTTGCCCCACGGTGCGTAATGACTGCTCTTCCGTGATTTGCTGTTTTTTCGTAAGCAATGCTTTGTAGGCATCCATTTTGCTGTTCCAGCTTGCCAGATGCGGCTGCATCGTTGTTTTTAATGCCTCTATCTGTGCCGTCTGTTGCTGCTTCTGCGTGGATAATGCCTCCATCTGCTGCGTCAGGCGTTCTACATCAGCCTTCAACGCTTCCTCATTATCCAGATTCGCGTGGCGACGCACCCCATCCAGAAACAGCCCGTTCAGATTGGTTTCACGTAGCCCTTTCTGGCTCAGGGTTTCCAGCAGAGTTTCCAGTGGCAAGAGGCTGGCGCTTTCCACTTTGCGTTTTTCTCGCACTGAATCCAATATCAGATACCGTTCAAACTGGATGGCTGGCTCGCCTTGTCCGTCCACTTCCGGCACCACAAGCTGCGATGTCTCCCATGCTTGCAGACGTGCGGGCATCGGAATAACATTGCCGTCGGTCGTCTCCAGTTGAGTAGGTTGGGTATGCTTGTTGGCGACTTCGTCCAGCAGGTTACGGCTGGCCATTTGCCGAGAGGCTTCCAGCTCATCCAGCGCACTGACCAACGCCATCGCAGGCAGCAACACCTCGTTGCTTTCCGGCAGGGCAAAACGGTTACCAAACCGATGCCGTATCATCTGGCTGGCCTCCGCTTGCAAGGCGGCAATTTTATCCAGACCGTGGGCAGCAATCCCCCCACGATCCAGCAACTCAGGGATCGTTGCCCGGCTTCCATGAGAGACTTCATAAAATAACTCATGAATAATTCCGTGGTTTTGCATCAGTTGCAAAAACACACTGTACAGCTCCGGTTTATTCCAGTTATGCGCAATGTTCGCCAGATCGGTTTCCACAATTCGGGAAATCACCGTTCCAATATCTGTAATCATGTCAGAGGCCTGTTTTTCGCCAATCGCTTCATCAGACAGTGGCGTGACCAGCTCTTCCAGATTATCCAGCGACCATTCCATCGGTTCGCCTGTTCCCACCTCCTGAGGAATGGGGGGATTTTCCATCATGGCATTAAAGACACGGATAATGGAACGCATGCTACCAATCTGAACGGCAGTACGGAAATGCGGATCCTGCAATTCTTTAATCACCGCTCCATATTGCTCCCGCCGATCTTTATCAGCGCGGTAAAACGCGGGATCCATCGCCTCGCGCAGGCGATAGAACATACGCGCTAACTGGGCAGATGCCGTCAGCACATTCTTCCAGTTTGCCATATTTTCCCACTCCCAGGCGGGAATACGTTGTATCTGCCCTTCACTTAAACCCAGAGTACGCAAACCACCTTCGTAGGTACCGTCTGCTTTGCGTTCACCAAACATCAGTTTTTCAAACGCCGCATCGTCCAGATCTTTCGTTGCCTGACGCCAGGTGGAAATGGGTAACCCTACCAACAGTTGACAAATGCGGTGCTGCAAATCGGCGATATTGGCTTCACGGATTTTCTTTGGGTTCAAACGGTCATAGGCAGATGCATCCATCTCCGCGGTTGATACCCCGTCATGCATATGGTTCCCCGTCAGGGTTACCACAAACAGTGGCGGCACCATGAAATGATTTTCCGGCAGGCCTGTGTTTTTATATGCCTCCGGCATTTTGCGGTAGAAAGTCAACCGTTTGTTATTACCATCCAAAAGCTCAATCTGATCCAGCTCTCCATTCAAAAACTGCCACAAAGCATGGGAACCGGCAGTCGTGCCTGGCTTGGTCTTGTTCCACTCATCAATAATCACCGGCAGACCTTTTTTCAGCCCTTCGATAATCGGGCCATCCACAGTGCGCAATGGCAGGTCTCCCGCGCTCACGTTAATGTTATGCAGGGCGCTAAATTCCTTCAGACCGTCCCATGCCGTTTGCAAAAATGCTTCCCGTCCTGCTGGTATTTCAGCGGTGCCATCTGGTGCTCGCCGCTTTCCGGATAGTACGACACTGACATAAGGCTTGGGTTCTGCCTCAACCAGAGTAGCCGTCGCTGCCACACCACGTGCGGCAAGCCACTCATTGGCACGATGCTGCACCTCTGCCAAAGACTGCCCTTCTGCGGCAAAAAACTTCACCACTTCATCATTCTGGTCGTGGCGCGCCTCTATCTCAATTCTGCCCGTCGCCTGTGCCATGGCTTCGGTCAATTCATCCCGAATGGTTGGATGTTGCCGAATATTCTCAATGTCCAGTGTGTAGACAAAACGCCGGGCTTCCACATTTTCCTCAGCGGTAAAGGCCACGCCGGTTTTTTCCAACAACGCTTTGCTCACGGCATCCAATGGCTTGCTGGCATCGCGCTCAGCCAGATACTCCCTGATTTTTTCCAGCAAATTACCCGTTTTTTGGGTGTCCAGTTCAATACGTTGTAAAATTTCATCCCCGTTACGTCCCCCCGCAGCAAAAAACACCACGTTCGGCTCGCCATCACGGGTTTTGACCGTAATATCCGCCAGCATCATGGGGAGAAAGGTTTTTCCCGCACCCGGCTCTCCTAATAGCATTTGCACAATTTTCTTTTTCGCGTTGGCCTTGTCTCCCAAATCCGAACGCATCAACAACGCTTCCATCAATGCTTCTGACATGCCGGGGGTTGGCAATTTACGCGCCAGATCACCCAGTACTTTGTTCATTTCCACTTCAGTCAGCAGGTTATACGCGGGCTCATTGGTACCGGGACGATTGCGCAGGATTTTAATCACCTCCTGCAAATTGCCGGAGGTGCGACCCACCACCTCAGTGACAGGAAGTCCCAGCTTGCGGGTTCCAATACCAACTTTTTTAACATCGCGTTGATTGCTTGCGGTGGTGCTCACGGTAACTCTCCTGCTAAACGTATCTATGTGGGGTGGGGGAATAAAAAGGGTAGGGGATAAAACCTATGGTAAACGGTGGGATTAACGGCTCATGGCATCACGTGCCTGATCCATGGCCATGCGTCGTTGCCAACGCGTTTCCATGGTTTGCTGCGAGACAACTTCATTGGCGCGTTCTTCCACCAATTCCACGGCCGCTTGCACGGCATCGTCCTGCTGCCAGACCTTGGTCACCCCTACATTCCCTTGTACCAGGCCTTCTGCTTCCAGTTCTTTTACCAGCCGTTCCATGCTGGTCACGGTTCCTCTGTCCTGCGCATCTTTGTTGATAATCAACACATCAATCATAATGTTCGGGTAATGCTCCAACAGTTCGCGCATGGCGGCGCGTGCCGGAGCCTTATCACCTCCGTTGTCAGTCAAATCACCATCGGAGACGATGATAAAATGCGTGTGCCCCAGTAAATCTGCCGGGTTTCCTTCATCATTGGCCAGTGTTTCCGTAATTTTCTTAATCATCGGTGCCAAATCCGTGGAGCTGTTCATGCCCTTACGGGTTCGCTCAATGGCTTCTTCCACCTCGTCGCGTGTACTTTGTGGGGTCGCCAGAATCTGGGGGTTGTTACCGCCAAAAATACCCATGTAGACTTCGGTGTTCAGCGCTTCCAGACCGTTCTCGCCACGCTCGTTTTCTTCGCCACGCGCCCCTAAATACAGCATGGTTGCCACTTCTCCGCCAATAGCCAGACGGCTCAGGCTATTCGTGCCATCCTTTTGATCCATACTGCCGGAGCCATCAATCAACACGGCCACGGTCAATGGAGCCACTTTCTCTTTCACCACACTGCTTTGTGCATGCTTGTTATCTTCACGTGTGCGCTCGGCACCGGCGGCACGTTTTTGTTCGGATCGCATGATGCTATCCATCACCAAATCTCCCGGCTCTTCCGGTATTTCCTGACGGGTATGGGGAGATTTTTTTTCCATACGCCGCTTCAGTGCTTCCTGAAGTTTACGGAATAAGTGATTGATTTCGGATATTTCTCCGCTCCGCTTGCTTTCAACTTCATCCAGAAGCGGGGTTGTGCCTTCTTCCGCTGCTTTGGGTTTACTGCTCTGCGCCTTGTTATTGGATTGCGCCTTCGACTGCTTTTTCATCTCGTCAAATTCTGCATCCAAATCCGAATCTGCTTCCTGTCCTTCCCCTTCCGCTTCTCCCTCCTGACCCTGCTGGCCTTCCTGTTGTGCCTTTTCTTTGGCTTTTTTACGGGCTTTTTCGGCTTGTTCACGGGCAGTGCCTTTGCCGTCTTCGGCTTCTTTCTCCAGTGCTCGACGTTTTTCTTCACTTATAGGGGACGGGCTTCCCTCTTCACTGCCTTCCCCTTCGCCCTGCTGCTGTTGCCCTTGCTGTGCGGAGGGCTGACCTTTCTGCTGCCCAATGGCATCTTCAGTCTCTTCAATGGCCTGCTGGGAACCTGCGGCAGGCTGCTTTCTGCGAGATGAACGCTGCCCCTGCTGACCACCTTGCTGCTGCTGACCACCTTGCTGCTGCTGACCACCTTGCTGCTGCTGACCACCTTGCTGC
>CAZIGK010000014.1:0-4051 GCA_964538615.1 uncultured Rickettsiales bacterium | reverse complement strand
TGCTGACCACCTTGCTGTTGCTGGCCACCTTGCTGCTGCTGACCACCCTGTTGCTGCTGCTCACTCTGTTCTTCTTCTTGCTGCTGACCAGAGCGGCGTTTTTCCTGCTGACTGTTTTCTTCCAATGCTTTGCCTGCATCAGCATCCTGAGGCTGAGCAGATTTTTTTTGCTCTTCCTGTTCTTCCAGAGCTTTGCGTTGCTTTTCCGATATAGGGCGGGGTGAAGCGCCATGATCCCCCTCTTTTTCTTCCAGCGCCTGCTGCTTTTTAGGATCCGCAGGCTGTCCACCCGTCTGCCCATCTTCCTGTTGGTTGTTCTTCGCGGAAGACGTCTTCTTTTCTGCGCTATTATGAGGCGAGGAAGGAGGAGGGGTTACGCTGCGTTGCTGGCTGGTTTTTCCCCCTTTTTGTGGCCGCACGGTTGATTTATTTTGTCCCTGTGCGTTTGGGTCGTCCTTGCTTTGCTCAATATCTTCATGGAGCTTCGCGGTCTGGGCATTCATCAATAATTCTGCAGCAGGCAAGGCAAAATGCCGCCATATCTCGTCAATAATACGGTTTCTGGCCTCCGCATAATCCGCTTTGCTGAATATTTTACCATTCGCATCGGCTACACCGGGGCGTAATTGCTGTAATTGGCGGCAATAGTTCTCCAGCACATGCAGTGCCATCTCTCCCTGAAATCCCTGACGGCTATGTTCCGGGTCGCCGTAATACGTCAGTAGGTTGACGTCAATACCCAGCCGGAACCATTCATCCTCAGTCAATGAACGCTCGCCCAAACTGTCCATAATTCCGTTCGTTTTATAGAACATCATCCGGATCAGGTGATTCAAATTGCTTAGCACCATACTCGCGTGATGCTCTGCATCCTCTGCAGGTTCCCAGGCAGCGTGAAGCACTTCACCGGCAGCTTCGGCCTCCTGACGCAATGTTTCAATCTGCCATAGTGTGGCGGCATGCGGATGTATCGTGGTCATCACATTGCCAAGGCTCACCGCAAAATCCTGACGCGCATGCTGTGTGGCTTCGGTCGCCAAGCGGTTAACAGGCTGTTCTTCTGCGGCTTCCCAGAGATAGTAGCGCAAGGTCCACTCCATCTCTGCCTGCCTTAAACGCAGGTAGGTTTCTTCCGGTACCGAACCTTGCTGGTATTCTGTTACTTTCAATTGCTCCATTTCTACACGCAGCCGTTCCATCTCTGGTGTAAAATGGATGGTCATGGCTGCATGAGCCATCTCCTGCAAGTGGATAGCACGGGTATTTTCCAGCCCCCCAATCAGGCTGTAGAGCAAGTCATTGTCAATATGATGCCGCTGTGCGTCATAGCCGAACCATCCGCCAGGCGTAGTCCACGCCCAGCCTGCATCTTTTAACTGGCTGAGTTCCGGCAGTCCCTGTGCCAGATTTTTGCGGTATAATGTCTCCCGACGAATCGCCGGGCTGCCAAGCAATTGGTGCCAGATAGGCCAGTCCATCACCTTTGGCGGTGTAATCCGGCTCTGTGCGGTTGGGCGATAGCCTGCGGGAACACCATATGGCCCAACCATTTGATACGTCGGTTCTTCGTGTCCTTTATAATTATCCGGATTCACGTAGTAGTACAGCATGAAAGCTGCCCACAATAGTTGTGTTTCCGGGCGGGATACATCCGGTGTCAGTGGGGTTATGTCTGTGGCCTTGCGTGGGTATACATCCTCTGTCTCCTGCAGGTTGCGTAACTCCATCTCGAAAGCACGCAGGCGCTCAGGGTCGGCAAAGCGCTTCACCTCATCACGCAGAGAATCAATAAACCGGTACAGACCTTGCTGGTCAAACAAAGCCTGATATTCTTTTTTTGGGGTTTGTTTTGCCCGCTCACTGTTGAGTGCAATCGCAAAAACGTTGCGACTAATCGCAGAAATCTGGGCACGCAGCTCATTAAAAGGGCTGTGGAGTAGTGCATCCAGCCGGGCAGACGGAGACACGAGAGCCGTAGCGACTCCTTTGGTGGTTCCAGACATGAAGCGTTCCCATTCATTTATGGCTGCTTGATGCAACCTTCTCTCAATGCCGAAGCATTAGGGCAGTATAACGCCTCTTAATGTTTTGTTAAGCAAAATATACTGGTGAGTAGGGAATGCAACCCGAAGCTGTTAGAATCGCCTTAGCGCGCATCAAGAGAGCATCAATAGATTACATGGCATTTTCGGTGATTTAAGCGGAAACTTTGCCGCTTGTTAAACAATCCAATGCTAAGATAACGGTTCAACTGGAGATGGGTAGAGGTGCATATGTCTGTCATCAATCTTAATTGTAAGCGACAGGAAGAATCGCTGGAAGCTTATGTCGCACAGGCACTCAAGCAGGGTGACCAGCGCGCCAGCGCCACCTTACTGCATTACTGGATGCAACAGCGAAGGGGCATGTATCTACCCACGTTGCAGGATATTAACCTGCGTGCCATCAGCGCATTATGGACAAAAGCATTTCTGATAGATGTCAGCCAAAGTCGGCCAGAATCATTTCGCTTTGAATATTTCGGCGATGATCTGGTGCGCATTTTCGGACGGGATGTCTGTGATGAGCCGGTAGAGTTATCCCTGAAGGCGCTGCCCATTCTGGGGGGCACCATTGGTTATTATCAGCGGGTGTTTGAGCGCCATACCCCGGTTGCGGAAACGGGTCACTTTCAGTTAGATACCCATCCGGGGCAAGAGGTGCGTTACCGCAGCGTGATCCTGCCATTGGCGAGTAGTCATGGTAAACTGGAGTATCTGCTGGGAACCACCAATTACAAAATCTATTCACTGGAATAAGCGCCCTCTATCTTCTCCGCATGGTGGAACACGGTTGATGGTGCAGACCATGTAGGGAGGATAACAAGCCGTGCGTAAAGCTCACACGGCTGTTTTTTTTCTTTGCGCCAAGTCCCCCGTATTGGCTATAACCATAGGGTATTCCTATTTCCTGTAGTAAAAGAGGTTGTCTTATGGCGGCTCCAGCCTTGCGTCACCAGTTGGTCACCATTTTTGGCGGTAGCGGATTTGTCGGGCGTTATCTGGTGAAAGAACTGGCGCAGCAGGGGGCACGTATCCGTGTGGTTTGCCGTCATCCCAGCGCCGCGCTGGAACTCACAACATCAGGGTCGGTAGGGCAGGTGGTGCTGCAAAAGGGCAATCTGAAAGATACCGCAAACCTCAAATCCCTGATAGCAGGTTCAGATATTGTGATTAATCTGGTCGGTATTCTCTATGAATCCTGCGGACAACGCTTCGCAGCCCTGCATGCGCAAGCTACGGAAAAACTGGCGCAAGCCGCCAGAGAAGCTGGTGTACGCCGTTTCATTCAAATGTCTGCCCTAGGGGTAGATAAGGCCAGCCAATCCGCCTATGCCCGTACCAAAATGGCCGGTGAAAAGGCTGTGTCGTCCGCTTTTCCCGGCGCAACCATTGTTCGTCCCAGCGTCATTTTTGGTGCCGAAGACCAATTCATCAATCGCTTTGCAGCTATGCTGCAGCATTCGCCTGTCATGCCATTGGTGGAGGGGGGGCATACCCGCTTCCAACCTGTGTATGTAGGGGATGTGGCACGGGCAATATCGGCCATCTGTCAACGTCCGGAAACCTCTGGCTACACCTATGAATTGGGTGGGCCTCATAGCTACAGCCTGCATGATATTATATGCTGGATACAGAAAAATATCGGCAAAGAACGTCCCATGCTGTCCCTGCCTTTCTTTGTCGCCAGACCACTGGGAAAAATGATGGAGTTCCTCCCTAAGCCCCCCCTCACGGCGGATCAGGTGACCCTGCTCAGGCAAGATAATGTACTCTCTGGCGCACTGCCGGGGTTAAAAGAACTGAGCATTACGCCGACCACTCTGGAAAGCATTGCCCCCCAGTATCTAGAACTCTACCGTGAAGGTGGCCGCTTCGCTGCCTGAAGCCTGGCTCGCTCCTGTCCTCACTTCTTGTCCCTTGCATGGCGCATCAATCCCCGTCATGCCTGCGTAGACAGGCATCCACGAGAAACTTTCCTTTGGCTCCATTCGGCTTACTAGCCTCATTCC
>CAZIGK010000013.1:0-56988 GCA_964538615.1 uncultured Rickettsiales bacterium | reverse complement strand
TGATGATGGTGTTGGGTTCACTGAGCATGGGGCAGGTGGTGCGGCTACAGGTGGTATCCGGGAAAGGAGAAACCTCCAGCACGCCGTTACGACAGACATGGACTAATTGCCCCGACATGTCGTTTGGGCAGGTGGTTGGAGTACTTTTGGCTCCTTCTGCCAGATCGCCACAATCTTTATTTCCACTTCCACCCGGCCCCAAAATATCTTCTGCGGTCAGTGCGGCGGCTTCTCCACCGGCCAGCGTTTCTCCCGCTGCGGCAGAGATAGTGGAGGAGACGACTTCCAGCAGACAGGAGACATTGCTATTGGCAAGATTGTAATTATCGCCACTGACGCAGGTACCGACACCGGTGCTGGCAACGTCATCCACGGCGCGGATACTGCCGCTGGCAGGGTTGCAATCATCTATCCGGCAGTCCAGTGCCCGAAGTTGTTTTGGGGTTAAGAATCCACGGTTTTCTGCAACGCTACGACGGAAGCTGAGGCCTGTTTGGCCGTTACTGATCGGGCGTAGTTCCACATAAATGTCATCCCCGTAGTGCGAACGCAGTGCCTCCTCTGTACCGGGAGAGGTCATGTTGGCAGGCAGTAGTTGGGAAAGCTGTAGGTGTGTCCAGACTTGATTGCGCTCTGCGATGGTATCAATCTTACCATTGCCATCGCCATTGATGGCACCGGCATCAAGTCGGGTGGTGGCATCTGACATATCGCCGGGGAGGGCATTGTAGGTTTGTTGAAACTCGACCAGCGCGGTGGTTAATGTGTTAATGTCCTGTTCTATATTTTTGACACGTGCCTGTTGCAGTAATTCTCGTCCTGCCACGATGCCCCCACCAATCAAGCCGATGACCAGCAGGGTGATGGCTAGTTCTATCAGTGTGAAGCCTGATCGTACGCTGGATGGAGTGGTGACAGTGCGGGGCATAGGTTATCTCCGGCTGTGGGTTCGCCAGAGTAAGGTTACATTTTGTTAACTTAAATAATAGTTAAATTATTAAATTATTAACAAAATGGGTGTGCATTTGTTGTAAAATGAAACAATGGCAGGTGTTTTTGCGCAATTTTGTGAGAAAACGGCGTTAACTACTATGCCGTTCTACAGATTGCACGGAAGGCTTGGCGCGCAGAGCGGCAATAATATTGTTCAGGTGGCGCACGTTATCCACTTCCACATCCACCATGAATTCAAATAAATCGGCAGAGCGGTTGAGGATTTTCAGGTTCACCACATTGCCATAATCCTGTGCAATCACGTTCATCACACCGGCCAGTGCGCCAGTTTCGTGGACTAACTGAATGCGCAGCCGCCCGACATGTTTGAAGGCGTCACTACCTTCCGCGTCCCATGCGACATCCAGCCAGCGTTCCGGGTGATCGGTATAATTTTCCAGTGTTTCACAATCAATTGTGTGAATGGTGACCCCTCGTCCGGTGGTCACAATGCCCACAATGCGATCTCCGGGAATGGGGTGGCAGCAACCCGCATAATGCACGGCCAAACCGGGAATCAGGCCGCGAATGGGCAGGGCATGACGGTTGCTGGGGGCAGATTCTTTTTTCTTGAAGCGGTTAACGAGAGTATTTTTTTTGCGTTCCTGTTCGGCTTTGGCTTTTTCACCGGGCAGTACGGCATCCACCACCTGTTGCCGGGTGAGCAATCCCTCTCCCACATCAGCATAGATATCTTCTGCGCGGTCTTTGCGCAGTATTTTAACGGCGGGTTCCAGCAGCTTATCGGTCAGGTCATGGCCATATTGCCGGAAGGTTTTGGCCAGAATGCCCTGACCAAGGCGGATATATTCTTCCCGCTGTTGGGTGCGCACAAACCGTCGAATTTCTGAGCGCGCCTTGGCAGTGACCACAAAACGCTCCCAACTGGGGGAGGGGGCTTGCGCCTTGGAGCGGTGAATTTCTACCTGATCGCCGTTTTTAAGCTGGTAACGCAAGGGCACAATGCGGCCATTGACTTTGGCGCCCACACAGGTCAACCCCACGGCGGAATGCACGGCAAAGGCAAAATCCACCGGGGTGGAGCCTTTCGGCAAGGCGATGACATCTCCCTTGGGGGAGAAGCAGAACACCTGATCGTGGTACATTTCCAGCTTGGTATGTTCCAGAAAATCGGTGGCATCCGAGCTATGTTCCAGTAGCTCAATCAATTCCCGCAGCCAGCGGAACTGGTTGCCCGCAACCTTGGCATCCGCCCCTTGTTTGTAACTCCAGTGGGCGGCGACCCCGTATTCGGCGAACTGGTGCATCTCGTGCGTGCGAATTTGCACTTCAATACGGTTATTGGAAGGGCCAATCACCGTAGTATGCAGGGAGCGATAGCCGTTTGGCTTTGGCGTAGAGATATAATCCTTAAAGCGATCCGGCACCATATGGTAGGCAGAATGCACTGCCCCTAATACCTGATAACATTGCCCAACATCTTCCACTAGTACCCGGAAGGCCATGATATCCGAAAGTTGCTCGAAGCTGATATCCTTCATCTCCATCTTTTTCCAGATAGAGTAGGGTTTTTTCTCCCGCCCCGTCACCAGCACATTCAGGCCGGTACCATCTGCAATGGTGCGTTTAAGCTCGGTGAGGATTTTATCAACGGTGGTTTTGCCCTCTTCCCGCAGGTATTGCAGGCGGGTGATGATGGATTCCCGCGCTTCCTCGTTAATTTGTTCAAACGAGAGATCCTGCAATTCTTCCTTAAAATGCCGCATGCCGATACGCTCTGCCAGCGGCGCATAAATTTCCAGCGTTTCGTGGGCGATACGGGCGCGTTTTTCCGGTTTGCGAATGTAATGGATGGTTTGCATGTTATGCAGGCGGTCGGCAAGCTTCACCAGCAATACGCGAATATCCTCCGACATGGCGACCACCAGCTTGCGGAAGTTTTCTGCCTGCCGCAATTCATCGGATTTATGTTCCAGCTTGGAGAGTTTGGTCACCCCATCCACCAGATTGCGCACATCTTTGCCGAATTCTTTTTCCAGATCGGACAGCGTGACATCCGTATCTTCCACCGTATCATGCAGCATGGCGGTGATGATGGTGTTGTCATCCAGCTTCATATCCGCCAGAGAGTACGCCACCGCCACCGGGTGAGAAAAATAAGGCTCGCCAGATGCCCGCACCTGTCCATCATGGGCTTTGAAACCAAAATCATAGGCTTTGCGAATGCGTGCTGCATCGCAGTTGGGGTTGTATTTCTGAATACGCTCCAGCAGAGCTTCTACAGGCAATAACCCGTCATCCTGCATGCTACTGCTTTTTGCCGCCAGCGCCGTGAGCGCCGTTGTCCCCTGCATGGAGACTGCCCCTTCAAGATTTGTCACATCCAGCCTCGAATAGTGTATCTTTTCTGCCATGAAAATGGCGCGTTGTTTTGCATTGCAGCATTCTACCATGCACCAGTCAACATAGCCATGAGCATTTACAAAAGGGTAAAGATGGTGCGCGTGAAGTTTTCTCCTTCGTCATCCCCTCCCCTTGCCATTCCGCATCAGACCCGGAATCCATGGTGGGGCGGGGGTGTGGCTTATCGAGGGTTTGTTGTGGATGCATGGATTCCGTATCACGATCATCCATATCATGCTCATTGGCGTTCGCGGTACGGAATGACAGAAAATGCCGGAGCGCGGGCAAGGTAGTACGGTAGGCCTGTTGTCGTGTCAGTCTCATGACTAAAAACGGAAAGCATGCTCAACTTCCGCATGACGAAACTGCCTGTGCATGGTACAAGAGGGGTGGAGCCATTCGGTTCCGGGGCGTCACAACCTCTCAACTAGCGACAGCGTGACTCTGTCGTCATCATTTTTCAGTCACCCTACGCATTTGTTGCGTCGGGGTGGCGGCGTTATGTAATAGCTGCACGCAGTAAAAGCGTCGCGGCCATCTAGTTGTGGCTTGTGAACACCCCGGCACTTGCGGAGACACCGCTGGTGCCGTTTTGCTTTGTACAACCATGTTTTGCGGGATTCACACCATGCGCCACGATACCCAACCACCGGATAGCGGAATGTTATTGATTGCTTATCTCCTCATGGCTGCCTCCGGTTATGGCATGGGGCTGCTTTGCGGTTGGTGGTTGTGGGGGTGAGCGAGAAATACCGTCACTCCACAACCATTGGCGTTGACTATTCAATGCATGCGTTCTAAAAATCGTCTCATCAAAAACCAACAGGCGGGGAAGGCACGATGCAAGCCAGCAATAAAACACTGCATGAATTATACGAAGGCCAACAGTATCGTAGTGCCACATTTCAAATCCCGCCTTTTCAGCGTCCATACAAGTGGGACAAAAAAGATTGGGAGCAACTTTACAACGACATCAGCGGTAATACGGGGCACTTCATCGGGTCGATGGTGGTGGTGCCTGCAGGAAACCAACAAAATGCAGCGAACGGCGCGCAAGCACAACAACAAGGCAACCAGCCCAACGTGATGGAAGTGATTGACGGACAGCAACGCCTAACCACTCTATTTATTTTGGCATGGGCTGCGCGTCAGCGTTTTGGGTACTTTTTACAGCAAAAACAGCAGAACAATCAATTGGATCGCCAGGAACAAGATGCGGCAAATGACTGCGATGGTGCACTACGAGCCATATTGGGAGTTAATAAAGAAGTTGGCAAAAAACGCCTCACGCTATCCACCCAAAATCACAATGAAGAGGATTTAACGTATCTTCATCAATGCAATAATGGCAATAATCCTGAAAAGCCTGCATATTACCAAGCTCGCAAAATAGATAAATGCCACCAATATTTCACAAACAAGATTAATGAAGATATTCAAACCTATGAAGACGCAAAAGCATTTTGCGAAAAAATTTATACTCTACAACTAGTCATCATCCGTGCGGATAATCATGGTCAGGCAGTTGCTTTGTTTGAGTGCCTGAATAACCGGGGTGTCCCCCTAACCATTATGGAAGTGCTGAAAAATAATTTTGTTGCACGGCATAACGGCGATGAAGAAAAAATTAAGCAATGGGAGAACATGAGCGATGCCTTAACGGCGAATAGTTCACAAACACCGGAACGTTTTTTACGGCATTATTATAGCGCAAAACAACTTAACAACTTGGCCAGAGGCGATATTATTAACACCTATCAGGGAAATAATGGATTATTTGGCGGAAATAACTTTGCTAAAGACTTTTTCAATAAAGCCACTATTTACAGTAACTTATTGGTGAACGCATTTGATACAAAAGATAACGATAACGAGGCTGCCTATGACAAACGCTACCTTGTCTATCTCAACCATATTGGCTTTGCCCCCAGCTATCAGTTGCTATTGTTCTTAAAATCAAACTATAACGATGTAGATGTTGAGCAATCCATCGCCAAACTATTAGTACAAATTGCGATACGGCGGCATTTGGGCGGAAAGCCGAATACACGCGGATTGGATAATATTTTTATTAGTGTCATGAAATCCATTCAACAGATGCAAAATCCGGTTACCACGGAAGATGTACGTCTGAGCATTGCACAGATATTTCGCCAGAATGGATTGGCAGAAATCGCTGACATCCAAGATATACTCTCAGGTGCCATGTATGAAGAAAATGCCGGCCTAACCCGTGACCTGCTTGCGATATTGCAGTTAGAATCGGAAACAAATGTTGGGAACGGCTTTAGTCATGATTTATATAAGCAACATTCAAAGGGCTTCCAATTCACGGTAGAGCATATCGCCCCGCAAAACCCACGAGGGGACAATAGAGCGGATTGGGTTAATATGATGGATGAAAATACATACGAAGATTATGCCAGCTGGGGACATAGTTTAGGCAATCTGACCCTGACGACCTATAATAGCAAACTGTCTGACAAGCCATATGGTGACAAAATCTCCACCATTCATACCCATCACCTTACCCTGAATCAGGAAGTGCAAGCTAATGACAAGTGGACACTTGAGATCGTAGAGGCGCGAACGGAACGTTTGGTGAGTGCATTGATAGGGTTTTTGCACATCCCGGAAATAGATGGTGCGCAACAAGCAGTACAACAGGCTGCATAACCTGTCTTCCCCGTACGTCATTCCGCATCAGACCCGGAATCCATGGTGGGGCGGGGGTGTGGCTTATCGAGGGTTTGTTGTGGGTGGATGGATTCCGTGGATGCCTGCCTGCGCAGGCATGACGGGAACCTTGTGGGGGCGAGGGACGGGAAGTGAGGACAGTAGTCCGAACCCTTTAGCGAACGCAGTGAGAGGGGCTTTAGCCCCGACGCGTAGCGAGGCTAGCAAGCCGAGCGGAGCCAGAGCAACAAGCGGGTGGGGACAAGAACGGCGGCAAGGAGGCCGAGCCGGAGGGAGTTAAAAAACTGCCGAGTGAAGCCAAAGAAAAGTTAAATATCACGCTCCAGGCACAGAATATTGCCGTCACTATCGCAGGCCAGCGTAATTTCGCCACGTTTCAGGCGTAGGGCATCCCGCCCGAAGAGCTGGTAGCGCCAGCCATGCAGGGCGGCAATATCGCAGGTGTCATCTGCGGCCAATTGTTCCATTTCTTCAGCGGAAGCAATGAGTTTAGATGCCACCCCATGCTCTTCCGCACGCCATTTCAGCAGCAGTTTTAGCAGGTCGGTCAGGGCGGTTTTGGGTGGCGGTTTTTTGCCTTTGACGGGTTTGGGCAAGTCCTCTTCCTGTAGGGCGATGGCTTTGGCCAGCACATCCAGTGCTTCCATGCGGCCTTCTCGCTTTAAGCGTCCCGGCGGTACGCGCAATTTTCCCATATCTTCTGCGGTTTTGGGGCGCTCGATGGCCATTTCCAGCAGGGTATCATCCTTCAGTACCCAGCCACGGGGAATATTATGCTTCACGGCATAGGCTTCCCGCCATTCTGCCAATGCCTGTACAATGGCCAGATACCGTGGGGTATTCAGGCGTAATTTCAGTTTTCGCCATGCATCTTGCGGGTTGGGGGAATATAGCCCCACATCCAGCAGGCGTTCGGTTTCTTCAATAATCCATTCCGTGCGGCCTGTACTGTTCAGTTGTTCGCACAGGGCGTCATACAGGTCTGGCAGGTACAATACATCTGCCAGTGCGTAATGAATTTGTTTTTCCCGCAAGGGGCGGCGTGACCAGTCAGTGAATTGCTGGCTTTTATCCAGCAGTTTGCCCAAGGCCTGTTCCACCAGTTTGCCATAGCCTACTTGTTCCCCAAAACCGCAGACCATGCCGGCAATTTGGGTATCGAATAGTGGGCTTGGCAGGGTTTGAAAATCCTGATGAAAAATCTCTAAATCCTGTCGGGCGGAATGCATGATTTTTAAGATGCGGTTATCCCGCAGTAGTTCCAGCAGGGGAGAGAGATCCAGTTGTTTGCTTAAAGGGTCAATGGTGGCGGCTTCTTTGCGGGTGGCCACCTGAATCAGGCATAATTGCGGAAAATAGGTTTTCTCACGTAGGAACTCCGTATCCAGACACAGAATGGGAGAGGTTTTGGCTGCTTCGCAAAAACGGGTCAGTTCTTCGGTGGTTTCAATGTGGTAACAGTCCTGAATGGTCATATACTCTATCGCGCTGCGCCTTGGGTTACTGGCTGTGACGAATGATTGCAATTTCGCCTGTATGCGTTATTACATGACAATCTTTTGACCACAAGCTTTGAATCATCCGGACCCTGACTTATGCATCCATACCGTTCCCATACCTGCGGCCAACTGCGCAAAGACCATGTTGGACAATCCGTTCGTCTTTCTGGCTGGGTACACCGCAAGCGTGACCACGGGAACCTGCTGTTCCTTGATCTGAGGGATCATTATGGCATTACCCAGTGTGTGTTACAGGCAGATAGTGCGCATTTTGATACCGCCACCCATGTGCGCAACGAAAGTGTGGTGACCATTGAAGGGCAGGTGGTTGCGCGGGCGGCAGATACGGTGAATGATGCCTTGCCAACCGGTCAGGTGGAAGTGAAAATCAGCCAGTTTCATGTGGAATCTGCGGCGGATATTCTGCCCATGCAGGTGAATGCCGACCGCGACCTTTCTGATGATATTCGCTTGCGCTACCGTTTTCTGGATCTGCGCCGGGAGGCCATGCAGAAAAACCTGATGCTGCGTTCTGCGGTGATTCGGCGTATTCGTGAATTGATGCATGGGCAAGGGTTTATGGAGTTTCAGACTCCCATTCTGACCGCTTCTTCGCCAGAGGGAGCGCGGGACTTTCTGGTGCCTTCCCGCTTGCATCCGGGCAAGTTTTATGCGCTGCCGCAGGCTCCGCAGCAGTTCAAGCAATTGTTGATGGTTTCCGGCTTTGACCGGTATTTTCAGATTGCCCCATGCTTCCGGGATGAAGATGCGAGGGCGGATCGCTCCCCAGGTGAGTTTTACCAACTGGATATGGAAATGGCCTTTGCCACGCAGGAAGATGTGTTCAGCGCCATTGAACCCGTCATGAGTGCCATTTTTACCGAGTTCGGGCAGGGCAAAACCGTGACACCCGCGCCATTCCCGCGGATTACCTACAAGGATGCGATGTTGAAGTACGGTTCCGACAAGCCGGATTTGCGCAACCCGATTGTGCTGGCGGATGTAACGGACGTTTTCCGCGGTTCAGAGTTTGGCATTTTCGCCAAAGCCATTGAAAAAGGAGCCGTGGTGCGTGCAGTGCCGGTGAAAGGCGTAGCAGAGCAACCACGTAGCTTCTTTGACAAAATGAACGAATGGGCACGTGAAGAGATGGGCGCGGCAGGTCTGGGGTACCTGATTCTTGATGCAGACGGCAACGGCAAAGGCCCGATTGCCAAGTTTATTGAAGGCGAGCGTTTGCAAAGGCTGAAAGCGGATGCAAACGTACAAGCAGGAGACGCGGTGTTCTTCGCCTGTGGGCCGGAGCTGGAAGCAGCGAAACTGGCGGGTCAGGCACGGATTAAATTGGGGCAGGATCTGGAACTTATTGAGCAGGGCATCTATAAGTTCTGCTGGATTGTGGATTTCCCCTATTATGAATATGACGAAAAACTGGGGGGCATTACCTTCAGCCACAACCCGTTCTCTATGCCACAAGGCGGTATGGAAGCACTGGAAACCCAGCAACCGCTGGATATTGTTGCCTACCAATATGATATTGTATGCAACGGCATTGAACTTTCCAGTGGGGCGGTGCGGAATCATCGGCCGGATATTATGGTGAAAGCCTTTGAGATTGCAGGCTATGGTGCCGATGTGGTGGAAAAAGAATTTGGTGGCATGTTAAAGGCATTCCGCTTTGGTGCGCCTCCGCACGCGGGGATTGCACCGGGCATTGACCGTATGGTCATGTTGTTGGCAGATGCCCCCAATATCCGTGAAATTATTGCGTTCCCGCTGAACCAGAACGGGCAGGATTTATTGATGAACGCACCCTCTGTCGTGAATGAAAAAGCACTGCGGGAAGTGCATATTCAGCTTTCCCATGTCGCTAAAAAAGCACTGGATGAAGAGGCGGAAAAAGCAGCGGTTCAGGCGGCATAACCGGTTGCGGCGGCAAGGCTCTGCGTGCAGAGTGGAGACACATGTGGAAACAGGCGGCGCATTGCGCGCCTGTGTTACAACTGCTTGTTAACTCTCCTTTGCTACCCTGTGCCTGTTCAATGCACCCTGCACAAGAGGAACCCCATGCGTACCCTATGCCTGCTGGCGCTTTGTCTGGTCACCCTGTCCGCTTGCAATACCGTCTCTGGTATTGGGCGGGATATTGAGCGGGGTGGGCAGGCGATTCGTGACGCCGCTCATTAAGCCCATTGAAAGCATATGATGCTGTTTCGTTTGTCTCTGGTGAGTTTGCTGCTGTTGCTCTGCCCTGTGCAGGCGGGGGCGGTGTGCTATAGCTATACCACCCAGCCGGATGGTTCTTACCGTCGCATAGATTACCCCTCCCTGCTGTGGAAGGTTTATGCCCCAGGGCGAGAAGATAAGGCGTCCTACCTGTTTGGCACCATGCACATGGCCGAGCCGGAGGTAACACAGAAAATCAGGCGTCTTGACCCATTTTTCCCCTCCTTAAAAGCAGTCGTGCTGGAATTGCTGGTGAGTAAACAGGAAGTGCGGGCGGATATTCAACGGCGGATGTTGCTGCCACAAGGGATGGAGCTGCGTAGCCTGATTGGAGAGGATCGGTTTTTGGTGTTGAAACATATCTTTCGACACATGCCAGCCGCTATGGAAGGCATTAACCGCCTGAAGCCATGGGCGGCCACGCTGATTGCCAGCCGGATTCCACAAAGCCTGCAAGAAGAACGCGCTACGCCAGGGCCGGTTTTGGATTCCCTGATTGAATTGCGCACACGGCAGTCCGGCAAAACCATTGGCTGGCTGGAAACCGCAGAGGAGCAAATGAATGTGTTTGACGGTTTAAGCCTGCCGGAGCAACTGGTGCTGATGGATAGCAGTTTGAAAGAAATGCTGAGTCAGGCAAAAGAATTGCCGCAAATGGAGCAACATTACATCGCGGAGAATATTCAGGCATTGTATGATGATGCTTTTAAACCAGAAAACTTACAGGATCCCGTGGCCAGAAAGTTCATGACCCGTCTGAACGCCAAACGCAACCGGGTCATGGCCAAGCGCGTGAATGGCGTAATGTATAAGGGCAATACATTGGTGGCTGTGGGGGTTTTGCACCTGCCGGGCGAAGAAGGGCTGCTGCATCGTCTGGAAGAACGCGGTTTTTGCATCGAGCCAATGCTGCCCACAACGCCCCAAACGCAACCATAGGATAGACAGTATGCTTCGTTCACGTGTGATAGGGTTTCTGCTATGTGCATGGTTGCTTTGGCTACCGACCGCAGCCGGAGCCTTTACCCTTGAAGATTTGCTGCCAGAACCGACCGTTGTGCCCTCTTCTGACTCTGCTTCAGAAGGGGAGGAGGTGCCACAATATCCGGAAGAACACCCGGCAGATGATAGTCTATGCCAGCCTCGCACCATGGCGCCGGATGGTAGCTATATGGCGCCACCGCGTGGACTGGTATGGCGCATTGAAAGCCCGGATGGTGCCTGGGCCAGTTATCTCATGGGAACCTATCATTCTGCGAAGCCCGATGTACTGGCCAAGCTCTCTTTGTTGAATCATCTGTGGCCAGAGGTGGATCATGTGTTGGTGGAGCTGGTGCAAAGCAGCGCAGAAACGCAACAGTACCTACAACAACAGATGCGCTTGCAAGGCGGCAAGCATTTACGGGATATGGTGGGGGATACTCTCTACAGCCGCGCAGTGATGGCACTGCAAGCCTATGGGGTGCCAGAGGACATGACCCGTACCTATCAACCCTGGGCGATTGCCATTACCCTCAATTTACCGTTGGAAGACCTGAAAGAAGGTGAAGTGCTGGATGCGTTGATAGAACGTAGTGCACAACAACAGGGTAAGACTGTGAAGGGACTGGAAACAGCGGATGAACAAATGGCGTTTTTTGTCACGCTGCCGTTAACCGATCAGAAGCAACTGCTACAGGATGCGCTGGATAACCTGCACCAGAAAGACCAATGGTTGAAGCAATTGGAAACCCATTATCTGAATGAAGAATTGCAAGGACTCTATAGCATGTCTGATAGTCTGCATAGCCAGTCTGGCGACCCGGATTTGAGCCGACGCTTTACCAAGGCTTTGATTGATGACCGCAACCAGCGCATGCTGGAACGTATGGTGCCGTATTTACAGCAGGGGGCGGCATTGGTGGCGGTGGGTGCGCTGCATCTGCCGGGAGAGGCAGGGCTATTGCACTTGCTGGAAAAAGAAGGCTATTGCCTAAGCCCTGTCACGGAGTGAAAGGGTGAGGATGCAGCCTGATCGTGCATCCCAATCATCAGCTACAGAAGAAAAAACAATGTGTGATAAACATCACAGCATTCATGTGTAGCTGGGCTACACTGTGCGACAAGGCTTGTGGCAGTTGGAATTGGGGTACGCAGGCAGCAGACACCTTTTCCAGTGATGGCAGCAAATGCCACAAGCCGCCCTATTTAGTCATGCATTTGGCTCCTGTTAGGGCTTGTCTGTCGGGCGGCGTGCCGAAAAGCCATAGGATTATCACGAATAAGAGGAAATGAAGCGATGGCGGGTTTAGTGGCAGGTGCGATTGTGTTTTTTGTCGTTGCAATGGCCGGTGCCTTCTGGTTGGGGCTGAAAACAGCACGTCTGCATGATGAAATGTAGCTGACCCCAGGTGTAAGCCACGGTCACGATGAGTACACACGATAAAACACAGAACTAGCATCGCGTTGCCGCACAGAGCATTCAGGGTAGATAGAGTGGGAGGGGATTTTGCCCCACGCCGTCAGGTCGCCTGTTCACGTGTCATCGCAAGGGAAGCTGTTGCTACAGGCGCTACAGCAGTAAGATGATAGATCATGAATATCCTGAATGGTCACTTCCGCACCATTCACCTGAATATTGGCGCTTTTTTGCAGGCTGGATAGAGCGCGGGAGAAGGTTTCTCTTTGCATGCCAAGCCGGGAGGCCAATAATGTTTTGTCATAGGGTAGCAGAATGGACATGCTTCCGGCCGCATCTCTGGGGCATAGCCTTAGCAAAAAGCAGCCCACCCTTTGCGCAGCGGTTTGTACGGCCAGATGTTCAAACTCATCCCGTGCGTGGGCTTGCTGACGGGCAAAATGCCGTAACAGAACCCGCATGAAGTCAACGGAATGTTCCATCAGGTGGCGGATATGTTGCAGCGGGATGGATAGCACCGTCAGCGGTTCTACGGCTTGTGCGCTGTAATCATAGATATTGCCGGAAAACAGGGCGTGTTCTCCGAAGCTCATATGCTCAGACAGTACATCCACAATGTATTCTTTGCCGTCCAGTGTATCGCGAAACAGCTTCACCCAGCCCTGCACAATAATATAGACATGGTGTGCGTTGTCGCCCTGCGAGAACAGGGTTTGGTTTTTTTGAAAATAGTGTTTCTGGGTCAGACCGGATAAAGATTGAATCACCTCTTGTGGTAAATCACGAAGCAGGCGGGACTGACTAAGATATTCAGAGGGAGTGGTGGCGAGCAGCATGGCAGAAAGGGTCAGTTAAACAGATTGAATGACAGGCAAGACAGCATCCGTACTGTACTCCTGCGTCTATAAACAAGCAAACACTAATTCATATGCAAGAAAACTTGCTATCCCGGTATGGCGCATTATGGTGGCGCCATGTCAATCTGCACAATGGAGCCTGTCTGTGAGTGAGTTTTATCATCCCCTGCCGGATGCGGCAAAACAACGGCTGGACCGCCTGTATCAGGGGATGCAGGGTCATGCGCAAAGTTTTGTCGGCTACCCCTGCAACACGGGTTTTGATTACAGCGAGCTGTACCGGTTTTTGGGCATGTCGGTGAATAATCTGGGAGATCCGTTTGCCAGCAGTAATTACCGCGTCAATTCGCTGGAAATTGAAAAAGAGCTGATGGAGGAGATGGCGAAGCTGTACCATGCGCCTGTGGATGATTTTTGGGGCTACATCACCAATGGTGGTACAGAAGGCAATATGTATGGCCTGTTTCTGGCGAGGGAGTTACACCCAAGCGGGATTGTCTATTACTCGGAAGATACCCATTATTCTGTCAGCAAAATCATGCACGTGCTGGGCGCACGCAGTATCATGATCAAAAGCCAGGATAATGGCGAAATGGATTATGAAGATCTGCGCGAAACGCTGCGCATTCATCGGGATGTACCGCCGATTATTTTCGCCAATATTGGCACCACCATGAAAGGGGCGGTGGATAATCTGACGACTATTCGGGGTATTATTCAGGATATGGCGATCAGCCGTTATTATATTCATGCGGATTGCGCGCTGAGTGGGATGATTCTGCCCTTCGTGCCTGATGCCCAGCCGTTCGATTTCCGTGCGGGTATTGATAGCATGTCTGTCAGTGGGCATAAGTTAATAGGGTCACCCATTCCCTGCGGTATCGTGCTGGCAAAACGTACCCATGTGAACCGCATTGCCCGTAGCGTGGAATATGTGGGGGCGGTGGATACCACTATTATGGGATCACGCAATGGTATTTCCCCACTGTTTCTGTGGTATGCCTGGCAACGGATGGGACGCAATGGTTTGACGCAACTGGTCAACCGTTGTTTGCAACTGACAGCGTATGCAGTGGAAAAAATGCAGGCTGCCGGCATTCCTGCATGGGCGGGCAAGAACTCGATTACCGTGGTGTTTCCCCGACCGGGCGAGCATGTGTTGCGCCACTGGCAGATTGCGCCTTACAAAGATATCGGGCATATTATCACCCTGCCGCATGTGCATGAGGAGGTGATTGACCGCCTGATTGCGGATATGCTGGCGGAAAAGCAGCAAAAAGCTGCCTGAAAAATGCAACACAGTCATGAACGGTGGAGTGAAGACCCATGCAGGCAACAGCACATAAAATAAAGCACATACGCATTATTGCGGACAATGGTGAAGATCATATTGTAGCGGATATTGCCCAGAAACTGGGGGATGCCGGTATTAATATCGAATCGCTGGATGCCGAGGAAGTGGCAGGACGTGGGTTAATTCAGCTAGGGGTGGATCGTTACGATGACGCCCTGAACCTGCTGCGGGAGGCGGGGTATCAAGCCATGGCGGGCGATGCACTGGTGGTGCTGGTGGAAGATAAGCCGGGCGCGCTGGCGCGCATAGCGCAGCAGTTTAAAGACGCCGCGATAGTGGTGCGTTCCATGCGCATCCTCAGCCGTAACGACGAGGGGGCATTGGTGGCGATTGTGGCAGAAAAATGCCCGGAAGCCTTGCGGCTTGTGAAAGATATTCGGGTGGCATAGGTGTGCTACCCGCACCTTTGCACACACTCTTTCAACCACTGTCGAACCTGAAAGGAGTGGGGGAGAAGCTTGCGCCTAAGCTGGAAAAGCTGGGATTGCGGCTGCTGGTGGATCTCTGTTGGCATGTGCCTACAGGCGTGATTGACCGCCGTTTGTCGCCCAGCCTGATGCAGGCGGAAGCGAAAACGATTGTCACCGCCATTGTGACGGTCGATGAACATCGTCCCGCGCCACGGCGTGGCAAACCCTATCAGGTCGTTTGCAAAAACGAGACAGGCTACGTGACCATCACCTTTTTCAATGCGCAAGGTGACTGGCTGAAGCGGCAATTGCCGGAAGGTGAAAAACGTCTGATTTCCGGCCGGGTGGAATGGTATCATGGGGTGCTGACCATGGCACATCCGGATTATATTCTGACCTTAGACGAAGTACGGCAACTGCCTGATATGGAGCCGGTTTATCCCCTCACGGCTGGAATATATAACCGCCAGATGATTCGCTGGAGCAGCAAAATGCTGGAGCTGCTACCCCATCTGGCAGAGTGGCTGGATGAGGCATTCCGGAAACAGCAACAATACCCGCATTGGCAAGACGCGTTGAGGCTGTTACATCGTCCGGCGAGCGCGCAGGACATGGCCAGCGATAAAGCCCGCGAACGGTTAGCCTATGACGAATTATTGGCTAATCAGTTGGCGCTGGCCTTGATTCGGCAGCGGCAGCAGGTCAAGGGCGGACGCATATTAAACGGCAATCAATTGCTACAAAGGCAGGCATTACAGGCGCTTCCTTTTGATTTGACCATGGGTCAAAAAGAGGTGATTCGGGATATTGAGCGCGACATGATCTCTGGCTTGCGCATGTTACGGCTGGTGCAGGGAGATGTGGGGAGTGGCAAAACCGCCGTTGCACTCTTTGCTGCGCTGCAAGCCATCGAGAGTGGCACGCAAGTCGCTATGATGGCGCCCACCGATATTGTGGCGAGGCAGCATTATCACTGGTTATCTGGTATCTGTGAGCCTCTGGGGGTGAAGGTTGGGTTATTGACCGGACGGGAAAAAGGCAAGGCACGAAAGGAAACACTGGCAGCTCTGGCCCGCGGGGATATAGCGTTGGTGGTCGGCACACATGCTTTGTTTCAGGAAGGGGTGAGCTTTGCTGATTTGGGGTTGGCGATCATTGATGAGCAACACCGCTTCGGTGTGAATCAGCGACTGCAATTGGCGGATAAGGGCAATCAACCGCCGCATTTGCTGCTCATGACCGCCACCCCGATACCACGTACCCTGACCCTGACCCAGTTTGGTGATATGGATTGCAGTCGCCTGACAGAAAAACCACCAGGGCGTAAAGCTGTAGATACCCGCGTGCTGCCAATGCGACGTATTCCTGATCTGATTGGTCGTATGCAGCAAGCCATGGCGCGGGACGAGCGGATTTACTGGATATGTCCATTGGTCGAGGAATCCGAACAGGTGGCCATGACCGCTGTGGAAACCCGCTTTGCAGAGTTTGGCCATATCTTTGGTGAGGAGAAGGTGGCGCTGGTGCATGGCCGTATGAAGGGAGAGCAAAAAGACGCGGAAATGGCGCGGTTTGCCCGTGGCGATGCCAAGCTGCTGTTGGCGACCACCGTCATTGAGGTAGGGGTGAATGTGCCGGAAGCCTGCATTATGGTCATTGAACATGCAGAGCATTTTGGGTTGGCGCAATTGCACCAGTTGCGCGGACGCGTGGGGCGGGGGGATAAACCGGCTTATTGCATGTTACTATACAGCGATCAATTAAGTCAGCAGGGGTTAGCGCGGCTTTCCGTACTGCGAGATAGCAACGACGGCTTTTTGATTGCAGAAGAGGATTTGCGCCTGCGCGGTGGTGGGGAAATCTTAGGTACCCGGCAGAGTGGTCTGCCGGAGTTTCATTTTGCGGATATACAACAACATCAACGCCTTTTGCGTATAGCCCATGACGATATGCGACTCACCCTGAACCGTGACCCCCACTTGCTGAGCGAACGCGGCAAACATTTGCGCACGCTTTTGTACCTGCACCAGTATGATCAGGCGGTGAATTATTTGGGGTCAGGGTAGGCTGCATCACCCATGTCGGGTGACGCTGGCACCACCAGAGCGCAAAAACTCGGTCTGTGCTGTCGTGGCAAGGCACGGCAGTTGTTGCAACTCCAGAAACTGTCCCAAAGCCGGTTTCAGTTGTTGCAGGTATTGCCCGACATGAAAAGCCTCAATAGGCCCCAGAACTTCCACCATCAAGCTATTAAAATGTTGTGTTCCAATCAAATTCAATGACAGGCGCAATCCTTCGGGGGGCGAACAAGGGGACATATCATGTAAAAAGTTTCCTGTTATAAATGCCTGTATCGCATTGCTAAGGTGATTCACGCTTTCAAATAAGGTGCGTTGCTCCGAGGAGCCAAGTTGTGGTGTAGGATAGTCCTTTGAGGGATAGGCACTCAGTTGGGTGACCAGAATGCGCAGGGGGCTATAGACATCCTTACGCAGACCGATGCCCTCTTCTTCCAGATGGTGCAGTGATTGCGCTGCTGTGTTGTCTTTTCCGGTAAAAATCCCGCGTAGTGCCTGCGCGGTTTTTTTGTCTAGCTGTTGTTCCACCATGCCAAGGTTTATGCCTGTTCCCAACATACGGATAGCCATGGCGTCAGCCAGCATTTCACTACCTGTGCGTCCATCCGTGAGTTGTCCGGTATGAAAGCGGGCAATGGCTTCACGTGCCTGATTAACCAGACCAGCAAGATAAAGGAAGCCACGGCCTTGTAGGGCCTGTTGTGCCTCTATCAAGGTGGTGATGTCATCATGGGGAGGGAAAGTCACGGGATTTGATGTCATGGGAGTATCTATCTCTGGTTTAGGAAATTATGCTGTGATGGAGGCCGTCACGCGTAAGGCCGCCAGATTTTCGGCTTGTGCCATGCTGCTCAGGCATGGCAGGTTGTGCAGCTTCTCCAGCGTTTGCAGGGCGGGTTTCAGCCCATCAAGCTGATGACTGAGTTGCATGCCCTGTGTGGGAGATAACAGATCCGCAAAAGTGGCGTTTAGACTCTCGGATCCAATGGCATACAGAGCATTCCGTGCATCCATGACCTGTGCGCAGGGTGTGATGCGGTTGTCCTGTTCAGCGGGAGAAAATAGCACAGATACAGCGGCTGTGATGAGGGATACGGTCTGCCATTGTTCTTGCAAAGTTTGCAAATGGGTGTGTTCAGTAGGGGGTGCATCACCATTCTCGGCATGTTGGCTGATACGCTCGCTCAGAGCTTCTTTTAGGGTTTGCAATTGAGCCAGTAGCGGAGATTGTAGCTGTGCATCAGGAAGCATGCTGGTGAGTTGCTGTTGGGCATGCTCGCCCATGCTAAAGCTAAAGGCTTGCGAATGGGCATTCCCTAACAGGTCTTTGACGATTTTTGCCTCCACTCTCCCCACATAGCTTTCAATCAGCTGTATCACCAAGGGGCTGCCAGCAATGCGTAGCATCCCAATATGATGGGTAATTTCAGGTAGGGTTGTGCGCGGATATGCATCTATCGTATTAGAACGGGCTTGATGAAGGGCTTCCAGCGCATGGTCTAGAATTTCCGAAAGAAACGATAACCCACCTCTATCCTCAATACGCTGCCGGACTGTCTCTAGCTGCTTGATGGATTCTTGATTTTGCGTATTCAAAAAATCAACAAAACTCATGAGATGGACTCTCCCCCTAACGGATTTGCATTGCAAAGAAAAACTCTGCACTGTTCTATACAGGTAAAATATGACAATCCCATGACAAAGCAGCCCATCAGATACGGAGGTGCCGAATGGATGCAGAAGCGGATACGATTCATTACCGTTGTGGTCACCTCTATGGATATGGCTGGGATGCACGCTGTGCTGTGGGTAAGGCGGGGTTGATAGAGGCAGATGCCAAACGGGAAGGCGACCATAAAACACCTATCGGACAATGGCCGATTCGGGAGTTATGGTATCGGGCAGACAGAGTGACACTGCCAGAGGTGCCTCTGCCGGCTCGTATCATTCAACCGGATGATGGCTGGTGTGATGCGCCTGAGGATACGAAATACAACCAGCATGTGAAGCACCCATACCCTGCCAGTGCAGAAAAACTCTGGCGGGAAGACCATGTGTATGATCTGCTGCTGGTGCTGGGATACAATGACAATCCTCCTGTTGTGGGTAGAGGCAGTGCCATTTTTTTTCATCTGGCGCACCCGGATTACCGCGGCACAGAGGGTTGTCTGGCCATTGCGAAGGAGGATATGCTTCGCCTGTTACCCCGGTTGCAGGTGGGGTGTAAGGTGGATATAGCATGTTAACGCCGTCTGAGGCATGGTGATTGCTTCGACATCCCCCCCCGAATGGTGCCCCGATGTTTTTTATCAACCCTCAAAGGAGAGACCCCATGCAACGGAAATGGATTGCGCGAACAGCATTGACACTGGCTCTGGTGGCCACCGCCGGAGGTGCGCAGGCAGAACCAGCCACGCAGCCGGCGGCTCAACCCGCCAGTGCCTATGCGGTTTTACTGAATAATCAGGGCAAGGAAATAGGTCAGGCGCATTTTCAACAGGGAACGGAAGGTGTGCTGATGCAGATAAAACTGGCTGGCCTGCCCGCAGGCTGGCATGGCATGCATTTTCACACGGTGGGGGATTGCAGTGACCACGCGGAGTTTCAGCACGCCAAAGGTCATATTATGCCGGATAATAAACCCCATGGTTTTGTAAACCCGCAAGGGCCGCATGCGGGGAATTTGCCGAATCTGGTCGTGCATACGGATGGTACGGCAGAAGTGGAGCTTTATAGCCAGATGGTATCCCTGCATGGTCGGGATGGACAGCCCGCGCTATTGGATAAGGATGGTTCCACCCTGATGATTCATGCCCAGAAGGATGACCACCTGACGCAACCGATTGGGGGTTCCGGTGCACGCATTGCCTGCGGAGTGATTCGGGTAGATGAGACCGTACGCCCACAGGCGACCGCTCCCTCTGTTGCCCCATCTGTTCCGCAGGCAGGCGAACATACTCACTCCATGAAATAGTCATAGGCAACGGCGCGGCAGAAACGTATAGTGCTGTCTATGCTGGATATTGGTTTTGCCCATCCCGAAATGGTGTTTGCGTTGGTGCTGCCCCTTGTGGAGCACTGGGTGGCGCCGTGGTTTGCCCAGAAGCAGGCGTCACGTCAGCGGCCAGCGGCGTTACCCGTGGTGTTTCACCCCTATGCACCGGTGCTGGCCGAGTTGGCGAAGCATCCCACACCGCCCAGCCGACCTCCCCGCCGTATGGCGCTATGGCAACATGGATTATGGTGGTTGGGCTGGTTATTGCTGACCCTGTCACTCATGCAGCCGGAACAGGTACGCAAGCAGGTGCAGGTGACCAGCCACGGGGTGGATATGATGCTGGCGGTGGATGTTTCCCGCTCTATGCTGGCGCTGGACTTTTCCGATAGTCGCCTGCAACAGGGGCGCGCTGACCGCCTGACCGTGGTGAAACAAGTCGTGGGGGAGTTCATTGCCAACCGTATGCGACATCGCTCCGGTGACCGATATGGGCTGATTTTATTCGGAGGTCAGGCCTATATGCAGGCTCCCTTATCGGTGGATGGGATTGCCGTGGCAGAAATGCTGGCCATTACCTCTGCCGGCATTGCGGGGGATGCCACCGCGATTGGCGATGCGGTGGGTCTGGGCGTGAAACAGTTGCGTGAACGGCCGGAAGGCAGCCGGGTGCTGATTCTGTTAACGGATGGCGCCAATAATGCCGGAGTGTTAGATCCGAAAGATGCGGCTGAACTGGTGCGTAAATATGGGGTGCGCCTGTATGCCATTGGGGTTGGTAGCGAAGCAAAGGAGGTGCCATACCCCATGGGGGATGCCGCGGGTAACCGATATATTGATATGGTCACCATGCCAATGGATGAGGCCGCCCTGAAACAGATGGCAGAGCATGCCGGCGGGCGTTATTACCGTGCAACAGACCCTAAAACGCTGGAACGTATTTATCAGGAAATTGATACACTTGAACAAAGTGAAGCGGAAAGTCAGGTGCGGCTGATGGCAGATCCGCTCTATCGCTGGTTACTGCTGCCGGGGTTGCTATGTATGATGGGGTGGTTGTTGATACGGCTCTATGCCCATCCACGTCTGTTCGCAAAATTCCCTGCATCGGATACAGGAGCGGCGCATGGATGAGCAGGTAACCATTTATGCCGGGTGGGACTATCTGCATCTGGCGGATCCACAATGGCTTTGGCTTTTGCCATGCGCACTATTGCCATGGCTGGTGAATGCGTGGCCTCGTTCTATCAGGCCGGATGCGCAACAGGGGCAGGATACAGCGCACAGCCGCCTGCACGCCTATGCAGAGGCACATCTGTTACCCTATCTGCAACGAAACCCGGATACAGAAGTGGCTTCCCAGCGGGGCAGCCGTGGCGGGCACTGGTTGCCACCTGCTATGGCCATGCTCGTTATCATACTGCTGGTGCTGGCACTGGCACAACCGCGCTGGCGTATGACAGAGCAGCAGGTACACCGGCCGGATGCAGCGGTGGTGGTGGTGATAGATGTGTCCCGCTCGATGCTGGCGGAGGATGTGAAGCCCAGCCGCCTGAGCCGTGCCCGTCAGGAAGTGACGGATCTGATTCGGCAGGCGGAGGGGAAGGGAGTGGCCGTTGGCTTGATTGCCTTTGCGGAAACCGCGCATATTCTTTCTCCGGTAACGCATAATATGCAGGCATTGCGCCGCATTCTGCCTGCGGTGGATGTGCAGCTATTGCGGTTGCAGGGGAGTAACCCCAAGCCCGCATTGGAAAAAGCGGCGGAGCAACTCTTGCGTTACCAAATGTTGCAAGGAGGCGAAAATTACCATCTGCTTCTGGTAACGGACGGGGATCTGGAAGCAGAGCGGCTGGAAGAAATATCCGGTATGTTGAAATCCTTAGTACAAGGAACCGAGCAAGGCTTGCGTGTGCTAAGCTCTGTGCTGACGGTGGGAACGCGTCAGGGGGCGCCGGTGAAGGGAATGGACGGGCAATTCTTACGAGAGCCGGATGGATCTGTGCATATTTCCCGCTTGCAGGAAGACGCCATGCGCCAATTGGCCACAGCAGGGGGAGGACAATGGGTGGAAGCCGACTTCCGGCAGGAGGATACACACAGATTACTCCGTTATATGGGAGCGCGGGAAGGGCAGACCGCCACGGAAACGCAACAGGTATGGGATGAGGGTTTTTGGCTGCCATTGATACTGGCGATGGGCTTGTTGCTAACCCCATGGTTGCGCCGACTGTTGATGCAGGAGAGTTAAGTGACCGCAGCCCCCGCCTTGCATCTGCTGGTGTTGGAGTTGCATGCACAAACCATGGTGGCGTTGCGCATGGCGCATCGGCAGGCACAGGTGGCGGGTGTGCCGATGCGGGTTGGGGTTTATCATGCGGGTAGTCGCCCCTTAAGCAGCCGCGAAAAAGAACAGTTAGCGGAGGTGCAGGCCTATCTGCGTCAGCACCATCTGAGGATGCTGGATACGGAAGGGGAGGGTATCTATACGCTGGCCAGACTGCGCGAGCAATGGTTGCAGGCGGCGGCAGACATGCCGGATCGGCCAATTCTGTTAAAACTGGTGGTGCGGCAACCGGGGCGCTGGCACATTGCCTCGCGCCACGCACTATTAGGTCTGGCGGAGCAGCTATCCGCACCTTTTACCATTCAGGTCATCATGCTGGGTGCAGAGCCATGGCGTGTTGGATTCTGGCAGCGCAAGCCCTGGCGGGGAATCCGGGTCATGGATGTCTTTTGGGCGTGGGTCGCCGTGTTTTGCGCGTTTCTGGTCACGGAACTTTTGCGTGCCTACACGCCCCGCATTGCCTTTCAGTTAAATCAGCAGAATGTCGCGATTATTTTTCTGATTGCCTGCGTGTTCATTGCGGGGCGTTTTGGTTTGTTTCCGGGGTTGGTGGCCTCTGTTAGCAGCTTTTTGCTAATCAATTATCTCTATATGCTACCAACCTATGCGTTTCATTTTGACCATATGGGCGATATTCTCAATATGGCGCTGTTTCTGGCGGCTGCCTTATTGGTTTCACTGTTCAATAGCCATACCCGCGCCCATGCAGCAGCATCTGCGGCCAAAGAACGGCGCACCCGTCTGCTGTACCGTCTGCAACGGTTGTGGTCTGAGGCGACCCACCGGCAGGATGCGATTCAACGTCTGTGCCGCGCCATGGAAGAAGAGCTGGATGTGGAAACCGTCTTCTACCTGCCAAACCCTGACCAACCGGAACGGTTAGAGGCGGTCGGAGAAGGGGTGGTAGAGCAGAAAGCGCGGACACAGTTAATCAGGGCATGGGAAAACCTGCAAACCACGGGGGCGGGTACCAAAGGTGGGGCGGCGGCTGGCTGGCGATTCATTCCCATGCTGACCAACGAGCAGGAGATAGGGGTACTGGCGATCCGCGTCAGTCGGGAACCGTTGCGTGATGCGGATTTTCTGCGTCTTATCCATGCGATCGCGGAACAGGCGGCTCTGTTGCTGGAGCGTATGGAACTCACCGGGCGGATGCAGGAAAGCCATATCCGTGAAGAGCGGGAAAAACTGCGCGCCATGCTGCTTTCCAGTGTCTCGCATGATTTAAAAACGCCACTGGCTTCTATTATTGGCGGGTTGCGTTTGCATAGCAGTTTGTTGCAACGTGGACAGTTGGATGCTGCCACAGCAGAAGACCTGCTGCAAACTGCCGTGCAGGAAGCAGAGCGACTGGAACAGTTTATCCATAATATTCTGGAAATGACCCGGCTGGAAAGTGGAGAAATTCACTTCCGGCAGGAGTGGCATAACCCGGCAGAGTCCGTTTTACAGGTGCGGGCACGTCTGGCCTCCCGTCTGGAGCGTCATCGGCTGCATCTGGATTTACCCAAACGCCCCTTGCAGGTGAAAATGGATGTGCAAATGACCGAGCAGGTGATGCAAAACCTGCTGGATAATGCCGCAAAATATGCACCGGAAGGCAGCATTATCCGTCTGCGCTTAGACCGGGATGCCACAACGGGTAGCATGGTTTGTGAGGTGGAAGATGAAGGGAACGGCGTGCCGGATTCTCAAAAAAGCCGTATTTTTGATAAATACGCCCGTCTGGACAGAGAGGATAAGCAGGTAGCCGGTACCGGACTGGGATTGGCCATCTGTAAAGCCATTGTGGAGGCACAGGGTGGCACGATAAACGTGCAGGACGGCCAGACAGGGGGCGCCTTATTTCGCTTCACTCTGCCGGAATGCGAAGACGCCCCGATGCATCGGATAGGTGCAGCAGAGGAAAGTCTTTGAGTGCGGTTTATGCGGATGGCCGCATCTCTGCCTGCCGTTGCAGTATCTCTTGCCACAAGTGGGTTTGCCGGGCGGCCAGCGTGCGGATGTCAAACTGCCGCAGAGCACGTTCCCGACCTGCCTGAGCCAGCCGTTGCCGCAGGGCCTCATCCTGCATCAGCATGGTCAGGCAATGTTGCAGGCGGTGTTTTTCCGGCTCGCAATACAGGGCGGTTTCGCCAGACACTTCTCTCAGGCCGCCAATGCCGGAGGAGACAACCGCAGCACCGGCCAGATGCGCTTCCAGCGCAGTCAAGCCAAATGCCTCTGACACAAGGCTCGGCACAGTCACCACACGAGCCTGACACATGGCCTGACGCACGACCTCCGGCGGTTGGTTGATCTGCCAGTCCAGACGGTTGTGGAAAGGTGCCATCAGGCTTTTTAGCTGGTGGGTGAAATCAGGCTGAGGGCTATCCCCCAAGGTAAACCATTGTACTCGCCAGTCCGGGTATTGCGGCAGTAGTTCCGCCAATGCCTGTGCAAACGGTAGCCAGCCTTTTTCCGGCCTCAGGCGACCGGCCATCAATAGCACAGGTGGGCGTTCTGCTTCCGGCTGAAAGGATGCCGCATCCAGCCCATTATGCAGCACGGGCAGGTGACTTTCTGGCAGACGGCTGGCACGCTTGACGGATTGCTGCACGTAATGGCTGACGGAGATAATGGCCGCCAGATGATGAAGCCGTCGGTGATTGCGCCAGCAATCGTCCAGAATATGGTGCCGTACCAGTGTGACGGGCAAATGAGGAAAAGCGTTTGCCAGATACAGTGCCGAAGCGACATGCTGGTGTACCTCAATCAGCGCTGGAGGATGCTGCCGTAACGTCTTTACCAGAGTTTTCAGCCAGCGTTTCTGCCTGCCTTCCCATGGCCAGCCCTGAGAGGTGGCTATGACGGGCTGTACCCGAACGTCTGGCAAATAATGGTTATCCGCCACCGGGTGTACATACAAAGTGATGCGCTCTTGCCACGGGCTGAAGCGGCTTTGTTGCCATGCTACCGTATCAATGGATGTGGCGCCTTGCGGGGAAAAGCACATGCCACGCGGCAAAACCACGGCGATAGAGGGAGCTTGGGTAGGAGCATGCGTCATGGAAGGGTGCACCGAATCAAAAGAAGCTGAGCAACCATTAAAAGCCGGAACGCCGCTTGTCTAGGCTTCATCACTCTATGCGAAGAGAATGAAGCGAAAATGCTGAAGGTGGAAAAGCCGACGTTCCTGTGTACGGAAATATAGACATCAGCCGGAAGCACAGAAAAAGGGCGTTTGCAGGCTATGAAACCTCTCGTGGCGACACTATCGAAAGGGTGACGGAGCCTGCGCCGCATGTGGAATGTAGCACCATGCTGTTTGAGTGCTGGCTTCAGGCGGTTGCCTGCGCTTGCCCGGATGTGTCGGTTGTCTCTTCATCATGGGTTTCCATGCGATAGCCAATGCCCGGTTCCGTGATAATATACAGGGGAGCCGAGGGCGTTGGCTCAATTTTCTCCCGTAGCTGGCTGACATAGACCCGCAGGTATTGCATGTCATCCGCATGGGCTGGGCCCCAAATATCTTTCAATATTTGTTTATGCATCAGCATTTTACCGCGATTTGTAAGAAAATGCCGCAGGAGTTCATATTCTTTGGGGGTAAAATCCACCTTTTTGCCATCTACCGTGACCGTATGCCGCATCAAATCCATGGTAATGCGTCCATTGATCAGCAGGGAATCCCCGGCTTCTTTGGTGACCGCTTTGCGCAAATTGGCATGGACACGCGCCATGAGCACATCCGGGTTGAAAGGCTTGGTGATGTAATCATCTGCCCCATGGTTGAGTGCCAGCATGATCTCTTGATCGCTGTTACGCACGGAACAAACGATAATGGGCAGGTGTGACCATTCACGCACTTGCTGAATGACGTCTTTTCCATCCAGATCCGGTAAGCCCAGATCCAGTAGCATCAGCTCCGGCTTCAGGGAGGCACACATGCGTACGGCCTGTTTGCCATTGTCGCACTCCACGGCACGGTGGCCGTAAGATTCGACGGTTATTTTTAATAGTTTACGAATGTGGGGTTCATCATCCACAATCAGAATGGTATTTTTAATGTGTGTCATCTGTTGCACCTTTGGCAAAACAAACAGGGCATCATGTAATCATGCGCTGCATCAATGTGCTATCAGGAAACGCCTGTGTTGCGTAAAAATAGATGCAGTTGCGCATGGATAAGAGTAGAATCCCGCCATGGCGCGTTTTTGCCGTGGCGGGGGGACGCTCCCTCAGCTTTAGCGAAAATGGCGCATAGCAACGCCCGTACAA
The DNA here is from genome assembly GCA_964538615.1 of uncultured Rickettsiales bacterium. Classification (GTDB taxonomy): domain Bacteria; phylum Pseudomonadota; class Alphaproteobacteria; order Rickettsiales; family RI-342; genus CAZIGK01. The sequence goes on along the minus strand of CAZIGK010000013.1, from coordinate 30,510 downwards.
TGAACGGCAATCTTTTGGAGGATAAAATGAAAATATTGGTTTTGGCGATGTTGATGGCAACGCTGGCTCCTCTGGCCGCTATGGCTGCGCAGATGGATGAAGTGGTGTATTGTGATAAGCATGGCGATAAAGGCGAATGATAGCCTTTGCAGGGTAAAACCCAAAACCGCCTCTTCTGGCAAGAAGAGGCGGTTTTTTTATCAGTTGTCATCCTGCCTTAGAGTAGCGGTGAGAAAACTTTCCAACATGCTTTGACTGGCATCCGCCGGTAGAAGCAATACGGGGAGTGTGCTTTCCAGTGTGCTGATGCGCGTAAAATGGCGCTTGTTTGCCACCGGATTGAGTGTCACCCCTTGCCATGGACATAGCTGGAGAAGCCGTTGTCTGCGGGCGGCGTCCTGCGTCAGGTGGTCACCACTGAGAATGAGCGCCTGAGGTGCCTGCTCCTTCTGAATTTCCCGCAGGCAGGCCAGTAAAGGATTCAGATGGGCATCGGTCGGTTGGCTCAGCAGTGGGTGAAGGTGCCATGATGCTTGTTGCAGACTGGCAACGCAGGCCTCCTCTCCCCAATGGATCAGCAGGCTGTGTACGTGCAGGAGTTCCGGTGCCAGATGCAACATTTTCTGGCAGATTGCGTGGAGTATCAATGGCTCCAGCCGATCACAGGCAATCGCATATTGCGGCATGCCGGGAATGAGCTGCCGTAACAAATGAGTATAGAGGTAAGCGGCCTGCTGTGCCTGAGACAGGGGGGGGCTGGGCAGAGGGCGGCTGAACCAATGCGAGGTAAGCGCAAAAACCGGAAACGGAGCCGATGTTGTTTCCTCTTGCTCTTCCGCCTGTGGGTGCAAAACCTGTGCAAGCTGATGCAAAATCACTTCCATCCGCCAGGGAAATTGCGTGAGCCAGGATAACAACAGGTGCAGGCGGGTTTCATCTGCCTGTAAGTGAACCCCCTGAGCGTGGGGCGGGAGTGGGAGTTGTTCCAGCACCCCTCCCTGCGGTGAAAAAGCCTGCAATTGGCCAGCTTTTTCCTGCCGATCCAGCCAGCCATAGCCCAACAGCCGTGAAACTCCGCGTGCATAAACCGCCCAGCGACAGCGCTGCGGTGTCAGGATCAGAATCAGCAGGGCGGAGGTCACGAATATCCTTTATACATCATAAAAACAATGTTCACTATGACGTGTTGGGGTGGGGAAAGCAATCTGTAAACCTTGTTTACAAACAAATAAACATAGTTTATTTTAAGGAAAATGGAGGAAAAGCAATGGGACGCAGAGCGCAGCATAGCCGTGAACAATTGCAGATGATGGCACTTTATGCCGCCCGCAAACTGGTGCGGGAGGAGGGAGAAGCCGCCCTGACCATGCGCAATATTGCCAGACATATTGGCTACACACCGGGTATGCTGTACCACCTGTTTCCGGATCAGGATGCGCTGGTGGCATTGCTTGCCGAAGACGTGATGTATAAATTGCTGGAAGCGATGGAAAAGGCCGTTGCCGCCAGCACCTATGCCGATGAAGCTTTGCTGAAAATGGGGCAGGCATACCTGAGCATGGCGCAGGAGGATGATGCCATGTGGCGGCTGATATGGAATTACCCCTATAAGCGGGTGGACGTGCGGAGTGAAAATTACCATCATATCATCCATCAACTGTTGCTTCTTGCGGCACAGACATTGCGTATGCTGCATGCGGAATCATCTGAAAACCATGTTCAATTATTAGCGAAAGCCTGGCTTTCCGGGTTGCAAGGCGTTTCCATGTTGGCGGTGACCCAACGCTTAACACTGGTGCCGGATGTGGATGCTGCGCAATTGGTGCAGGTGCATACGGACCAATATATCCGGCGTGCAGCCTGATGTTACGCTGGTTTGGTGCAGGTTTTTTTGTCTGTAGTCTGTTGGTCACGATGTTGGCATGGTGGTGGCCAACGCCGGATGTGCCCGTGCAACAACGTCGGCAAGCGGTGGTGTTGCTGCATGGAATTGCGCTATCCAGTGATTTGCTGAAACCGTTGCAGGTATTTTTGGAGCAACAGGGGTATCAGGTGGTGAATATTGACTATGATTCCACCCGTTACCCACTTGACCAACTGGTCGAATATCAGGTGGCGCCGAGAATACGCCAGCATTTGGGGGCGTATGACGGGATAGTGCATTTTGTCAGCTTTTCCATGGGTGGCTTGCTGGTAAGAGATTACCTGAAACAGTATCGCCCCAGATATTTGGGGCGGGTGGTGATGATTGGCCCGCCCAATCAGGGGAGCGAATTGGCGGATAGTTTGCGCCACATGAAGCTGTATCAGGAAATCTATGGCCCTGCCGGGCAGCAATTAACCACGGAAGCGGTGCCTGTGGAATCTGTGGATTATGAATTGGGAGTGATTGCGGGAGATGTGGCGCTGGATCCCATCAGCCCGTTTCTTATCCCTGGCAAGGATGATGGCCGGGTCAGCGTAGAGCGCACCCGTTTGCCCGGTATGAAAGAGCAGGTGGTCGTACACGCTCCCCATACGCTGCTTCAACTATTGCCGGATGTGTGGGTGAAAATTGCACGGTTTTTGGAAACCGGCAGCTTTCTGGTATCAGGCAAACAGGGTGTAGAGACAGAGGGCAGTCAATAGCGGCAGTGTCACCGTGGCATATCCCCGCAAAAACCCCACCAACACCACCAGCGGCACACCGCCCAGAGGTAACAAAAGCGCCGCACTTAACAACGGAGAAAGCCAGCGTACCACGGTGGGTAGTGCCAGCATGCGTTGGGCTGCCGGAGTGCCTTTGCATTGCATCACTCGATAGGCCAGCCAGCGTCCAAGAGCATAATCCAACAACAGTGCCAGCCACATGCCGCCAAATGCACCGATGGCTGGCCACAGCAATGCGACCTGCCCCAGAGATTTTAAGGTGCCGTAACTGTAAGCAGACGTGAGGGGCAGGGGCAGATAGGCCAGAAAGTAATTTTCAAAGCAAAACCAGCATAACTGCCATGGGGTTTCCGGCATCTCACAGGCTCCATCAGAGAGAGAGAGTAGGCTGGGCGCGGTAACCAATCAGGAACTCACGGTTGCCATCCGGCCCCTGAATCGGGCTTTCGGTCAGGCCTAAGCATTCCCAATGGGGGTAATGCTCTGTAAACCATTGCCGGATGGTCTGGCAAATCTCTTCCTGAAGGGCGGGGTCTTTGACCACGCCATCGCGGGGAATACGCTCTTTGCCAACTTCGAACTGCGGTTTAATGAGGGCAACCAGCCATGCGGTTTCCTTCAGCCGCGCAATAGGAGCAGGCAAAAGCTTGGTCAGGCTGATGAAGCTGGCATCGCAGACCAGCATATCCAGCGGTTCCGGCAGTTCTTCTTCTGTGATATAGCGGGCGTTGCAGCCTTCAATATTCACCACACGGGCATCCTGACGCAAGCGTAGGGCAAGCTGATCATGGCCGACATCCACCGCGAAGACTTTGCTCGCCCCGTGTTGTAGCAGCACATCCGTAAAGCCGCCGGTGGAAGCGCCAATATCCACGGCCAGCATACCCTTTGGATTGAGCTGGAAATGCCCCAGAGCATGCGCCAGCTTCATGCCTGCACGGGAAACCCATGGGTGCTCCTGCCCACGCACTTCAAGCACCGCGCCTTCCGGCACGGTGTAATGCGCCTTGGTCATGGCCTGACCGTTGCAGAATACATGCCCGGCTTTAATCAGGGCTTGCGCCTTGGCTCGGCTATCACAGAGGCCGCGCGACGTCAATGTTATGTCAAGTCGTTGAGGAGGTTTCATAAAGATGAAATGATTAGTGGATAATATGAAACTATGAGAATATAGGAGCATGATACGTGCAGTTACCAGATGTCATAGATTTGTCACTCCTGAAGCGGATGATGAAACAGTTCCATGCAATAGCGGCACAGGTGACTGCGTTAGATGAATTTTCTCCAGAATCTGCACACAATCCCCAAGTGGATGAGCCTAGGGTTCAGGAATTAACGACAGAACTTACGACAGCATTTGGTTATTACCAACTGAATGAACGAGGGCTGCTCACAGCAGATGAGCTTATTCTAGCCCTGAGTTCAAAAGAAATGTACCTTATGATACAGCAAGGGATTGAAGAAGCGAACTCAATGATGCGATGAGCTTTACGACCGACGGTTCACCACAAAGTCTGCCAGTTCACGGAAAGGTTCTGCCCGTTCATCAAATACGCGCAGGTGGTTTTTGGCCTGATCTGCCAGCACAAAAGCCTGCTCACGGGCGCGTTCCACACCCATAGCCCCCACCAATGTGGCCTTGCCTGCCGTTTTGTCCTTCCGCACAGCTTTACCAGTTTCCGCCTCGCTGCCTTCCACATCCAGCAGGTCATCCGTCATCTGGAAGGCCAGACCAATATCATGCGCATAGCGCACCAACGCCTGCCGACGGCGCATATCCGCCTTACCCAGAATGGCTCCCGCCTCGCAGGAAACCCCAAACATCCGCCCGGTTTTCAGGCGTTGCAGGCGAATAATCTCTTCCACCGGCAGGTTTTGTTGCTCTGCCTGCAAGTCTCGCATCTGGCCACCGACCATGCCATTGTGCCCTGCGGCTTTCGCTAAAGCGGAAATCAGTTCCAGCCGCACTTTGGGGTCTTGATGGGTATGCTCGCTGGCCAGAATATCAAAGGCCATGGTCAGCAGGGCATCCCCCGCCAGCAGAGCAGTCGCTTCATCGAATTGTTTATGGCAGCTTGGTTTACCCCGGCGCATATCGTCATTATCCATGGAGGGTAAATCATCATGGATCAGCGAGTAAGTATGCACAAACTCAATGGCCGCCGCAGCATAATAGGCGCTGACGTTGCAGACACCAAACAACTGTGCTGAGGCGCAGACCAGATAAGGGCGCAGCCGCTTACCACCTCCCAACAGGGAATAGCGCATAGCTTCCACCACGCGCCCTTCGCCGGTATCGGCATCCTGTTCGGGCAGCAAATCCTGCATGGTGGTTTCCAGCTTGTCGCTGACTTCGGCCAGACGTTCGCGCAGGCGGCTTTCCAACTGGATAAGATCAATCGGCATGAAAGGGAATCCTTATCTTCAAAAGGTTGTGGGTCATTCGACCGTATTGGTGGTGATGAATTCTGTGGTGGGTACAGGCTCTGGCGAACCATCCGGCTGTTTGACAATTTTTTCTACCCGCAGGCGGGCATCGTTCAATTTTTCTTCGCAATGGCTGCGCAAGCTATTGCCACGGGCAAATTGCTCAATGGCATCTTCCAGCGGCAGTTCTCCCTGCTCCAGCTTGCGTACAATGCCTTCCAGCTCTGCAAGTGCTTGCTCGAAGCTTAAGCTGGCATCCACTGTCGTGGTGGTATGTTGTGGTTTGGTCATGCGCCTGCCACTGCATATGGTGAAACGGAAGCGTTACTATAGGCAATAGCAAGCGAAAGTGCAACTGCCGTGACACAGCAGAGGCTTTGCCTCAGATTGGTGAGGTTGCTTTTTTATAACGAATAGGCAAAATGCAGCTATCTTATTGGATAGTGTCTTCCTTAGTTGTGTGTAGAAAGTAAAGCCCATGTTCTCCAGTCTCTCTGATCGTCTGACCGCTGTGTTACGCAATGTGACCGGCCGGGGTGCCTTGACGGAAAAAGATGTGGATGCCGCCCTGCGTGAGGTGCGCATTGCACTGCTGGAAGCCGATGTTGCATTGCCTGCCGTGAAAGCCTTTGTCGAAGAGGTGCGGCAGAAGGCAGTGGGGCAGGAGGTTATACGTTCTGTGGCGCCGGGGCAGATGGTGGTGAAAATTGTCCATGACCACCTGAAAGCGTTTTTAGGGGGTGAGGCCACCCCGCTGGAACTGAAAGGTGACCCGGCGGTTATTCTGATGGCGGGGTTGCAAGGCTCTGGTAAAACGACCACCACGGGTAAATTGGCGAAGTTTCTGAAGGAGAGCCAAAAGAAAAAAGTGCTGCTTGCCTCGCTGGATATTTATCGTCCGGCAGCGCAAAAGCAGTTGGCGATTCTGGCTGAGCAGGTGGGGGCAGGCAGCTTGCCCATTGTAGAAGGGCAACAGCCGGAAGCGATTGCCAAACGGGCCCTCACCACGGCGCGGCAGGAAGGCTATGATGTGGTGATGCTGGATACGGCGGGACGCCTGCATGTGGATGAAGGGTTGATGGCCGAGTTAAAGGCAGTGCATGCGGCCACCAACCCGTGTGAAACCCTGTTGGTGGCAGATGCCATGACCGGACAGGATGCCGTACGTGTGGCCGAGGCCTTTCATGCCGCCGTGAATGTGACCGGTATTGTGCTGACCCGTGTGGATGGGGATGCGCGGGGCGGTGCGGCGCTTTCCATGCGACAGGTGACAGGACGGCCGATTAAATTTTTCGGTACCGGAGAGAAACTGGATGGGCTGGAGGTTTTCCACCCGGATCGGATTGCCGGACGCATTCTGGATATGGGGGATATCCTCTCCCTCGTGGAGCGGGCTGCCCAGGTGGTGGATGAAGAAAAAGCCCGCAAAATGGCCAGTAAAATGCAAAAGGGCGAGTTCGATTTTGAAGATCTGGCCGAACAGTTGGACAGTATGAAAAAAATGGGCGGTCTTTCCGCCATGATGGGTATGCTGCCGGGTATGGGGCAACTGAAAAGCAAAATGGGTGATATGCAGGTGGATGATAAAGCCATTGCCCGTCAGCGAGCGATTATTTATTCCATGACCGTGCAGGAGCGCCGTAAGCCAGACCTCATCAACGCCTCGCGCAAGCGGCGCATTGCGGCCGGTGCCGGGGTGAAGGTAGAAGAGGTCAACCGCCTCATGAAGCAACATTTGCAAATGCAAAAAATGATGAAACAACTGAAAAAAATGGGTCCCAAAGGCATGATGCGCATGATGGGGCAGATGAAAGGCATGGGGGGTGCGGGCAGTATGGGCAATATGGGCAGCTTTGGTGGTGGAAAGCGCGGGTTTTAGAAGGATAGCTTTTTGTTCTCTGCCTGCAAATGCGGAAGCCTGCCTGAAGAGGTAAAAAAAAACTGGCATTGCATCGCCACTTCTGCTATAAGCCCCCTCTCTTGTCATTCGTGATGAAGAAAAACATATAAGGAACAGAGCTTTTTTTATGGCTACCAAGATTCGTCTCGCCCGTGGTGGCGCCAAAAAACGTCCGTATTATCGCATTGTTGCGGCTGATGTGCGCGCGCCGCGTGATGGTGATTTTCTGGAAAAGCTGGGCAGCTACAACCCGATGCTGCCAGCCGAGCACCCAGAGCGTGTTGTGCTGAATAAAGAGCGCGTGGCTTACTGGTTATCCACTGGTGCTCAACCGACCGACCGCGTCTATAAGTTTCTGTTTCAGGCCGGGCTGGTGAAGGAAGCCCCTGTGTATCCTGAAAAGAAACGCGCACCCAAGAAAGATAAAGCAGCGTAATTACGCGCGGCTTTACATGGCGTGAACATGAAAGGATAAAGGCTTGCGGCTGATAGTCGCAAGCCTTTATCTATTGGTGCAACGGGTGGGATAAAAAACGCCATGAAGCAGGAGGATGCAATGGCAGAAAAAATGATTTGTGTGGGGCGTATTGTAGCTGCACATGGGGTGCATGGGCGCGTGAAAATACAAAGCTTTACTGACGACCCGGACGCTCTGTTTAACTTTGACTATGTGGTAGATGAGGCGGGTAAGCGCAGGTTTCACCTGCACCCAACCAGCATGACCAAAGATGGCTATGTGGCAGAAATACAAGACGTGAAGCGACGTGAAGAGGCCGAAGCCCTGCGCAATACCCGCCTGTATGTGCCGCGTGACTGGCTACCGGCAGCAGAAGAAGACGAGTTCTACTATGAAGATCTGATCGGCCTGAAAGTGATGACGCCGCAGGGCGAGTTGGTGGGTAAGGTAATTGCCATGCACGATTTTGGTGCGGGTGATGTGATGGAAATTGAGTTGCGGGAAGCGGGAAAGTTGCATCGGGAAATGCTGCCGTTTACCAAAGCCGTGGTGCCGTTGGTGGATGTCGCGGCCGGGCATGTCACAGTCGTGCTGCCGGATGAACTGGTGGTGCAGCCTTCTGCTCCCAAAACGGAACAAAAGCGGCGCAAAGGCAAAAGCCTGTCCGATGCGGAGCCTTTGCTGCCGGATGATGCGATGGACAACGAGGGCTAACCCCGTGTCGTTGCAGCTGCATGCAATGTTACTGACCCTCTATCCGGAGATGTTTCCGGCAACACTTGGCTTTGCACTGGCGGGTAAGGCACTGGAGAAAAGGGTCTGGGGGTATCAAACTCTGCAAATGCGTGACTTTGCACGCGATAAGCATCGCACGGTGGATGATACGCCAGCCGGTGGAGGTGCCGGACTGGTGATGCGGGCGGATATTATCGGACAGGCGATTGAGGCGGGGCTGCAACAGGCGCGTACCCTGTTGCCGGATGCACCGCCCGTATTGTTATATATGTCGCCCCGTGGTGCGCCGCTGACGCAGGCGCGGGTACACAAGCTGGTGGAGCAGCGCAATCTGGTCATTCTATGTGGACGGTTTGAGGGTATTGACCAACGCCTGCTGGATGTTACGTATAGCGGCGATGTGCGGGTAGAAGAAATTGCGGTGGGGGATGTGGTGCTTTCCGGGGGTGAGGTCGCAGCGCAATTGATGTTGGATGCCGCCATCCGCCTGATACCGGATGTGATGGGGGCGGAAGCCTCGGCGGAAGAAGAAAGTTTTGCCCTAAGCGGTGATTTTGCTGGACTTTTGGAATATCCTCAGTATACACGTCCTGCCCAATGGCAGGGAATGTCTATTCCCGATGTGTTGACCTCTGGTCATCATGCCAGGATACGCCAATGGCGGTTGGAGATGGCGCAAGCCATCACGCGGGAGCGCAGGCCGGATTTGTGGGCCGCCTACCAACAACAGTTAAAGGCACGGTGAAACCTACCCGTCTGCGCCTCAAACAGGCAGGGTAGCTCTGACCACAATGGGAATATAAAGCAACATCTGAAAGGAGTACCACCCATGAACCTGTTACAGAAATACGAACAATCCAAACTGCAAGCCGCACAGGGCGATCGTAAAATTCCTGCGTTTCAGGCGGGCGATACCGTGCGCGTAAACGTGAAAATTGTAGAAGGCAACGTAGAGCGTGTGCAGGCGTTTGAAGGCCTGTGTATCGCCCGCAAGAACGATGGCATCAATTCTGCCTTTACGGTACGCAAAATCAGCCATGGTGAAGGCGTAGAGCGTGTGTTCCCTCTGTTTTCTCCACGTCTGGAAAGCATTGAGCTGGTGCGCCGCGGGGTGGTTCGCCGTGCGAAGCTGTACTATCTGCGTGAGCTGTCTGGTAAGGCAGCGCGTATCCGCGAAAAGCAGGATTTCCGCAATAAAGATACGAATCAGGCAGCGTAAGACACCGTCTGCAAGGTTTAATCGACAAAAAAAGCCGTCCCTGTGGGGCGGCTTTTTTATGTCTGTCATCAGGCTGTCATATTCCCGCGTTATATCACATGCACCGAATAGAGATGAGAGGTAACATCATGCTGAATGGCGATGGGTACGATGATTTACATGGCGATGACCCGGAAGATGCAGGGCGATCTGATGCGGATGGCATGCGCTGGGGAGCCAATCAGGGAGAGCAGCCAAAGGAGCTTCCGGCGCATCAATGGCCGGAATATCGTTTAAGTGATGCGGATAAGGCTCGATTGACTGCGCCGGATGGAGGCATGCTGTCACCGGAACTCTATCAATTAATGTTCGGTAAACCTGCCGGAGCGGCCTTGCCACCCGCGCAACCCACCGCGGAAGAATTGGCGAGAGCCGCCCTACTGGAACAACGGGTGGGTAAGCCATTACCTTTGGATAGCCGTGTGGGTGCGATAGGTGCGGCGCAAGGAGGTAGTATCCCGACAGAGGAGGCTTTGCGGCAAATGAATCAACGCGGTTACGGCGAAATACGCCCTTACCAGCGACCGGATGGCACACGGGGGGCATCGGTAGCGATTCGCCCACCGGAAGGCCAACGCCTGAGCGGAGATGAAATTTTGGCGTGGACGGCGGCGTTAACCCAGAAACCGGGAATCCGGCAGCGAAATTAGGGGCAGGACACCGACAGATGATAGCGCCTGACCAGCTCAGGCAGCGTGCGTGCATGTAACTGGTTTCATGGTGCGGCATGCCATTGCTTTCAGGGCGCTATCATGCTATTTTTTGCCGCTGCATACTCTATTCCATAACATGAAAGCATACGGTAACGATGGCTGGTCAAACACTTTACGATAAAATCTGGAATGCCCATACGGTTTTTAGCCGCGAAAATGGCAGTACCATTCTCTATATTGACCGCCATATGGTGCATGAAGTCACCAGCCCGCAGGCATTTGAAGGGCTGCGTGTCGCGGGGCGCCGAGTGCGTCGGCCGGATGCAACACTGGCTGTGGCAGATCATAATGTGCCTACCACGGGTCGGGCGCAGGGGATTCAGGATCCGGTGGCGCGTACGCAGGTGGAAACGCTGGAAAAAAACTGTCAGGAATTTGGCATTACCTATTTCCCACTGGATGATAAACGGCAGGGTATTGTACATATTGTCGGGCCTGAGCAAGGGTTTACCCAGCCGGGCATGACCATTGTCTGCGGGGATAGCCATACCGCCACCCATGGAGCGTTTGGCGCCTTAGCGCATGGCATTGGAACCAGTGAGGTGGAGCATGTGTTGGCCACCCAAACGCTGGTGCAGAATAAATCAAAAAACATGCGGGTCACGGTGAGTGGCAAGCTGGGTGCCGGGGTGACCGCTAAAGATGTGGTGATGGCCATTATTGGCAAAATTGGTACCGCTGGTGGAACAGGCTATGTGATTGAATATGCCGGTGAAGTCATTGAAAGTTTAAGCATGGAAGGCCGTATGACGGTCTGTAATATGTCCATTGAGGCGGGCGCACGTGCCGGATTGATTGCGCCGGATGAGAAGACCTTTGCCTATCTGCAAGGTCGCCCCATGGCTCCCAACACGCAGCAGTGGGACGAGGCTGTGGCGTATTGGAAAACCTTCCGTACGGATAGCGACGCTATTTTTGACCGTGAAATACTGATTCATGGGGAGGAAATTACTCCGCTGGTCACCTGGGGTACCAGCCCGCAGGATGTATTGCCAATTACAGAGCAAGTGCCGAATCCAGATGATATTGCCGATACTGCACAGCGGGAAGCCGTGCAACGCGCACTGGAATACATGGGGTTGAAGCCGGGTATGCCGCTGGAATCTGTTGCCATTGATAAGGTGTTTATTGGCTCTTGCACCAATGGTCGTATTGAAGATTTGCGGGAAGTGGCAGCCGTGGCGAAAGGGCGCAAAGTAGCCGCCCATGTGCAGGCCATGATTGTGCCGGGATCGGGCTTGGTGAAAGAGCAGGCCGAAGCCGAAGGGCTGCACGAGATTTTTCTGGCGGCAGGCTTTGAATGGCGCGAACCGGGTTGCAGCATGTGTCTGGCCATGAACGCAGACAAACTGAAAGCCGGGGAACGTTGTGCCAGCACCTCTAACCGTAATTTTGAAGGGCGTCAGGGACGGGGTGGCCGCACCCATCTGGTTAGCCCCGGCATGGCTGCCGCAGCGGCCATTAAGGGACATTTGACCGATGTGCGTAAGCTGGCGGTGTGAAATAGGATCGGGCAGGTCATAGGGTCGTCCAGTTTGTCTGAGCATCGTTCTCCGTCTGACATCTGTCATCAAGCATAGAAGTCGGCCATTGTTCTCACATTTTATGTTCTAAAACAGTGTTATTATTATCGGAAGGTTTTCATTCATCATGCAAGCATTCACCACGCTCTCGGCCATTGCAGCGCCTCTTCCCATTCTGAATATTGATACGGATATGATTATCCCTAAGCAGTTCCTCACCACCATTCAACGGGAAGGGCTGGGTGCAGGGCTTTTTTATGAAATGCGCTATGACATGGAAGGCAACCGCAATGAAGAGTTTATTCTGCATCGCGCGCCTTTTACCGAGGCGCGTATTCTGGTCGCACGGGATAATTTTGGTTGCGGTTCCAGCCGCGAACATGCCCCATGGGCGCTGAATGATTTTGGCATTCGGTGCATTATTGCGCCAAGCTTTGCGGATATTTTTTATGGAAACTGCTTCAAAAACGGCATGCTGCCTGTGGTTTTGTCCCCTGAAGAAGTGGAAACACTGCTGACTTATGCCCAGACGGGGCATCCATTAACCGTGGATTTGCCCAACCAGACTGTCATGGGGCAGGGCATTGGGCCGTTCCATTTTGAGGTGGATGCGTTTCGTAAGCATTGTTTGCTCAATGGCTTGGATGATATTGGTCTGACGCTGGAGCATGCGGAGGATATTTCCCGCTTTGAAGGGCAACAGCAGGGCTGTATGCCGTGGCTGTATCGTGCCAACGCCTGAACCGATGACGACAGGTTTGGATGTGACAGAAACCCACGAGCAACCCTTCATTCGGCATTTATGCGTCCTGCAACAACTGGAGCAGGAGGCAGAAAAGCTGTTAACGATTCCTCCCGTTGGGTTGAATAGCCTGAAGCGTCTGGGTTATGATCGGTATGGTTTTGGGCAGGCATTGGCAAAAGCCGGGCTACCCAATCTGGCTGTTGCTTTGATGGATTTTCATCATCTGCCGCATGGCTTGAATCTGGTGGTAAATCAATATGCCCTGACCCCTTTTGGCACCAGCCAGCGGGTCATTCCTCCGACGGCGTTGCAACATCTTATGACCGCCGAGGTGCGGCTGGCGGCTGCCCTGGCGGCGATTAAGGCGCTGACCGAGCTGCGCCTGCCACCGGAAGGGCTGGAATTGCAATGGCCAAATGCCACGGCCACCCTCCAGCACGCACTGCAACATGCGCAAACCATAGATTTTGCCAATTTGGTTCACCGAGCGCAAGAGGCAGAAGCCGCCATGCGGCAATTAGCCAATAACCCGCAACACCCCTTGGATATTCGCGCCATTGCTCTGGCGACGGGGCGGGTGCCAGCCAATCTGGAAGAGAGAGTTCTGGGGTAGGCCGTCGTATCAGATAAACACCATCATGGTATCTCAGGATACGGCATAGAAACAGCGGGGGCAGACGCGCTGCCTATTATTGATCCGCCGTATCATCATGCGAGGTATTCTGTCGTGGGGACTGCGCTTATGCTTCGTCAGAGGGCGGTCGTCCCAGTGCCTCCAGTTCTTCACCGGCTTCTTCCAGCCCTTTCACAATCTGGTGGCTTAGCACTGGAGTTTGCAGAGTAAGGCTATCCAGCAATTCCATATCCACATGCAAATCGGGCAGGGTGGTTTCTTCTTCGTGCAGTTGCAGGTCGAACTCCGGCATGTAGCGTTCGACTTTATAAGGATTGCTGTAGCCGGACGCCACAATGGCACGGGTGGCAGAATTTGCTTCCACGATGCTCCATTCCGTTTCGCTGGCATACACTTTGTAGCGAATCAATTGTTTATTCACCCATTGCCGCTTGGGTAGCGGAAGAGGATTAAGCGCGCGCCGATGTTTGGCCAGTTCTTCCTCTTCCTGTTGGTCAATCCATGTATGGCTGAGCATGGTTTCCTGCATCGCCGTTTTGTCTTCTGCCTGTTGCAGCGGCGGCAGGTCATGCTCGTGCGTTAGCTCCGGCTCCTGTAGCTCGGCGCTGAGATTGAATGATTGCAGTGTCTCAGGTTTATCCGGTGTTTGCACAGTCATGCGATGCCATCTATCCCATCTATCCCATGGTATCACCCGGCTGCCGCAAGGCAGTCAGGGCGTGTTCCATTCATCCCATTATTCTATGGGATATGCGTTAAGGATTGGTTGGCGCGCTACCCAGAACCATTAAGGTCACATACATCACCCGCGTTATCTAACGACACGGCCTAGGCCAAGCGCCAGGCAATGCCCCCCAGAATATAATCAACCTTCTGGCCATCACGGGTGAGAGGAAGCAGAATACGCCGATAATGTACCCAGACATGGTGAGGCCCCATGCAGTCTCCCTCCTGTTGTAGGGGGCTGCGCGTGGTAACCACGGTATCTGCGGCATCCCGAAGCCCATCCTGCGCCAGAGCGGAGGGCAGGTCTTCAATGGCGCGGCCACTCAAATCTCCACCACAGGCCTCCACCAGTTCGGTGCCCATATAACTGTAATGCAGCCGAAAATCCCGATCATGCCTCTCCAGAGACTGGCGAATAGGTGTAATATCCAGCAAAAACATTTGTGGCCACCATTCCGCCAACGCTTCAGGGGAGATGGAAGACTCATGTGGTAGCCCTGTTTCTTCCAGTTTAGGCAGGCTATCCCAGTAGTGCATTAGCTGCTGATGCATCCGGCGTTCATGGGTGGAGAGGAGAGGTGTGGCAAGTTGCGGCATGGTATAAAACGTCTCCGGCAAGAAATAACGATCCAGCGATGAGAATCTGCCCTCCCTCCGGTAGCAGGGACTCTAACGCCAGACGATAAGCATCCTGTGCAGTATGCGCTTTTTGCGCGGTAAAACCAAGCGTTATTAATAATTGCAGCATATCTTCCGGTGTGTAGGCACGGGGTTCCTGTGGCAGACCGACGGCAATGGCTTCTGTGATATAAGGGTGCAGGGGACGCAAAAAACCCTCTGCCTTTTTGTCTTGCATGAGGGTGGTGATGAGAAAACGTGGGGTGGGGGGCTGGTCGCGCAGAAACTCCGCCAGAGCTTCTCCCGCTTGCGGGTTATGACCGCCATCCAGCCAGAGGGTAATCGCATGCGGCACAGGTTGCCCATCGGGGCCGGTGGATAACCGTTGCAACCGTGCCGGATGCCGTGTGTTGCGCATGGCATCTGCGGCCTGGGGTTCTGTCAGTGAGTAACCCAGTGCATCGGTCATCAGTTGTGCCGCCATTAACGCCGTGGATGCATTGCCATACTGATGCTCCCCCGCCAGCGCAGGTGCCGGTAGTCGCCACAGGGTTTCCCCCTGTTGCCATTCCCAGTCTGTGCTATTGAGGACTGGGTACCAGTCATACGCCTCACCTGCCGCATATACCGGAGCTTGCAACATGCCCGCCCGCCCGCGTATGACCCGGTTTGCTTCCATCGCCTGTCGCGCCAGCACCAGTGGGGTATGGGCTTTGATGATACCGGCTTTTTCCGCCGCAATGGCGGCGATTGTATGGCCCAGATAGTCTTCGTGATCCATCGCCACGGGGGTAATAAGGGTCAGCAGGGGATGGTTGACCACATTGGTGGCATCCAGCCGCCCGCCCATGCCGGTTTCCAGCAGCAAAACATCGGCGGGATGCTCCGCAAACAACAGAAAAGCGGCAACGGTGGTGGCTTCAAAAAAAGTCGCGGGCGTGTTTTCACAAGCTTTAGCCACCCGTGCCAGTGCATGGTTTAAGGGGGTATCTTCCACTTCTTGCCCATTTAGCACAATACGTTCATGAAAACGCACCAGATGCGGCGAGGTGTAACGGTGCCAGCGTATGCCCAGCGTATCACAGACAGCGGATAGGTAGGCCAGTGTAGAGCCTTTACCATTGGTGCCAGCCACATGCACCACTGGCGGCAGGCGGTGCTGTGGGTTGCCCAAGACATCCAGCAAGGCTTCCACACGTTCCAGCCCCATGGTAATGGTCGGCAGGGGGCTGTTAGCCAGTTGTTGCAACCATTCTGGGGTGGTGGACATGCCCGCTTCCCGCTATTCCCTATACAGAGTAAAAACGGACAGATTATGCACTGTATATGGTGTGCTGTCTACTGCCGATAGCAATGGCTGATGGGTTGCACGCCCAGAGCTTACAGCTTGCGAGCAGACAGGTAAAAGACCTCCCAGGTGACGGGTACACCTTCTTCCCGCCCGTAGCTACGCCCGTAATAATCCGCCACGCGGTCAAACAGGCTGCGGGCGGATAGCGTGCGGGAGCGTTCAGTAAACTTATTACCCGCACCAATGCCGCGGGTATGGTGCATGACATCATAGGCGTTTTGATAATACATCACCCTGTCTTCCTGATGGCTGAACAGGTAATCAAAGCCGCACTTATGGACTTCGACCCGCAGCCGCTCCAGTGTCGGAAAAATATTGACACGCGGTGGGCCTTCCGGGTCTGCCTTGTTAAAGCTGTCGCGCAGTTCCCGCAGGGTATTCGGCCCCAGCGTGGCGATCATGAACGTCGCCTCTGGTTGCAAAACGCGATACAGTTCTGCCAACGCTTTGGGTAGATTTTCAATCCATTGGAAAGTGAGCGAGGACACAAACCCCTGCAAGCTGTTATTGGCAAAGGGCAAGGCCTCCAGATCTGCCACCAGCACAGGGCTGAACATATCGCATTCACGGGCTTTGCAGCACATGCTTTCCGAAACATCTAACTGAATCAGATCCCACGGGCGTCCCATACGTGCAGTATGATCCGCCACAAAGCCGGTGCCGCAGCCACCATCCGCAACCAACGCTCCGGTGGGAATCACCTCCCGCGCAAAGGCGCATAATTGTCCGGCGACGGCGCGTTGCAAATCCGCATATTGGTTATAGCGGCTGGCCGCACGGTCAAAGTCTGTGCGGATACGTTGTTTTTCCAGAAGTAGGCGAGAGGTTTCGTCCATTGCTTCCCATCAATCACAAGACTGCAGAAGCGCTTGCCATGGTGTGGGCGCGTGCAGCGGCGGTATATGCCCATATTCTGCCATAATTGCAAGCCTTGATAAAGGCTGTTGATGCTGCCAATGCTTTGCCTGTGCAACCGGAACGACGGCATCCCCTTCGCCATGCATGATAAGGGTTGGGATAGAAGCGGCTGCCGTGGGTGCCTCAGCAGGAAGGAGCGGGCATAACGCTTGTAATTTGTCAAACCAATACACAATCTGTGGATGGGAGGCATGCGCATGCCAGGGAATATGCTGCGCAACCATGCCAGTGGCATCCCCCTGCAACAGCAGTTTTTGAAAAAGCAGGCGTGTACGCTCAGGCTGAGTGTGAAGGCTCTCCCGAAAGCGGGCAAAAGCGGCAGGTGCCATGGCGGGCATAGACGGTTCCGGGTTGGCGACAAACTGGTATGCCGTGCCGATGAGAATGAGGCGTTTGGCCTCTATCCAGCCGTGCTGTAACCCGTGATACGCCAGTTGTCCACCCAGAGACCAACCCACCATGATATCATAGGGAGGATGCTGCTGTAGTGCCGCCGCGACCGCTTGCAATGAGGGCAGCGACAGATAATCCAGATACTCTGTCTGCCAGTGTGCGGGCAGCAGGGGGCGCAGGGCGTCCGGTGCCATCCACCAGCCGGAAAGCGCCAGTACGCGAGGGCGTGGGGTCATGGCGTCTGACTCCGGTTGAGGGGAGGGGTAGAGGGAGGGGTGGGGAGTCGTGCCTCCAGCGCGTCGATCAGCACTTGAATATCGGGTTCTTCATGCGCAGCGGAAAACGTAAGGCGCAGCCTTGCCGTGCCTTCCGGCACCGTCGGAGGACGAATGGCACCCAGATATAAACCGTCTTGCTGCAACTGTTCCGCCAGATGCAGGGCGGCGCTACTTTCCCCTACCAGTATCGGAACAATAGGGCTGACGGCCTGCGGAAGCTGCAGGGCATGGGTCAGGCGGAGAGCATGCTGGAGGGGACGTGCCCGGCGCTCCGGCTCCTGAACCAGTCTATCCAGCGCCGCGAGAGCGGTGGCGAGACATGCGGGCGGTAAGGCGGTACTGTAAATTAACGGACGAGCCGCCGTATGCAGCCAGCGGATCAAGCGTTCGCTACCGCAGGCATACCCCCCAATACTGGCCAATCCTTTGGAGAGAGTGCCCGTGCGTATGTCGGGGTTTATGTGCGGCAGGTTCGGCAAGGCGAAGCCGTGCGCATCATCCACCATGAGCCAGCAATCAGACTGTTCCGTGAGGGTTTGCAGGGCGCGCAAGGGGGCGGCATCGCCATCCATGCTGAAAATACTTTCCGTCACCAACAGGCAATGCCGATAATGGGCGCGATGCTTGCTGAGCAAAGCGTGCGCCTGCGCGACATCCTGATGAGGAAAACGCAAGAGGGTGGCACCGGAAAGTCTGGCGCCATCTAACAGGCAGGCATGCGCCAGCTTATCCGCAAGAATCAGGTCGCCTTTGCCCATCAGGGCTGTGATGCAGCCCAGATTGGCGGCAAAGCCGCTGGCAAAGACACAGGCAGCTTCTGCGCCATGAAAGCTGGCCAGAGCTTGTTCCAACGCGGTATAAAGCGGGTGATTGCCTGCCACCAGTCGGGAACTGGTAGCTCCCGTGCCATAGCGTGCCATGGCCTCTGTTGCGGCATGGTGCAGGGCAGGGTGATGCGCCAGTCCAAAATAGTCATTACCAGAAAAATTCAAGAGCTTGTGTCCATGACGCAGCACATATCGCCCATCTTGCGGGGTGGTTTCCACCATCCGGCGCAGGCGGTGCGTTGCGGCCATTTCGTGCAGTTTTTGCGCAAGAATCTCGTCTAATGCTGGCATTTTTCATCGCGATACAGTAAGGCTTCAGGGTTTCCATAAACGATTTATGAGGGAAAGTCACCCATGACCCAACGGCAGCAGAGCGCATCCCTTCGCCATGACTGGAGCCATGAGGAAGTGGCAGAACTGTATCAGGCACCGCTAATGGATCTGTTGTTTCAGGCACAGACGGTGCATCGCCAGTTTTTTGATCCCAATGAAGTGCAGGTGAGTACCCTGCTGAATATCAAAACCGGCGGCTGTGCGGAAGATTGCAAATATTGTTCTCAGAGTTCCCGCTATGATACCGGGTTGAAAGCAGAAAAATTGATGCAGGTGGATAACGTGCTGGAACAGGCGCGCGCCGCCAAAGCCGCAGGTGCCACGCGTTTTTGTATGGGCGCTGCCTGGCGTAACCCCAAAGAGCGCGACATGGATGCGTTGGTTGCCATGGTGGAAGGGGTGAAAGCCTTGGGCATGGAAAGCTGCATGACTCTGGGCATGCTGGAAGCGGAGCAGGCACAGACATTGGCGCGTGCCGGACTGGATTATTATAACCATAATCTGGATACGTCTGAACGCTATTACGGCGAAGTGATCACCACCCGCAGCTATGCGGATCGGCTGCAAACGTTGGAACATGTGCGTGAAGCAGGTATTAACGTATGTAGCGGCGGCATTGTCGGCATGGGTGAGCAGCCGGAAGATCGTATAGAACTGCTGCGCACACTGGCCAATTTGCCAGAACACCCACAGTCTGTTCCCGTGAATATGCTGATGCGCATGGAAGGCACCCCCATGGGGCAGATGGACGAGATGGATGGTATAGATTTTGTGCGCACCATTGCGGTTGCCCGTATTCTCATGCCGCAAAGCATGGTACGCCTTTCCGCCGGACGGGAAGCCATGAGCGATGCAATGCAGGCCTTATGCTTTTTTGCCGGAGCAAACTCCATTTTCTATGGTGAAAAACTGCTGACCGCTGGCAACCCGGAATGTGCGGCGGATCTGGCCTTATTGGCCAAACTGGGCATGCGAACCATGGCACCCGCTATGCCGGATGCCACGGCAAACTGTCGCCGCCAGCCAGTGGATGCAGATAAAGCAGCGGCGTAAACCTATCAGGCGTTGTGAAAGGGTAAGGTTGCGTGCAACATTGGCAACTGCAACACATGCCGCTCTGGCAACGGGAGGGAGTTCCCCACCTGTGGATGCCCTATGCGCAAATGCAGACCACACCGGAACCTCTGGCGGTGGTGGGAGCAGAAGGCTGCCGGATTCATCTGGCCGATGGGCGGGAGTTGATTGACGGGATTTCCAGTTGGTGGAGTGTGTGCCATGGCTATCAGCATCCTGCGCTGGTGCAAGCGGTACAGGAGCAGGCGGCTACGTTATCTCATGTCATGTTTGCAGGTATGAACCACGAACCCGCCCTGAAACTGGGAGTAGAGCTTTCCGCCCTGTTGCCGCAAGGGTTGCCGCGCATTTTCTTTAGCGATTCCGGTTCTGTCGCGGTGGAAGTGGCCATGAAAATGGCGGTGCAATATTGGCGGAATCTGGGACAAAAAAAACGTAACAAGTTCGTGTGCTTTCACCATGGCTATCATGGAGATACGATGGGAGCCATGTCGCTCTCGGATCCAGAACGGGGCATGCACGCGGCCTTCAACCATTATATGCCGCAGCAATATTCCGTACCCATCCCGGCGGATGAATATGGCTTTGCGGAGTTTGATGAACTATTGGGGGGGTTAAATACCACCATTGCTGGCGTCATCATTGAGCCGCTGGTCCAAGGTGCGGGCGGTATGAAATTCCACTCTGCGGATATTCTGGCGGAGATCCATCGCATGACGAAAGCCCATGGGCTACTGTTTATTGCGGATGAGATTGCCACCGGTTTTGGTCGCACGGGCTATATGTTCGCCTGCGAAGAAGCGGGTATCAGCCCGGATATATTGTGCGTGGGCAAAGCCCTGACCGGCGGGATGCTGACGCTGGCCGCCACTGCCGCGACAGAGGAGATATTTCACGCGTTTCTGGATGATGACCTGTATAAAGCCTTCATGCATGGGCCCACCTATATGGCGAACCCGCTGGCCTGTGCCGCAGCCAGAGCCTCGCTGCAATTGTTCCGCCATGAACCCAGGCTGGAACAGATTGCGGCCATAGAACAGCATTTGCGCGAGATGCTGGCGCCCGCCCGCCGTATTCCCCATGTGCGGGATGTCCGGGTGAAAGGGGCCATGGGTGTCATTGAATATAACCCCGCCATGGTGGATATGTGGCAGTTGCGTATGGATGCAGCGGCAGAAGGTATCTGGATTCGTCCGTTTGGGGATGTATTGTATCTCACCCCACCCTATGTCATATCGGTCGAGGAATTGCAGCGATTATGCGATGTGAGCATAGCCGTGCTGAAAAAACAGCTTGCCCTGTGAAACGGCCTTGAC
Source organism: uncultured Rickettsiales bacterium (assembly GCA_964538615.1). Lineage (GTDB taxonomy): Bacteria > Pseudomonadota > Alphaproteobacteria > Rickettsiales > RI-342 > CAZIGK01. The sequence goes on along the minus strand of CAZIGK010000013.1, from coordinate 9,635 downwards.
AAGCTAAACTGACTATGACATACGTCTCCCTCCTCATTTCTGAATAACCGCGCAGTACGGTAGATGTTGTCATGGCTAAAAAAGCAGTTGTCCTTATTAAATTGGTGAGCAGTGCCGGCACCGGGTTCTTTTATGTAAAAAAGAAAAACCCACGCAAAAAGCCGGAAAAACTGAGCTTCCGCAAATATGACCCTGTGGTACGTAAGCACGTGGTCTTCAACGAACAGAAAATGAAGTAATACACTTCATAGGGTCGCATAGACTCGTGCAAGATCAAAAGCCGCTGGGCACATAGGCTCGGCGGCTTTTTGTATGCTCTCCGCCATTGCGTGCCGTCAACAGCCGTGGGTGAGGCGCTACATCTGTCAGCGTCAGGGGACGATGTTTCCAATCCGCCTGCCAGTTCAGGACAGATAACGTTTCAGGGCAGGTGTGACCACACCCCACGACAAAAAAAGACACTAGCCACGCCATAAGAAATGACGCTATGTTGCAGGCAGATTTGTTCCCTGCCGCATTAGCCCACCACGAGCCATCTTATGACCCAGCCCGTTCTTGCTCTTCGTGCTCTTACCCGCCAGTTTACGCAGGCAGGGCAATCGTTGCAGGTGTTGCGTGGCATTGACCTGCAATTACAGCCGGGGGAGCAGGTGGCACTGGTGGGGCAAAGCGGTGCCGGAAAATCAACGCTGTTACAAATTTGCGGCCTGCTGGACGCCCCCAGTAGTGGCAGTTTGCAACTCATGGGGCAGGAGACCGCGCACCTGAGTGAAAAACAACGCACCCTGCTGCGGCGGGAGAAGTTGGGCTTTGTCTATCAGGCGCATCATCTGTTGCCGGAGTTTACGGCAGAAGAAAATGTGATGCTGCCGCTGTTAATTCAGGGAAGACCTCGCGCTGTGGCACAACAAGCCGCTCAGGAATGGTTGGAGAAAGTAGGGCTATCGCATCGCTTGGATCACCGCCCTGGGCAACTTTCCGGAGGGGAGCAGCAACGCACCGCGCTTGCCCGTGCCTTGGTGCATCAACCAACCTTGATTCTGATGGATGAACCCACAGGCAATCTGGATCCCCATACAGCGGATAGTGTGTTTCGTCTGCTGCTTTCGCTGGGGCAGGCAGAGGGCGCCATGCCGGCCATGCTTATGGCCACGCATAATCTGGAGCTGGCCAGCAAAATGCAGCGTACCATTCGGCTGGTGGATGGAAAAGTGGCGCAAGCCTGACCTGCGGTTTGTTCACCCCTTAGATAGTGTCGTCACGCAATGTTTAATGGTCTGCAAACGACCTTTTTCTATGCTTCCGGCGTGCATATATGCTCCATAGATGGAAACGTCCGGTTCTCGAAAACGGCCGTTTTCGAGAGATTTTCCCTCTCGTGATGACACTATCGGGCGTATGGTGCATGAAGATGGGGCGTTTGCGGCCTTCCAGAAGCTACCGGGCGCTTGTCTTAACGGCTCTTGATGCCTTGCAATACCTCCGCCACCTCAAAGGCCAGCACGCGTGCCAGCATCGGGTTGCTGGCTGCTTCTGCCGGGGGGGGCATTTCCCCCGTATACCACCGGTAAAGATCCGCATCATCCAGCTCCAGCACGGCTTCAAACTGGTGCAGTTCTTCCATCGTCATGGTGGGGAGATACGCATCGCAAAAATGCCCTAACAGCAAGTCGGTTTCTTTGCAGCCACGGTGCCAGCTACGAAACAATAATTTTTTACGGGTGGTTTCCGTATCTGCGTGGGTCATGGCTGGCAACGCTCCTTTAATGCTTCAGCACTATGTTGGTGCAAGACTATAGAGGGGTTTTGCATGATTTTACAGCCCGAAAAAGCAGGCGATGTTGTGCTGCGTGCCGTACAGCGGCAGGCGCAGCAACAGGTGATTATTGAGGAAGTGGCAGGGGATACCGCAGGTTTGTGGCAGCAGGAGGCCGAACGCCTGCATCATCTGCCACTAACACAGGTCTTAGGGGCAGATATTGCCGAAAGAATCCGTGAGGATGTGGAATATACCCCCGGCGGTTTGGATGTGGTGGAGATTCTGCGCAAGGTACGCACCCCCACCATTCGCCTGAGCCATGGCGGGGAGCAAGTGGTTGAATGGCAACTACAGAGTGACCTGACACATGCGCAGGAGGTGGTGGTGGAAATTCGCTTCCGTCCGATTCGGCAGATGGAAGCCCGGCAATCGCAACGCCCGCTGGCCAAAGCATTGGGGCTATTGCCCCCAAATGTGGAACAAGGGCCGCAATTTTCGCAATGGATTGAAAAGATTGGGCAGATTTTTTCGCAATTGCCCCCGGAAGCGCAACAGGCCAGCCTGTTATTGTGTCAACTGGAGCAGCCGAATGAGGCCATACAACAGGCGGTCGCACAGGCATTGCGCCGCAACCTGCGTAATGAAGACCGCGTTGGGCATCTGCAACCCGGACAGTTGGGTTGCCTGCTGCTGGATGTGACCGTGAAAGATGCGGAAGTGGTGGCGGGACGGTTGCGGGTTTTATTGGCACGGGAATCTCTGCGCCTGCCGGATGGCCGTACCACGCACCCGCATTTTACGCTGGCATTGACCCCGCTGGCAGCACATGACCAACTGGTGACGGCATTACAGCGGCTCTATGGCCGCTAACCGTGTCTAACCTGTCTATCGTCTGGCTTGCGGAAGCGCGGCGCGGGTGCTAGGTATGGAGCTGGATACGCGCACACACAGCAGAAGACCAGCATGAACGACAGCGATTTATTTGTAGCCGGCAAACGTCCGGTGCAGGCCAGCAAACCGCAGGAAAGCTATTCCGCCAAGGATATTGAAGTTCTTGAGGGGCTGGAGCCAGTTCGCAAACGTCCCGGCATGTATATTGGCGGGTCGGATGAACATGCCATGCATCATCTGGTCAATGAAGTGTTTGACAACGCCATGGATGAGGCAGTGGCAGGTTTTGCCAGCCGGATTGAACTGGAGTTGCAGACGGAAAATCGGGTCATTGTGCGGGATAATGGCCGGGGTATTCCCATTGATCCACACCCGAAGTTTCCCGATAAATCGGCACTGGAAGTGATTTTGACCACACTGCACTCCGGGGGGAAGTTTTCCAGCAAAGCCTACGAGACATCCGGTGGCTTGCATGGGGTAGGGGTATCGGTCGTGAACGCGCTTTCCGATGATCTGGTCGTGGAAGTCGCACGGGATAAAATACTCTACCGCCAACGTTATAGCCGTGGTCATGCACTGGAGCCATTGCAGGAAGTGGGAGCCGCCCCCAACCGTCGCGGCACCACCCTTTCCTTTACACCGGATGCAGAGATTTTTGGGACACGCTCCCAATTTCGTCCCGCCCGGCTGTTCAAGTTCGCCCGCTCCAAAGCCTACTTATACAAAGGTGTGGAAATTCGCTGGAAATGCGCAGCGGAACTCACCGAAGGAACGGATGTCCCGACAGAAGCCACGATTCACTTTCCTAATGGGTTGCAGGATTTTCTGGCGGAAGCTTTGCAGGGGCGCACGTCCGTCTGTGCAGAGCATTTTACCGGAGAAGCGGAACTGCAAGGCGGTGGACGGGTGGAATGGGCACTGGCCTGGCCGGATGATGAAGAAACCTTCACCAGCTTTTACTGCAATACCATTCCTACCCCTGAAGGCGGCACCCATGAAAGCGGTTTCCGCAGTGCCATCACCAAGGGGTTGAAAGCCTTTGGCGAGTTGGCGGGTCATAAAAAAGCGGCGCAACTGACATCGGACGATATTCTCGGCGGTGCCTGTATCATTCTGTCTGTCTTCATTAAAGAGCCGCAATTTCAGGGGCAAACCAAGGATAAACTGGTCAGCGCAGATGTCGCGCGGCGGGTGGAAAACGCCATTCGGGATCGTTTTGAACTCTGGCTGACTGGTAATGCGGAATCTGCGACCGTTTTGCTGGATTATACGGTTAATCGGCTGGAAGAGCGCCTGAGCCGTAAAAAAGACAAGGATGTCAGCCGTAAAAACGTGGTGCAAAAGCTGCGCTTGCCGGGAAAACTGGCAGACTGCACCCTGCAACAGCGCGAAGGTACGGAAATCTATCTGGTGGAGGGGGATTCTGCCGGAGGTTCCGCCAAACAGGCACGCGACCGTGCCACACAAGCCATTTTACCACTGCGTGGTAAGATTTTGAACGTTGCCAGTGCCACGGTGGATAAAATTCGCGCCAATCAGGAAATATCGGATATTATTCAGGCGCTTGGATGCGGTTCCGGCAAGCATTACCGGGAAGCTGATCTGCGTTACGACAAAATCATCATCATGACCGATGCAGATGTGGATGGTGCGCATATCGCATCGCTGTTGATGACCTATTTCTATCAGGAAATGACGGAACTGGTGAAACAGGGGCATCTGTATCTGGCACAGCCGCCGCTTTACCGCATTACGCAGGGGGCGCAGAATTATTATGCCCTCAATGAAGCGGAACGTGACGCGATTATGAGCAAGCTTGAAAAAAACAAAAAGAAAATTGAAATCGGGCGCTTTAAAGGTCTGGGGGAAATGACTCCGGCACAGTTGAAAGAAACCACCATGATTCCCGGTAACCGCATTTTGCTGCGGGTGGTGGTACCAGAAGATGCTATCCACGCCACGGATGAGCAGGTAGAAAAACTGATGGGTAAAAAACCAGAGCTTCGCTTCCAGTTCATACAGGAAGAAACGGAAAAACGCGCCGACCAACTACACACGCTGGATGTGTAGCTTCTCCAGAGAGCATACAGAAGGGGATCACCACTTTTCACGAAGCTGTCATAAAGTCACACTAAGCTTCAGTGAAATGCACCAGAGAGACAGGGACATGACCCAACCCCCTTTTGATCCAGAGACTATTTATGTAGTGAACACGAAAGATGGCCCAAAGCAGATATCAGGACGCGACCTGCAACGACAGATGAACCGGCAACAGCCTGAGGTTACATTAGGCTATGCCCCTGGCTTGATGGAAGCGGTGAGCCAGCACAGCGCCCTGTATGGGTTAGATGTGTATGAGCGACGTTTTCTCAATGCGATGGAGGTGGTACGCCTTGCTGTCGAGGCACACCCAGAGTGGCAACAGCAATATGGCATAGACCCTACGTGGTATCGCTTGTCCAAAGATGCGGCAGAAACAGCGTTTCAAGCCAACCTACCCATGGCTGAAGCGGTTGGCTATTCTTCGCGTAATCCATTGAACAGTTTGCGTACCTTGCTGCGCGGGCTACGTGACGAGCCGGATTTTCGGATGAACCCTAACCCCAAACACAAAGAAGCTGTGGGCGATCTGGCGCTGCGTCAGGCTGAGGCCGTTGCGCAAACCCTGGTCGAGGCGCAAAGCAGACATCCCGGCAGCTTCCCTGACCTGTATGATGCACTACGCAACAGTCTGCACACCGAGGTTTTTCAGAATGTCACGGATATTCGCGGTGCATCTATCACCCGTGGGGATTATGTCAATGGCAATGCAGAATGGCTGGGAAACATCATGAACCTGCCGGATAGTTACATCATGTTTTGCGAGATGCTGACTGGGCTGGAAAACAAATTATCCACCACAGCATCCAAGGTTCATCACGGTTCGTTAACACAAGCCACCCAGATTGAGCAACAGAGTTGCATGAGTGTTCTACCCTCTCGGTAGGTTGAATAGTCTGGGGCTGAAATGGATTGGCTGTTATAGCCCTTAGCGATGACTACACACCATGCACGATGCAACATAGTGCTGACAACACAAGATTAGGGCGTTTGAATATCTGGCATCATCCCTTTCATGAACCCCACACCCCTCGTCACTGTCACAAAACTGTCATGTAAATGCGACACTCTTTTGTGGTGATAAAAAAATACCATGGTAAGGGAGCCACCATGACAGGGAAATCGTATCCAAACTATAATGTCATAGAACATGGCAAAGCTATTTATGCGTTCTTGCACACCGATGGCCGCCTGCAATTCAGTAAGGAACCGTCTCTTGATATTCAGGATCAACGGCTGGTAGACAAGCTCAGGTTGCCGTCCTTTGTCACGGATCTATTTCCTGCTCTGGCGGGGCTGCATTTGGAACGGTCTTACCCATTGTTTGTTGTGCCGGATCCGGAACAAGTGGATATGACCGATGCACATGCCATCCAGATAATTCAGAGCCAGATTAACTGGGCTGCCAGTGGCCATCTGGGAGCAATGGTTTATGGCGAAGCACTCAAGCATTTCGGCAACACAGATCACATCGCCGCGGCATGGGAAGAGGTGAAAGGCTGGGCAGCCCAAAACCCGCATTACACATCGTATCGTTTACAAAATGTGGAGGGGCAGGGTATCCGGTTTGATGAAGCCAAAATCCGGCTGGAGGAAGCGCTGCAGGCGCTGGATCGTCCCATTGGCAGCGCGCAGGCGGAAACACTAAAGCATATTGAGGCCTTGCCGGATATCCTGAAGCAGGAAACAGTGCTGAACGCATCTCCCATTATCACAACGACCGAAAGTCACGTGGCCTACAACCTGCCTCATAGCGTGATGCAGGGGCTACAGCGCGGTGTGAAGGGATTACAAAGTCTGGTCAATGGCAATCTGCATACCAGTTTTGGCAATATAGAAAAGCTACATCCTTTTTCCGTACTGGTAGAAGAACTGACGCATCGGCTGGATACCATGCTGGGGCGTACCAATAAGAAAGACCGTTTTTCCAGTCGCCCCTCTTTTATGGAGGCGCTGGAACAGTGGCGCACGCACGTCATGCATGCTGAATTGAAGGGTTTTCCCGTCCAATATCCGCATGGGGGAGTATTATCCGGCGAATACCGGCAATATTTTGGCGGAAAGGCCTATGCACACGGCGGCTATACGCTGCATGCATTCCCGACCGAAATATTGGCAGATATGTCTGTGATGGAGCATCATCCTGCCTCTATTGGTAAAAATATTCAGCGTGTACTGGCAAGTGGCCAGCGCCTTTCAGCCTTGAGTGAAGCTCTGCGTCCGTTTGTGGAAGGGTTGTTGCAAGCGGATCCACAAGCCGTCACTGCCGCTATGGAGGCTCTGTATGGTCAGGCTTTGATGCAGGAATATGCCTTGTTCAAACAGCAGGCTCTTTCGGTGACGCCATTTCCACGTCCGGAGCAACCCGAACTCCCCCCCCAAGCAAACAATAGACAAACGCCCCTCTTGCCAGAAGATGCCGCCCTGATTGTGCAGGCGAAACAAGCAAGCTTTAAGGCGCCTGTTTTAGAGGGTGTCGTCATTCGCTAGTGCATAGTAGAACGGCCTTTTGCAGCACGTAAGCAGTAGCATGTGACAACGCTATTCAGGCGCCATCACCCTTTTAGCATTGCATGGACTGCACATGCTATATAATCCACTATACGGTCTGTCCTAACGCCCGCGCCTGTAATAGATGGTCGGCCAATACACAGGCCAGCATGGCCTCCCCGACAGGAACCGCACGAATACCCACGCACGGGTCGTGGCGGCCTTTGGTCACCACATCAATGTCATGGCCATCCCGGTCAATACTGGGAACGGGCTGCAACATAGAACTGGTGGGTTTCACCGCAAAGCGCACCACCACGGGCTGTCCGGTAGAAATGCCGCCCAAAATACCCCCTGCATGATTGCTGAGGAAATGCACCTGCCCATCCCGCATGCGCATGGCATCCGCATTGTCTTGTCCGGTCATACGGGCGGTGGCAAAACCATCCCCAATTTCTACGCCTTTCACTGCATTAATGCTCATGATGGCGGCAGCTATATCGCTGTCTAATTTATGATAAATAGGAGAGCCAAGACCCGCAGGCACGCCTTCCGCTACAACCTCTACTACCGCCCCAAGGGATAAACCGGCTTTGCGAATAGCATCCAGCTTGTCTTCCCACCGCTTGGCGGCTTGTGCATCCGGGCACCAGAAGGGGTTGTTTTCCACTTCCTCCCAATCCCATGCATGGCGTTCGATCACGTCATCTCCCATTTGCACCAGCGCACCCCGTATACGGATGTTATCTCCCAGGATTTTGCGGGCAATGGCTCCGGCGGCGACCCGCATGGCGGTCTCCCGCGCGCTGGAGCGCCCTCCACCACGGTAATCCCGAATGCCGTATTTCACATCATAGGTATAATCCGCATGGCCGGGACGATACTGCTTCGCAATGTCGCCATAATCTTTAGAGCGTTGATCCGTATTGTGAATCAGCAGGCTCAGGGCTGTACCCGTGGTCATGCCTTCAAACGTACCAGAGAGAATCTGCACCGCATCTGCCTCCCGGCGCTGGGTGGTAAAGCGGGACTGACCGGGTTTACGCCGATCCAGCCAATATTGAATCTCTGCCTCAGAGATTGGCAGGCGTGGCGGCACGCCATCCACCACGCAACCAATGGCCGGGCCATGGCTTTCCCCCCAGGTGGTGAAACGAAATAACGTGCCGAAGCTGTTGTAGGTCATGGTGCGAGGCTCAGTTGAGAACACGGAACAGGTAAGCTGCCGCTACCATACGCAATGCATGCCCTTTTGCGAAGGGTTTTTACAGGTGGATAGATGGATTCCGTATCACGCTCACTCTCGTTCGCTGTACGGAATGACGGGTGCCGCCTGTCATCCCGGGCTTGACCCGGGATCCATGGTTGGGCTGGGTTGTGCCTTATCGAGGGTGTGTTGCCAGTGGATAGATAGATTCCGTATCACGCTCACTCGCGTTCGCCGTACGGAATGACATGTGTTGTCTGTCATCCCCCATGCAATATCTAACGCATTAACCCATGAAAGCCATTCTTCACTAAAATGCCACACAATATTAACAAAACTGTCACATGCCCATGCTAAGGTAACATTATTGCTTTCTCGTTATCTCACTTTTGCTTGCAACTGTGAGATATATGAGGGACGCCCGGAAGAGCGTATCTTCTGGTTCACCCTCTCCCAGTTTACACTCCGTTTTTGCACGGAGAGGTTTCGTTCGCCGTCGGTTCATGTCCGGTACGCCAGTCGTGGTATACTAAGTGCTATCATGATGGAGGACAACAATGGCTAAAGATAAGAAGTCCGAGAAGGAGCAGGCAACGGAAGCGCTGAAGCGGTTGCGGGAAGAGGCGATCAAGTCCGGCAACAAGCAGGCTCAGGAGACTGCTGAGAAGGGCCTTAGGATCTTCGGTATTCGGATTTTTTAGACGTTCACGCGCGTCATCAACCCTACGGGGGCGATGACGCGCTTGGCGTTTGTGGGGTCTGCCGCCACGCACCTGACCCGGGATCCATGGTTGGGCTGGGTTGTGCCGCACAAGGGACAAGAACTGCGGCAAGTAGGCCGCAGCCTTTGAGCCGAATGTAGTGAGAGGGGCAGAGCCACAACAACGGTTGTTGTCAGGTGAGGGCTAGTAAGCCCGAACCAGTCTTGAACGCGCTTCATGGCGAGCAAAGAAGTGCGAGCCGGAAGCTTAGAAAAAGGGCTGCCGAGTGGAGCAAAGAGAAGGGATAGATAGATTCCGTATCACGCTCACTCTCGTTGGCTGTACGGAAGGACAGCAGCGGAAAGTCACCTACCATGCAATATCTAACGCATTAACCCATGAAAGTCATTTTTCACTAAAATGTCTTATAATATTAACAAAACTGTCACATGGCCATGCTAAGGTAACGTTATTGCTTTCTCGTTAT
>CAZIGK010000012.1:55024-63076 GCA_964538615.1 uncultured Rickettsiales bacterium | reverse complement strand
GATCTGTCCTTAGTACGAGAGGACCGGGATGGACATACCTCTGGTGCACCAGTTGTCACGCCAGTGGCACAGCTGGGTAGCTATGTATGGAAGGGATAACCGCTGAAAGCATCTAAGCGGGAAACCCACCTCAAAACTAGACTTCCCTATCAGGATCGTCATAGACCATGACGTCGATAGGCCGGGTGTGGAAGCGCAGTAATGCGTGAAGCTAACCGGTACTAATAATCCGACTGGCTTTATTCAAAGGCACTTGGGTAAGCATCTTATATCTCTTATCACTACTTCTCATCTCAACAAGAAAACGTGTTTTCTTCAGTCTGGCGGCTATAGCGGCGGGTGTACCACCTGACCCCATTCCGAACTCAGAAGTGAAAACCGCCAGCGCCAATGGTACTATGTCTTAAGGCATGGAAGAGTAGGTCGCCGCCAGGCTTAAGAAAACACAATGTATGTCATCAACATCACAGAATAACACTTCAAGGCCCCGTAAGGGGCTTTCGTGTTTCTGGGGCAGGAGGGAGCAGCCTGCCACGCTTGTCGCAAAGCATTCCCAGAGGAATGCGGCGCATGACAAGCGATTCAATACTGCTACCGGGCTGTATCAGACCCGGTGCGAGGAATTACATCATCCTCGTCCAAAACGTTCGGTGACGCGGGGTGGAGCAGCCTGCCACGCTTGTCGCAAAGCATTCCCAGAGGAATGCGGCGCATGACAAGCGATTCAATACTGCTACCGGGCTGTATCAGACCCGGTGCGAGGAATTACATCATCCTCGTCCAAAACGTTCGGTGACGCGGGGTGGAGCAGCCTGGTAGCTCGTTAGGCTCATAACCTAAAGGTCGTCGGTTCAAATCCGGCCCCCGCAACCAATTTTTCCTCGCTATGTCTTGTCACACTGTCTGGCTGCTGAATCGCCCAGACGACTGCCCCCTTCTTGCTCATAGCGTAGCGTGAAAAATCAACGCATCGGTCATCGCTGCCGCTCGACCTCTGCGGGAGCAGCCCGCCTGCGGCTATGCAATATCCCACTGGCATCTCACATGACGACTTGGCCTCGTTAGGCGCATAACCGCTCATGGTCGTCGGTTCAAATCCGGCCCCCGCAACCAATTTTTCCTCGCTATGTCTTGTCACACTGTCTGGCTGCTGAATCGCCCAGACGACTGCCCCCTTCTTGCTCATAGCGTAGCGTGAAAAATCAACGCATCGGTCATCGCTGCCGCTCGACCTCTGCGGGAGCAGCCCGCCTGCGGCTATGCAATATCCCACTGGCATCTCACATGACGACTTGGCATCGGAAGACGTATAGTCGAGGTTGCCGAACCTCCGTCTCAGGAGGCGCGTTGATGATGGGAGGCTGATGCTGTGGGGGTGTTTTCAGGCGTTGCGGCTGAGGGTGTGGCTTATGGTGCGAATGGCATAAGGGCTGAGAGCGGCGAGATAGTCTGCCAGCGGGATAAGACCCACGCAAGGGTATGCGCCGGCGGGAAGGCTGTGGTTTGCTTGACTGAGTTTTTGTGCCAGCAAAATGGCGGGTATGGTTGGGATGTGGGGGCCATCTCCCGCTTTGGCGATGATGTGCCATTGGGTTTCCTGCGGGGTGCCTTGTGTGTTGATGCCTTGCAGGTGGAGGAACATGCCGCCATCCGCACTGCCCAGTGCATCGAACAGGTTACTGGTGCGCCAGAGCAGAGAGGCATAGCGCGGTAACTGTAAGGGTAACCCCAGCCTGACCAGCCAGCCCAATGCCCATAGGCCAAGGTGCAGGAACGAAAGTTCTAACCCGGCAGAGAAGCGGATGGATTTCAGCCCATAGCGGGTGGGAAATAGATCCAAATCCGGAATATCGCCATTGGCCATCCAGCGGGAGCCGATGTCCGGAAACCGGTGGCGATAGAGATTCTGCCAGCCATAGGGGGTTGGGTGACCAGCATAGGGTGTGAGGGGCTTGCCGACATAGGAGAGAATGCCTTGGGTGGTGGCAAGGCCACGTTCTGCTTTTTGGCCGGGACTGATGCCGAAGGTCAGGTGGGTTAGGCGTGCGTAAGCTGGCCGGACATGGTCTATGACCGCAGAGGAGAGAGCGGGTACCGTACTGGCGCCACTTATAATGCAGACACCTGCTTGTTGGGCGGCGGCATTCAGTTGGGTGATATGGCAGACATAATCCCGGCCATCGGCGAGGTCTATGTAATGTATGCCGTGAGCGAGGCATTGTTCCGCCACGTGGTAATCTGCTCCCTGAAAGGGGCCGCAGGTGTGAATGACAACGGCTGGTTTGAGAGTGGGGAGCAAAACGGGGAGATCTTGCTCGATATTGCAGGAGATGGGCGTGGCGATGCCTTCCCCAAACTGGCTGCAAAGTTGGTTGGCTAGTTGGTTAGCTTTAGGCAGGTTGCGTCCGGCAATCCGTACCGGATACCCGGCCTGAGCAAGCTGAGTGGCAATACGTTTGCCGAAATTGCCATAGCCACCAAGGATGAGGATGGGACGCATTATGCTGGCTCCGAATGAAGGGGGGCGTTGTTTGGCGCAGGGGGGAGTGCGGAAGAGCTATTTTGAGGGGAGGGGGGTAAGGTGAATTCCCCCGCATAGCGGAAGGTAACCCCCCATAGCGGATGGGTACAGGCTGTCCACATGGCAAAACAATTGTCATTGATGGCTTTTTCTTCCGCATAGCCTTGCCCTAATAACCAGTGCAGAGGGATAGGCACGTGCCAGCGCAGCAGTCGCCACACATAGCCACGATGCTGTAGTGTCAGGGTTTGTTGTGCGTCATGCCATTGGTAGGCGAGTTTCCATCCCAGACCAAGGCGCATCCATTCGATGAACTGGTTGCCGCCGATGGGCTGCATGGTGGAGTGGAAGGTCTGTGCCCCTTGCGGATAGTGAAAGGTGCGGTGAAAATGGAGGTGATCTGTCTCCGGCGAGGCACGGAGAATCACGGTGGTGGGTATGCGCGTTCCCTTGCGGGAGACCAGCATGCCTGTGCAACGGTTTAGCCAGCCGAGCCAGGGTTGCAAAGAGACATCCAGCCAGCCATGCAGGGTCAGGCTATCCTGACTGTATGCATGATGGTCATAATGCCGCCGCAAAACCGGCGGCAGACGAGACCAGTCATCTCCCAGAATGGGATGAAAGATGCAACGCGGGGGAGAGAATGAGGCAGGAGGGGAGGGCATGAAGGGATGGCGTGCCTGATTGTGTGTTCTGATTTCGCATGATACCCTGCGAGGTGTGGCGGTACAAGAGAGGGTTGAGTGGCGTGGAATACCTTTGGGTGAAGTGGGTGCATATTCTCAGTTCGACCATCTTATTCGGCACGGGGGTGGGGAGTGCGTTTTACATGTTCATGGCCAATCGGCGGGGAGAGATGGCAGGAATGTATTTTGCCGTACGGCATGTGGTGATTGCCGATTGGCTGTTTACCACGCCGGCGGTAGTGGTGCAGTTGTTGACCGGGTTGTGGTTGGCCTATGCCGGGGGTTTTCCTTTAACCGAGGGGTGGGTTATGTGGGGGCTATTACTGTATGGCTTTGCCGGGCTGTGTTGGTTGCCCGTCGTGTGGATGCAAATACAGATGCGTGATATGCTACGGCAGGCCATCGTGACTGGGCAGCCCTTGCCAGCACGGTACTGGCGCATGGATCAGGGATGGATTTTACTGGGGAGTCTGGCCTTTCCTGCGGTGGTGGCGGTGTTTTATCTGATGGTGCTGAAGCCATGAGTGCCGGGTGTGCGAGCTGACGAAAGCGGTTGAAGAGGACAGGGAAAACTGCTATTGCCTGAGCATTATGCGCAAAAGAATGGTCTATACAGGTTTGGCTCCGTGGGTGTTGGTGGCGTTGCTCATCAGCAATATTCTGCCGTTCTTTGCGGTGTATAACCTGTCTGGGTGGCAGGCACAGCGGCAGATGATGGGTATGGATGCCGCGGAAGATTCTCCCTTGGGTGATAAAATATTGCTCTGTACGGCGGAAGGGTTCCGCTGGGTGCTGCTGCGTGATTTGCCGCAGCAGGAACAGCCTGCCACGGGTGGAGAGCATGAAGATTTCCGCTGTGGTGCCTGCGTTGTGGCATCGCAAGGCATGGCACAGGCCGTGCCGCTAACGGTGGCATGGGTGGTTTATCATGCCCAGAGTGTCTTTATAGCATCGGTATGGCGGGAAAATGCACCCGCCGATGGCTGGTTACTCACCCACCAGCACGCGAGCCGTGCTCCCCCCGTCTGGATAGGGTAACAGCCCGGACGCATGTGCGCATGGTTGTGCACATGTGCTTTGGAGGCTGTTTTATTGGCGAAACATCTGCCCGGTAGGCAGTATGTGATGGCGCCTTTTGAGCCTTATTTTTTCTGACAGGAATGTGTGAAATGTCACGTTATGTATGGATGGCCAGCGTTGCGCTGGCAGCCTTGTTGCCCGTATGCGATGCGGCGGCCGAGGAATCAGCGGTGATGCTGAAAGAAATTGAAGTGGTAGCCCCCGTCTGGGAGTGGCCAGCCAGTGAGACGGTAGTGCTGAAGGATGCGCTGGATGTGCCGTATAGTGATGCAGCAAGTTATTTGCGAACGGTTCCCGGTGTGACGGCCGGGCGTTTTGGCGGGCACGGGCTGGAGCCGGTGATCCGTGGTCAATCCAGGAACCAGTTGAATGTTGTGGCGGATGATGCGTACAGCTTTGGAGGGTGTCCGAACCGGATGGATCCCCCCACGGCCTATGCGAATCTGGCAGATTATGAACGGGTTACGATTGTGCGTGGTTATGGATCTGTGCTGAATGGGCCGGGCGCAACAGGCGGTAGCATTATTCTGGAGCGGGATAAGCCGCTACTGGGAGATGCGTTTGGCGTGCAGGGGCGCTGGCAGGGCGGCGTAGAAAGCAATGGCACGGTGGGGTACACCAATGCGAATGTGACCGGTGGAGATAGCAAAGCCTATGCACGTGCCCATGCATCCATCAGGGATGGGCATAATTATGAAGATGGTGATGGGCGCGAGGTGCGCAGCGCTTTCCGGGATTATAGCGGCGGCTTGCAATTCGGCTACACACCGGATGCGAATGCCCATGCGTATTTGTCTTACATGGAAAACCGTATTGAGGATGCCTTGTTTGCCGGAGCAGGTATGGATAGCCCGCTTTCTGTTGGGGAGACTTTCCGGGCAGGCTATGAAAACCAGTGGCAGGATGGCTGGTTGCGCAAGCTGGATGTCAGCGGTTATGCATCGCTGGTAGAGCATGAAATGGATAATTTCAGCCTGCGTGCGGCAACAGGGATGCGCAGCAAGGTGGATTCGACCTCGGATACGTTTGGGGTTCGGGTGAAATCGGATCTGCATCTGGCGGGGGAACAGCTTTCCACCGCGTTGGATGTGCGCCGCAATAACCGGGATGCTAACCGTTATCAGGGAGCCAGTCCTTCCACCGTGACCAACCTGCAATCGGTCATGTGGCCGGATGTGACGCTGGATGAAGTGGGGCTGGGTGTAGAGCAGACGCGTTCACTCACACCGCAAGACCGGCTGATTCTGGGAGGGCGGTATGATCTGGTCATGGTCGATTATGGACGACCAGACGATGTTGCCAGTGTGAGCAGCCGGAGCGCCAATGACCTTTACCGACAGTTTTACGGTGAGACAGCGGATACGCAGGTTGAGCATAATCTGGGCGCATTAGCGCGACTGGAGCATGATCTGGCGGCAGGTTTGACGGCTTACACCGGTATCAGCCGGGCGGTGCGCACCGCCGATGCAACCGAGCGGGGGATGGCCAGCTTTATGGGGGCAGGTGGAAGCCAGTCATGGGTAGGAAACCCGGATATTGCACCGGAAAAGCACCACCAGCTGGATGTGGGGCTACAGGCCACAGCGGATGACTGGTCACTGGGAGGCAACCTGTATGTGAACCGCGTGGACGATTTTATTCTTCGCGACCGTGCACGCGGGCAGGCGGGGATTCTGGTCACGGCGCCCAATGCAACGATCTACCGTAACGTGGATGCATTGTTGAGTGGTCTGGAACTACAGGGCGACTGGCAGGTGATGCCAACCGTACGTCTGGCCGCAGATGCGACCTATACCTATGGCACCGATCTGGACAGTGAGCAGCCATTGGCGCAGATTCCACCCTTGCAGGGGAGTTTGTCGGCGTTGTGGCAGGCGCTGGACGTGCTCGAGCTGGGCAGCCGGATGCGTTGGGCAGTGACCCAGACGCGGGTGGATACCAATAGCGCCACCGGAACAGCTCTCGACCCCGGAAAGACCAGTGGCTATGCCGTGTTTGATGTGCATGCCACGGTGCTGCAACTGGAGCCACTGCAACTGACACTGGGTATCAATAACCTGTTGGATAAAACCTATGCCAACCACCTCAGCCGGTCGAATCTGTCTGACCCTACCATGGTGCAGGTGAATGAAGCCGGGAGAAGTTTTTACCTACAGGCAAGCCTGCCATTTTAACGGTCTGATGCAGCAGGGCTGCCCTGCTGCCACAGGCGAAAACAAACCTATCGGGGGAGAGATATAAGACCTCCCCCGTACTATGACAGAAGAAGGAATGACGAAATGCAAAAGATGTTTTTATATGCAACGGCACTGGGATTGGCTCAGGGACTATTGATTCTGCAAGCGTCTGCTGCCAACGCAGAGTCTGTTTCATTGGATATGATTGATGTGCATGGCGAAGCAGGAGGCGGTAGCCTGACGGTGCCGGATAATACGCAGGCTAAAGCAACGGTAGAACGCACTCCCGGTGGAGTGGATGTGGTGGGAGTGGAGGAGTATGAAGACCGCTTCACCCAAAGTTTTGAAGATACGCTGGCCTACAGCCCCGGCGTGTTTGCGCAAAAGCGTTTTGGAGAAGAGGTGCGGTTGTCCATTCGGGGGTCTGGTCTGTCGCGTGGATTCCACTTGCGGGGGTTGACGCTGTTGCAGGATGGGATTCCGTTCAATCTGGCGGATGGTAGCAGTGATTTTCAGGAGGCGGATACTCTGGCCACCCAGCGTCTGGAAGTGTACCGTGGGGCAAACGCGCTGCAATATGGCGGCACTACGCTGGGTGGAGCGGTCAATATGGTCAGCAAAACCGGACGCAGCCACAGCGGCGATACGGTCAGACTGGAAGGCGGTTATGCGGATACGTATCGCATGAATGTGCAGTCTGGGCGGGCATATGAAGACAGTGATTATTTTATGAGCCTCAGTGGAATAAGCAGCGAAGGCTACCGTGAACATGACGACCAGCAGAGCATGAAGCTCAATGGCAATGCGGCCTGGAAACTGGGGGAAGATGCAGAAACCCGTTTTTACCTGAGCGGGAATATTATTGAGCAGGAGTTGCCGGGTAGTATTAGTCGGTTTCGGGCGTTGAATGACCCGCAAGCAGCGGATGCATCGGCTATTAGTGCGGATCAGCGGCGGGATATCCGTTCCATGCGGCTGGCGAATAAAACCACTATTGACCTGGGTGGAGGTGAATGGCTGGATGTGGGCGCCTTTGCCAACCTGAAGGATTTGTTTCACCCGATTACACCGTTTGTTGGAGTGGTGGATCAGGAATCTGCGGATGTGGGTGCCTTTGCCCAGCTTGCAGGCAATTACAGCCTGATGGGGCATGACAATCAGTTTCGTTTGGGAATGACCAGCCAGTTTGGGCATACGGATGCCAAAGTCTATCAGAATATTGCCGGATCACGCGGAAATCTGACCGCTGCCAGCGAGCAGGATGCCACCAACGCCGTGCTGTATGGAGAAAATAATTTCTACCTGACCGACCAATGGGCACTGGTGACGGGGGCGCAGTTGGTATGGTCTGACCGAGAGGTGGGTGATATTTTAAACCCGGCAGAAAGCGACAGCCATACGTATCGGGGATTCAACCCAAAACTGGGCGTGTTGTTTGAGCCGAAGGAGGCCTGGCAGTTCTTCGCCAATATTAGCAAAAGTTTTGAAGCCCCCACGTTTAGCGAGCTGACGCAAGCGGGAACCGTGGGCTTTACTCCTGTACAGGCGCAGCGTGCCTGGACTGCTGAAGTGGGAAGCCGTGGCGAAG
>CAZIGK010000012.1:27046-55006 GCA_964538615.1 uncultured Rickettsiales bacterium | reverse complement strand
CGCATTGGTTGGGATGTGAGCCTGTACCATAGCTGGATTGATGGAGAAATGTTGCAATATACGGTAGGGCCGGGTTTTCCAGCCAGTACGTTTAATGCCAACAACACCATTCACCGTGGGGTGGAACTGGGGCTGGATGTGCAGTTGGCCGATAGTTTGTTTGCCAATGGTGACCGATTGCAATGGCGCAATGCATATACCTACAGCGATTTTCAGTTTGATGATGATACGCAGTTTGGAGACAACAGTATTGCCGGACAGCCGCCGCATTTTTATCAGGCGGAATTGCGCTATGATCATGCGGATGGCTGGTTTGTGGCGCCGAATCTGGAACTGGCCAGCAAAGCAGATGTGGATTTCCGTAATACGCTGGATACACCGGGCTATGCGTTGTTGGGTCTGGGGGCTGGCTATGATCTGAACGAGCAGGTGAGTTTGTTCTTTGATGGGCGGAACTTGTTGGATCAGCGTTATATTTCAACCTTCAGCACCTTGGTGTCTAATGCAGGGAATACCAATGTGTATTACCCCGGCGAGGGGCGGATGCTGTATGCGGGAACGCGCATCCGCTTTTAGGCATGGCTGCTTTGATGTCTGTGGGGGCGGGGGCGTTTTGATCCCCGCACCCTACAGCATGGGGTGATGGGTTCGTGATATGGCAGAAAGGGTATCAAGCGATGGCGACCATACGGCAACGGGGGGTTCAGTGGGCATTGCGATGGCACAAGCGGTGGATAGGGTTGGGGGTATTCGGCTGGTTGATGTTTGCCTTTTCGGGGATGATGCATCCACTCATGACCTGGACAGGGCCGCAAGCCGCTGCATTCTTTCCGCCCCAAATGCAGTTGAACGCAGAGGCATTGCAGTCATGGCCTAAGCATTGGCGGCCTCATAGTGGGCAGTTGGTCAGCATGATGCAATGGGTGCCGACAGCCGAAGGGCCGATGCTGCAATGGACCACACAACCAGAAGCGCCGCGTCAGTATCTGGACATGCGTACGGGTTTGCTGCGCGAAGATTATGACCGCGTGCAGGCAGCGTGGTTGGCACGTTATTACACAGGGTTGCAGGATACGCCGATACGTAAGGTGCATTTTCAACATCAGTTTGATGATGCATACCCGTGGGTAAATCGGTTGCTGCCTGTCTATCGGGTTGAGTTTGCCACAGAGGATAACCGGGTGGCCTTTGTCCATACCGAAACGCTGGCGCTGGCGAACCTGACCAATGATTGGAAAACCGCGTTGCAGACCGTGTTTGCCTATGGCCATAGCGGGAGGGCGCTGGTGAGCGAGCCACCACTGCGGCGTGGTATGGTGCTTTGGTGGGTTGTGTGTACTGGTAGCCTGTTATGCACCGGCAGCATGCTGTTGCTGGGGATGCGCAAGCGGCGTATTGCGCAGGGAACAAGGCGTTGGCACCGGCGGCTGGGATGGATGCTATGGGTGCCATTATGGTTGTTGTGGCTGAGTGGCGGGTACCATGTATGGTACGATGAAGGAAGCGGGTCAACAGAGCCAACCATGCTTGTGCCGGGGACACCCTATACGGTGGAGGTGAACAGGCTGGATAATGAGATGGCATGGCTGCATGCACTGGCTGGGCAGTCGTTCAGCCATGTCTCGGTGATACGGCAGGGGGACGCGGTATATTATCGGTTGGCGATAGCCGGAGGTGATATGCAGCAGGTCGTTACCGCGCATCAGCGATTTGCCGGAGTGCCAATGGAAAAAGCTCCTCTGTATGTGCAGGCAGAAACCGGGCAGGTGGATACCCGGATGACCGATGCTCAACGCGCATATAGCATGTTGCGGGAGCATCGTCCCGATTGGATGGGAACAGCAGAAATGCTGGAGAAGGTGACGCATTTTGGTGGGGAATATGATTTCCGGCACAAGCGGCTGCCAGTCTGGAAAGCCACAGGCGTTGCGGATGGAGAAACATGGTTTCTTGACCCTGCCAGTGGTTTGCTGGTGGAGCGTGTGACCGCAGAGGAGAAGATAGAGCGATGGGTTTTTTCACTGGCGCATAAATGGAACATGCTGATACCTTTCATGGGGCGTGGCGGTCGGGATATGCTGGTCGTAACGGTATTGGCTGGCGTCATTGGGATGGCGGTGCTGGGGATACGGGTGTGGTCTGGTCGTCAGCGGCGCTCTCCGCGTCAGGGTGATACATAGGGACGTGAAGGACAGATAAGCAATGGCACGAAGGGACAGGCAACCCACCACGGATGGGATATCCACGGAGATGGCTCCGTGGGTACGCCCGCGGCGTCCATGGGGGCGGGCGTGGCTGGTTTCCGGGCTGCTGCATGCTCTGTGCCTGTTATGGCTGGTGGGATGGTGGCAGGAGCATGTGGCGAAAGGGCAGACAGAGCCTTCTCCGGTGGCGGTGATGGTTGAACTGGTGCCGATGGTGGCCGTGCAGCCGCCTTCGCAGGTGAAGGAGCCGCCGAAGCCTGTTTTGCGTCCATTGCCCCCGCGGTCTGTGGCGGTCAGGCCGAAGCCTGCCCTCCGCCCCGTGCAGCATACGCCGAAAGCCAGACCTGCACCCGCCGTGGTTGCTGCTTCCGCTGAGGTGATGCCGCCGTTGTCTGCCCAAGGGGAGCTATCGGAAGCGGATGAGGCAACGGATGCGGCACACCCCCATGCGGGGGATGTTCAGCCAGAGGGCGCGAAAGCCGTGAAGCCCGTGGCAGCCGCAGTGGGAAGTGCGCAGGGGCGGGAACATTATTACGCCCGGCTGCGGCATTGGCTGGAACGGCATAAGCACTATCCTGTCCGTGCCCGCGCCATGCGGCAAGAGGGGGTCGTGCAGTTGCAATTCACCCTCAACCGTGGCGGAGATGTGCAATCACACCGGTTGATGCGTAGTTCCGGTCATGCCCTGTTGGACAAAGCGGCATTACAGGCATTGGCAGACGCTAGTCCGCTACCTGCCATACCGGACGCATTGGGGGTGACGGAATTGACGGTGACGGTGCCGTTTGGATTTCGGCTACGTTAGGTTTGACGACACGATACTAAGCCGCATCGACCTGCGGGTTGATGGCATCCGTCATTTCCCGCGCGGCGGCAAGGGCAGCCAGTTGCGCAATGAGGAAATGCGGCGAGAGCGCATAGTTTGCGGGTAGGCAGCAGCCGTTGGAGAGTCCCTCTTCCGGGAAGGGTTGAAAGCGCATGCCCACGGCATTGAGGTTTTCTTCCGCCCCACGTGTGGCATGGCCACGGAATGCGCCACCAATGGCGCAGCCTCCGGCCAGATAGACCATTTGTTCGGTCACACCACCTTCCAGCGTGCTGATGGTGGGAATGCCCTCCTGAATAATCACATCCGTATTCTGGTTGCCCCCTTTAATGGCGTGCATTTTTTTGCGGTCTTTACGGTTCATCTCCAGCACTTCTTCCGCGCTGCGTGCGGTCATGATGCCCATGCCATAGGTGCCGCTATTGGCTTTAATGAAGACATAGGGCTGTTGGGTAATGCCGGCTTCCGTGTATTTTGTTTTCAGTTTTTCCACCAGTTTTTCTACATTGCTGGCGACACATTCCACGCCTGTCATTTCCATGAAGTTGATTTTGCCGCAGTGCCGATAGTCTGCTTGCAGCCACCAGCCATCCAGCGCGAAGGCTTTTGCGAAGTCACGCACGACTTCCTGATACTGACCGAAGTGGGTGGTTTTTTTACGGCGGTGCCAGCCCATATTCGGATGGGGGAGGACGGGTTGTTGCAGGTCTGCCAGTTCCGCATAGACCTGTCCGGTCATGTCATTGTTCAGCAAGACCCAGTCCGGAGTGAAACCAGAAGTGCTGACCAGTTGATTCCCCTGACGCTGTAGCGGATGCAGGGTGAGAGGGCGGCCAGCCGCAGATTCCAGTGTCAGAGGTTCTGTCAGGGTTGGTAGGCCCAATTGCACTTCCGCTCCGGCGGCTTCCGCAATATCTTGCAGGGTGAGCACTGCATCCAGATATTTCAGGTTGCGGGTATGCTCCTCTGGCAGGATGAGCAGTTTACGGCCATGGGCTTGCAGCAGCGGTTGCATGCGCAGGCTGGCGCGAGCTTTCGCGGCATCGGTCAGGTTATTGAAACCGGCAGGAAAGAGGTTGGTATCCACAGGGGCTATTTTGTAGCCTGCATCCCGTACATCCACCGAGTTAAAGGGGGCTGGTGGAGTGCGCTGCCATTGCTGCATGAACCAGTCTACGACGTCATCGTGACGGGTATGCAGCAAGTTCTGGAGTTGTTGGCTGACGGTCATGCGGCGTTCTCCTTAGTATGGGGGTGTCCCCGAAATGCGGGCATGTTCTGCCAGTCGCCGTGTTGCGCCATGACGCAGGCCAGAGCAGCGGCAGCCGCCGTATCTGCCCGTAGGATGCGCGGCCCCATGCCGATGGGGCGGGCAAAGGGTTGTTGGCGAATGAGGGCGCGTTCCTCGGCACTGAAGCCGCCTTCCGGCCCAATCAGAATGGCTAGTTTTTGTCCCTGTGGCAGCGATTGTAACATGCTGGCCAGTGGCGTGGCGTCTCCCTGTTCGTCTGCAAACAGCAGCAGGCGATCTTCCGGCCAGTCTTGCAGGCGTTGACGTAAGGGGAGCATGTCTTCCATATCCGGTACGGTGAGCCGTTCGCATTGTTCGCAGGCTTCAATTACATGCGCGAGGAGACGTTCGACATTCAGGCGGGAAAGCTGTGTGCGCTCCGTGCGGGTGGGCAGCAGGCGGGAGACACCCAGCTCCACGGATTTATCCACCAACCATTCCATATGCGCGTGTTTAATGGGGGCAAAGAGTAGCCAGACATCCGGTTCATCCTGCTGTGGGCGCAGTTGGCCGCCAATGGTCAGGGTGGAGGATTTTTTACCCAAAGCCGCCACTGTTGCACGCCATTCGCCATCCACACCATTGAACAGCGCCACCTCATCCTTCAGGGTCAGGCGCATGACGTTTTTCAGGTAATGTGCCTGTTCCGGGGATAGCTCCAGTGTAATGCCTTCAGTCAGGGCTTCCGGTACCCAGAGGCGAATGGAAGGGGGGGAGGTGCTCATGCAAACTATTCCTGTACGAAGTGGAGGCAAACGCCGTGCGCAAAAGGTTGTGCATCTCTCTATAACGCAGTTGTTGCATTGCTTCCAGATTTTCGCCCATATAGGCAGGTTAAAACATGGTAACGTTGAAGGAGTGACCCCATGGCACTGGCCGCCCATATGGTGGAAAAGCTTCCGCTACGCTTGCAGCCCTACGCCCGACTGATGCGGTTGCATCAACCGACGGGTCTATGGTTGCTGTTCTGGCCAGCCTGTTGGGGGTTGCTGTTGGGGGCAGAGCAGGCAACCACTTTATCACCGCATGCCATACACCCGACGGGTTGGTGTGCAACCGGTGCGTCTCTGGTGATGACAGGGCGGGAATTGTTGGGGTGGCTGGGCGTTTTCTGGCTTGGTTCGCTGCTGATGCGCAGTGCAGGGTGCATTGTCAATGATATGGTGGATCGGCGGTTTGATGCAGATGTGGAGCGCACCCGTAACCGCCCATTGGCTTGCGGTGAGCTAACACTCAGGCAGGCATATGGGGCGTTGGGATTGCTCTTGCTGGCGGCGTTTGGCCTGTGGTGGCTTTTGCCATGGGAGGCGAAGGGTTTGTGCCTGTTGGTGCTGCCGCTGGTAGGGCTATACCCGTTTATGAAGCGCTGGACATGGTGGCCACAGGTGTTTTTGGGAGTGGCGTTTAATGCTGCTTTCATTGGCTATGCAACGGTGGTTCCTGCATGGTTGTGGGAATGGCAGGGGGCGGCGTTATATGCGGCCAGTTTTTTGTGGATTCTGGGGTTTGATACGCTTTATGCGCATCAGGACAAGTGGGATGATGCCCGGATTGGCGTGAAATCCACCGCGCTGCGTCTGGGAGCAGCGACCCGTCCCTTTGTCTTGCTGTGCTACGGGGGCATGGTAGGCCTGTTAGGTTATGTGGTTTGGCCGTATGGGGTGTCTGTGGGGATAGTGCTGGGCATGGGCGGAATCATGGTATGGCAGGTATGGCGTGTGGATTTGGACAGGCCGCAGCAGGCGGGACAAGCGTTTCATGTTAACCGTTGGCTGGGGGCGTGGGTGGCACTGGCCTTTGGTTGGCCGCTGTTGCTTGGGGCACTGTGAAAAAAAGTACGGCAGCATAATTTCTTTAACGATTTTGGGGCTAGAGTAGTAGCAGAATGTTTCGATGAACCCAAAGGCCTGCTCATGACGCAACCCCTGTCGCCTTCCTCCGAACGGCTGGAGCCACCTGTAGTGCGCACCGTTCATGATGAATTAAGCTGGCTGGAGCAGGCATTGGCATTGGCAGAAGCCGCGGTCTATGAATGGGATGTAGAGCAGGGCAGCATTCACTGGGCGCCCAATGCCGCAAAGATTCTGGGGTTTGAATCGAATGAAATATTGGCGGATCCGGAGCGCCTATCGGCTCATATTTTGCCGGAACACCGCAGGCAGGTGCGCAAACAGCGGGATGCCCTGCTGGAGTGCAATCATCGGCATGCGCAGCAATACCGTTTTGCGTATGAGATGAAATTGCCGGATGGCAGTATTTTTCCCGTATTGGAGACGGGCAAAACGGTACGTGATACCAGTGGTCGCTTACAAAAACTGATTGGCATGATTACCCCGGCACCGCATGTGCGGGTGCAGGCGAATGGTGCGTTGAAAACCAGTGGCAGTACGCTGGAAGATGAATATGCCTATCCACGGCATTTTACGCAGGCATTGCACCGGTGCATGGAACATTATCCGGAGCACGGAGCGGTCGTGCTGATTAGTGTGGATAATATGCCGATGATTGTAAACGCCTATGGGCACACAGAGGCAGAGCATGTGCTGCGCATGGTGCGCGATGATATTTTGGGGCATGCCAACCCGCATACGGACAGGTTGTACCGTATTCAGCGGGATCAGTTTGCGTTGTTGCGGGCACATTTGCCGGCGGCGGAGATTCCGATCTTCAGTCGTAAATTGCAGGATTCGCTCAAGCGGCTGGGTACCAAGGTGAACAACGGCCAGTCCCTGCATATTGTTCCCACCATTGGTACGGCGCATTTTGCCGAGGTGGAAATGATAGAAGGGCTTGAGGCACAGGCGAATGCAGCGGTTGATAAGGCGTATGTGCGGTTGAAGTCCAACGCGGTATTTACCCTTAACATGGATGTGCCGGAGACGGTTTATGCCTCGCAGGAGGCATCCCGCGAGCAGATGGAGGTGGCGAGTTTTCTGCATCGCGCTATTCATCAGGAAAAAATTCGGTTGGCGTATCAGCCGGTTGTCAAGGCAACAACGGGTGAAGTGTCGCATTATGAATGCTTGCTACGTCTGGTGAATGAGGATGGTAGTATTAGTTCCGCCGGAGCGATGATTCCTGTCGCAGAGCGCATGGGGCTGATTGATGTGATTGATCATCTGGTACTGGAAATGGTGGTGGAAGACCTGTTGCGCAGCCCGGATGTGCATTTGGCATTCAATGTTTCCAACCTGACCACCAATAACCATGAGTGGCTGGAAACCTTTGTGCGGGTGATTGAGTCTACGCCCGAAATTGCCAACCGTCTGATTATTGAAATTACGGAAACAGCGGCGCAACTGGATATGCGGGCAACCGCTTATTTTGTGGCGACGGTACAGGCGTTAGGATGCCGCGTAGCACTGGATGATTTTGGATCTGGCTATACGTCTTTCCGGCAACTGAAGGCCTTGTCCTGCGATATGGTGAAGATTGATGGCTCGTTCATTAAGGACATGGATGCCAGTGAGGATAGCCAGTTTTTTGTGCGTACCCTGCTGGAGTTTATTAATGGTTTTGGGTTGGAAGCGGTGGCCGAATGCGTGGAAACCGGAGAATGCGCCAAAGCCCTGATGGATTTGGGGATACATTACATGCAGGGCTATTATTTTGGCCGGGGCGTGCTGGAACGTGAGTGGTTGAAATAGAGCGCCTTACAGCCTTTAGCATGTAATGGACTGCCCATGCGGAATGTCTGCGCTTCCGGCTTTCCTGTACGTTTAAGTACACTGGAACTTCCGGTTCTCGAAATCCTGCATTTTCGCCACATTCTCTACTCAATGGTGATTGATCCTAGGCTAACGCGGGGCTTGTTGCGCT
Organism: uncultured Rickettsiales bacterium; assembly: GCA_964538615.1. Lineage (GTDB taxonomy): Bacteria > Pseudomonadota > Alphaproteobacteria > Rickettsiales > RI-342 > CAZIGK01. Next base: position 46,866 of record CAZIGK010000012.1, on the reverse strand, counting down.
TGTACGTGGTATGAGTCGGGGCGAGGTGAGATGATGATCCACCGTTTGAGGCGATACACTGGTGTTTTGCGTTTTCGTTGCAGGGAAAAGTGACTGGCGGGCTTGTTCCATGGCGTGCAGCAAGGCAGCAGGTTGCGTCATGACACCGGGTTGTTGAGCAAGCTGTTTGACCAGTTCGGTCTGTATGGTGCGCTGAAATGCTTCTTCCAGCGGGATAGCTTCGGCCTGTTGCAGGCGCTGGGTACGGGCTTGCAGATATTCTGACAGAGCGAAACCGAGTAAGTGCGTATCGTAAGCGGCGGGTTGACTGGCCAATGCCTGCAAACCATTGCCCACCAGATAAAGGGCGGAGCCAGCCACCACGCGCCAGTCTTTCTGACGCAAACCTGCCCATAAAAAACCGGCATTTCCTACCGCTGACAGCAAGCCGGAGACGCGCACCCGTTGCCCGGTCACCCAGTTGCCAAGCTGTTGCCCCAAGCGGTTGAGGCTTTGCATGAGGGGGAAGTGTGCTTCCTGCTGCCACCACCATTGCCCGAAAGGGGATTGCTCTACCCATTGCAGCAGCTTGTGTACCGGTAGCATGGCTTCCCCACCGGGAGGGGCGGTCATGGTTTGTACGCCAACCGATGTCAGTGTGAGTGCGCCCGCAACCGTGCGCAGGGTATCGTTCGTCTGTATGCCGCCGACCAGCAGGGACAAAGCCCCGGCACCATTCAGTGCCGCATACACTCCCCAGGGGTTTTGCCGCATCATCTGGTGCAGGTGCTGCCCCTGTTGCAGCAAACGATCCCGGTTTTGCTGCATATAGCGGCGTAAATCTTCATCCGGCACTTGCTCTGTTACTTGCGCAAACAGGTGTTCCAGTGTGTCTGCCGGTTGGCCGGGGCTGGCATAGAGTGCCAGAATGGTGCTGGCGGCTATGTAGGATAAGGCCATGCTGCCCAATGCAATATTGGGCTGGGGTTGGCCGTCTTTTCCCTTTGCGGTGAGAGCGCCCCATAGCATGAGGCTGTTGCCCAGATTATAGACCCATCCGGCTAACCCACCGGCATGCTGAGATAAGCCAGACAACCATTCCGGCTGAAGGGGCGATGGGGTATCCGGCAGGGTGATGGGTTGTTCCTGTAGAGGGTGGGAGTAAAGTGGCCTTGCCCCTTGTTGCTGACGCATAGCATCGAAGGCGGCGATGTCTGCCTTTAATTGCTCGAAAGAGGAAATGTTGCCCACCAACAGCTGGGAGGCAGTGCCAGCGTTTGCCGGGTCTGCCCAGAGGCGATAGCCACGCTGTTGCAGATAGGATGCTAACGGGTGTTGGTATATATCCTCAGGGAGGGGGGAATGCGCGGGCAAATCCAGCCGCGCAATAAACACATCACCCAATAACATGGCTGTTTGCAACGGGTGAAATGCTTGCGGAGCAACCGCTGAAGCGGTAGCCGGATGGGAACCGGATGAATCGGGCATGTGCCTGCCAGAATACAATCATGAATATACATGAAGATAGCACACGTAGGCTAAAAAAGCGAACGTGTTGGCAAAAAAAGAGATAAGCCGTCGATAAGTAACAGACTATGCCAGTTGGTATAGCCCATGCAACCCTGTGATCTGCTCTAGGGCTTCCAGGGCGGCAAAGCTTTCTTCCACCAGTTTCGGGTCGCGCAGATCGTCGTTGGTCAGCGTTTCCCGGTAGTGGGTTTCTACCCATTGTACCAGCTGCGCATAGAGCGTATCCGTAAGGATGACCCCTTGGTGCATGGCGGCCATTTCTTGCGGATTTAAAGCGACCCGCAGGCGCAGGCAGGCGGGGCCGCCGCCGTTGCGCATGCTTTCCCGCACATCCAGATAATGCACAGCCTGCACCGGGTGGGTGTTTTGGGCGCAGAGTTCGGCCAATGTATCGCGCACGGCGGGGGTTTCTTCGCATTCTGAGGGGGCAACGATGACCATATTTCCCTCCGGCAGGGTGAGAAGCTGGCTATTGAACAAGTAGCTTTTGACCGCTTGTTCCAAGGTGACCTGTTGGCTGCTGATGCGCAGGAAGTGAATGTCCCCCGCCATTTTGTGCTGAATCTCTTCTTTTACCGCTTGCTCATGCAGGAAAGCCATATCGTGATAGAGCAGCACATTGCCATTGCCGACTGCTATCACATCATTATGGAAGACGCCGGCATCAATTGCATCCGGATGTTGTTGTGCGAAGACGGTATGGGCGTCTGTCAATCCATGTAGTCGCGCAATGCCGGTAGAGGCTTCCCACGTTTGGCGTGCGGGGTAGCGGGTGGGTGCGGGTTGGGTGGTGTCATAGGCATATTTGCCGAAAACAAATACTTCCAACCCACGGGCGCCGTGATGCGAACAGAGGCGGGTATGGTTGGCCGCGCCTTCATCGCCCAGTGCATCGTGACAGGGGAGGGGCGCGTGATGGGTGAAGTGGCGGCTATCTGCAAAGATGCGTTGTAGCATGCGGCTGGTGGTATCCACCTCTTGCGCACGGTGTAGTTTGTTGGCCAGATTAGCTGGTGTGAAATGCAGCGTGCCATCCGCTGTATCCGCAGAGGGAGAGACTGTGGCCGCGTTGGCTGTCCACATGGCGGAGGCGGAGTAGATGACCGGCAGAAGCTGAGGCGCTTGCTGGTAGGCGGCATCCAACATTTGTGCAGTGGTTCCCCGAAAGCCGAGGCGATGCAGCAGGTGCAGGTTTGGACGGGCGTGAGGTAACAGGATGCCTTGTGGAATCCCTAAATCCCGCACGTAGCGCATTTTTTGCAACCCTTGCAAGGCCGCCTGTCTGGGGTGGGAGGCGCTGGCAGCATTGCGCGTAGAAGCCACATTGCCGCTGGAAAGCCCGGCGTAATTATGGGTAGGGCCAACCAGCCCATCAAAGTTCATTTCGCGCGTGAGGGAGGTAGAAGCGGGCAAGCTCATAGGGTGACTCCGGGAGGCAGGGAGGCGGGAATGGTCAGCGATGGGCTTTCCAGTGAAGAGACGGGGTAGGCGCAATAATCCGCCGCGTAATAGGCGCTGGGGCGATGGTTGCCGCTGAAGCCAACCCCACCGAAAGGTGCGGCACTGCTGGCACCGGTGAGCTGGCGGTTCCAGTTGACGACACCGGCATGGATATCCCGATAGAATTGCTGGTAGGCGGCAGAATGATCGGTAAAAATACCGGCAGATAAGCCATAAGCGGTACGATTGGCGAGGGCAATGGCTTCGTCCAGAGTATGCACGCGGAAAACCTGTAACAAGGGGCCGAACCATTCTTCATCCGGAATATCGGTGGCGTGCGTGCTGTCGATGATGCCAGGGGTGAGGAAGGGACGGTCGGCCTGTGGACGGGTCATGGTCAGCAGGCTTTTGCCGCCTTTATGTTGCAGCATGGCTTGTGCTTGCAGCAGGCGCTCCGCTTCCCGATTGCCAATCACGCACCCCATGAATGGTTGCGGGTCGGCATCGTAGGCGCCCAGTGTCAGGGATTGCGCCATTGCCAGAGTGGCCTCCAGCACCGTATCTCCTTCCGCGCCTATGGGCAGAATCAGGCGGCGGGCACAGGTACAGCGTTGTCCGGCGGAGAGAAACGCCGATTGAATGATATTATAGGCGACGGCTTGCGTATGGGCGGCCTGATACACGACAAGCGGATTATTGCCGCCCATTTCCAGTGCCAGCATTTTGTGCGGTTTGCCCGCGAATTGCCGATGCAACAGGTTGCCTGTGGCCGAGCTGCCCGTGAACAAAAGTCCGTCCAGCCCATCATGGGCGGCGAGCGCCATGCCTGTTTCCCTGCCGCCTTGCAGCAAAGAGATGACGCCATCCGGTAGCCCTGCCGCCTGCCAGAGTTTGACGGTTTCTTCCGCCACTTTCGGTGTGTAGTCACTGGGTTTGAAAACCACCGCATTGCCTGCCAGTAATGCTGGCACAATATGACCGTTGGGTAAGTGGCCGGGGAAATTATAGGGGCCAAATACCGCCATAACCCCGTGCGGTTTATGGCGTACCGCGCTGGGGGTGCCTTGCAGTTCTCCCAAATGTTCACCCGTTCGGGCGGCATAGGCCTGAATGGAGATATCTACTTTACCGATCATGGCGGCAACTTCCGTGCGGCTTTCCCACAGGGGTTTGCCGGTTTCCTGCCCGATGATATTGGCCAGATGTTCCTGATGCTGTTGTAATTGCGCTTTGAAGGCCAGCACGATTGTTTTGCGCTGTTCAAACGGCAGCAGGCTCCAGTCTTTGAATGCTGTGCGGGCGGCGGTGATGGCGGCATGCACGCTGGTCGCTGTGGCAGAACGGCCTGACCAGATAACGGCACCCGTGCCGGGATTATGTGATACCAGAAGCTCGCCAGTGCAGGCTTGCCATTGGCCAGCAATGAAATGTGGGGTGGGCTGCTCAGTCATGGGATGCGCTTTCCAACAGTGAGAGAGAAACAGGAGTTACAGCACCGTGTAGCGCAAGCTATCACCGGCGTTGAGTTGCAGGGCGGCTGCCAGTTCCGGGTGCAGGGTCACTGTGCCGTCCGGGTGTTCGTGCAATTGCCCCATGGCCATACGAAAATGCGCAAGTTCGGCATTGCACGCCATGAACAGAGGGGAGGGAATGGTATCGTGAATGCCATCTATGGTGGCCATACGGGATTCCCGCACGGTTTTCAGGTGTGCGACTTCCGCCTGCAAGGTGGGGCCGCCATCCAATACATCGACATAGCCTTCAAACCGGAAGCCTTCTTTTTCCAGCAGGCGACGGGCGGGCTGCGAGGAGGTGAACACCTCGCCAATGACGGCTTGCGTGGCTTGTGGTAGCAGGGAGACATAGATAGGGTATTTGGGCATCAGGTCTGCGATGAACTGATTGCCACGGGTGGCGCTGATATAATCGGCTTTCAGGAAATCTACCTTGATGAAATGTTTGGCCAACCCATTGTAGAAGGGGGAGGAGCCATCGTCATTCTGCACGCCACGCATTTCTGCCAGCACCCGTTGGCTGAACAGGTGAGGCAGTTGCGCAAACATCAGAAAGCGTGAGCGCGATAGGAAGCGGCCAATGCCATCGCGCCGATAGTCCGGATGCAGGAACAACGCGCCAATCTCGCTGGCGCCAGTATAGTCATTCACCATATGGAGCACTTTTTGCGGGGAATAGACTTCCAGCTCGCTGCTGGCCTGCGTTAAGGTGGAAAGCTTGTAGGAATAGAACGGTTTACTGAGTCCCACATGGCTCCAGATACCGGAGGTGCCGACAATTTGTCCGGTGGTTGGGTCTTCCAGTACGAAGAGGAAAAACTCCTCGCCACGTTTGGGTGGTTTGCCCTGAAAGCTGCGTTCTGACCATTGAATTTTGCCCGCTAGCACTTCTGGATCCGGTGGGAGAGAGGTCATGCCGATACCGGCCAGCTTCGCCAGAGTGACAATGGCGGCATGGTCTTGCATGGTCGCAGGCCGGATAAGCATGATCATGATTCCCTGTGCAGTGCAAATGAAGGATCTGCTGCCAGACGGCTCAGCAGAAGAAAAGACAGTTTTGCGCGTTCAGTCAGGCTGTCAATGAGCATAAACTCATCATGCGAATGGATATGGCCACCGCGCACGCCCAACGTATCCACATTGGGCAGGCCGAGGGCATGAAAATTATTGCCATCGCAGCAACCGCCCGTGGCTTGCCAGCGCATCTCCAGCCCTAAATCATCCCCACAGGCTTTGACCAGCGCAAACAGTTTTTGCTGTTTGGCATCCATGGGTTTGGGGGGGCGGGTGAAGCCGCCATGCAGTTCCAGCGAGAAGCCTTCCCGGTCGCGCAGGTTGTGGAGAATATTGTGCAACTGTTGCTCTACCCAGTGTTGTTCTGCATGGGTGGCGGTGCGTACATTGAAGCGGAGAATGCCCAGATCCGGCACCACATTGACGGGGCCACCACCTTCGGCTTTGCCGGGGTTTACCGTCACCCCTGCCTGCTGCCCGTTCAGGGCGTTGATGGCAAGGGTGGCTTCCGCCAGCAGCACCAGTGCGTTGCGTCCCAGATGATGATCGCGTCCGGCATGGGCGGCGCGTCCACGCACCAGCAGTACAAAGTTACCACTGCCCTTGCGAGCGCCTGCCAATGTGCCATCGGCCAGTGCGGGTTCGTAGATCAGGCCGACATGGTTGCGGGCGGCCGTTTCTGGCATGTAGGCGCTGGAGCCGATGGAGCCGATTTCCTCATCCGGGTTCAAAAACACTTCCCAGCCCAATTGATCTGCATGGGGTTGTTGTTCCCACGCGGTGAGAGCGGTCAGCATGACCGATAGCCCGCCTTTCAAATCTGCCACGCCGGGGCCATGCAGGGTATGCGTGTCTTTGATGGAGGGGGTTTGAAAGGATGAGTCTTGTGGAAAGACGGTATCCATGTGGCCGGCAAGAAGGACGCGCACAGGGGCATCCGGACGTTTGCGAATGCGTAGCACATCTGCCATGGGTTGGTATTGCAGGTTGCCCTTTGCATCCACTTCCGCCAGTGGCGCAACAGGCAGGCGTTCGACCGTGCCGCCGAGGGGAGCAAAGGCGTCCACCAGTGCATTCGCCATGCGGTTGACCCCTGCCGTGTGATAACTACCAGAGTTGATACCTGACCACGTCATCACCTGTTGCAGCATCACGTCACGTTGCTGATCTATCCAACGCAAGCCTGGCAGATACAGGGTGCTATCAAAGGACGAGGGATGAGACATGGGGTTATTTGCTCACGTAATCCCGCAGGGTGTTGAGCAAGCGTGCCATGCCTTCTTCCCGCTCGGCATCGGTCAGGTTGAGGGGCGGAAGTAAGCGAAGTACGTTCGGCCCGGCCTGTAGAATCAATACGCCGTGAGCCCGCGCTATTTCGCCTATATCCCCCGCTTTGCCCGCATGGTCTTCCACCAGTTCGGCACCAATCATCAGCCCCATGCCGCGTACCTCTTTGAAGAGGGCCAGTTCTTTGTTCCACTCGCGCAGGGTGTTGCGAATGGCCTCCCCCTGTGTTTCCACATGGGCAAGCAAAGCGGGAGACTGGAGATGTTGCATGATGGTATTTGCCACCGCGCAGGCCATGGGATTGCCGCCAAAAGTTGTGCCATGGCTGCCGAATTGCAGCACGTCTTTGGCTTTTTCACCCACCAGCATCGCGCCGATAGGGAAGCCGCCACCCAACGCTTTGGCCAGCGTCATGACATCTGGTGTAAAGCCTGCTTCCTGCATATGGCCGAACAGCTTGCCCGTACGACCCATGCCACACTGAATTTCATCCACCACCAGCAAGGCATCCACCTTATCACAGAGTTGACGAATATGGTTGAGGAAGCCGGGCTTGAAGGGGGTAATGCCGCCTTCCCCCTGAATAGGTTCCAGCATGACGGCGCAGGTGTTTTCGTTGATGGCAGCGGCGATAGCATCAAAGTCATTGTAGGCGCAATAGGTGAAGCCACCGGGGAGAGGTTCAAAGCCCTGCTGGTACTTGGGCTGTGCGGTGGCGGTGACGGTGGCCAGCGTGCGGCCGTGGAAAGAGCCATGGAAGGTGATAATTTCCCGCTTGCTTTCCGGGTATTTCAGGCTGGCATATTTACGCACCAGCTTGATGGCGGCTTCGTTGGCTTCCGCTCCGGAATTACAGAAAAATACCCGCTCCGCAAAGGGGGTGGCTTCTACCAGTGTTTTCGCCAGTTGGATGGGGGGTTCGGTGTAATAGACATTGCTGGTGTGCCAGATTTTACGCATTTGTGTATCCAGCGCATTGACCAGATCCGGGTGGCAATGCCCCAGACTGGTGACCGCGATGCCGGTGCCGAGATCTATGTAGTCATTCCCTTCCAGATCATACACGCGGGCGCCTTCCGCACGGTCAATAATCATCTCACGTGGTTTATAGTTCGGGACATAGTAGTGGCGTGCCGTATCCATCAATTGCTGGCTGCGGTCACTGAGAGGCTTGCGGGGAGAGGTCATAGGCACCTGCATGATGAGTAAGGGGGGTGAAACGCCGCCTATCATGCCCCAGTTTGTACGCGGTTGCAAGCCGTGCAACAGATGAAAAAGAAGAGAAAAACTGCTGCACCGCAGCGTATGAAGAAAAAGGCGGCCGCCATTCTTACTGGCGGTGTGCGCTTATGCAGGTATTGTCCTCACGCGGAGGAGGGGTGCTTTGCTGCAAGCCTAAGCAGCGAGGCGTATATCCTGCGTATGTGCATGGGGCTGGGGAAGTATAAAGGTATCGTTCATGAGGTGGCACATGCGGCCAAAGGTCAACGCACAGATCAGACCCACCATCAACCATGCAAACAAAAACAATGCCATCGCCCTGTGCCTTTCTTGTATCAATTAATGTGCAGTACAAGGATGTTTGTGTGTCACCATACTGCCACCTCCATTAACTGAATGGTAACCAATATCGCCCTTTCGCGCTAGTAAAATGTTGTCTTGCATCTCATGGTTGTTGACGGATGATGCTTTTTGGCAAAGCCTGATAGATTTTGGTGCAGTGAATATGGCGGCACATTGTGTTGGTATAAAGGCAAAGTGGTTTTTTGTTGCGGTGATGTAAATTGTGGTGTTATTTGCACCCCTTGACCACACTGCATAGGTGATATGCGGTTGAAGTTTGCGTAACAGGCAAGGGAGCATGAACGCATGGCGTTGCAACGACTGCTGATTAAAAAACCCGTGGCGGATATTCAGGCGCAGGCCTCCGGTAGCCACCTGAAACGTTCTCTGGGGGCGTTAAATCTAATCAGTTTGGGGATTGGCGCGATTATTGGTGCAGGTATTTTTGTGATGTCCGGAGAGGTGGCGGCTGCCCATGCGGGGCCAGCCATTATTCTTTCCTTCATTTTGGCGGCCTGCGCTTGTGGTTTTACCGGCCTATGTTACGCGGAGCTGGCCTCTGTTTTGCCGATTTCAGGCAGTGCCTACAGTTATGCCTATGCCACACTGGGTGAGTTTATTGCGTGGATTATGGGTTGGCTGCTGATGCTGGAATATGGGCTGTCAGCGGCTACGGTGGCGGTTGGGTGGTCTGGCTATATGATGTCTTTCCTGCGGGATTTCGGGATTCATGTGCCGCCGGTGCTTTCTGCGGCCTATGGAACGGAAATATCCCTGCCGGAGGGGGGGACGGTAACGGCGCTGTTTAACCTGCCTGCGTTCCTGATTGTCTGGGTCATTGCCGGGGTGCTGGTGGTGGGTATTAAAGAATCCGCCAACTTTAATAATGTGGTGGTGTTGATTAAATCCGTTGTGATTTTGCTGTTCATTGTCGTGGGTGCCTTTTATGTGGATACGGCTAATTGGTCTCCATTTATTCCAGAGAGAATTGTCAATCCGGATGGCTCCGGCCTGTATGGGATGCAGGGGGTGATTACCGGTGCCGGGGTGATTTTCTTCGCCTATATTGGTTTTGAGGCTATTTCTACCGCAGCGCAGGAAGCAAAAAATCCACAGAAGGATATGCCGATTGCCATTATTGGATCACTGCTGGTGTGTACCTTGCTGTATATTCTGGTGTCCGGCGTGTTGACCGGTTTGGTTCCCTACCGCGAACTGGGCGTGCCAGACCCGATTGCATTGGGTGTGAACAAAATTGTGGAATATAGCAACGGCATGGGCTGGTTGTCCTTCCTGATTAAAGTAGGGGCGATTACGGGTTTGTCTTCCGTTATGCTGGTGACGATGTATGGCCAGACCCGTATTTTCTATATTATGTCCCGCGATGGGTTGCTGCCCGGCTTTTTCAGCAAAGTTCACCCGAAGTTCCACACACCGCATGTCAATACCATGGTGTTGGCACTGGCGCTTTCTACTGCGGCTGGCCTGACCCCGATTGGTGTGCTGGGGGAAATGGTGAGCATGGGTACGCTGACCGCATTTTCTGTTGTGTGCTTCAGTGTGCTGTATTTGCGCCGTAGCGAGCCGAATCTGCATCGGCCGTTCAAATGCCCTGGTGTGCCGTTCATTCCGCTGATTGGAATTGCCTTCTGTATGTATCTGGTCGCAAATTTGCAACGTGATACGCTGATTAATCTCAGCATCTGGATGGCTATTGGCCTGTGCGTATATTTCCTCTACGGACGCCGGCACAGTGTATTGGCACGGCGTGTGGCAGGAGAAGTGGTGGCAGATTAACGTACCGCCTTTTGCTCGTGCGCTTCTTCAAGAAAGTGTTTTTGCGCATTCGCTACAGTGAGGCCATGCTGTGTGATGTATCTGGGGGAAGGCCATGGCCTTCCCCTTGGTGTATGAGCCGGAGACATGGCGCACATGCTGTTTCAATATCCTGATGGTCATGCCGTGACCGGAAAGCGTTGCGAGTCGGATGATGTTCTGCTGAGGGGCGAGGCGTGGCCTTAAAACTTCCGCTTTACATAGACGACTGGTGCGTAGCGGACGAGTTGCGTCAGATCAATATCCAGCCGGTAATGTTGGTAACGGGAAGGCTGACGAATACCAGAACCTGCGAAAGCCTCTGCATCTTGCGGGTTGGCTTGTTCCTGCCAGCCGGAAACGGACAGGGCGGGGTGGCCGCTGATATCCAGCATATAATCATACCGCTTGAGGGAAGCGGTCTGGTCTTTGCGTTCCAGATACACAATATCCCCCGGTTGTAGTTCGTAGTCCGGATCGCAATAGCAGAGCATGCCGTTCTCAATACCCATGGGAGTGAGGCTATCACCGATGGCGATGACCGCAAATGCGCGTTCGCTCAGGCGTGGCAGTTTGGGGGCGCGTTGGTGGATCGCGGATTGTTGTTCCCAGCCGTGAATATGGCAGGCGGCTAGCCCAACGACAGACAGCCCCTGTTGTTGTTCTGGTGAGGGTAGAGGCATTGTGCTGCCGGATGCTTTGGCCAGAGCCTGCGAATCTTCCCCCAGCAATAGCCAGTCCAGAGATACGTTGGCGTGGCGGGCAATGCGAATTAAGTGCTCATGTTTTGGGACGGCTTGCTGTTTCCAGATGCGTACAAAGGTGCCCGGTGGAATGCCGACCGCTTTTGCCCAGACATAGGGTTCCTGCGTTCCGATGAGCTGGGACAGGCGGGCATGAAATGCGGGATAACGATTTTTCGAGTCTTTCATGCGAATGATGCCCATATGCAGGGGTTTTGGACGCGCAAAGCATGAGAGCCGCACCCGTTATGGATGAAAAAATGGTTGTCATAACGATAAAAATACGGCACATTCACCGCTATTACGAATATTCGTAATGTTTTTCGTTTATTCGTAATCATCGTGGTCATGAGCATCCATAGAGGTGGTAATCCAGACGCCATTGCCCGGCATTGGGGCCGTGGAGTCCGGAAGGAGAAGGTCTTTGACGTAAGGTCGGGTAGAGCGCACATGTCTCTGTACCCGGCCTTACGAAGACAACATCCTGATGTCAGGGAGGAAAAGGTCAACGTGCCGCGCAAAACCAGAAAACCGACTCCTGTCAATATGCATCCGGAAGATATTAAAGCGATGATCCGTAAAAAATACGGGTCACTGGCCTTAGTAGCGGATGCGCATGGCTTATCCCACTCAACGGTACAATGTGCAGTGTATCGTCCGGTACCTGCAGGAAATTACGCAATCGCGCAGGCGTTGGGGATGAGCGTGCATGAACTTTGGCCGGAGTGGTTTCATGCGAACGGCAAGCGCATTCTTTCCACCAGGACAGGGCAGGCTAACAAAAATCGTGAAGATGATAAAGTGCTTTCGGGCTTTACAGAAAGAAAGAGCAGTAAATGACACAAATAGGGAAGACGATACGTAGTTTGGAACAGGTATCTATGTTGGAAAAAGAGCTGGCCATGCTGCGCTATGCGGCAGATTATATGCTGCATTGCCTGCATAACCCGGCATTTGAATTGACGGATGCGCAATATGAACGGTTGCAAGCCTATGCACGTGTGTACAGTGAATGCAATGCCATTGCACAAAGTGCGCTGCTAACATTGGAACGTAAACACGGGCGGCGGTGCTTGCAGTGAGGTTACGTGAGGGCTGACCGGGGACAAGGCTGGGGGCAAAAACGGGCGGTTGTGTTGACGCTGTTGCGGGAGTGATGGGGTCGTAACGGGTTTGAGGCAGGAGGAACGTTCCCCCTGTGCTGCTGCCGCATTACCCGAATTGTACGATGCCTAAAGCAGCGCCGCCCCAAACCTCTGGTGCAGCCTTTGCTGAAGAGAAGAGCCGTCAGTGATTACCGACCGCTGTCCGTCTGGAAATAGACCTGTTCATCCATGTGGCCTTCGGAGCGGTCAATGATGAGGGTAATGGCCATATCTCCGGTGATGTTGATGGTGGTGCGCACCATATCCAGCAGGCGATCGACGGCGAGAATCAGGCCGATGCCTTCCAGAGGCAACCCCACGGAGCCGAGCACCAGTCCCATAAAAATAATCGAGCCACTGGGAATGCCCGCCGCTCCAATGGAGCCTAAGGTTGCGGTGAGAAGGAGTACCCCATAATCATGCCAATCCAGCGGAATCCCAAAAAGTTGAGAGAAGAAAATGGCGGTAATACCAAGGTAAATAGCAGTTCCGTCCATATTAATACAGGCACCCAGTGGCATCATGAAATGGCTGGAGCGTTGCGAGACGCCCATTTTTTCTTCCAGCTCAGCCATGGCGGTGCCAAGCGTTGCTTTGCTGGAGCTGGTGGAAAAGGCCATTAATTGGGTGGCAACGGCTTTTTTCATGAAAGGTAGGGGAGAGATGCGGCCAAAGACCAGAATCATGCCCATCAGAATCGCATATTGCAGGCCGCAGGCGACCAGTACAGTGACGACCAGCTTCATGAGCGGAATCATGGATTCCAGCCCTTGGGTGCCAACCATCCATGCCATGAATGCAAACACGGCAATGGGAGCGAGCCGTACGATCATCTCAATCATGCGGAAGGTGACGGCGGCGGCTTCTTTCACCACGCTGCGCAGTTTTTCCGTTCGTTCACGGATGGCGTTCATGGTCACCCCGGTGAAGATGGCAAAGACCACGACTTGCAGGTAATGGCCATCCGCCATAGCGGCAATGGCATTATGTGGAATGAGATTGAGCAGAAATTCGCTGACTGATTGTGGGGCGCCATGTCCGGCTGCGGCGGCTGGAATGGCGGCTCCCTTCTCAGGCAGGGTGAGGGTCATGCCAAGACCGGGATCCATCACCAGAGCGCAGACCATCCCCAAAATGACAGCGAAGAAACAGGTGAGCATGTAGGCGCTGATACCTTTCAGGCCAATACGTTTGAAATCGCGGCTATCTTCTAAGCTGGTGATACCGGAGACCAGAGCCAGAAAAATGAGCGGCACGACAATCATGGTAATGAGGCGGAGGAACAGATCCCCCATCCATTTCAGGTTACCAGCCGTAGGCCCCAGCACATAACCGGTAAGGATGCCCAGAACCATCCCTACTGCAATTTGTTGCCAAAGCGGGAAACGGCGAATCCATGACATGCCTAACATCTCCTACAGTTTTGCGTCTGCTGCCGATTAGCAGTAAGCCCTGAATGTGACAGTTTGATGACGCTTTGGCAATCCTGACAATGGGCTTGATGGCCAATTTATGGGCATAAGCGGGGGTTCAGGTGGGTTGAAAATGGTTCAAAATCCAGCCAAGAAAAAGTATTTGCGGTATGGAAAACAAAGGCATAGCCAGAGCCAGTGCCCAGCGTCCGGTAGTTTGACGCAAGCTGAGCATTTCTGTGTAATCGGTGGCGACACCCGCCATTAAAAAGGTGAAAGCGTTACCGGGAGCGTGTGCCCGATGTAAAATATCCCCCGCGATAGGAGTGGAGCCTTCGGAGCAGACTTCAATCAGAGTGGTGGCAATGAGCGTTAAACCCAGACCTGCCAGCGTAGGAGCAAAGCCCTGCTGAAATATCTCGGTCGGGACAAATGCGCGAATGATGGCGGCCAGTACCACGCCCAGTAGTAGCCAGCGCAAGAGCATGGTGGATTCTGCCAAGCCGTGATGCAGGATGCGGATGGGTTGTACTGTTCGCCAGCGCAAGGCGCGAAAGGTGGCTTTGACATCTGGCCAGAGGGGGGAGGAAGGCGTAGGGTTGGGCACGTTGGCGGCGGAGGGGGAGAGGAGGTAATCTGCCAGCCAGCCCGTGAGTAGGGCGATGACGGCGGATAACAGAATGAAGGTGAGGGTCCAGCCCCAGCCAATCAGGCTGAAAAGAACGATAGTGAGCGACAGCGAGTTCCATGGGCTGGCCAGCAAAAACGCATAAACCTGTCCCAGAGATGCCCCCTTTTTATAGAATTGCATGCCAACAAGCAGAATGCCATGGCTACAGAGATCTAGCAGCAGGCCTGCGCCTACGGCGCGCAACAGGCCGGAAAAACCGCGCCCTGAACCCAGCAGGCGCGGTACCCAGTCATCCGGCGTTTGGGCAAGCAGTCCGACGGCTATGATGCCCACGACTATCCCCCACCAGATGGTGCCAAGAATATCCACCACATGGTGGGTGAACTGTTGCAGGGGATGCCATAACGCTACAGGCGACCATAGGTGCCAGACCAGACTGAGCAGGCACAAGGTGCCTGTGATGAGCAACAGCGGATCCCGCCAGTGGATAGTTTTTGAGGCCGTTGCGGGTTGTGCGTGATGGCAACAGGAGGCCATGAGATAAAGACCCTGCGATGGTGGATGGATGTATTCTCAAGCTACCCTTTATTGCAATGGAAGGCAAATGCGATGGTGCATTATGGAGGAATGGGGAGGAGAGTTCTTTGTTTGGCTTCGCTCGGTTTACTAACCTCGCTACGCGTCGGCACTGCGTGCCTCTCACTTCGTTCGCTGAAGGCGGCGGCCTGCTTGCTGCCGTTTACGCCCCTCGCAAAAATTATTCCTTGGCTTCGCTCGGTTATTTTATTCCCTCCTTGCTCGACTACTGTCTCGCAAATGAGGGTAGCTCAGGGCTGGTTCGGGCTTGCTAGCCCTCACCTGACACAACCGTTATTGTGGCAGTGCCCCTCTCACTTCGTTCGCTGAAGGCGGCGGCATGCTTGCCGCCGTTCTTGTCCCAGTAACAGGACAAAACCTCGTCATGCTGCACGTTGCTGTTGCAAGGTGTCTTCATCTGCCACCTGCCGTGCCATGCCGCGCACATCTGGCACCCAGTGGGATGTTGCCTGCCCCAACCCTGCCAGATGCGGGCGCAATTCTGCCACCACATGCTCAATAGCTTGCCAAACGGGAGCCTGTACCTCTGTCTGCGCCAGTTGTGGGGCGGAGTTGGCGGCGGCGGCGCGCCGCTGCTCACCGATAACCAGCGGCAAAAAGAGCGTATGTTCCGGCTGGAGAGACGGCGCCCCGGCAATGCCAGTAATGCCGAACATGCCGTTTTTGAACCCGCGGATAATAAGCCCCGTCTCCTCACCGCTGGCGGTGGTGGCGGCCAGTGCTGCCGTGGCGGCGGATGGCACAATGCGCAATTCGCCAGTGGTGGGGTTGTAGGCGGTATCCAACTCTCCGATGATGCTGGCGATATCCGTCAGCCCGTTACCCGCAATACGAATGCGGCTGGCGGTATTTTCATCCCCCGCAATGACAAACCGATAGGCGGCGTCAATTCCCCAATCCCGCACATTGCCGAAAAACACATTGCCATTCAGATGGTAGTTATTGGTGCCGGAGGCATCCGTTACCATCATGGTGCTGGCGGATTCCAGACCGTAGCTGTCGTTGCCGCCACTATCCTGCACCAGATAGGTATAACCGGATTCTTCAAAGGTGTTGCCACCACCCGTGACGACATCATTATCACGCCCCGTTTGCACCATATACGTACCGGCGCGCAGGTTAAAACGGTTGTTGCCGGATTCCGCCATGGCGATATGGGTATAAGCTGGGTTGTTGGCGTAGAAATAATCCACCACATCATCCCCCGTACCCAGATTCACCACGCTGTTACCGCCACGTCCAATATCTATGCGGTCATTGCCGGGGCCTGCGGCTACTATGTTGTCACCATTAAATAACTGTGCTTTATCATTGCCTTGGCCAAGGTCCAGATAATTATCCCCCTTTTCATCATAGATCTCATCGTGACCGCCAGCGGCGTAGTAGGTGTCGTTGGGGGTTTGGGTCTGGCTGAGGCCGCTCTCTCCCCACAGGCGGTCATTACGCTCTGTGCCTTGCCACAACCCCAGGTCATCCACCGTGCTGCCTGGGCCAACATTCGCCCCCGGTGCATCCACGGAAGGGCCGGTGTCGGTGGAGGGCGCATAACTGACGCTGCCCCGTATCATTTGCAGCATCATGAGCGAAGGAGCCAATTGTTGATACCCATATGCCGCCCCTACATCATCTAAGGCGCGAGCTAGCGCATCGGCGGCCTGCTGCGCCGTAAACCCTTCCTCTGAGGTGGTATCATAATACAAAGCAGAGCTAATGGCACCCGCGTTAAACGGAACGGACGTATCATACATCCCCCAATTCATGTAGGAACCGGAACCTCCAAATTCTTCAAATAACGCGCCGCCCCATGCGTATTTAGGGAGTTGGTTTTGCGTGTAAACATTGTAATGATACTGTGCAATAAATTGATAAGGCACAAACCCGACGGTATCGGCATTACTCGCGCGCAGTGCCATGTCCCGATAGGCCAGCTCGACCATGATATCATCGCGGCGCAGGTTAATTTGTGCATTACTTTCATTGGGAAAACGAATGCGTAGTTGTTCCTCTAGCAGCTCATTCGCATAACGACCGAAAAAGCCATTATTTTGGCTGACATCCAGACCCGCCGCGCCATAGGCGACATCGACAGAATCGAGATAGCTATAGTAGTTTTGAATGACTGTGCGCGCTTGATTGGCTTGTGCTGGGGTCAGGGTGCCATTGGTTGCGGATTGAAATATGCTCTCTAGTTGGCCTTGATATTGTTGAACTCTGTTCTTGTCGAAACCACTCATGGCTATCTCCTTTTCAGTTTAAATTGTTCGAGTTTGTTGAATACCAGTTGGCGTATTTCCTGCTCTTGTGGCAGTAAACTGCGCCGGAAGAAAATCTCCACCTGTAGGCCGTTGTAATTCATGACATAGGCATTGCAGTATGGCGTAGGAGATGAATTTGGATTACTTGGGTCATGCAATGGATTGCATTGAATAAAATACTCCGGTGCGTAAGGATCTCCTAAAATATAAGCATTGCCCACCCAACAATAGTCATATTCAATCAAGCCTGATGCAAGAGAACCTAGTTCTTTAGGAAACCTTGAATCACAATCTTTCATCCAGTCGCGTTTTTCTTTAATGTGCGCGAAACGAATGGGATCAGGCCATTCCTCCCATGGTCGGCTAATGCTGACGTTAATATGCCGACTATGATCTTCCTCCCCTCGGTCAGGTCGCATGTCTGGATAAACGAAGAACAAATGTACACCCATTGTCTCGCCATCGGGTTCGTACTTGCCGAAAGCTATATACTCACGCGGTATGTGAAATTCGACGCCATTGATGACCTTATAAGCTATCGGGCCCAGATTTTCTTTCCACGGGCAATGAACCGATTCCGGGATAAAACCGGGGGCACTTTTGCTTTTGGCAAATTCACGAAATGCCTTGCAATCCTCTGCCTGCACAATCGCATCCGGCACCTGAAACTTTATGCGCCCATCATGCGTGCCAATATAATAACTGCGCGGCCATGCCAAGTATATGGTGGTTATGAGTAGAAGCAGGCTAAACCAATGCCTTTTCTTAAGTGGCCTTAATACCATTGTTTTTCTCCCCCACGTCTCTTCGTCCTGTGTGTCATAACCCGCAACCTTATAGCGAGAAATTGTGACAGAAGAATGACGTTTTTATGACAGGCATTGGGATATTTCTACTGTAGGGTGAAGAAAAGCCGGATTCCGCCATGGCGATATGGGTATAGGCCGGGTTGTTGGCGCCGAAATAATCTACCACATCATCCCCCGTACCCAGATTCACCACGCTGTTACCGCCACGTCCAATATCTATGCGGTCATTGCCGGGGCCTGCGGCTACTATGTTGTCACCATTAAATAACTGTGCTTTATCATTGCCTTGGCCAAGGTCCAGATAATTATCCCCCTTTTCATCATAGATCTCATCGTGACCGCCAGCGGCGTAGTAGGTGTCGTTGGGGGTTTGGGTCTGGCTGAGGCCGCTCTCTCCCCACAGGCGGTCATTACGCTCTGTGCCTTGCCACAACCCCAGGTCATCCACCGTGCTGCCTGGCCCAATATTCGCCCCCGGTGCATCCACGGAAGGGCCGGTGTCGGTGGAATTAAGCCGCAGTTCCTCTGGAGGGAAAAGAGGCTCGCCGGCATCATAATCAAAATCATTTTCATCAAAACGATTGAGCCATTGACCTGTAATGTCTGGCCAATTATTATTTTTGAATCTCTCGTCATCGTTCCAATAATAGCTATCCATCAAGATGGCTCCCTCAAGAGATAGCCCATTTGATAACAAATGTCTTCTTTGATCACGCAATAAAGAAGATTCACTGTCCCGTGACCAGGCCCCCTCACTGGGTGATCCTTGATATGGTATACGTTGCCCAGACAAGCTTAAGGTCATATATTCATTGACTAAATCAACAACGTCTTCCCAGGTTCCATTTCGATTTCGTAGATAGGATCCAATCTCTTTGCCAATATTATTGTTGTGAATATCCATCATATTGCCGGGGGTATAATTAGATGGATTACCTTCATGACGCTGTAGAGCATACGCCGCAATATCGCTAGGATACTTCCGGTAAAATTCAGCAGATAGTAATAGGTGCCTATAAAGATCTTCCGGGCCGTTTTCTGTGCCAGGAAGGCCGCTTGCTCTGGACTGCGATACTACAGCATCCTCTATGTTAAATGCCGCAGTGAAAATTTCAATTATGTCCATAGTATTTTCTCCTTACTAAATAAAATAAAATTGTATAGACTATTATTGATATTAAAAAATCAAACATAACTTTGCCTGATAAGTAGCACAGCACGTATGATATTGTGGTAATATTAAATTTAATCTCCACAAAAAGCGCGTAGTAACGGGTAAATTTTATATTGTTAAATAACAAAAAAATAACTATTGATGGGAGTATAATAAATTGATATGAATCTATTGCATTATCATAGAAGTAATTATATTCATAGTGGATGTTGCTTACAGAAGATGCCCATGATAACGGAATGTAGAGGGAGGCATCAAAAATGCATAATATACAAATTCTAAACAATTTGTAGTTAGCAGCATTTATTATTTCTTTAAATTTATATGATTTTTCTGTACTCATTTTTTCCCCGATGTGTTGTGAATAAATGCCAGAGTGTTTTGAAAATATTCTTGAGTCTACGTAAATACACCCGACCATTTTTCTTTATCTTTGCAGAAATATTCACCAATAACTCGGCCAATCTCATTATTATACGCATCCATTTCTGTGGCTGCGCCGGATTGATTTCGTTCATGAAGGGCAAGTTCGGAAGAAGCTATATATTTCGGGTAGTTGCGATATAATTCCGCAGAGAGCAATATGTGTCGATACGCATCTGCGACACCATCTTCACGACCTGGTAACTGGCTTGAAACATGACCCTGTGGACTATGAGTAGAAGCTTTATTGGCGCCGCCTGTTAATTTTTCATATAGATCATCGGTTTGCATTTCTAATATCCTTTATAGAGCTGATAATTATTAAAGAATAAAAAATATAGTAAAAAAAACATAAAATCATTACGTTTAAAAACAATAATCTGTTAGTATCTAACTTATCTAATAGTGAAAAAAATATAGAAAACGATATATATAAATTTCTTGCAATGTAAAAAGAAGAGAGAGCCACATACGCTAAAAAAACTTATA
>CAZIGK010000012.1:0-27026 GCA_964538615.1 uncultured Rickettsiales bacterium | reverse complement strand
CTTATAATTTTTTTTGTTTCTTATTAATAAGAAAAATATAAACACGGCAATTCCGTAATTAATTACAATTTTTCCTCCTATAAAGAAGTCTCTAAAATGGCATCTACCATTAGTTAGGTTTAAAATTCTTTCATAATTGCATGGGTAACCTTCTTCTGTGTAAAAGAATAATATAGAAAAATAGTTTGCTATAGAAAATAAAGCCATAAGTAAAACTATTTTATTCTTTTTTATAAAAATTAAATATCTATGAAAATATTTTTTTTCATTACCACTAATAAGCATCAATATTACCAGAACAATAATTAAATTAAGCAAAAGAAGTGAATTTTATGGAGGGATCGATATATCAATTATGATTGATCCTGATTATAAAGTCTGTATTGTCAAAAACAATTTGAAATTTGAAATTTTTCTCCCGCCCCATCTTCCATGTAACCTGTGGCATCAACATTTATGGTTTTGCTTCCCTGAAGATAGGCTTGGGTAATGGCTTCTACGGTCACGTTTTTCCAATTTAAACCTGGCATTCTATACTCCTATTAGTGATATGCTTTTAAGCAGGGGGAAACATATGTCGGCAGGGCACTTGATGGATCCAATGTGTGAAAGCATCTCTTTACATAAATAATCCTGCTTCTTTCAATAATATTGTTTCCTATAATCATCAAAACAAATAAATCGAATAATTCAAAATCTTCATAGTATGGCCCTTGTAGTTTTGCGGTTTTTATACTGTTTTCCAAGTCATCGTATGGCCAGCAGTTTTTGTATTCTTTCTCTTGGTCAGGATAATCTATATACCACTTTACTGCCGTGTAGAGAGCCTCTTCATCACTGTAGTAGCGCTGGTCTTTGTAGCAGTAGAAATGTAGGTAATCATACAAATTCATCTGAAAGTTCATCCACACAAATGCCAAGCCCGGCAGCATGAAAGCCACATAAACCGCCTGTTGCCACGGTGCCCACCGCACCTGCTGCTGCCACCAGCTATTTATCTTTTTGATATAGCGTTTCACGTTTTCCCCCGTCTCTTCGTCCTGCGTGTCATAACCCGCAACCTTATAGCGAGAAATTGTGACAGAAGAATGACGTTTTTATGACAGGCATTGGGATATTTCTACTGTAGGGTGAAGAAAAGCCGGATTCCGCCATGGCGATATGGGTATAGGCCGGGTTGTTGGCGCCGAAATAATCTACCACATCATCCCCCGTACCCAGATGCAGCTTTTAGACATTTTTGGTGTTGATTGCTGGATAATGTGGTCACGCAATGGAGAACGAGGCGAAGATGGTTATTTGGCGAGCAGTGGCGTGAGTGTACACCAAGGTACATGGCATGAACAGCACGGCAAAACCGTTACTTAAACATTGCATGATGAAACGTATCCAGAGGGGAGGTGGGCAACCGTATGTGCTTGTTTGCCCGATTTGGCGACGTATCTGGTGGATGCTCATGTGGGATGCTCTGGGGGGTGGGTGGGTAGCTGGTTGTACCAGCACCTGATGTGCGGAAGGGGGTGGTGATTATGGTTATGCCGCCGTGACGCGTTGGGTGGGGAGGATTTGACCTTCTCAGGCAAATATGGCTAGAATGGCGGCGTCTATAACCACAAATAGAAACTATAACCACAAATAGAAAAACGATGGGGATAACACCGATGCCTGCTGTACTGGATAGCCGTAGTCCACTGTATCAATATTACATTTTGAATGGTCATTACGTTGGGGATGGGACGGAATTGCCGTCTGGTGTTCCTCCTGCTGCTTTTGGCAACCTGCAAGGGTTGATAGCGCAACTGGATTATATTCAGCAACAGGGGTTCAAGGCCATCTGGGTTAACCCGTTACAGGATTCGGATCTGGTCGCGGGGGCGGGCTATGGCTACGATGCGACCGATTATGTCCGCATTAACCCTGTCTATGGGGATGAAGCCGACATGCAGGCATTGGCGGCTGCGGCAGGTGAGCGCGGTCTTTCGCTGGTGCTGGATATGGTGCTGAACCATACATCCCGTCGTCACACGTGGTTTGAGGCCAGCCGTAACCCGCATCACCCAGAACATGCCCGGTTCAAGGATCATTATCTGTGGCATAAACCAATACGCATAGAGCCAGACAGGTGGCGGCAGGCGGAGCAGGCTACCATCGAGGAGGTGGGGGAGCTGGGTACGGTGTATCGGTTGCAATCCGTGCCGTTTCCGACCTATAATGGCGAGCCTACGGATCGCACCATGGTGGTGGTGCAGGTGCCTTGCTTCAAACCGGATGGTGTGACCCCCGAACGGGATGCCGAGGGTAAGCCGATTTATGTCACCATTGAGCCGATGCGTGATTATGACAAGCCGATCCTCAATGCGAAAGGCGAGGTTATTGGCCATGAATGGCTGATGCAGGATGGGGCGGTTATCTACCCTCCGAATAACTATAAACCCTTCTTTGGCGAGACATCATGGAACTATGACCCCCTGCGCGGGGAATGTTATCTGGCCAGTTTTCACCCTACCATGCCGGATTTGAATATTGCCAACCAAGACGTGCAGACGGCTCTGATTGATGCCTGCAAACAATGGATGGAGCGTGGGTTTGGCGGGTTCCGATTTGATGCGTTTGGCTGGCTGGGATCGGACGCGTGGTTGGCGAACCCCCAAAGCCATGATGCGTTTGAAGTGGCAGCGCGAACCTCCAACCCTCCGGCAGAAGCGCCAGCGGGAGAGCGCAGTGCGTTTTCTTTCATGAGTGTGGGCGGGCAACAGCGTACCCATGATTTTGGTTCTCAGATTGGGCAGGAGTTCTGGTTGAGGCTGGTTGCAGAATTGCGTCAATACGCACAAGAATCAGGCAAGGATGAACCCGGATTTTTGTTTGAAAATGGCGACGTGTTGAGCCATTGGCGGACGATGTATCCGCAATTTGCAGCGGGCGCCGCAGAAGATGGCGCGAATGTCTATGGCTATACATCTGCCTTTGACCGGGTGCATAGTCCAGCCGATATGCGCCGGACCGTTGAACTGAATCTGGCTGCTTTCCCTGAGGGCAAGGGGATAAGCTGGACGCTGGATAACCATGATACTACCCGTTTTATCTCGCGTATGGGGTGGGATGAAAACCCGGATGCCTACAAGCTGGCACTCACCTTTTTTTCGCACTTGCCGGGGCATTTATGTGTTTATAATGGCAGCGAGCTGGGGTTGCCTAATCCGGCATTGGCAGAGATTGGGCATGGGCAGGATGTGTATGGGTATATTGGGCGGCTGACCAGCCCGGATATGCAGGCTAAAACGCATGATGCGGCACGGGCGGCCATACCCTATCAGCAGCAACCGGATGGTGTGGGGGATAACGGGAATCAGCGCATGTTTGCGACCCCGACCCGGCACCGTGAACGAGCCGTGGAGGTGCAGCAAAAGGATTTTCGTTCTGTGTTACGGCATTTCAGGGATGCCATGCAGGTACGTTCAGCGAACGCTATTTTGCACCAGACAGGAGCGATGGAGTTTTATGACGTGCCACCAGAGTTGGGAAGCGATGTGCTGGTGTATAAACGGCAAATGCGTGACCCGCTGACGGGAGAATGGAGTGCCGGGAAGCTGTTTGTCGCTAATTTTACAGGACGGGAGATTGCGCTGGATGTCAGCCGTTTGTTGCCTTTGGAAGAGCGGCATCTGTTGGTGGGGGGCTCGCAACTGGTAGTGCCTGCTTATCACATGGCGGAGCGTCCGATGCTGCCACCTGACGTGATGACGGGTCTGGCGGCAAAGAGCGGGTTACATGATGCCTCCGTCCCTGATGGTTGTGTGCAGGAAGGGGTGCGTATAGCGGCAGGTGTAACGCAGCACGCGAGCCATGGCCTGTAGAGGGATGGCTCTGGCAACATGGCCTCGTCTTACCGGATGTGACAGCCCGTCACGACAAAAAACAACAGGCCAACCGCTGGGTTGGCCTGTTGCGTGGCGGCAAGGATTCGCCTGCTGGTTAGGCGGCTTCGTGCGCTTTGGCGGTTGCGTCATCATGGAATTGCTCTGCCTCCGTGGAGCCATGCATGGCGGTGACCGAACTTTCCGCTCCGGCAATCACTTTGGTGACATCATCAAAGTAACCGGTGCCCACTTCCCGCTGGTGTTTGGTGGCAGTGTAGCCGTGTACTTCATCCGCAAACTCTTGTTGTTGCAGTTTCACGTAGCCGGTCATGCCATTGGCTTTGTACGCACGTGCCAGATCGAACATGCTGTAATTCAGGGCATGGAAGCCTGCCAGTGTGATGAACTGGAACTTATAGCCCATGGCACCCAGCTCCCGCTGGAACTTGGCGATGGTGGCATCGTCGAGATGTTTTTTCCAGTTGAAGGAGGGAGAGCAGTTGTAAGCCAATAGTTTGCCAGGGTATTTGGCGTGAATGGCTTCGGCAAATTGTTTGGCTTCTTCCAGATTCGGGGTGGAGGTTTCGCACCAGATGAGATCCGCAATAGGGGCATAGGCCAGACCACGGGCAATGGCCGCTTGCAGGCCGCCTTTGTATTTATAAAAACCTTCCACCGTACGTTCACCGGTGGTAAAGGCGCGGTCACGCTCATCAATATCGGAGGTGAGCAGGTAGGCACCGTTGGCGTCTGTGCGGGCGACCAGCAGGGTGGGGACGCCCATGACATCCGCAGCCAGACGTGCGGCGACCAGCTTTTGGTAGGCTTCCTGCATGGGGACAAGGACTTTCCCGCCCATGTGACCGCATTTTTTAGCGGAGGCTAACTGATCTTCAAAATGCACGCCAGCGGCACCGGCCTCAATCATGTGTTTCATCAGCTCAAATGCGTTCAGCACACCACCGAAACCGGCTTCGGCGTCTGCCACAATAGGGGCGAACCAATCAAGGGAGTCATCCCCTTCGGCATGGTGAATCTGATCTGCCCGTGCCAGACACTGGTTGATTTTGCGTACCACGTTTGGCACGCTATCCACTGGGTAGAGCGATTGATCCGGGTACATTTCCCCGGCGGTATTGGCATCCGCTGCGACCTGCCAGCCAGAAAGATAAATGGCTTGCAGCCCGGCTTTTACCTGTTGCATGGCCTGATTTCCTGTCAGGGCGCCCAGTGCATTGACATAGGGGGTTTCATGCATGGCTTTCCACAGGCGCTCAGCCCCCCGGCGGGCAAGGGTATATTCAATCTGCACGGTGCCGCGCAGGCGTTCCACATCGGTTGCGGTGTAGGGGCGCTCGATGCCGTTCCAACGTGTGTTGGTTTTCCATTCGTGCGTCAGGCTAGTCATGGTGGCCTCCTTGAGGTGTTGTATCAGTGGGGTTAGGCGTAAGTGGCGTATGCCGGAAGGGTTAGGAAATCCTGCAGTTCTGGTGCCAGCACCAGCGATTGCAGTAGCTCCACGGCTTTGGGAAAATGTTGATGTTCAAACGCTTGGGTGCCTAGCTCCTGTTGCAGTTTATCCACTTCTTCCGCCTGCCATTGCAGGTAGAGATCTTGGGTTAGGGGGTGGCCATGCGCCAGCGTGGCACCATGCTTTAACCATTGCCAGAGTTGAGCGCGGGAAATTTCCGCTGTGGCGGCGTCTTCCATTAAATGGAAAATAGGTACGCAGCCGTTCCCCCCTAGCCATGAGGCGATGTAACGCAGCGCCACGGTGATATTGTTACGCACGCCTGCCTCGGTGATGGTGCCGTTGGGAACGGCTAACAGTTCTTCTGCCGTGACGTGCCAGTGACGCGGCGGGCGGTTAAGCTGATTCGGTTCCGGCATATGCTGATTGAAGACGCGCATGGCGACCGGCACCAGACCGGGGTGAGCCACCCACGTGCCGTCATGTCCGTCCAGTACTTCCCGTTCTTTATCCAGCCGCACTTTTTCCAGCGCGGCCTCATTCGCTTCCGGGTGGTCTTTGATGGGGATTTGCGCTGCCATGCCACCCATAGCCATCGCACCGCGTGCGTGACATGTCTCAATCACCAGACGGGAATAGGCGCGCATGAACGGAACGGTCATGGTGACTTGTGCCCGTTCCGGCAGGATTCTATCCGGGTGGTGGCGCAGTTTTTTGATGTAGCTGAAAATATAATCCCAACGACCACAATTCAGCGCCACGCAATAATCTTTCAGGGCGTGCAGAATTTCATGAAGCTGGAAGGTGGCGGTAATGGTTTCAACCAGAACCGTGGCTTTGATGGTCTGGTGCGGCAGGTTGAGATAATCCTCCGCGAAGGCGAAGACATCTGCCCAGAGTTCGGCTTCCTGCCAATGTTCCAGCTTGGGTAGGTAGAAATAGGGGCCAGAGCCTTTTTCCAGCAGCACATAGGCATTGTGGAACAGGTAAAGCGCAAAATCCAGCAGGGCGGCGGGAATGGGTTGGCCATCCTGCGTGGTGACATGTTTTTCCGGCAGATGCCAGCCGCGTGGACGCACTATTAAGACAGCCGGATGTTCATCCAACGTATAATGCTTGCCTGTCTCGGCGGTATATTCAATGGTGCCGCGCACAGCATCCCGCAGGTTGACCTGCCCATCCATGGTGGCATGCCAGGTGGGAGCGTGGGAATCTTCAAAATCGGCCATGAAGCATTTGGCGCCGGAATTGAGCGCATTGATAACCATTTTGCGCTCCACCGGGCCGGTAATTTCTACGCGGCGGTCTTGTAAATCCGCAGGAATAGCGGTGACCTGCCATGCGGCATCCCGAACGGTTCTCGTCTCCGGCAGCCAGTCAGGCAGCAGCCCCTTATCATAATGAATCTGCCGTTCTTCCCGCGCAGCGAGGAGCATATTGCGGCGGTGCGTGAATTGCTGGCACAGGGCTTCTACAAAGGTCTGTGCTTCCGGGGTCAGGATGGCGGCGTGTTGCGGGGTTGCTACCGGCCAACGCAACGGCTGGGCTGTCTCACCGGAGGTGGGGAAGCGGTTGGATTCAGCGGTTTGCGTCATGGTGGGCACTCCTCGTGTAACAGACCGTTGGGTGTATTGTGCCATGCAGCAATCATACACCGGACGATGCAATATTGCAATGCAACAACTGCATCTGCGGTGTTTTTTGCCACATTGCTACTATATACAGTAGGTTGAAAGCGCATTGGCCGCAATAACTTTCATGCGACATCTGTTGTACAGCAGATGATGCATTAAAACTCCATGCGCAGATGGCCGATAGCATCCGCAATAGAGGTGGCGACCGGAGCGTGAGTGATGCCAAAGTTTTGCCGCAATTTTTCTACGGACAGGCGGGAATTATGGGGGCGGCTTGCCGGGGTGGGATACGCGGTGGTGGGAATTGGGGTGAGTTGTTGTACAGCCAGAGTGATTTGCTGTATTCGTGCTGCCGTGAAAATGGCCTGAGCAAAATCATACCAGCTCATCGTTTCCGGTGTGGTGCAATGGTAGATGCCGGAAAGGGCAGGGTTGGCTAGCCATTGTGGTATGGCGGTCAGGGTGGTACGGGCAATTTCCGGTGCGTAGGTGGGGGAGCCAACCTGATCCGCCACCACGGAGAGGGTTGGCCGCTCCTGTCCCAGACGCAGCATGGTTTTGAGAAAATTATGCCCCGCATGGTGATAGACCCAACTGGTGCGCAGGATCAGGTATTGGCAGCCACTTGCCTGAATGGCAAGATCGCCCTGTAATTTACATTCACCATACCAGTTTTGCGGGGCGTAGCGGTGGGTATCTTCTTCTGTGAAGGCCGTGTCACCCTGCCCATCGTACACATAATCTGTGGAGTAATGGATCAACGGTATCGCATGATCGGCGGCAAAATGCGCCATATCCCGTACTGCCTGATGGTTGATGGCTGCGCAGAGATCGCGTTCTGACTCGGCTTTGTCCACAGCGGTGTAGGCGGCTGCATTGAGAATCAGGGGGGGATGCTGATGTTGTTGCGCCTGCGCAAGGAACTGTCGCAAAGCCTGCAAGCGTTCGGCAGGGTTGCTGAGGTCGCATGCTGTGGCATCCAGCGCGGTGATGCTCTGTGCCGTTTGCGTCAACTGCCGGAGCAGGCAGGAGCCAACCTGACCGCCTTTACCGAAGAGCAGAATTGCCAACGGCCGGGTCATTCCGCGACATCTCGCAGTACGGATTCCAGATAGTGCCGATAGTCGGACCCCATTTTATATTGTTCCAGCGCATGGATAAACTGATCCCGCGTGATGAAGCCTTTGCGTAAGGCGATTTCTTCCAGACAGGCTACTTTCACACTTTGCCGTTTTTCCACGGTATAGACAAACTGGGCGGATTCCATCAGAGAATCCGGGGTGCCGGCATCCAGCCACGCAAAGCCTCTGCCAACCGGAATGACGTTCAGTTTGCCTTCTCGCAGGTAATGGCGGTTGATGTCGGTGATTTCCAGTTCGCCACGGGCGGAGGGGGTGAGGGATTTTGCCACCTGCACCACGGAAGAATCGTAAAAATACAGCCCGGTGACAGCCCAAGGGGATTTAGGGTTGGTGGGTTTTTCTTCGATAGAAAGGGCGGTGCGGCCATCTTTTGCCAGTTCAATGACCCCGTAACGTTGCGGGTCACGCACACGGAAGGCCATAACATACCCACCGTCGCGCACACGGGTGGCGTTCATGAAGGCCATATTGGGTGTTTCACCAAAAATTTCACTGCCATAGAAGATGTTATCCCCCAAAATCAGGCAGACGCTATCTTCACCAATAAACGTTTCTCCAATGATAAAGGCTTCTGCGATACCGTTGGGTTCGGCCTGTTCCGCATAATGCAGTTGCAGCCCGATGGCGGCGCCATCGCCCAGTAGTTGCCGGATCATCGGGATATCCCGTGGGGTGGAGATGATAAGAATCTCCTGCATGCCAAGCTGCATCAGCACCGACAGGGGATAATAGATCATCGGTTTATCATAGACCGGCAGCAGTTGCTTGCTAATGGCGTGAGTCATGGGTTGCAGGCGGGTGCCGGAGCCTCCGGCCAGAACAATGCCTTTCATAACGATTTCTCCGCATGGTGGAGGCGATAATAGGCAGGCTGGCCAATGAGAAACGATAGGGCGGCCTGTAGACGGGTTGCTTCCAGCCGTGCGTCATCTAACTGGCCGGTCAGATGATGCACGAACCATTTGTACGCAAACCGCAAAAGAAAGGCGATGTTAAGTTTGTACGCGCTGAGAAGCCCCCTATCCAGCTTGCGGTAATAGAGCTTCGCCCAGATAAGGTGCCATGCCTTGAGTTTGCGGTAGGCCATGGTATGTGGTGAGGATTGACCCGCCAGATGGGTAAAGACAATATCGGGAAAAATAGCGATACGTTCCCCTAAGCGGATGGCGCGTTTGCACAGTTCATCATCTTCATAATACATGAAGATATGCTCATCGAACCAGCCGACGTTCTGCTGCATGCGTGCCACATCAAACAGCATGACGGCGCCCAACACACGCGGTACCCAATTGACGGGTTGGGTCACATCAATGGGGGTGACAAAATCCGTCACCATCTGCCCATCTTCTTTCGGGGTTTGAATCAGGCAGCTACTCATGGCACAGGGCTGATGCGCGATATGCTGTTGCAGCAGGCGGGTAATGGCATCCGGGCTGGCCAGCACATCCGGGTTGAGGAGCAAGGCATAGGGGGTGGTGGTTTGCGCTATCGCCCGGTTAACGGCTGCGCCATAGCCCAAATTGTCCGGCAAAGCCAGAATCTGCGCTTGCGGGCAAATGGATCGGGCGATGCTGCGGGTGTCGTCTGTACTGGCATTATCTGCGATGATGATGGAGACAGCATCGGACATGCAGGTTTGCAGGCATTCCCCAATGATGGCAGCGCTGTTGTGCGTAACAAAAATGAGTGTCAGTTGTGGGGAAGCCTGTGACATGGGGTGTCTTTTCCAAAACTATCGCAGTGACCGTATGGCGTATCTGTAGCGGAAAGCGGTTACCCGCGCCACTGTAGATTGACTTTCCGAGGGTCTGGTCATAGGGTTTGCGAACATAGAGTCAGACAAGGTAACAGACGTGGAGCAACAGGCAGATTATCAGGCCACCATTCGGCAGCAGTGGCGGGGTCAGGTGGCGGAAGGCAGTGGGCAACGTTTGTGTATTTTTTGCCATTACGATGCTGATGGTATGATTGCCGATTATGTACGGCATTATGTGCGAGCCTTGCAGCAGGCGGGCTGCGAAGTGTGGTTTGTCAGCAATGCTCCGACCCTGAAAGAAGAGCATGTAGAAGCGGTGCTGCCGCATGTGCGCACGCTGCTGTGGCGCGAAAATAAGGGCTATGATTTTGGCGCCTACTATACCGGGTTAATGGCTGCGGGTATGATGCAGGAAGGGGCGTGGGATCGCTATCAGCAGGTTATGATGGCAAATGACAGCGTGTATGGGCCGTTTTACCCGTTGCAGGATGTGTTCCAGCGCATGGAACAACGCAGCTATGATGTATGGGGTGTTACGGATGGTATTTCCTACCGCTATTATGTGCAGAGCTATTTTATGGTGTGGGAAAATCGTCCGGCAGTGATGCAGGCCGCACGTGATTTTTTTCGCCGCTTTACCTTCACCGATGATAAGGATGAAGTGATTGCCCGTTATGAACTGGGCTTGAGCCAGTTTTTTCTGCAACAGGGGTTGAAGATTGGAGCCATGTGTGGGCAGGAGGAGATGCTCTCCCGTCAGTTTGAGTGGTTGCAGCAGGACGCGTGTTATGCGCATTTGGATGCGTCTGTGCGTCAGCACGAACAAGCCAGACGTGCGGTGCTCGGTTGGCAGTTTTTGTGGAGGCGAAGACAAAAGCAGCACAAATGGCGGATATTGCGGGAATATTGGCAATCTGCCATTGCGATTCCGCAGTATCACTTCTGGTATCCACTCGTGAAGTACATGCAGTGTCCCTTCATTAAGGTTGCGTTATTGAAAGACCCTAAATTGATTCTGGCGCATCAGGCAATGTATCTGGCCGTGCTGAAGCAGCAATACCCGAATTATGATGTGGATGATATGCAACAGCATTTGCACCGTGTACGGCAAATGCAATTGCCGAAAGGAGTGTTCTAGCATGACCCAAACACTTCTTGTGACGGGTGGGTATGGTTTTATTGGCAGTTGCTATGTATTGCAGCGGCTGGAGGCAGGGGATCGGGTAGTGAATCTGGATGCGATGACCTATGCCGCGGATCCTGATAATCTGGCGGAGGTGGAGCATCATCCGCAGTTTGTGGCGGTTAAAGGATCCATTACGGATGCGGCGCTGGTGCAGCAGGTGTTGCAACAGTATCAACCGCAGGCGGTCGTGCATTTTGCGGCGGAATCCCATGTGGATAATTCGATTGCCGCGCCTATGGCCTTTGTGCAGACCAATATTGTCGGCACAGCCGTTTTATTGCAGCAGGCATTGGCTTATTGGCAAAGCATGGATGCGGTGGCAAAGTCGCAGTTTCGGTTTTTGCATGTCTCAACGGACGAGGTGTTTGGCAGCTTATTGCCGGAAGATGCACCCTTTAGTCGCACCACGCCGTATGATCCACGCTCACCTTACTCGGCGTCCAAAGCGGCATCCGACCATCTGGTGCGAGCGTGGCAGCATACATATGGCTTGCCCGCGCTCCTTACCAATTGCTCTAACAATTTTGGGCCACGGCAGCATGGAGAAAAGCTCATTCCCACCATTATTCGCCATTGCCTGACGGAGCAGCCCATTCCCGTTTATGGAACGGGTGAGAATATTCGTGACTGGATTTTTGTTGAAGATCATTGCCTGGGGGTGCAGTTGGCATTGGAGAAAGGTGTTCCGGGGGATACGTATCTGTTAGGAGGGGATGCGGAGCGTACCAATAATCAGGTCGTGCAGCAGATATGCGCCATGATGGATCGGCTGTTGCCGCGTAAAAGTGGCGAACCTTATGCCGGGCTGGTGCGTTATGTGACGGATCGGGCGGGGCATGATTTCCGCTATGCGATTGATACGTCTTGCGCGAAGCAAACGCTGGGCTTTGCCCAGTCTGCTGCCTTTGAGGTGCGTCTGGAAGAAACGTTACGCTGGTATCTACGCAAATGGGGAACGCAAATGACGCAGAAAAATGCTGATACGGGAGGTCGGGATGAAGCTGCATGATACGCCTCTGCATGGGGTGAAGCTGTTGGAGCTGGACGTATTTGGCGATGCCAGAGGCTTTTTCTGTGAGCGGTTTAGCAGCAAAAAATTTCTGGAACTGGGGCTTCCTATTGAGTTTGTGCAGGATAATCATTCCCGTTCAGCGCCGGGCGTGGTGCGCGGGTTGCATTATCAACGTGACCCTGATCAGGCAAAGTTAGTAGGGGTCACACGCGGTAGTATTTGGGACGTGGTGGTGGATATTCGTGCTGGATCCCCCACGTTTGGGGAGCATTTTGCCGTGGAGCTGTCTGATACCAATGGCCGCATGCTCTATGTGCCGGCAGGCTATGCCCATGGTTTTTGCGTGCTGGGCACAGAGTTAGCAGATGTCCTGTACAAGGTGGATGGGTTATATAATCCGCATGGAGAAGGGGGGATTCTCTACGATGACCCGGACTTGCAGATTCCATGGCCCGTGCGTATTACGGGCGTTTCCGCACGGGATGCGCAACTGGATAACTGGGAACGCTATTGCGAAGATCCAGTCTATCATTTATACGACTAAACAGTGTTTTTACGAGGTGGGTAACGACCTGCGAACCACGATTTTCTGTACTCCGGTGTTGTCGTACATGCTGTGCGCGGCGTATCGGTTCTCAAAACCACGGTTTTCAGCTTATCACACATCTCACGATGATATTACCCAAAAACCTGTGTGTAAGTGAAGGAGTTGACTGCGATGGCAAG
This sequence comes from uncultured Rickettsiales bacterium, assembly GCA_964538615.1. Lineage (GTDB taxonomy): Bacteria > Pseudomonadota > Alphaproteobacteria > Rickettsiales > RI-342 > CAZIGK01. The sequence continues at coordinate 14,239 of CAZIGK010000012.1, read as the reverse complement.
CTTTTTGAAAAAAGCAAAAAAATATAAAAATACCCTTGAAGCCAAAATGTCGCGTGACAAGGCTGTGCATCAGGTGGTGGAAGAAAAAAACCGTAGCTGGACCTCGGATGCCATGGTGAAGCATTATGCCAAAGCTGTTGATGTCAACCGCCAAGGCGATAGCTTTTTGTCCACTGTCTATCCTTTGTTTCGTCATTATGCGCCGCAAGGAGCACGTATTTTGGATGTAGGCTGTGGTAGTGGGCGCCTGACATTTGCGTTCCATGCGGACGGTTATAAGGTAACCGCCTTTGATATTAGTGAGGGAATGATTCAACACATCCGAGAGCAAGATGTCAGCGGTACTATCGAAACCCGTTTGGGCGATGGCAAACGCATTGCTGCGGAAGATGGTGAATTTGATGTGGTGGTTTCTATGGATTTTTTGCTCCATTTCCCCAACTGGCAAGATTATTTACAGGAGAAGTTGCGAGCCTGTAAGTCAGGCGGCTTGGTGATGTATAATTTTGAAAGCCGAGAAAACAAACAACATGCCGACCAGTTTGCCGATACGGGTACGGGCTATCGTTACATCTATACCGATGACGTGCAAGATCGTAGTCAGCCGTTTTGTGCGACCGATACCCGCGCAGAGCTTGAAGCTGCTTGCGAGGCCTTGGGCGCGGAGATTGTGGCTGAGCATCCTTACGATTTTTTCGTGCGGAATGCGCTGTTTGGGAATATTGTCGGCTCAGAGGGGGAGCAACAGTTTTTGGATGCCTATCGCCAACATGCTGAGCAGAAACCTGTAGCTGATTTTATTGCTTTTGTAGAAAAATCATTGGTGCAGCACTTTCCGCGCTGGATGGCGCGTAGAAGGGTGATTGTTTTACGCAAGCGTTGATTTGGCTGCCGTAAAGAAATCTATGGCTCCTTCAGTTTGCTCCTTAAGCCACGCCTGTTGCTGAGCTGCTAAGGCTTGCAACGGGTGGAAGTCTCTGGCTGTGATGCATGGTTCCAGCAGGTTCCAAAGTTCTGCCGGGTTGGTGGCAGGGTTGGCGCATTCATGCATTTCAATATATTGGGCATGAGGAGCTGCTTCGTTCAGACATAAGCCGGGAATACCATGCAAAATACCTTCCATAATCGCAGATGTTCTGAGAGAAACGGAAATATATACCTGATTGGGCATGGTTAACTGATCTAAAGGAGTGTGAGAATACTCTATATTGAATGCTCCATCGGGGGCTTTTTCCTGATAATAATTTTTATTTTGCTGCTTAAGTTTTATTAATACGTTGATTTTTCCTTTTAAACTGCCAGCCCATTGTAATAGTTCGCATAACATCGTGTCGTGACTTTTCCGTTCGATTAATGGCAGCAAGCCGAGGCGTAAAGCATTATCAAGTATTACCAGCGTGACAGGACTATTCTTATCCCATAGTTGGCTCTTTTTAGTGAGCGAAGGCAAGGCAATGGAATGAGTTTTTTTGATAAAACTGTTGGGGTGATATTTTTCCCAGCATGGGATATTCTGTTCTAATGTAACCATAATGTTATAATGTAAATTTCTGGGCCATATTTTATACATCGATGGATTTTGCGAATGCGGGGCGATAATAATTGGAATATTTTTTGTTTGCGCATGCAAAGCGGCTAAGGCGGAATCCGGAAAAAGATGGTCGCATACAACAATTGATTTTTTTTGAGAGGAACCCATACAATATCTTACGATTTTTTTACGTGTTTTTATGTATCTGGATAAAATTTTTATAAAGTCATAAACAAATTTATCGCCTATTTTATTTTCTGTATCTGGAGATAATTTTAAAGATGAATACAAGTTATTGTTGTACGCTATTTTTAATAAAAAAATCACTAATTTAAGCGTGTTAGATTTATAATTATTTGGCAATTGATGGTATATGCGAAGCCCTTCTGTCCATAATATCATTTCGTCATGAATGCACACTATTGGTTTTGCAAAGTTTCTGTTCATTTGTAGTGTTATATTTTTTTTCGTTTTATTTTCTTCTTGGTGGTATTTAATATTATTGTCTTTAAGTAAATTCATTGCGATAAGCGTGAAAAGTGTATCGTTATCCCATTTTTGTCCGATGTTGGATTTTTTCGGTAATTTAGGGATTATAACCGTAAATTCTTGCTTGCCAGTTATGGCGTAACGTATTGCCTTGGCAAGTACTGAGCGATTTTGAATGATGGGCCAGAAGACATAATGCAGGCACAATACCCACTCATTTAATGATATGCCTTGTTTCATTATAAAATTGCTATTTTTATTGTATATGTATTTTAGCCACCTCTCTGTTATTTTGCAGTAAATATCTGGTTTTCGTACCCATAGGTTATGTTGGTTCCAAATGTGATAGACGAACTGATCGAGAGGTAAGGTCTCTTTACTCACGGTTGCTTTTCCAGAAGTGCCCAATTTTTTCATTTAGTGAGGTTATGCCGTCATGTGTTGAGAATCTGACCATACACTCATTTGAATGAGTGTATGTAGAGTTACATGACACAAGCTTCGAGGTCATCCGCCGTTTGCGGGCTTTTAACATCTCGTGGCAAGACTACATTCGCCCCGTCAGTTTTGCAAGTTTACGTGAAAAATACCCCATTGCTGGTGGGCATAGCGAGGGGTGAAATAATGATATAGCTGGTACCTTTGTGCCTGTTTTTTGCAACTTCACAACGACTTGATAAACGGATGTGTAGCGATTCTTTATGACCTGTCGCTTAAAATTCCAGGGTAGACGTCGCCATTGTTCCTTAAACTCCCCCTTATGTGGAGGGATGATGACGTAACGGGCATCTACAAGCTTCAGACCTGCTTGCTCTATGAGTTGCTCGATGTTCTTTAACCCAAAAAAACGAATGTGGGTTTTGTCCAGCAATCCTGTTTGCTGATACGTTAGGTCGTTCTCGTAGAGGCAGGCGTATATGCCCGCATATCCCGTATGGGGAATGCATAGGATGATTTCACCGGCGTCATCAATTAGCTCGCCCATGTCTTTCAGTACACGCCACGGATCACGCAGGTGCTCCAGTACATCGGTAGCCAGAACAATATCATAGCGCTTTCCAGCGGGTAAGTGGCAGAGCCATTCTTCATCTAAATTTGCTTTAATGACGTGCTCGCATTTGGTCTTTAAAATGGCGATGGCGTCATCGTCAATTTCCAGTGCGTCTACATGGTGTCTACCATGGCTAATCAATTTATCGGTAATCGAACCGGGGCCCGCGCCGATATCCAGCACATTTTTTTCAAAGCCAGACATAAGCACGGCAAAGGCTCCGGCTGTTTTTTTGGTCAAGTCAATATCAGCCAAATATTTATGTTGAATCGAGAGGTTATTATTGTTGTTCATTATTTCACCGCATTTACATTTAAGTGGGGACTGCATTTTTTACGCGGGATTCTTGGGGGGTATCACCTAGGGGATAGCGTTCAGGAAGCGCGAGGCATTACCCTAGACAAACTGCTTGAAAAAATCAATGTTCACAAACGATGCTTCTTTTGCCTCCCCAATCCCAATGAAGTGAAAAACTAAGGAGCAACAAAAAAAGCACTTGCCAAGGGCGGAAAAGGCGTTTATACAGCACCCCTGTTCTGGCAGTGGCCCCTTCGTCTAGCGGTCTAGGACATCGCCCTTTCACGGCGGTAACACGGGTTCGAGTCCCGTAGGGGTCACCATTCACACACTCCAAGTGTGCGTCCAAAGTCATCCAAAAAGCTAGATTTTCCAACGATTCCTTGATAATTTATGTCCGAGGAACTGCAGAACTATCCGACCACATCCGAACAGATTGCTGGTCTTTTTTGTTGGTTCCTAAGCACCAATAGCAAAAAGAACCAACAAATGAAACTCACCAACCTTCAATGCAAGAACAGCAAGTTCGACCCCAGCGGCAATGGCAACAAGCTATCCGATGGCGGCGGGCTATTTTTACATATCAAAGAGAGTGGCAAATATTGGCGGATGAACTACCGCTTCGTCGATAAGCAGAAGACGCTCTATATTGGCGTTTACCCTGAAACCAGCCTTGCCGAAGCCCGCGAAAAGCGAGATGAAGCTAAAAAGCTCATTGCCGCTGGTAAAGACCCCTCCACTGAAAAGAAGCTCGCCAAGCTGGAACTGCACACCAGCCACGCCAACAACTTTGAAGCCATAGCACGCGAATGGCACAGCCAAAACGCCCACACCTGGAAGCAAAAGCACGCAGACAACATCATCCAGCGCCTGGAGCGCAACATCTTCAAACACATCGGCACGCGCCCGATTAAGGAAATCACCCCACCCGAACTACTGCACGCCATCAAGACACTGGAAAAAGAAGGCAAGCGCGACCTCGCCCACCGCATGCTGCAACATTGCAGCAAGATCTTCCTCTATGCCATTTCCAAGGGCATCGCGCAGGATAATGTAGCCGACAAGCTGAAAGGCGCATTACAGCCCGTGCGCAGCATCGGCATGGCCTATCTGCCGGAAAGCGACTTGCCCGCCTTCCTGCGCGAACTCGAACAATATGACACCAAATAGAATGGCAGCATCATCACCAAGCTGGCATTCAAGCTGCTGATTCTCACCTTCGTGCGTTCCGGCGAAATTCGCGGCGCGAAATGGGAAGAAATCGACTGGGAGCGGAAACTGTGGAAAATCCCTGAAGAGCGCATGAAGGTCAAAGGCTCCCCGCATATCGTGCCGCTGGCAAGGCAAAGCCTCGCCATCCTTCAGCAGCTACAGGCCATCACCGGCCAGAATATCGCAGGCTATATCCTCCCCTCTCACCAAAGCCCCCGCTCCACCATGTCAGAAAACACTTTCCTCCGCGCCATTGATGTCATGGGCTATAAAGGCAAAACCACCGGCCACGGCTTCCGCTCCACCGCCTCCACCATCCTAAACGAAGCCCAATTCCGCCCCGACATCATCGAACGTCAACTCGCCCACGCCGAACGCAACACGGTGCGCAAAGCCTATAACCATGCCGAATATTTGCCAGAGCGCATGAAAATGATGCAGTGGTATGCGGATAGAGTAGATGAATTAATTTCACAGTCATTAATCACATGGAACTGATCTTCTATATCACCCCTCGGCTTTGGCGCGTTGCTGGTTGAGGGCGAAGAGTTTTTCTAGAATTTCCTCATCGCTAAGGTCGTGCGGCCAGCCGTAGGCATCCGCAACGGCGTTATCCAGTTCCTCATGCACGAATTTTAGCCACGCGGGCATTTCATTATAAAGGTTGGTGAGAGTACGTTTTGCCAGTATTTTGGCTGCTTCCAGATTTTTTGGCAGAATGCGATCAGGGTAGCCTTCCACCACTTCCGGCACACGCTCCACCAAATCAGGCGGGTTAAGCCAGTTCTCACGCAGCTCATTTAGCTTTTTAGCCGTTGCTGCAATCGCCTGCGCCTTGGGGTTGGCTTCCAGTTTATTGGCTGAAACATCCGGCGTCATACCTTTTGGGAAAGGGAAGGTTTCAAATGTAGTAGATGGAGTGTAGCGAGGATCATTGCCTTTACCAAGCCATGTGCAGAGTTTGAGTGACCAGATTTCGTGTAGTTTTGAATGGAGTATTCCAAACATAACCCAGCCGCTCTTTGTGATTGCAACAACTGCACTATCAGGAAGTGTTTTACTGTTTTCCCAAGCAAATATGCGGTGTTTAGATACTCTTGGCGTTACAATATATTGCTCACTTACTCTCAGTGCTTTTTTAAGCCCCGGAACAGTTTCACCATGTTGCCACCAATATTCTCTTCTTTTCTTCCTGCGGTTGGAATCGCGTGATGGCTTAACATTCTCCAGAACATACTTATATGGAGCTTCATATATACTGGCCTCGTTATGAGCAAGTTCACCAAAATCAACAATCCATTTGCCAGATGGTCTTCTAACTACATCACTACCATTTACCCAAGGCTTAACAACATCACTATTACGACTACCATTGGGATTACTAGGCCGTGAAAGAAACTGTACCGCCAACTCACGCTCAATGTCGAATGACCCAACTTTTACCGGCCCCTGATATGCAATATTTTTGTTTTCTCTGAGGCCATGAATTTTCGATGCATCAATTTTCACCTCAACAGATTTGGCTGATAAATCCGTATAGATACCATCTACGACTTCCGTTCTGATTTTACACTCAGGCATTTTGGTCTTGCTATAAGCGGTCATGGAAACGCGCACTGCTGCGCCTTCATTCACCCAGTCTTCATCTGGCCACGCGCTGTAGATATGAAATTGTTCGGCTATATCATCCAAAACCAAGCGGTTTTTGCCGCCGCGTATGGAATTGGTGGAAACCAGCCCGGCACGCTCTAATTTGTCTGCTTTCATCTGGTCGTTACATTTGGCAAACCAGAAACATACAAAATCAGCGCCACCCGCTACTCGTCCTTTGTAAATGCTTCTTACCTTGGTCACATATTCTTCGCCAAGTTCCCGAATCATCTTTTTGTCACCAATAAACGGCGGGTTTCCGACAACCACATCTACTTTCGGCCAGTGATACTCGCTGCTGTCCTCATTGATAAGTGCATCATGGCAGACAATGTTTTCCAACTTTCGTAGCACTGGATTGGCGGGAACGGTGAAGCCATGTTTTTTAATCCACTGAATTTCACCAATCCACACGCTCACCCGCGCCAGTTCAGCGGCGTATGGGTTGATCTCAATACCGTAGATATTTTCCGGCCCAACTTCAGGCATAGAACGGGTATAATGGAAAGTGATTTCACCATGCAATGTCACTTCCTGCTCAAGGTCTTTCAGCGCTTTCAATGCCAGATACAGGAAGTTGCCAGACCCACAGGCAGGGTCAAGCACAGTGAATTTTCGCACCTTGGCGATGAATTTTTTGTAGTGCTTTTTCGCTCTATTCTCAGCCGCAGTGGACTGTTTAGCATTCTCAGTGGTATTGCCCTTAGCTTTGTACGCCTCAGCCTTTTGCATCTCAGCCGCAATTTTGGTTTTTACCTCATCCCACTCCTGCTGCAAAGGCTCAATAATTACCGGATGGATGATTTTCATGATCATATCACGGTCTGTGTAGTGCGCCCCTAACTGACTTTGCTTGCTGGGGTCAAGACCGCGCTCAAACAAGGTTCCCATGATAGACGGGTCAATATCACTCCAGTCTTTTTGGGCGGTTTCATGCACCATGGTAATTTCTTCCGGTGTCATGGTGAGGGCGGTGTCATCATCAAACAAACCGCCGTTGAACCACAGAATATCCTCCATGCCCCACGGCTTGCCCTTTTGCATAGCGGCAAAGAGGGAGGAGAGTTTACGTTGCAGGTCATCTGGGGCTTTAACGCCCCGCTCCAGCAACGCAGTAAAGATGCCCTTTGGAAGCAATTCAATATCCTCAGCGAACATACAGAAGATTAGGCGATTGACGAAATGGGCGACAGCGTGTGGCTCGTTCCCGCGTTCACGCAAGCGCCGCGATATAGTGGCGAATTTTCCTGCGATTTCCTCTGTTAACTGCTGGCGAGATTTGGTCGGCTTTAGTTTGTCTGGGTCAAAGAAAGCAAATCGCAGAAGATTGAGTTTATCGGGATTAGTCAGCTCATGCAGCTCTACCTCGTGAATCTCACTGACCAAATCATTCCAGTTGGTGTGGATAATGAACCTATCGGTATCACAGACAATCAATAATGGTGGGTTGGCTAAAGCAGGAGCGTATTGCTGCAATTGAGAATAAGCCGCCTGTAGATCTTTGTGTTTACCTTTGTATTCCCATCCGAAGAAGCCTTTTTTCCAGACATCTGCAAAGCCTGCTGTGCCCGTGGTTTTCTTCATACCATATTCAAAGGTGAACCATGTGCCTTCAGGGTCTTCTTCAGCTGGAGTCTTGTGTTGCAGTAAATGGCACAGGTCGATGAAATGTTCTTGAGCAGCTGCACGTTCTTTTAACTTAGATTTTTCCCATTTATTGATGAACTGCTGTGGTGATTCTATGGCCATTATTTTATTTTCCCTGTGCTTCGGATTCTTCGCTTGGAACGTACCTACTACAACGTCAGCGCAAGATCAAACCCCTCCACCACCCTACAATATTCCCTGCTCTGATAATAGCTTTCAATCCTCTGAGTCAGCGTCTCCAGCAATGTTTCCGGCATATCCTCCGGGCTTAAGGTCAGCCTCGGCAAGTCCGGGCAATCATCCTCCCGCACCCAGTCGCCGCAATAGGCGAGGAATGCCAGTCCATCTTCAAAAGACTCGATGGTATGATTGCAGACTTCCACCGTATCGCGCAAAATCTCGCGTTCCCGGCGGGTCACCACTACCGCAATATCACCGCCATGAAGCTGGCCAAAGGCTTCCACCAACCTATCCAACCGCAAAAAGCTGTCAATCATTTCCTGTGAATATCGGAGGGATTTGGCTATCCGCCGCAGGTCTTCCGTTGTCGGGTAACGCTTCGTCTCATCCGCCCGGTTCATGCGCTGCGATTGGCAAAGCATCCAACTGGAAACCAAACTGATCCGCCAGGTGGCTTCCATCGCTATCCGGCGGGCTTCCGTTGCCAGGTGGTGAATCACCCCAAACATATCCCACCAAGCGTTATAAGCCCGCCCTTCTGACGGGTTGCGGCGAAACTCCGCTACCATGCGCTCAATCTCTACATCACTGAAGGTAGCCGGTTGCCCTGTCCAATCCTCTAGCTGGTGCTGCAGGGTCAGGGCAAAGACTTCTCTGCCGGTCAACCCCTGCAAGCATTTGCGCGTGGCGGTAAGGGTGGGTTTCATGGCTGTTTCCTCCGCTCAATTGCTGCCTGCAATGCTTCCAGTTTGCGAGCAAGTAAGGTGGTTTCCAGAACCCGCCGTTGCCCTTCCAGCAGGCTGGCGACCGCCTGCCCTTCCTGTGGGGTCAATTCACCCGCCGCGACTGCCTGAATCAGCGCATCCATCGCCATGCTAATCTCTTCCGGGGTGGAGACTTTGGGCAGATTAACCAGCACAGGCGCATCTTTGCGCGGCGGCAGCACCCGCTCCAGCACCAGCTTAATCGCGGTCATATCGCCTTCCTTGGCAAGCTCGACCGCCTTACGGCTGATGGTTTCCGCTTCTCCCTCCAGCAGCGCCTGCACCGCCAGCGTCACCTTGTGCCTTGCTCCCTTCGGCTTCCCCGCAGGATTGCCCGATTGCCCCGGCTGAAACTTTCCTGCCTGTTTTGCGCCTGTATTTTCAGATATATCCTTCATAAATTCATCCCTTTGTAGCCTTCAGTGCGGTTTGTGCGGTTCATTGCGGTTGAAATCCCAACCCCTTACAAAAAATGTCACTGACATTTCTGCCATCTCCTCTTGATTTGAACCGCAGTTAACCGCTTAAACCGCTCATATCGGTGATCCACCATATCGCTGCATGACCGTGATCATCGGCCTTGCCATCCAGTCGCAGTTGATTGGTAATTCGCCCCTTATGCCGACTTAGCCACTTGCCTACCGCTCTTGCCTGCAAAAATCCGCCCTTGTCGCCAGCGGCATTCTTTAATGCTTCCTGCAAGTCGGGATATTTTAGAGGTGAGCTATCACCCGCCTCCCGCGTCAAGGCCAGCCGCACAATCTCTGCCGCCGTCTGCGGGTTACTGGCTCCGACTGCGTGCCGTATCTCAGTAAAGACTGCAATCATGGTTTGCAAATAGGGGTCTTCCTCACGGGCTTTTTCCATTGTTATGCACGGGTCAGCACATCCCAGCCAGACCAGTGCGGAACGCACCATATCCGACCAGCCTTCAAAGGAAGCTAGACGCGGCAGCGGTTCAACATGTTCCGCCACCCGATAGGCACGAACCACAGTCATCGCCGCTGCAATATATTTCCCTCTGTCCGCCAGCACCCGATTCACAGGGTTATCGCGGAATTGCCGAAGTTCTGGCCGTTCCATATTGGCATCCAGCGTACACAACAGCACGCGCCGCGTCATATCCCCCAGCAGGCAAAGATTATTCCCGGTGGCGAAAACGGTGGAATGTGGCACAATCCTGGCAATGAAGGTCAGTTTATGTGCAAAACTCAAGATATGGTTGTTTCGGGCGCAACTGCCGACAACCGTCAAAAGATGGAAGTGGAGGCCAACCAGTTCTCAGCAGAATTGCTCATGCCTACCAAGTTCATTCAAGGTGATATTAAGCGCCTACGAGCACCGGAAATTGACCATATTGTTTCTCTTGCCATCAAATATGATGTTAGCAAGGAATCAATGGGGCGTAGGTATCTTGAATTTCAGGATGAGCCTTGTGCGCTGGTATTTTCAAAGAATGGCGTATTGTCTTATACGGTCAAGGGGCAGTATTTCCCACAATTAGCAGTGTGGCGCAAAGGAGATGCCATTCCTCAAAACACCCTAACAAAAAACTACCAAGCTCAAAGCGGCACTTCCTCCGAATGGAAAGAGCATGCCAGTGATATATGGCTCAGTAACAGCAAAAAATATGAAAGCGTCCATGAGCAAGTGCTTGTGCAAGATGATGGTTACCGTATTACCCTGCTTACTCTTGGTGATGAAGCTGATGAGGATGAAGGAGAGCTAACGGCTTCCTATCGTCCGCGCTTCAAGTAAGGCAAATTCAGCATCCACATCAGCACGTCAACACCTCAGATGCGCGGCTATGATTGTGGTTCAATGCGCTGGTTAGTCAGTAAAAAATCCAAGGCTGAATTCACACTGGCTTACATCGCCACTTTACTCTTTCCTTTCATCGCTAATGCCTCTAGTATGCATCAATGTGATGGCACATAAGTGTTGGCAGAGATGGCAAAGCTAAAACCTAAGAAATTTGTTCGTGTGACGTTAAGCGTAGACCCCGACGACTACGCCGCATTTGAAGAACTATCTAGGGATAGTGACTGCTCGGCTGCATGGCTTATGCGCCATGCCATGAGAGAGTTTTTAGAGAAATATCAAGACGGCGGTTCCCTCAAGGTTCGTTTGGGTGGGTTGTCAAAATGAGAAGAATGTAATGGCAAAAAGCGATTTACCTTTTGGAAGTGAGTTTTCTCCATCTCAGTTGGAGCTACCCGCGCTTTTGCAGCTTATCAACGATAATCAGGGCGACATTGCTGCGCTACAAGTTGCCATACGCAAGGCGTTTTTTAGTTCCCACAACACCTCAGACAAAAACAAAACGACGCTTGCGATGAACTGTAAGCTTGGGCTGATTGCGTATGGAGTAATTGATCGGGAGGGCAACTTCACAGCCCTAGGTACGGAACTTTATGCGAAGAAAGACAAAGAAGATGCGCTCTATAAAGCCTTAGCCAAGCATATTCTTTTGAATCTCCACGGCATGACCCTTGTGCGTTGTATACAGGATATGACAACGGCTGGTGAGGTAGTGTCACTCACAACCCTCCGAGATGGTTTGGCCGCGAGGGACATTCATTATCCGTCTGGTGGCAAGCACCCAAGCATGATGCGCCTCTGGTTGGCTAAAGCTGGAGTCTTTCTAGGATCGCGCTGGCAGGTGGACGAAGCACGAATTAAAGAAATCATTGGAGTAGAGCCGGGAGAGTTTGAGGTGCTCGCTGGGTTCACCGCTGAACAACGCGCTTTTGTTAAGGCACTTGTGAATACGGGAGTACGCACTCCACAATACGCAAATGAAATTGCCCGTCTTGCATCCGCGACCTATGGCGTTAAGTTCCCTGAAAAGAGCTTGCCCAAGCTGGTGCTCAATGCACTTATTGAATCGGGTTATATCATCGCCGAAAAAACAACGGCTGGACGCGGCGCAAAGCCTTTTTTAGTTAGTCCAACCGATAAGCTCATTGGTGAAATTATTGAGCCCCTGTTGGAGCAACTGGCGAAGCAGACTGACCCTAAATTGCGGTTACTTCTTAGAAAACCTCTGAGTGAAATACTGGAAGAATTAGAGTCAGAAGATAGATATATCGGCGGTCTGGCACTTGAGGCTCTTGGCTTTAAGCTCATGCGGCTTTTGGATATGGATTATCTAGCAACCCGCTTGCGGGGCACGGCTACAGGTGGTGCTGAGGTTGACCTTATCTTTGAATCTACTCGCCTGGTTTATTCACGCTGGCAGGTGCAATGCAAGAATACGGAAAAAGTCTCTCTAGATGACGTGGCAAAGGAGGTTGGATTAACCCATTTCCTTAAAAGTAGTGCCATTGTGATGGTTACTACCGGCCAAATTGGAGCAGAAGCGCGCCGCTACGCAAACAAAATAATGGCCGACTCCAACTTGGCAATCGTCATGCTGGATGGTGACGACATTAAAAAAATCAATAATAAACCCTCAGCGATTCTAGACGTTTTTGAGCGCGAAGCGCATCACGCAATGAAATTGAAATCTCTAGATATGGAGAAATAAGCATGTCTAGAAAAAGCAAGATTGAAAGCTACTACTCTACGAAGTTCGGTAAGATGATGCTTGGTGATTCATTAGACTATATGTCTAGCCAACCTAAAGAGTCTGTAGATTTGATTATGACTAGCCCTCCTTTTGGTTTGGTACGGAAAAAGGAATATGGAAATGTTCATGCGGATGATTATTGCGATTGGTTTAAGGACTTTGCAGAACAGTTTAGACGTATTTTGAATGAGCAAGGGAGTCTTGTAATTGACATAGGTGGAGCATGGAATCAGGGGAAACCAACACGTAGTCTCTATCATTTCAAGCTACTCATAATGCTTTGTGAGGAATTTGGCTTTCACCTAGCGCAAGACATGTATTGGTGGAATCCTTCAAAGCTACCAACACCAGCCGAGTGGGTTACGGTCAGGCGCATTCGGGTCAAAGATGCTATAAATACCGTTTGGTGGCTTTCTAAAAGCCCTTGGCCAAAAGCCAGCAACAAGCGTGTTTTACAGCCATATAGTCCAAGCATGGTGGATTTGCTGGAGCGCGGGTATAAAGCGAAAAAACGACCATCAGGTCATGATATAAGTGATAAATTTTCTAAGGATAATGGCGCAGCTATTCCACCAAATCTAATTGCGATTCCAAATACTGAAAGCAATAGTTCTTACATCCGTTATTGTCAGGAAAACAATCTTCCTGTGCATCCAGCGCGTTATCCTGCCGAACTGCCAGAGTATTTTATTAGAATGTTAACCGATGAAGGTGACACGGTATTAGACCCATTCGGCGGAAGCTGTATTACTGGCGAAGTGGCAGAGCGCCTAAAGCGCAATTGGACATGTGTTGAACTTTCAGAGGAATATCTCAAGGGTGCTGTAGGAAGATTCCATACAGGAATTCTTGAGAAACCAGTTGGTAATCCCGACGATGAAAAAAATTATTATCGCGTACCTCGTCCCGGCATTTTATGGAATGGGACTCACGGTGAGAAGTTACCGAGTGATGGCGGGAAGAAACGTAAAATATCACCGCCCCCTGAAAAAGTAGAGAAAGAATTAGTTGAGCAAAGTTAACTATGTTGGCATGGCATCGTTTTCCGTTCGCCTGTAACCGTAACTGGTAGGGTATGATCTATACGGCCATCCCTATAAATCACAAAAGGCATCAAAAATGATTCATAGAAACTGGTTCTATGCATCATTCGCTATCGTGGTGAATCGGACAGAATCGGACAGAATCGGATAGAATCGGATAGAATCGGACATTTTTAATAAGCCAAGCCGCTATTAAAGGATAAAGACCTATGCTTTAATGCGCCAACACGGGTTGGAGTCCCATTTCGGCAACCACATTGCAGCATGGTATTTTGTGTTCGCCTATAACCGTGACTGACCGCCTACAACCGCGTTTTTTGGCAGCATGAATGACAGCATGTTTTGACTTGATAACCACAAGAATCATTATATATCAATGCGCTATATCGTCAGTTTGGATTCCGTAGGGGTCACCATTTACGCACTACGGGTGCGTCCAAAGTCGTACTCAAAAGACTAGATTTTTTAACGATTCGTTGGTAGCCCAGATCATCACAATCATTCAGTGATTCTGTTGCGGGAATGGTCTCGTGTTGTCATGATTGACGTGGTTTTTTCGGACAGCACCTCTATAGCACCTATGCACTACAGAAAGCCTCTTGCTTCACGGCTGAATGCTGAGGAGGGAGCGAATGAGGCCGGAGCCGTTATGTGCCTCTATGTTCTGTGCAACCGGGTTTTGCCGTAGCTCTGCGCTACGCGCAACCCAGTCTCTTTTTCGCTCTGCGCTACGCGCAACCCGGTCTCTCTTTCGCTCTGCGCTACGCGCAACCCGGTCTCTCTTTCGCTCTGCGCTACGCGCAA
>CAZIGK010000011.1:0-64345 GCA_964538615.1 uncultured Rickettsiales bacterium | reverse complement strand
GTGCCGTCACCAGCAATGGAGCCACCGTCTGGCTGGGAACCGTCAACCACGGCTCAGGTTCAGGCAGTGTCGCCTGCCCAAGTAGTACACACACAGGTTCCATGTCCGCCACCTGTAACAATGGCACTTGGAACAGCATCGGCGGTGCCTGCTACCGCAAATGCTCCGGCAGTGTCTACAGCGGACAATGGGTAACCCTGCCCTCAACCAACCACGGCTCCTGGTCCAGTGGCGTCGGCTGCCCTTCCGGTTACACAGGTACCGTCTATGGGTATTGTAACAATGGTACATTCACAACGTTGTCTGGCATATGTCAGCAAACCTGTGCGGGACACAACTTTACAAACTACAGCGATGGAATTGGCAGTAGAAGCGTATGGATTGCCGGCACCAACCATGGCAGCAGTTCATATGCGTCCTGCCCGGCTGGCATGAACGGAGCAGGGATTACCCGCTATTGCAGTAACGGCAGTTGGTCTACCACCGCCAATAATTGCTCCCCCAACAGCTGCGCCGCAAAAGGCGGGGTGACTTTCCCAGGCATCAGCGGCCCTGTTGGCGTCACCTTCCCGGCTGTCGCCCATGGTCAAATGAGCACTGTTGCCTGCCCCCACCCGTATAGTAACTTTAACACATTTGGAGGGACGCAACTGAGTCAACGTTGCGAATTCGGCACCTTGCGCTATACTGGTCACAACTGGTGTGGACGTGGCGGTTACGCAAGCGTCTTGGCATCCAATAAAGGCCCATCTTACATGACATGGTTTAACAGCGGTGGAGGTGGCACTGATGATAAACTCATATACGGTAGTTACGTTGGCTGGAACAATGCCTTTATGAAAGGTTGCCAACCCGGCTGGCTCTGCCCACCATCTTACAGCCCATCCCAGCCAGGTTGGAGAGGAAGCCCAACTCACCCTGTCGTTTGGGCAGATGGATTAGGCTATTCCATTAGTAACATGCTCTGCCCAACTTGCGGTGTACATGGTTTGGGTATTAGCTACGGTGGAGAAGGGTGGAAACACTGGTATAATGGCACACTGAACCGTATGTCGCCCAGCCGTGACAGATTAAATCTGGTCTTCAACGACTTCCACCCTGATTTTATCTATAACATCCACAACCCTCTCATCCCACCGGGGCCAGATATGTATGGTGATAATACAGGCACTCTGGATGCTTCGGCCTATGAGTTCCTCTACCCAAGCGATAATTCGTGGGGGGCTGGGGTGCCGTAGCAGAGCGCAATCAGGTCTGGACACGCCTGCTAATACCCCATGATGCTGACCTCCGCCAATGCCCGCTTCTTTGGAAGCGGGCTTCTTTTTTCCCTCTTTAAAAACATACGGGAAAGCACCGCATCCCTCACAAGCGAAGATACCATCTACGCATTGCATATCCCTGCGTGGCCAACAACAATGGCCATGTCTATGCCGCATGGTGATAGATATATAGCAGCCTGTCCTGCTCCCCGAACTCCATCACACTTGCGCATTGAACGGACTGCACATGCTATCTTCTTCATTTCCGGTTCTCGGAATGCAACATTGTCAGTAGGTTCTCTACGAAAGGGAGGCTGAGCCTAGATCGTATCCCGCAACATGGAGGCAATGCGCGCTCGCATGGTCTGCAGACGCTGCAAATGCAGTTCCAGAGACAGACTGGAATGCATCAAAGGCGGATGACTACCTCCGGGTGAGCGGGAGACAGACGCCGTATCCGGCAATAGATCATCCTGCAAGAGCACCTGCACATCCAGCAATGCCGGATCATTGCCTGCATCCCGCAAGCTGGCTTTTTGTAACTTCAGGTGGTTGACCGCCCCTTTAATGGTAAAGCCGCGATCATACAGCAAATGCTTGATTTGGCGCAGGGCATCCACATCCTGCGGTCGGTAGAACCGACGCCCGCCCCGCCTTTTCATAGGCTTCAGATGCGAAAACTTGCTCTCCCAGAACCGCAATACATGCTGAGGCACATCCAATTCATCTGCCACTTCACCAATGGTACGCAAAGCATTCTCTGCTTTACGGCTACCAGCCAGTTCCGTCTGCAATGGGCGTGTATGCGTCTCTGCCACTTGCTGCACCTTTTGCACAGTTTAAACCTGTGTTCCTCTATATTGGAAAACACAGGCGTGTGTACTGCCAAAGAGTGGCCTTTTGCTACTTAAGATGCAAGATTTTTATTAATCTCATCCTTCAGAATATTGGACGGACGGAAAGAAAGGACGCGGCGCGGGCTAATCGGCACTTCCACACCCGTTTTAGGGTTGCGGCCAATACGCTCTTTTTTGCTACGCACCAAAAAGCTGCCGAAAGATGAAATTTTCACCTGATCTTCTTCTTCAAGCGCCACCAATACCTGCTCCAGCACGGCATCCACCAGCTCGGATGACTCGGCGTATGACAGTCCAATCTCACGGTAGACAGCTTCACTCAGGCTTGCGCGGGTCAGGGTATCTTTTGACATGGAATCCTCTTTACTCATCGTTCTTCTCGTTTGTGGCGCTAGTAAGCATGAAATACAATGAAAATGCAAGCACCTGAAATAAAAAAATGCCCGTTTTTTAATCTACCGCCTAACGGACAGCCCTCAGGCTACCATCGCACCAGACACGCCCCCCAGGTCAACCCAGCCCCTAACGCCGGCATGGCCACCAGCATCCCTTTTTGCAGCCTGCCATCGGCTTCTGCCACAGACAACGCTAACGGAATAGACGCCGCCGAGGTATTGGCGTGCTGTTCAACGGTCATCACCAGTTTATGCTCCGGCAAATGGATTTTTTGTCCGATGGATTGAATAATGCGCGCATTGGCCTGATGCGGCACCAGCAAATCCACATCTCCCCACACGCAACCCGCCTGCTGCAACACCTGCTCGGTTGCTTCCAGCATTTTCCCGACCGCATGACGAAACACCTCTTTACCCTGCATCAGCAGTACCCCTGCCCGCTGATTACTGGACACCCCACCCGTGGTGTAGAGCAATTCCTTCAACTGACCATCGGCATACATGGCAGAGGCGAGTACCGCGCTGGCTCCCGTCTCCGGCTTTCCGTCACAGGCTTCCAGCAGACTGGCGCCGGCCCCGTCCCCAAACAAAATGCAGGTTCCCCGGTCTTCCCAATCCACCACGCGGGAAAACGTCTCCGCCCCAATGACCAGCAGCCGCTTTCCCAGCCGATTTTTCAACAGGCTATCAGCCGTGGCCATGGCATAGACATAGCCAGAACATGCAGCATGCACATCATAGGCAAAGCCTTGTTGCATCCCCAGTTTCGCCTGCACAATGGCGGCGGTGGAAGGCATGGTTACATCCGGTGTTTCAGTCGCCAGCACAATACCATCTACCTCAGCGACCGAAACCCCGGCACGCTCTAATGCCTGCCGTGCTGCGGCCACCGCCAAATCCGACGTATATTCCCCCTCCGCCGCAATGTGGCGCTGCCCAATGCCTGTCCTCTCCCGAATCCATGCGTCAGTGGTTTCCATGCGTTCTGCCAGATCATGATTGCTCCAGACCTTGGCTGGCACATAGGCTCCATGACCGATGATACGACTATACATGGTTTCTCCCAATGATGAGACGCTGTTTATCCCCGCCGACAGAGCAGCAGGATGGACATAAGCCGTATCAAAACTGAACGGTACCGACAATGACTTTTACATGTCATGGGACGGTTTCAGGCAAAAGCCCCCCCATGCCTCACGGCAAACGCACGGAGCAACCTGTCTATACGGACTTAAACTCCGGCAGATGCCATCACAGGAGCCTTGTCCTGTTGCTGCCGTTGTAAGTGCGCATCAAACGCCGCAATTTCGCGCTGAATTGTCTCATTCAGCCGATTTTCCACAATATTAACCGCCACCCGAATAGCATTCGCAAAGCCATAAGCATCTGTTCCGCCGTGGCTTTTAATGGCAATTCCATTCAAGCCAACAAACATACCGCCATTGCGCAGGTTAGGGTCCATCTTGCGCTTCACCTTGCGCAATACCGGCTTGGATAGCAACCCGGCAACCATCGTAAGCAGGTTGGTGTTGTATGCCTTTTTCATTTCATTGGAAAATAATTTGGACAGGCCTTCCGCCGTTTTAATGGCAATATTTCCGGTAAAGCCATCGGTGACCACCACATCGGCGTTGCCGTGTAGCAAGTGATTCCCCTCGACAAACCCAATAAATTGTTCAGACAGTGCAGATGCACGCAGCATTTCCGCCGCTTCCCGCACAGATTCATGGCCTTTAATATCTTCCGACCCGACATTCAACAGACCAATGGTCGGCTTTTCAATATGCAATACCGCACGGGCAAAGGCCGCACCCATAACAGCAAACTGGAAGAGAATATGCGCGTTGCAATCAATGTTCGCGCCCATGTCCAGAAAAATACAGTCCCCTTTGCCCGTTGGCATAGCAGAGCAAATAGCTGGCCTGTCCACACCGGGCAAGGTTTTAAAGACGAATTTGGCCATGGCCATCAGCGCGCCCGTATTGCCCGCAGAAACAACCGCAACCGCGTTGCCTTCCCGCACATCATTAATGGCAAGGCGCATGCTGGAATTGCCGCCCTGACGCAGCGCGACAGACGGTTTTTCATGGGCAGCAATGGCCGCATCGGTATGGATGATGGTGCTGGCTTGCTGCAAGGCAGGCATTTGGCTTAACAACGGCCAAAGCTGTGCTTCATCACCAAAAATGCGAAAGCGCACATGCGGGTGTTTTTTCAACGCCAGCTCTGCGCCTTCCATCACCACACGCGGAGCCGCATCGCCCCCCATGCCGTCCAGTGCTATAATCAGGTGTTGAGACAATGTCCCGCTCCACCCATTGCTAGAGGATTACGCGTTCACCTTTTGGGTCGTCACCTGACGGCCTTTGTAATAGCCATCCAGAGACACGTGGTGTGGACGCTTCAGTTCGCCGGTGGTTGCATCTTCACCCACGGTCACTGCTTTCAACGCGTGATGCGAACGACGCATGTTACGCTTGGATTTGGAGGTCTTGCGCTTAGGTACAGCCATGATACCCGTCCTTCAAAAAAATACTAGGTTCTTACATTCTTCTTCCGGCAGCCACCTGTCTACAGGTGGCACCGCACAGATAGTCTGACGGCACTGCTGCCGCCAAGAGGCAAGAGAGATAAGCTATTCCCTCCCAAAGGTCAACCGCTATTTCACAAAGACACACACAGCGATAACAGCCGCGCCGACATTGCGTCCTTGTCATCTGCCGCTTTTCAGCTTTTCCAGCTTAATGGCGCATTCCTTGCCCCGGTAGCTGGTGCGGTGATAGGATAGCCGCATTCCCACCCGACAGGGGTTAATTTTCGCCAGCATGACCTCGGTAATGTGAAAATACAAATCATCCCCACCCTGATCCGGCTCGATAAAACCAAAGCCCTTCCCCTTGTCAAAGCGAACGATTGTACCGGTTTCGCGCTCTTCATCATCCCAACGTGTCATCATAATCCCCGAAAAATATCCTGTAGCCCTTCTTTTATCTTATTGGCATTATCTTTCAACACCTCAACAGATTCGGGATTTTTCAACCCTTCTTTCACAAGATCCCCCATTTTCGGGTAGAATGCGACCTGATCAAAGCTGCCTTTCACCACAAATGGCACATACAGCCCCTTTGCGTTTATCTCGCCACCCTGTCCTTTACTGCTGCCGACTGCACGCGGCGTGATATCAAAACGCAACTCTTTGCGATCCAGATAGATATCCCCTTCCCCGGTCAGGCGGGCAAATGGCGCCAACAGCGTCAGGTTCTTTGTATGCGCCACACCGGGACGAATAAACTGAAAATCCGCACTCAATTCACTAAAATCTGTCTGCCGCCGCGAAACATCCACATCAGACCCCATGGCGCTTTTCACAGACCTCACCACCATGGCCAGATCCATCCCTTTCAGCGCGCCATCTCGCAGATGTAACGCCGTGCGCCCCTGCATTTGCTCCATCCACTGTTGCAGACTGCGGCCTTTGCTGTGAACGTCCAACACGACATTCCCCTTGCCGCTTAAGCGGTCACTTTGACCCAACGCCTGCAAAAGAGGGGCCACCTGCACCTGCTGCCAACGGCTGTTCAGACTCCAGGTGGGCACCAGCCGTGCGGCATCCATTTGCAGGGTGGTATCTACGGTTCCTTCCGCCACCCCCCAACCCGGCAGCTTCACCTCCAGCACCCCACCTTCCAGCATTGCCTTCACGGGGGCATTGCGAGCCTGCAAACCCTGATAACTCAAACTGCCAATCACTGCCTGAATCTCCGCATCCAGCAGCCGTAGACCGCTGATATCGATTGGCTGGTTATCCCACGGAGCAGAGGGCATAACCACGGGTTCTTTGGCGTGTGCCGTTGAGACAAGGGGCATCTCTGACTGGCTTTGTTCTTGCACCGTCTTTTTTGCATCCGAGGGAGTCCATACATCCAAATCCAGTACCGGAATCTGCACATCTGCCACCAGTTTTGGGCGTTCTTCCGTCCAGCCAGTGCTAATGACTCCGGTCGCTTGTAGATGCTCACTGCTCAGTTTCATATCTGTTGCTTTCGCCCCGGCTGCATCCAGCATCACATGCGCCTGCATCTCCACCTGTGTGGGTAAGGATGCGGGTGGGGTTTCGCCTCCCTGCATCCATTGCACCAGCAACGGCACATCAGGTATGCGCGCCGTCATACTGCCCTGCCATTGCCAGGACTGCGCCTGTGCTTGCGGCAAGGTCAGTTCACCACTGACAGTTGCCGCCGCTTTGGCTGCCTTTAGGGTAATTTCCATCGGTAGCGGCTCACCTTGCAACAGTGGTAACGGTGAATCGGAACGCACATTAAACACCACTTCCTGTCCACGCCAACGGGCATTGGCATCCAACCCAACCGCTTGTGTCAGGCGGGGTGCATCCAGCGTGATATTCACTTTTTCCAACCGTTCATCAGTGCCGGATTGCTGATCCTGATACAACAAGGTTGCATCTTCTATACGTAATGTTCCCAACTCCCACGCCTGCAATCGGCTCATGGCGTTTACTTTTTGCCGGTCAGATGCCGGAGTATCCTCTGTCACCTGTTCAACCGCCTGCATGTCCCGGCTTTGAAACCCCCAGTTCGGGCGCCCTTTCGCATCTTTCATCAACCGTATCACGGGTTGGTGCATCACAAAACCATGCAATACCAACTGCCGCTTCAACAAGGGCAGAATCGCCACTTCCACATCCAGCTCTGGCACTTCCAGCATCGGTTCATGGCCAAATCCCTCTGGCGAACTTAAGCGCACCTGTTCCACATGCACCGCTAAATCCGGCCAGATACGCACCTCGGCTGGTCCGGCAATCACCAATTCCCGGCCTGTTTGCTCCCGCACTTTGGTCACCAGCAGATGCTGGGCCTTTTCCACAGACACCAACTTCGGCAAGCCCACTACCGCGCCACCTGCCGCCACCAACAAGCCGATTGCCAGCCAATAGCGTTTTTTCATGCCGTCTCTCCTGCAATTGCTTCCATCGTGTCATCACGAAATGTATAGCAGCTTACCCTCCGCAGACTCAACAGGCGATATGCAAACGCCGATAGCAGCCCCTACAAACGTCCGCGTTTACGCAACCGTTCTTCCCATTCTTCCTCGGTCATACACAGCGGCTTCACCAGCAAATACCCCGGCATGTCATAGCCTTTACGCATGTAGAAACGGTGAGCACCGTGGCTGCGGGCATAGACTTCCACCAACGAGTTATCACAGCCTGCCCGTCGGCCTTCTTCTTCCACCCAATCCACCATACGTTGCCCAAGACCGCTATTACGGTAGGCTTCATCCACCATCACATTATCAAAATCGATATAGCGCCCACACCAGAAGCGCGCCGAAATACGAAAACCCGCAATCGCGACCAGTTTATCAGCATCATACGCCCCAATACAGCGGTAACCCTTGGCACGCACCTCTGGCAGCAGACGCAAAAAACTCTCTTCCGATATATCCGGGTTCAATTGCGCCAACAGCGGGTAAATGGTTACCAGCTCATCTTCGGTCAGCAATTCACGAATCATAATAGCGTCAGCAGAAACGTCCTGCCTGGTCATAACGGATCATCCATCCAGCGGTTTCAGGGCAAAACCAATTCGGCTTTGGCAGAATATCCGTTGCGGATAGCCAGCGCCTTACAGGTTTCGGCTTTTGGCTGCAAGCATACACACGCATGCTGCACCGCCAAAAGTAAAGATGCATTAACATATTCCGCATGCAAACGCACCCAGATTTCTGCATCCTCTTCCGGCCATGCCGCAAAAATCCATAAAACCGGGGGTTCTTCTGGCTGCAACGGGGTAGAAAGCCACCCTTGACTGCCACCCTCTCGCAGCCTGTCCGCCGGAAGTTCCCGTACCTGAAAGCGGTGCCATTCTCCACCGTTATAGCGCAATGCAACAGACGGCATAGGCCGGTCTTCCATCGCAGTATACAACCGCAGCTCCATTAAGCCGTCATCGCATAAATGCTCTGCCAGCACAGCTCCGGCATAGGCCGCCTGCACGATTCTGTAATGCTCCTCCACACCGGCAAACCATACTGCCTGCCCGGCCGCCTGCCGCTTGCGCGCAAACTCTCTCGCCCATGCTAATACATGGCCGCTTTCCTGTGCTTCATAGAGCCATTCCGTATCCAGCATCGCCGCTCGTTAGTCTTCAAAGGTGATATTCAGCCAATATGCAAAAAGTGGGTCATCAAATAAAACCCTTCCTTTGCGTGTATCTTCATCCAGCAATTGCTTAGATTTTAGCGCCTTCACAGCCTGCGAAGCGTGTCCCGCCGTCCTAATTTCATATTTTTCAAGATTTTCTTTAGCAAAAACAGATGCCTTCTCACGCGCCGCCATACGTAAAAACCGCTGTTGCAGTGGAGGCAAACTATTCAACAACGTTTGATAGGCATAGGCGTTTTGCTTCACTATCAATTCCATTTCATGTTCTACAATTTTTGTAGACACACTCGGGTACCCCCCAGCAACCAAGTGATAACCGGCCATTTGTACATAATTTGGTGTATCTGCTACCATCTCGCGCAAATAATCTATGACATCAGGCTCGACATCCACCCCAACGGATAAAAAGCGCTCCTGCACCCATGGGGTGAAATCCGGCCCCAACGGTGGAAAATCAATCAGCTGGCTACTTCGGTAGAAGGGGCGCGATGAATCATTGAACATCTCATGAATCAAGCTTCGACGTGAGCCGCTGAATAAAAAAGAAACATCCCTCTGCGCCTGCATCACCGTGCGAAGCGTCGCTTCCAACCACCCGTTATCTTGCAGTAAGGCAATGGACTGAAATTCATCAAATGCAACACAACCTCCCGGCATAAACTGTTGAAGATTTTCCAGTGTTTCAACAATCAGCTGCTTTTCTTCATGTTCGCTCAAATGAGAAAGTTGCAGATGAATTTCAACAATATCACCTCCTGATACCTTAATATTTTTCAGTCGTTTCGGTGCAGATCGCACCCACTCCGCCAGTTTTTGCGCGGCGTTTTGTTTTTTACGAATTGCATGCAGCAATTGCTGCAAAAAATCCCGGTGGCTGGTGATACTAAATACATCGACCAACAGTGTCTGCCGCTTGTGTTGGTGCTCAAGATGTTGCAGAAGATCCAAAATAAACGATGTTTTGCCGAAACGCCTTGGCCCAACCAAGACAACATTCATGTTATTCAGCAGCAACCCTTTGACCACTTCTCGTTGATCTTTACGTTGGAAGTAATACTCACCTGCAACAGGCGCCCCAAAACGAAATGGGTTATGTCTTTGCTTCATCTTTCCTGTCCTTTGCCCCAGCCCAACTTTCAAAAAAATAATTCAAAGTGAGGCTGGGAGCAAGGGGAAAATGAAAGAGCGCATACATCCATAAAAAAAGGGAAGGCTTACTACCCTCCCCTTTTTTCGTCTCACCGTGCTGATTATCGCATGCATTACATGTGCAATGCACGTCCGTAAGCATCCAGTACGCTCTCATGCATCATTTCAGAAAGGGTAGGATGCGGGAAGACCGTGTGCATCAGGTCAGCTTCAGTGGTTTCCAGCGTTTTGCCCACCACATAGCCCTGAATCATCTCGGTCACTTCCGCGCCAATCATGTGGGCACCCAGCAGTTCACCGGTTTTTTCATCGAAGATGGTTTTCACCAGCCCTTCCGGCTCACCCAGTGCAATGGCTTTCCCATTGCCGATGAACTGGAAGCGACCCACTTTGACCTTATAACCTTTTTCTTTCGCGGCTTTTTCGGTCAGGCCAACGCTGGCCACTTGCGGATGACAATAGGTACAGCCGGGAATATTTTCCTTCTTCATCGGATGCACATCCTTCAGGCCGGCAATCTTCTCGACACAAATCACCCCTTCATGGCTGGCTTTATGCGCCAACCATGGAGCACCGGTAATGTCCCCAATGGCATACACACCCGGTTCATCCGTTGCGCCATATCCATCCGTGACCACATGACCGCGCTCCGTCTTCACCTTGGTGTTTTCCAGCCCAAGGTTTTCCGTATTCGGCACAATGCCTACCGCCATAATCACGCGATCCACGGTTATTTCCTGTGCTTTACCACCCTTTTCCACGGTAACGGTTACAGTGTCTTTGCCTTTTTTGAAGGCTTTGACCTGCGCCCCAGTCATCAACTTCATGCCTTGTTTTTCAAACGCTTTGTGCGCAAATTTGCTGATCTCTTCGTCTTCCACCGGCAGTACGCGATCTTGCACTTCCACCACGGTGACATCTGCCCCAAGCGTGCGGTAGAAACTGGCAAATTCAATCCCAATCGCGCCGGAACCCACCACCAGCAGGCTTTTCGGCATCATATCCGGTACCATGGCTTCACGGTAGGTCCAGATGAGTTTACCATCCCCCTCCAGTCCGGGAATCTGACGTGCACGCGCCCCGGTTGCCAGAATAATATGTTTCGCGGCCAGCTCCACCTTGCCGGAACCGTCTTTCTTCACCACCTCAACCTTGCCTTTACCCAGCAGCTTGCCTGTGCCTTCCAGAACGGTCACCTTGTTTTTCTTCATCAGCATGCCAATGCCGCCGGTCAGTTTCGAGGACACACTGCGGGAACGCTCCACCACTTTTTTCAGATCGAAGCTGACATCCTTAGCGGACAGACCAAACTGTTCCGCATGCTGCATGTAATGATAAATCTCCGCAGAGCGCAGCAGCGCCTTGGTCGGGATGCAGCCCCAATTGAGGCAGATGCCGCCCATATGCTCACGCTCCACCACCACGGTTTTCATGCCCAGTTGCGCTGCCCGAATGGCCGCCACATACCCACCGGGACCACCACCGATCACCACGACATCATATTGATCTGCCATCTGTCTCTCTTTCTTTTTGATTTGCACAAAGGTTCGTGCTGTGTACCCGCTATAAGCGGTACCAAACCGTGTATGACCTCACACCAACATGCTCATCGGCTGCTCAATGTAACGCTTAAATGCGTTCAGGAACTCAGCGCCAATCGCACCATCGACCACACGGTGGTCAACGGAGAGTGTTACCGTCATCATATTCACGGCCTTGAATTGGCCATCGCGCACGACCACACGCTCTTCTCCCGCGCCAACGGCCAGAATACACGCCTGCGGCGGGTTGATGATGGCGTTAAACTGCTTCACGCCAAACATCCCAAGGTTGGAGACAGAGAAGCCGCCGCCCTGGAACTCTTCCGGCTTCAGCTTGCCATCCCGCGCACGCTTGATGAGGTCTTTCAGGTCATTGGAGACAGCAGACAGGCTCTTGATATCCGCATTACGCACAATCGGGGTAATCAACCCGCCATCAATCGCCACCGCAACGGATACATCGACCGTGGTATATTGCAGAACTTTATCCCCCGCGAAGGATGCATTGGAGGCAGGCACATCCCGCATCCCCATGGCAACGGCTTTGACCACCATGTCATTAACAGAGAGTTTGTACGCAGGTTTATCGCCCTCTTTCAGGCCTGCCTCTGCCGCGCTATTCAGTTGCTTACGCAAGGCCAGCAGGGCATCCAGCTCTACATCCATGGAGAGGTAGAAATGCGGCACCTGCTGCTTGGATTCCTGCAGGCGCTTGGCAATGGTTTTGCGCATATTGTTCAGCGGAATTTCAATCGTACCACCCACAGGGAAGGCCGGAGCCGGCATGGGTGCGGAAACAGGTGCGGTCTTCACTCCACCTGCCGCTGCATCCAGCACATCCGCTTTAATAATGCGACCATGGGGGCCAGTGCCTTCCACGGCTGTCAAATCCACCCCTTCCTGCTCAGCGACGCGTTTGGCGAGCGGGCTGGCAAATACGCGATCCGTCGTGGCAGTAGAAGCCGCTACCGCCGCCGGAGCTGCTGTGGCCGCAGGCGCTGCAGCAGGAGCCGCTGCCGGAGCATCCGCTTTGCCCTGATTGGCGGCAAAGCCTTCCAGCGCGCTCTTGTCTTCGCCTTCTTCCAGCATCAGCGCAATCAGCGCGTTCACTTTCACATCGCTGGTGCCTTCCTGAATCACAATCTTGCCGATGATCCCCTCATCCACCGCTTCCACTTCCATGGTGGCTTTGTCGGTCTCAATCTCGGCAATCACCATCCCCGGCTCAACCTTATCACCTTCTTTCACCAACCATTTGGCAAGGTTACCTTCGGTCATCGTGGGGGAAAGGGCTGGCATCAAGACTTCAATTGGCATGTTTCAAACTCCCTAGCGGTTCAATACGCACATGCCCGCAGTGCGGGCATGACGGAAAAATATTATTTATTGCGGTAGCACGTCTTGCGCGCTGCGGCCACTATATCCTTGGCTTTTGGCAGTGCCAAGGCTTCCAGATTCGCA
The DNA here is from genome assembly GCA_964538615.1 of uncultured Rickettsiales bacterium. Taxonomy (GTDB): domain Bacteria; phylum Pseudomonadota; class Alphaproteobacteria; order Rickettsiales; family RI-342; genus CAZIGK01. The sequence continues at coordinate 51,496 of CAZIGK010000011.1, read as the reverse complement.
GCATAGGGCATAGGGACATCCACCCCGCATACCCGCTCAACCGGCGCATCCAGATAATCAAAGGCCTGCTCCATCACAGTAGAAGCAATTTCAGCTCCAATGCCGCTTTGTCCCCATCCTTCTTCACAGGTCACCAATCGGCTGGTTTTTTTCACAGAGGCCACAATGGTTTCCCGATCCAGCGGGCGAATGGTACGCAAATCAATCACTTCCGCAGAAATACCATCTTCTTCCTGCAAAATGCGGGCAGCTTCCAATGCATGATTCATCATAATGGAAAAAGCGGTGATGGTGACGTCTTTTCCTTCACGCACCACATTGGCTTTGCCAATTTCCACCACGTAATCATCGTTCATGGCTTCATCCGGCACGTCGAACTTCTGGCCATACAGCAATTCATTTTCCAGAAACACAACCGGATTCGGGTCACGAATAGCGGCTTTCAACAGGCCTTTAGCATCGGCTGCAGACCAGGGAGACACCACTTTCAAACCCGGCACATGGCCATACCACGCCGCATAGCACTGGCTGTGCTGAGCCGCCACGCGTGCCGCTGCGCCATTTGGCCCCCGGAACACAATCGGGCACTTCACGGTGCCGCCGGACATATATAATGTCTTACCCGCAGAGTTAATAATATGGTCAATGGCCTGCATGGCAAAATTGAACGTCATGAATTCAATGACCGGACGCAAGCCCATCATGGCTGCCCCAACACCAATACCGGCAAAACCATATTCGGTAATCGGGGTATCAATTACCCGCCGATTCCCAAACTCTTCCAACAAACCCTGCGTTACTTTATACGCACCCTGATATTCTGCCACTTCCTCACCCATGACGAAAATTTCGTCATGTTTGCGCATTTCTTCTGCCATTGCATCGCGCAGTGCTTCACGAACGGTCATTTCAGCCATGGTCTCTACTCCCTACACTCTTCCACACGCGCTTAGTTGCTGTACACATCAGTATATAGTTCGGATGCATCCGGCTCCGGTGCTTCCTTGGCAAACTCTGCCGCTTCATTCACCTCATCGCGAATTTCTTTATCCATCGCTTTCAGGCTTTCTTCCGTCTCCAGCCCCTGCTCAATCAGCAGCGCCTTTACGCGATCAATCGGATCACGGTTTTCTTTATACTCGTTCACTTCGTCCTTGCTGCGATATTTCGCCGGATCAGACATAGAATGCCCACGGTAACGGTAGGTCTTCATCTCCACAACCATTGGGCCTTTACCGCTACGCACATGCTCCAGCACCTCTTTCATCGCGCTACGCACGGCCAGCACATCCATACCGTCCACTTCCACACCGGGAATACCAAAACCCGCACCACGGTTATACAAGCCAGTACCGGAAACACCGCGCTTCACCGAAGTGCCCATAGCGTAACCATTATTCTCAATCACAAACACCACGGGCAATTTCCACAGAGCCGCCATGTTCATGGCTTCATACACCTGCCCCTGGTTGGCCCCGCCATCACCAACAAATGCCAGAGACACTCCATCGTCCCCTTTATATTTCTGCGCGAACGCCATCCCGGCACCCAACGGCACCTGTGCCCCCACAATACCATGCCCACCGAAAAACAATTCTTCCGTGTTGAACATGTGCATGGAGCCACCTTTCCCGCGGGAGCAGCCTGCCGCACGTCCTGTCAGCTCTGCCAAGGCGGATTTAGGCGTCATGCCAAACATAATGCAATGTGCATGTGCGCGGTAGCCGGTCACTATGGCATCATTTTTCTGCATAACAGATTTACAGCCAACCACTACGGCTTCCTGCCCAATATAGAGGTGACAGAAACCGCCAATCAGCCCCATACCATACAACTGGCCTGCTTTTTCCTCAAAACGCCGAATCAACAGCATTTGCTTGTAAAAGGTGCGTAATTCTTCTGGCGATACGGCCTCCTTGGAATTATGCCCCAGATTGGTGACCGTCTTTTCTTTTTGCGCATTCTTCGCCATAAAAACTCCCATGCAACTGATTGATTCCGGCTGCGTCTAAGCTGCCTGCGCCTTGTCTATGAACGCATGGCTGAACGGGCGAAATCTATAGCGACAAAGCAAGTCCTGCGCAAGCATTAAGCTAAGGCTCGGGGCGCAAAACCTATACCGCAACGCAACATGACGCAGAACGAATGCACAGACTATGGCATTGCAACTTCAGCGCAACAACGCTAAATAGTAGCGTCACGAGTGGGAGAATCTGTCAAAAACGGCCGCTTTCGAAAACCGGATGTTTCCATGCATGGAGAATACATGCAAGCCGGTAGCACAGAAAAAAGTCGTTTGCAGGCCATTAAACATCTCGTGGTGACACTCTCTAAGAAAGCCTTTATCCTAAGGGTCAAAAGACCCATTAAAAAACAAAACCCATACAAAATAATGTAAGGAGGCGTCAATGCTCTGGGATAAACTGCGCCAAGGCATGCAAGACTTATTCTACAGCTTACAAAGTCTGGCTCACCCACCGACACCACTGCCGCCGACAGTCATAGATGCCATCATGCAGCTAAGCCATGAGGTGCATGACACATACAGTGCTTCGCTTGATGCACGCATTAGTTATCATGAGCCGACCATTGCTCTGCATCCGCGCAGCCGTATTCCCACCCACCCTGCCATTGTCAGCCTCTATCAAACATACGATGAAGTAGAACGGGTCGCCAGTCAGCTACGGCAACATGCGCCCAACGCCACCCCAGAGAGTGACGAAGGCCAAATGCTTCAGCGCATGTCCCGAATCAAAGAGAACGTGGGAAGCGTGATCCGATTAGCAGAGGAAGCCTACCATGGTCAGGTGATATTGCCGCAGGACTTAATGGAAATCAGCCAGAGAGAGCATACAGCCCAAACCCATCAACGCGGGGCTTAAACGATCCTTTTTAAGTAACCATTCCCTTTTTCAAAGGCTGGTATTTCCTGAGGGGCAAGTACCTGAAAAGCAATCACCAGTCGGTGATAACCACTTTTTCTTTCGGATTGGCCAGCCCAAGGTACTGCTTGGCATGCTCTTCCAGCAAATCCCCATCAATGGTACCAGAGCGCATATTCTGCACTTTTTGCTCCAGTTGCAACCGCTCTGCTGTCGCCACTTCCAGCCCCAGCATGGCCTCTTCTTTATCCCGTTGCAGGGAGAGATAGGTCAAAAACCCGGAGCTACCCCCAATAATCTGAAACAGCAAGGCCGCAAGCACGCATAATAGCCCCATATTAATGAGACGCCATTTAGCAGGTGCCTCCTGCTGATAGCGCGCCACTAGTGCCGAATGTTCCTTGCTGGCTCGTGCCATATCTTTTTAGCAACCCAAAACAAGCGTGAGACCTGAGGTTCAAGCATAGTAAGCTTATATTAATAAAACAATAAAAATATTATCAATATTGCCTATATATGGTGGTTAAGCGCGTATTTTGCCACCAGATACATCTTGTTGCGCAACACTCTTCAGCAGTGCTTCATGCGTAGGCGGCACTGGGCTGCCCTCCTCCAGAGCCTGCATTGTGCCTTCTCGCTCAACCGCAGAAACCGCTGGTTTGCCACGCACTTGTAATGCTTTCACTTGTGACAGCAATGCATCTGGCATGGCAACCTGAATAACGCCCAGCATCGGCAACACCTTTTGCACGGTAATGGTGGTATCCAGCGCCTTCAGCGCTGCTACTACATCGTCCATATACTGCATCGCATCATCCGTCACAGCTATCAGATAATTTGAACGCACTGCCATACCCAACTCTCCTTATATGCAATGAATCAGAACCGCTCTCACGCGCTTTTCATGCTCGCTTGAAGCCCGGCCACATACGACCTGCATAGCTGCCCGCATCGCCCAGCGCCTCTTCAATACGCAAGAGCTGGTTATATTTGGCCAGACGGTCAGAGCGCGACAAGGAACCTGTTTTAATCTGCCCGCAATTCGTCGCCACCGCAATATCCGCAATGGTGGTGTCTTCCGTCTCCCCGGAGCGATGTGATAAAATAGCCTTATACCCCGCCCGATGCGCCATCTCCACGGCCGCAAAGGTTTCCGTTAATGTCCCAATCTGGTTTACCTTCACCAGCAGGGCGTTGGCCAGCCCATCGGCAATCCCTTGTTGCAGAATGGTCGGATTGGTGACAAACAAATCGTCTCCCACCAGTTGCAGCTTTTTGCCCAACCGCTCCGTTATGAGCTTCCAGCCATCGCGGTCATCTTCGCCCAGCGGATCTTCAATGGAAAAAATCGGGTAGCGATTGGCCAAATCTTCGTAAAAATCCACCATGCCTGCGGCATCCAGTGTCTGGCCTTCCATGTGATAGTGCCCAGCTTTACCAAACTCGCTTGCGGCGGCATCCAATGCCAGCACCATATCCTCACCGGGACGATACCCCGCCGCTTCAATGGCTTTCATCACATAGCCCAATGCCGCATCGGCAGACTGCAGGTTCGGCGCGAAGCCTCCCTCATCCCCAACCGCGGTATTATGCCCATCTGCCTTCAGTTGCGCTTTCAGGGCATGAAACACCTCTGCCCCCATGCGCACTGCATCGCTCATGCTCTCGGCAGCAACAGGCATCACCATAAACTCTTGAATATCAATAGGGTTATCAGCATGGGCACCACCGTTAATGATATTCATCATCGGCACGGGCAGCAGATGAGCAAACGCCCCGCCCAGATAATGATACAATGGCAGACCATGGCTTTCCGCTGCCGCACGCGCCACAGCCATGGAAACCCCTAAAATCGCATTGGCTCCAAGACGGGATTTATGCTCCGTTCCATCCAGTTCGCAGAGGGTCATGTCAATCATCCGCTGCTCAGATGCCTCCATTCCCATCAATGCATCCGCAATTTCTGTATTCACCGCCTGCACTGCTTTCAGCACCCCTTTGCCCAGATAGCGTGCCTTGTTACCATCGCGCAGTTCATGTGCTTCAAAATGACCGGTTGAAGCACCGGATGGCACCGCGGCTCGACCCGTCGCTCCATCGTCCAGCTCCACCTCCACTTCCACGGTGGGGTTACCCCGGCTATCTAATATTTCACGGGCGTAGAGATCAATAATTTCAGCCATGAGAACCATCCTTCACTTCGCGGATCATACAGAACAGGGAGGGAGATGTCTTGTACATGAGCCGCAGCCCACTGGCAATGCTTTACCGCGTTCCCACGCACGCCGGACAAGCCCTATCCCTCGGCAAAGAAACCCAACGGCTGGCAGGCTGATGGGCATCCAGCAGCAGCAGCTTACCCATCCACCCCTCCGCCTGCCCCAGCAAATAATGCACAGCCGCCACTGCCTGCCATAGCCCGGCCAGCCCTACTGTCACCCCCATGATACCCGCATCCGCACATGCATTCACGGTGGTGGCAGGCACATCATCCACTAAACAGCGCCAGCAGGCGGTTTTACCGGGCACAAACAACCCCACCTGTGCCTGCCATTGCCTTGCCGCAGCAAACACCCACGCGGTATCTGTTTGCAGGCAGGCACTATTCAGAGCATCCCTGCTGGCAAAATTATCCGTCCCATCCACCACCAGATCATGCTCTCGCACCCAATGGGTCGCATTCTTTGCATCCAATCGCTCGCGCTGCGCATCCACCACCAGTTCCGGATTCAAATCCAACAGCGCATCTTTGGCAGCATCCACCTTCCAGCGGCCGACATCCCCCGTTTCGTAGAGAATCTGTCGGTTCAGGTTGCTCATCTCCACATGGTCTGCATCCAGCAACGTAATATGACCTACGCCTGCCGCCGCAAGATATTGCAATGCCGGACTGCCCAAACCACCACACCCCACGACCAGCACACGGCTTCGGGCGAGTTGCTGTTGTCCGGCTTCGCCGACCTGTGGCAACAGCACCTGTCGTGCATAACGTGCTGAAATAACCATCGTCGTTTTCAGTCCTTTTGGTTTGCTTGTAGCCTATAGAACGCTCATGCCGCTCTCTGGCTCGTCTGTCATGAATCTGTCACACCTATCGCGTACAAACAATCTTCATTGCACTGCAGCAACCGCTCCACAATCCGCAGAGGATTCCGATGATACTCCATAAGCTCGCCCTCCTCCTACTGATTCCCGACGGTTTGAAAGCCGCAGGCACCCTGACCCAACTAGTGGCGGAAGGCATCGCCGCAACCATAGGCCACACCACCCAGCAGCTTGGCCACCGGTGGGCAGAAGCGGCTCACCAGCAATTCGGCCAGCCCCATCCATCGTTCCTTCAATTCCAACTGGAGACGGATCGTATTCTAAGCACGGTCGCACGTGACGCCAACGCGCGGGAAATTGCCACACAGCTCATAGAGTACGACACTTACGTCTGAACTCCTCTTCTCCTCTAGAAAAAACGGCTCTGGGGAAACACCAGAGCCGTTCGCTGTTTCCGGGCTGCATCGCGCTCAGGCTCAGTGGCCACCACCCTGCAAGGCCTTGACAATCGTTTCGGTCATCTTCTTGGCATCACCAAACAACATCATGGTGTTGTCTTCAAAAAACAGCGGGTTCTCTACGCCCGCATAGCCTGCCGCCATACTACGCTTCACAAACAAGACGGTTCCGGCCTTTTCCACATCCAGCACTGGCATCCCATAAATCGGGCTGGTGGGGTCTTTCTTCGCTGCCGGGTTGGTCGTGTCATTCGCGCCGATGACGTACACAACATCGGTGGAGGCAAAGTCGCGGTTAATATCTTCCAGTTCAAATACCGCATCATAGGGCACATTGGCTTCCGCCAGCAGTACGTTCATGTGTCCCGGCATACGCCCCGCCACCGGGTGAATAGCGTAACGCACATCTACGCCTTCTTTTTCCAGCAGATCGGCCATTTCTTTCACCGCATGCTGCGCCTGCGCCACGGCCATACCATAGCCGGGCACAATAATCACACTGCGAGCATTCTGCATCAGGTAGGCCGCATCTTCCGCACTGCCCTGCTTCACCTGACGGTCTTCTGTACCACCCGCCGCTGCGACCGTAGCATCTGCACCAAAGCCACCCAACAGGACGTTAATAATATTGCGGTTCATGGCCTTACACATAATATAGCTAAGAATCGCCCCGCTTGCCCCCACCAGCGCCCCGGTGATGATGAGCGCATAATTACCCAGCGTAAAGCCAATACCTGCCGCCGCCCATCCGGAATAACTGTTCAGCATGGATACCACGACCGGCATATCCGCGCCGCCAATGGGCACAATCAGCAACACGCCCAGTGACAGCCCGGTCAGAACCAGTAGCAGGAACAAACCGGCATCCTGCGTCATGCAGAATAACACCAGCAGTGCCAGCGATAAAATCCCCAGCACCGCATTCAGGGAATGCTGGCCGGAAAAACGAAGCGGAGCGGATTTCATCAATCCCTGCAATTTGGCAAACGCCACCACAGACCCGGTAAAGGTAATGGCACCAATAAACACCCCAAGCCCCATCTCAATGCGGCTGGAAAATTGAATGGTGTTCTGCTCGGTCAAAATACCATAGGCTCCCGGTTGATACAGGGCACCCAGCGCCACAAACACCGCAGCTAACCCCACCAGCGAGTGAAACGCCGCCACCAATTGCGGCATAGAGGTCATGGAAATGGTACGTGCAATGTAATAACCCGCACCTCCCCCAACCGCCACGCCAAACAGAATCACCCCCAGCCCCTGTACATTGGGTAACATGACGGTGGTGATAATGGCCAAGGCCATACCCGCCATACCCAAACGGTTACCCTGCCGTGCCGATGCGGGCGAAGACAACCCCTTCAATGCCAGAATAAACAAGACCGATGCGGCCAGATAGGCCAGTGCGGACAGATTCGCGCTCATTGTGCCCCTCCCTTTGTGGCAGCTTTAGGTTCTTTCTTTTTATACATCTCCAGCATGCGCTGAGTCACCAGAAACCCACCAAAAATATTGACGGATGCCAACACCACCGCCAGAAAACCAAGCAGCTTGGAAACGCCGCCATGCTCCACCCCGGTGGCAACCATGGCACCCACCACAATAATGCCCGAAATGGCATTGGTCACCGCCATCAGCGGTGTGTGCAGCGCGGGGGTTACCCTCCACACAACATAATAGCCCACAAAGCAGGCCAACACAAAAATGGTCAGCATCATCACCACTGCATCCGGCCCTTGCGCCATCTGTTGCTGCACTTCCATCACCTGTGCGGCATTGGCCAGCTCACTGGCTTGTCTGGCCAATTGTTCCGCCTGCTGCTGTAATTGTTCAAACATGCTTGGGTTCGCCATGGTTTTTACTCCCCTTCGCTTTCGGTTTTCTCTGCCGTTGGTTTGGCTTCCGCCTCTTTTACGGCGCTCTCTTGTGCGGGTACGTCCGCAAATTGGGGATGCACGACCTTGCCGTCAATGGTCAATAAGGCTCCCGCAATAATCGCATCCTCGCGATCCAGCTTCAGCTCTTTCGCATCCTTGTCCCACATCAGTTTCAACAAGGCCAAAAGGTTTTTGGCATAGAGGCGGCTGGCATCCTGCGCAATATGAGCAGGCAGGTTGGTAAAGCCAGCCACAACAACCCCGTTATCCGTGGTATAGACTTTGCCTTTTTTGGTCGCGGCGCAGTTACCGCCCGCTGGCGCCGCCATATCCACAATCACGCTGCCGCGCTTCATGGCATCCACGGTACGTTGTTCAATCAAGACCGGAGCAGGCTTGCCGGGAATCAGCGCCGTGCTAATCACCACATCCGCCGCACTTAACACCTCGTGTATTTTGGCTTTCTGCCGCTCCTGATAGTCTTTGCTCATCTCTTTTGCATAACCACCTGCGGTTTCCGCGTCGGCTGCATCCGCTTCCACTTCAATGAAACTTGCGCCCAGACTTTGCACCTGCTCCTTCACTGCGGGGCGCACATCAAACGCACTCACCACGGCTCCCAGACGCTTGGCCGTGGCAATCGCCTGCAAACCAGCCACTCCCGCTCCCAGAATCACCACTTTCGCGGGCGGCACGGTACCGGCAGCCGTCATCATCAGTGGGAACGCCCGACCATAAAGCGCCGCCCCTTCAATCACCGCCCGATAGCCCGCCAGATTGCTTTGCGAAGACAGGGCATCCATGCTCTGAGCGCGTGAAATACGGGGAATCAGATCCATCGCCACGGCTCGCCATTGCTGGCTGGCAAGCTTTCCCAGAGATTCTTTATCCGCATATGGGTTCAACAGCCCGATTAATACGGCGCCTTTCGGCAATTTTTCTGCCAGTAAGGCACTTTCTTTATTCGCAAAGGGAGACTGCACCGTCAGCAACGCATCCGCATCCGCCAGTTCAGCGGCCACATCGCCCATGACATGCACCCCGACGGCCTGGTACTCTTCGTCCTGAAAACCAGAGGCCAAACCTGCGCCCGCTTCCAGACGCACATCCATACCCAAAGCCAGCAAGGCCTTCGCAACTTCCGGTGTCAACGCCACGCGCTTTTCATCCGCCACGCGTTCTTTAATAATCGCCAGTTTCATGCGTTCCCTCTCCGTAACCATGACAATATGTAGTTGTTTTTCTTATCAGCCGCCGCAGCATACAGCGAGATACCTGCAAAATACAGCTTTTTTTCCGAAACGAAGCTGCCGCCGCCTACCGCACGACCTTACCCTCGCGCATAAAGACTGGTCAAACCCTGCTACCCTATGCTAGGTTCTGTGCTTCTTTTTGCCAAAAAGAGAAAGTAACCCCCATGCACGCCCCGTCTTCGCATCCCACACCCCAGCAAGCCCCGACAGATTTTGGCACCCAACCCAAAGTCGGCATCCTCATGGGCAGCCAGAGCGACTGGCCCGTGTTACAACATGCCGCCCTCCTGCTACAGGAGTTGCATATTCCTTATGAAGCCCGCATTACCTCTGCACATCGCACACCTTTGCGCATGGTCGATTATGCCCAAACCGCCCGCGAACGTGGGCTACAGGTTCTCATTGCCGGGGCAGGTGGCGCTGCCCATTTGCCCGGCATGGTCGCCGCCCTCACCACTTTGCCCGTGCTGGGTGTCCCCATGGAAAGCCATGCGTTAAAGGGGATGGATAGCCTTCTCTCGATTGTGCAAATGCCCGGCGGGGTGCCGGTTGGTACACTGGCTATTGGCAAAGCTGGTGCAAAAAACGCCGCACTGCTGGCGGCCTCCATTCTCAGCCTGCAGGATGACCGACTGGCCACGCAGCTTCAGCAATGGCGGGATGCCATGCGCGATAGCGTGACCGATGCCCCGGCTCTCACTCCTGCCCTTTAATCGTCAGGTTCACCTCATGCCCCTTCCACCGGACAGTACCATTGGCATATTAGGCGGCGGCCAGTTGGGACGTATGTCCGCCATAGCCGCAGCAGAGCTGGGTTATCGCACCCACCTCTTCAGCCCGGAGGCAGATTGCCCCGCTGCACAGGTTTGCTCAGCCCATACCATGGCTCACTATGGGGATGAAGCCGCGCTACGCCAATTTGCGCATGCGGTCGATGTGATTACGCTGGAGTTTGAAAATATTCCTCCTGCCAGTGTGCAATATCTGGCGCAGTTTGTGCCCACCCGTCCCGGCCATGCTGTCTTGCAGACCACCCGCCACCGACTACGAGAAAAAACCCTCGCCCGTGCCTTAGGACTTCAAACAGCCCCCTTTGCCCGCGTCACTTCCCTATCCGAGCTGGAGGAAGCTGCCCATGCCATTGGTCTCCCCGCCATTTTAAAAACCACCGAAGAGGGCTATGATGGCAAAGGTCAGGTCAAACTCACCCACCCCGCTCAATTGACCAGTGCATGGCAGCAACTCAACACACGTGAGGCCATTTTAGAAGGGTTTATCCACTTCCAGCGGGAACTTTCCATCCTCATTGCACGCAACCCCTCCGGTCAGGTGCGCTGCTATCCTTTGGTGGAAAACAGCCACCAGCACCATATTTTACACCGCACTCTGGCACCCGCCCCACACAGCGATACCCTGCAGCCCATGGCGGAACACTATGCCCACCAACTGGCAGAAGCCTTGCAACTGGAAGGTATTTTAGCCATTGAATGGTTTGCCACGGCGGATGGAGAGCTTTTATTCAATGAAATGGCGCCCCGCCCGCATAATTCTGGCCACTGGACGCAGGATGGCTGTATCACCAGCCAGTTTGAACAGCATATACGCGCTGTGTGCGATCTTCCATTGGGAGAGACAGCTCCACTCTGCCCTACGGAAATGATCAACCTGATCGGGGATGATGTGTTAAGTGCCCAGCAATGGCTGCAAACCCCCCATGCCAAGCTGCACCTCTATGGTAAAGGCGCCCCCAGCGCAGGACGCAAAATGGGGCATGTCAACCTGCTGAAACCCACCAAAAGCCTGCCATAGCATACTGCGGCGCAGCATGCTTTTTTCTTGTATTACAATTACTTTTTTCTCTATGCTGCCTGCAAAGCAACACAGGGAACTCACGCATCATGGCAGAAACCACCTTACCCCCCAACCTGATAGACAGGTTACGACAACGGCTGGATTATCAACTGCAAACCATGCCACTGCGTGCTGGCACTGGCACAGCGTTTCCCACCCAGCTTCCCCGCCTGCATGCGCAGGATATACGCATCAGCCCGTGGCCGGGGAATACCGGCATCCATATCAGCCTGTCCATGCACATGCACCCACGCCATGCGGCTCTGCTGTCCAGCGTGATTGAACATTACCTCCCCCCCGCACAACAGGGGACGTTCAAAGATGACACCCTGCACCATGAACAACGCCGTTCATGGGAGCTGCCGGCAGAGGCAGCAAAGGCCTTGTTAGACAATTTGCAGCATCAATCCGGCCTCTCCGGGGACGCATGGCTGCAAGCTGCAAAACAACTGGAACAACAACGGGTCGCTACCCGTTCTGCGGCAATGACGTAGATAGTGTTATAACCGCCGTATTCCCGCCTGCTGCACGCGTTGCTGCCGCTGTACCCATCCTAATGCCTGACTGATACTATCCACCATGTCATCATGCCGCCCATGCGGAAATGCCAGTAATTCGGCCTCCAACTCTCCCAGCCAGACGGCTCTGGCGGGAAAAAACACCCGCCCACTCTCAAACCATGGCAATACCTGTGCCAGCCGTGTCACCTTGTCCAACACCGGATTCATCGCCACCAGCGGCAAGCTGGTGCTTTGTCGTAAATCCTGCAATAGCGCCGTACCACTGGCTTTGTTTTCCACCAAAATGACCTCCGGCGTGTAGGCCTCTGCCTGTTGCAAAACCGCCGCCCGCAATACAGGATATTCTACCTGTTCGCGCCACAATTCCCGCAAATACATCCCTGCCTGCCGCTCACGCTCTGCCTTTGCGCACCAGTGCCAGCTGGTACACACGCTGTAATCACTGCGGCTGGCGGCGCTGCCCGCCATATCCCAACTCTGAATCCGCATACCCTCTCCCCATCCAAATCTATAACCGTGTTTTCTCATGATGACGCTATCCGCAAAGCAGACAGGGTACGGAGGACGTAAGCGTAGGCAGGCTACGTACGCACCCACGAACCCGCACAGCATATTGACGCAGGATGATGACACGAAATCACCCTATGTGTCATGATCCTGTCACAATCCACAGATATAACATCTGCACATCTCCAACCCCCTCATCGAACCAGACGGACGACACCATGAATACCAGCACGCAACACCCTTTCGAGCATCCCGATCAACGCCGAACACCCGCCTATGCAGCCTTGCGTGACGAGATCGCCATTCGCTCTGCAAGCGCCGAAATACAACGGCTGAATGCGCATCGGGTCTTACAGGCGGATGATGAACTGCAAAGCCATCCCACCACCCCGGAAAAGCTGCAACAAAGCCTGACCGACTTGCTGATTACCCCAATGAATCAAAGCATTTTGGATCGGGCCTCTGCTCTGGAGACTCTGCGGCAATCCATGCGCATCGTGCGTGCTGTGTATGGAGATTTAGCCATTACGGTACAAACCGTTCCCAACAACGCCCAACTGCTGGAAGTCCACCTGCCGCAAAACAGCCACGCACTACCGGAAGCACAAGCTCTTATTCAAAGCATGTATCAGGTGGGTGCCATGCAACTGAACGATGGCTCCCCTCGTGGCGACCACTGGCTCCTGTCCACCGCACAGGCCGCCAACCTGCAAGCGGTGCTGGATGCACGCCTGCAACAAACCGCTACAAGTGGCAAATAGGCATCATTTCACAACACATAATAACGCAACCATGCCCGCTTCACCATGCTTCCCCCCGGTGGTGCGGGTCGTTGCATATATTGCGCCTCAAACGCCGCTTCTCCCATCTCGCTGCGCGCCTGCTGCACCCATGCTTCCGGCATACGCGCCGGATGCAATGCCTCCCCCACCCGCCACAGATATTGCACATCCCCCATCGCCATGCGGCGTGTCCTATCGGTCACGGCAGGCAGGCAGACATGTTCCCACTGCTGCCGGTTTCCTTCCAGTACATGCGCCGTAATATCCTCCGGGTGTAACCGCTGCATGACCAACACCACCGCTCCGGCGGAAGGTTTGTTTAATCGACTAAGAAATGTCTGATCAAACCAGCGAATCGCTGCCTTGCGCCGCACATCGCTCAGAGCCTGTTCCGGGTTCAGCAAATCATCCGCAATCAGAATATCCCCTCCTTCTCCGGTCAATGTCCCCCCCACGGATGTCGCCAGCCGAAACCCTTGCCGTGTCGTCACCAGTTTTCCTTTGCGGTTCTCTCCCCGCCGAATGCGTGTTTTGGGAAACACCGCCCGATACCACTCGCTTTGCATCACCAACCGCGTATCGGTGCTATGTTTTTCTGCCAGCCCCATGCTGTAGGATGCACAAATGATGCGCTTATCCGGCGCTTGCCCCAATAACCATGCGGGCCAGGCGACGGATACCGTGACCGATTTCAAACTCCGTGGCGGCAGGTTAATCACCAAGCGCCGCACCTCTCCCCGTGCCACTGCCTGCAAATATTCGGCCATCAATCCAATATGCCAGTTGGATAAATACTCCACCCCCGGATCCACTGTTTGCATCACGGCCGCCAAAAACGGTTCCAGTTTTTGCCGCATCAGGGCAGATACCACTTCTCGCCTGCTCTCTTCTGGCATATCACCTCTCATCGCTGTTCTCCCTGTCTCAAGACTTGCCATTCGCCCCTGCTGGCCTTACTGTTTTGGTGCTTATACCCCATTCACAACCATGCGTGCTGCCTATGGATTCCCGACTGGATGCCGCCACCCGGCAACAGCTTTTGCATTACCACGCCAGTATTGAAGGGCTCATACTACAGACCCGCCTGTTGAAACTGCGCCCCTTGCCTAAACCCCTACGCCCCATGCTGCGGGACTGGCAATGGCTGCTGGCACGCCAGCAACAGCAATTACGCAACATCGCCCCCCCCATTCCTGCGGCGCGCTACCCTTTTTTATTGCTGGGTACGGTGCGGGGTCTGTTTTTATCCCCGATGCAACTCCCCTCCGCCTGGGTCTCGGCCTGCCAGCAGCAAATAGAGGCCATTAACCGCATAGTGGGGGAGATTGCGGGGGCAGATTATCTGCACAGCCTTCAGGTATTGCTAAAGCAGCATCGTCAGGAGCTACAACAGTTTCACCATCGTGCCGCTGCCGCACCTGACACAAAAACCGCTGAATAATCTCCTGATCCACCCGCTCCGAAACCACCCATGCGCGCCCCGCGGCATCCTCTGGCTCTTCACGCTCCTGCTGGAGTTCCAGTAGTTTGGTTAACGATCCCACCAGCTTGACATATAAGCTGATAACACCGTCCTTTTCTCCCAATACCTGCCCCACCTCCTTGGCATCGCTTACCTGCTCCAGCCGTTGCAGCAATTTATATCCCACCCGCTGCATATCCTGTAACATGGCATCAACGCCTAAGGCGGCCTGCTGCCGTTCCACATGCTGTACCAGCAGGCCTTTCAAGCCTTGTACGGGCTGTGTACGAGGCCGCGCAACCACCGCCTGCGCCTCCTCCGTTCTAGTCATGTTATTCTGACGGCTGACAGCCATATCTTCCCCTCTCCATGGAGCATGATTGAACCGCCCTTTTCCAGACAACGGGAGGGGATAAAACACAAGACCCGGTGAGAAAACATCCCACCGGGTCTTGTCATGCCAATCCTAACAGACGTGATTATAATACTTTAATGCCTGCTTTCTGAATATCCGCCAAAAACGCATCCAATCCCTTATCGGTCAATGGGTGCTTGAACAGTTGCTTCAGTACCGCTGGTGGCAGGGTCGCCACGTCTGCCCCCAGACGCGCCGCTTCCACCACGTGCATCGGGTGCCGTACGGATGCCACCAGCACTTCCGTATCAAACGCATAATTGCTGTAAATCTCTACAATTTCAGCAATCAGTTGCATACCATCTTGCCCAATATCATCCAACCGTCCAACGAAAGGAGAGATAAAGGTCGCACCGGCCTTAGCCGCCAGCAATGCCTGTGCCGCACTGAAACACAGGGTCACATTCACCATCACACCATTATCGGTCAGGGTTTTGCAGGCCTTCAATCCATCTGGCGTCAGGGGGACTTTAATGGTGATGTTCTCAGCAATTTTCGTCAGAACATCCGCCTCTTTCAGCATGGTTGCGGCATCGGTTGCCGTTACTTCCGCACTGACCGGCCCATCGACAATGCCGCAAATTTCCTTCATCACTTCCTTAAAATCACGCCCTGATTTGGCAATCAGGGTCGGGTTGGTGGTCACACCATCCAGCAGGCCAGTGCTGGCCAATTCTCTAATTTCCGCAATATCTGCTGTATCCACAAAAAATTTCATAGCCTTTTCATCCCGCTATCCGTTAAGTTACTGCTCAGTTACTGCTGTTCCACTTACCCTAATTCAGCTCCATCCGCAAGGCGTGAACCATTCTCTCCCCCTCCTCCGTGTCTTGTTGCCTGTCCCTCAGGGGGATGGTTACGATTACACATGGCCTGACCCCAACCCGCCCGCACCGGGCACATGGGTTGAGGCGCCCTTTGGCAAACGCACCCTGATCGGCGTGGTGGATAGCCACCCCGCTGCCGGCACCCTACCGCCGGAAAAAATCCGCCCTCTGCTCAACATGCTGCCTGCGGCGGCGCCCCTCTCTCTCCCTCTGCTGCGCTGGTTGCATTGGGTGGCAGACTATACCCTGACTCCACCGGGCATGTTGCTCAAAATGGTTTGCCCGGTGCCGGACGCCCTCACCCCCTCAGAAAGACGCCGCCTGAAACAGCTTCCGACTCTTGCCGCACCCCACCTGAGCCTGCACCCCCTTTCTGCCCAGCAACAACACGCGGCGGATGCCGTCATCACCAGCCTGAACGCGCATCAGTTCCAGCCTTTCGTGCTGGATGGTATTACCGGCTCCGGCAAAACAGAGGTCTATTTCACCGCCATTGCCCATGCCCTGCAACAGGGCGGGCAAGTGCTGGTCATGCTGCCGGAAATCGCCCTCACCAGCCAATGGCTGGAACGTTTCCGCCAACGCTTCGGCATGGAACCCGTGGTCTGGCATTCCGGCATTTCTCCTGCCCGCCGCAGGGAAGCCTGGCGCGCCATTGCCAGCGGGGAAGCCAAACTGGTCGTAGGTGCACGCTCCGCCCTGTTTTTGCCCTATGCCCGGCTCTCCTTGCTGGTGGTGGATGAAGAACACGAAGCGGCTTATAAGCAGGAGGATGGAGTCCTGTATCAGGCGCGGGATATGGCGGTTGTGCGCGCCATGATGGAGCATGTTCCCATCCTGCTCGTCTCCGCCACCCCCGCGCTGGAAAGCTGGCAAAATATCCGCACCGGTAAATACCGTCACCTGCAACTCACGGAGCGCCATGGCAAGGCCACGCTTCCCGCTGTCACACTGGTGGATATGCGCCCCTACAAACTCTCCTCCGGCTCTTTCATCAGCCCTCCCCTGCAACAGGCCGTGCGAGACACTCTGGAGCGTGGAGAACAAGCCCTGCTGTTTCTCAATCGCCGTGGCTTTGCCCCTCTCACCCTCTGCCGGGGTTGCGGCCATCGGCTCGCCTGCCCGCATTGCACGGCATGGCTGGTGCTGCACCACCCAAAGAAAGGCACACCCTACCTGCAATGCCATCATTGTGGTTTCAGCCGCCCCCCCTTGCAGGCATGCCCGGAATGTCATGCTGAAGGCGATAAGCTGGTGCCCTGTGGCCCCGGCACAGAACGTCTGGTCGAGGAAGCCAAAAGCCTGTTCCCCACTGCCCGTATTGCGGAAATGAGCAGCGATGCCCTGACCACCCCGCAAGCGACCGAGGCACTGCTGGAGGCCATGACCTATGGCGAGGTAGATATTCTCATCGGCACGCAAATGGTGGCCAAAGGTCACCATTTTCCCAAACTGACACTGGTGGGTATTGTGGACGGAGATAGCGCCGCTCAGGGCAGCGACCTGCGCGCCGCTGAACGCAGCTTCCAACTGTTGCATCAGGTCGCAGGCCGCGCCGGACGGGAAGATGCCCCCGGTCAGGTGCTCATTCAAAGCTTCGATCCCACGCAACCGGTGCTGCAAGCCCTGCAACGCCACGACCGCGATGGCTTTTACCGGCTGGAACTGAAAGCCCGTGAACTGGCGCATATGCCCCCTTTCGCACGGCTGGCGGGCATTATTGTCAGCGGCAAAAATGAAGCACAGGTGCAACACGCTGCCCGACAATTGGCAATCACCAGCCATCAGCTACAAGGGGTAACCATTCTGGGGCCAGCCCCCGCCCCCATGTATCGGTTACGACAGCTCTACCGTTACCGTTTTCTGGCGTCCTGCCCTTTGCATTATAAATTACAACCCAGCCTGCACCATTGGCTGGAGACAACCCCCCTGCCCTCATCTGTCACCGTTAGGGTGGATATTGACCCCTATAGTTTCATGTAACCAACCGCTGAGCGCCTCCATCATGCCCTCCTCCTCCCATACCCCCCTGATCGCCATTCGCACCGATGCCTCTCTGACCATAGGCACCGGACATGTCATGCGTTGCCTGACATTAGCGGATGCCTTGAGGCATCTGGGGGCAGATGTGCATTTTCTGATGCGGGATTATGCGGGAGAAATGTCTGCCATGGTGCGTGAGCGCGGTTACCATGCCCATCGCATACTCCTCGCCACCCCGGAACCCGCCAAAGACCAACTAGACCCTCATCAGCTGGAGGATGCCTCCG
The DNA here is from genome assembly GCA_964538615.1 of uncultured Rickettsiales bacterium. Lineage (GTDB taxonomy): Bacteria > Pseudomonadota > Alphaproteobacteria > Rickettsiales > RI-342 > CAZIGK01. The sequence continues at coordinate 33,346 of CAZIGK010000011.1, read as the reverse complement.
CCAGCCTGCCGCTGCTACAACAACTGCCCACCCGCCCCCATAGCCTGATTTTGGATCATTACAGCCTCAGCCAGCCATGGGAATCCCTCATACGCGACCATGTCGGGCAAATGATGGTGATAGACGACCTCGCCAACCGCCCCCACGATGCGGATATACTTCTGGACTATACCCCCAAATCTTCCCACGCCTATGATGCCCTGCTGAACCCGGATTGCGAACGCTGGCTGGGTCTTTCCTACCTGCTGCTTCGACCCGAATTCACCCATTGGCGGCAACAATTACAGCATAACCAGCAACGCGACTGGCAACAGATTTCCCATTTGCTGGTTTTCATTGGCGGCAGTGATCCGGACAATGTGACCGGCTGGGTGATGCACGCCCTGTCAGATGCCCGTTTCGCCCACCTGCATATGGATTGCGTCATTGGCCAGCATCACCCCGCCAGAGAAAGCCTGCAACAGCTTTCTGCTCAGCGCCCCCAGTTTCATGTGCATATACAGGCAACCAACATGGCGGAACTGATGGCGAAAGCGCAACTGGCTATTGGGGCAGGCGGCACCGCCACCTGGGAACGTCTGGCACTGGGGCTGCCCACGTATCTGCTACTTATTGCAGAGAATCAGCTCCCCAACCGGGATTTTCTTAAGCAACAAGGCCTGCTGTTTGGCGGCTTCTACCCAGAACAGGACATCTCTGCTGCCGCCTTCCAACAGGATATTTTGAACCTCTGCCATGCCCCAACTCTCCTACAGCAAAACAGCGAGCAGGCATTGCAACTCATTCCACAAAATACCACAGCTCAGGTGGCGGCACGCTTGCTTTCCAGATAAGCAATCAAACGCTGATAACCCTCCGCCAGATTGCGCCGATTTTCCGGGGAATACATTTTCGGCGCCATGGAACCCACGGTCAGGAACCCTGAAAAACTATGCGCAAGTTGATACGCCAGTAATTCCACAATCTGTTCGTCAGCTGGCACCGTCACCGTTCCCGCTTCTAACCCGGCCAGCAATGTTGCCAATTGATCCGTGTAAGGATTTAACCGCGCACAGGTCAATACCGGATCAAACACCATGGGGGCAATGCATGCCGCAGGCCAGCCCTGTAATCCCGCCTCCAGACAGGAAGTCCCCGCAACGGTCACCGTTAGTCTGGCGTGTTTCATCAGTCGGTGAATATCCTCCTCCGCCCGAATCAAACGCACCGCTGGAATCTGCTTCAACGTGCGGTATTCATCTATTCCCCGCTGTGCCAAGGCATTTTTGTGTTCTTTCACTAACAACTGGTACCCTGCAGGCAGCCCGCGTGATAGCGCACGCACCATCTCTATCTGGTCGGTCACATACCCGCCCAGAACATCCACCGTGGCTTCTGGCTGAACATGCAATGCCACCAGCACATAGGGCTGCTGAAGGTATGTATCTGCTGTCTCGAACCAGTGCATCGCCTGCCATCGGTTGCGCAGACTTTTCCACCAGCAACGCCCCCGCCAGCGCACCAGACGCCACACATTCAGTTCTGTCTCATCGTGCCGCATGTCACGGTAGCGCCAGAGATGATACAAAAACTTCCCTATCCATTGCCACTTAAACGAGGGCGTCCAGCCTTTCATGACCACATAATAAGGCGCTTCCGGCTTATTCCGATAGTGCACCAGCATATCTCTCGCCTGCTGACGGCACGCCTCATCCACTTGCCCTATCGGGTAGATACTGTCCATCTGGTGCGAGGGATAAAATGCCAGATTGGCTGAAGGCATCCGTATCGTATTGGCAAATGCCCACACCACCCCTAATGCCTGACAGGTAAGAATGGTGACCAATTCCAGCGCCCAGGTCGCTTCTCCACTTACCATATCCAATTGGTTATTCTGTACAAAGTCACGCACCCTTGCCTGCACCACAGCCAGATAGCGCATGGCGTAATCCGGATCACGCCGCCGCAAATGCCGGTCTGCCATAATGACACTGTGCATCCGATAATTTCCGGCCTGTTCCGCTGTACGCAAGTCCTGTACTTCCTGCTCCGTCAACGGACGCGAGGTTTCCCACGCCTGATAATAATCACTGATGGTCAAGATACGTTCCGGCGCCACATGACGCGCCCGCAACCATTTTTGCCAGTAGCGGTTGGGGGTAATCCAATAGATTTCATGCCCCAGCTTTTCCAGTTCTTCGCCAATCATATGGCAGCCGCGGGTACGTTCATGGTTGGCAATAAAAGCGATCCGCATCTTCTGGTTTCTTTCCTCAGGACTCTATCATATCCCAGCGCAAGCGCTGACCTTTATGCACCGGTTGCTTCAACCGCTTACCCAACAGCGTCTCCCAATCCCTCGGAGAAAGACTGAACCCGGGGCGGCAAATGCGCAGGTTTTCTACACTTAACACCGTGCCCACCGCCAAATCTGCCGCCGGCCAGATCGACTGCCGAAACTGCTTGGATTTCTGCTCATTCTCCGTCCCCCCATACCGTACCTCTCCCAATGCGCGCCATGCCCGTTCGGTATCGTCTACCAGCATTTTCAGCTCTTGTGGCTCCAGAGAAAAAGCACTGTCAACTCCGCCATCTGCGCGGCAAAGGGTAAAATGCTTTTCAATCACCGTCGCTCCCAGCATGACGGACGCCACGGCCACGCCCACTCCCAGCGTATGATCTGATAACCCTACCTGAACATCCGGGAACCTCCGTTGCATATCCGGTATGGTTGCCAGATTCGCATCCGCAGCATTGGCCGGGTACTGGCTGGTGCATTTCAGCAAAATGAGCTGGCGACAGCCAGCCTCGGTCGCCGTCTGTACTGCTTGTTCAATCTCTTCAACTGTGGCCATACCGGTGGAAATAATCACAGGTTTGCCCGTGCGTGCCACTTTACGAATCAGCGGCAAATGGGTGCATTCAAACGAGGCAATTTTATAGGCGGGCACATGCAGGGACTCCAGAAAATCCACCGCCGTCTCGTCAAAAGGACTGCTGAAGCAGGCTAACCCAAGCTCCCTACAGCGCTGCATAATAGGGGCGTGCCATGCCCATGGAGTATGCGCTTCTTCATAGAGGGAATAGAGTTCACGCCCTGCCCACAAACTGTTCGGATCCGTGATACGAAAATCTTCTGTATCTGCCTGCATGGTAATGGTATCTGCCGTGTAGGTCTGCAGCTTCAGTGCATGCGCTCCGGCTGCGGCGGCCGCCTCCACCATGGCCAGCGCTCGCTCCAGCGAATGGTTGTGATTTCCGGACATTTCAGCAATAATATAAGGAGGTTGTCCCTGACCAATCTTACGCCCATCAATCCCGATAGCCACCATGTTATTCCCTCATTCGCTGAACGTATCTGTCGGCAGTTTTTCAATCTTTACCGCGTAACGCTGCCCACGGTATTCAAAAAAAGCCGGAAACCGCTGCGGATCACATACCCGCAACAGGTTAAACTGCTCCGCAAGACTTTTGTCCACATCTAAACGACTATCTTCCGGGGTGCGTCGCGGGTAATAACTCGCCTCTACATTTGGCTGTGGTTGCGGCTGAATCTGTTGCCACTCTTGCACGGCACGGCTCATCAGATGCAACTCTGCGACAAATAACTTGTGGTTCAATTCATCATACAGCTCGGTTCCGTCCAGCAGAATCTCTTGCTGTAGCCAGATACGACCACTGTCCACCTTATCTTCTGCCTCCAGCAGAGTCAGCGTCATATGATCGGCCCCTTCCAGTACTCGCCAGATATGTGGTGACCAACCGCGTCCTCGCGGTACATCGCTGGCGTGGAGCACCAGACAATGCTGATAGGCCTGCCTCTCGGCGGCACTTATCAGTTCATTACAGGAGACCAAAAACAGCAGTACCCCCCCCCGACATTCCGCCTTCCTGTGGATTAGCCGCGCATCTATACCCACCCGTGTTTGCGCTGTCACCCACTGCTGCAAATAAGGATAGACCGGATGCAGCTCTGAACTACACAGCACATCCACTCGCATTCCATCAGCCATGGGGGTGTCCAGCATCAATGCGCCTTTTGCTCAATATGTGCATTCATTGCCCGCACCAAAGGATTCGCGGCCAGATAGGCCAACACCTGCCCAGTGGTGCAATCATTGCCTAACGCCTGTACCACCGCCTGTAGCATGGCATAATCTTCTGGCGTATCCAGCGTCCAGCGGTGACCCGAATCATCCCGCTCTTCCTGCGCGTAAGCACCCAGCCTGAAACGTTCAGGATGACGGTAAATATACGGGGTCACATGCTCTCGCTCCCCCGCATCTGTCGCTTGCAGGTACGCCTCCTGCAGCGCAGAAAAACGCATAATCTCCGCATCCAACCCTCGCGGGTAGGTACGCTCCACAAAATTGGACATATAATCCACATGTGCTGCCGCAAAACGCTCCAGCATCGCCGCCAGCAAATCCCCGTCAAATAACGGACAGTCTGATGTCACCCGCACCACCGTCTCGGCATGAAACGCTACCGCCGCATGGTAATAGCGGCTCAGCACATCCTGCAAACTCCCACGAAAGCTTGCCACGTCCAGCCGCTCACATTCCCGCACAATCGCGTCATCTTCCGGTTGATCCGACGTTGCCACCACGACCTGCACCGGCGCTTTGCTCACCCGGTCTATCACCTGCTCCAGCACGGTTTTGCTGCCCAGTGGCTTCAGCACTTTACCCGGCAGACGGGTCGAAGACATGCGCGCCTGTATAATCACAACCGGTCTGACCCCCGATTTGCCCTCCCATTTGGCTTCTGCCGTTCCACTCACGCCAGCGCCTCCCGCAAGAGCCGTACCACTTCCTGCTGCTGGGCATCCGTCAAATCCGGGAACATTGGCAAACTGATTGCACGGCGATAATAGGCCTCTGCCTGCGGAAACATGCCCCACCCAAAGCCCAACGTCCGGTAATAAGGCTGGGTGTGGATGGGAATGTAATGCAGGTTGACACCAACCCCTTGCGCGCGCATGGCATCAAACACCGCCCGGTGCTTTGCCTCCGGCACCTGAATCACATAGAGGTGCCAGGCCGATTCCTGACCAGATAACTGTGCGGGCGTCACCACCTCCGGCATCTGTGCCAACATCGCATCATACCGTGCCGCAAGCTCCCGCCGTTTACGGACAAACGCCTGCAATCGTTGCATCTGGCTAGCCCCCAGCGCGGCCTGCATATCCGTCATCCGGTAATTCCAGCCCAAAAGCTGCTGCTCATAATACCAGCCCGCCGGGTCAGATTCCTGCATCCGGCTCGCATCGCGGGTAATGCCATGACTGCGCAGCATGCGTAGTCGCTCTGCCATCTCCGCATCTTGTGTGGTCACCATCCCGCCTTCTGCAGTCGTGACAATTTTTACGGGATGAAAGGAAAACACGCACACATCACTGTAACGGCAATCCCCCACGGGCTTGCCATCATATAGCGCACCAATGGCATGGGACGCATCTTCCATCACCTTAAAACCATACTGCTGGCGCAAGGCATCCAGTGCTTTCATGTCGCAACTCTGGCCGGAAAAATGAACCGGCACCACCACATCCGGCACATATCCTGCCGTTTCCAGTTTGCGTGCCAGCGCACCCATGTCCATATTGTAGGTGGCGGGATCTATATCCACAAAATCCACCTGCGCCCCGCAATAGAGCGCCGCATTGCTACTGGCCACAAAGCTATTGGGACTGGTCCACACACGTGAACCTTCCCCCACCCCCAGCGCCAGACACCCAATATGCAGCGCAGAGGTGGCACTATTCACGGCAACCGCAGCACCGCCGCCGACCCAGTCTACCACCGCCTGCTCAAAAGCTGGCACCGCAGGACCCTGCGTCAGAAAATCTGACCGTAGCACCGCCACGACCGCAGCAATATCCTCCTCGCTAATATTTTGCCGACCATAGGGAATCATGCCAAAATTGTCTCCGCCAGGGCTTTCGCATTGAAAGTGCGAATGTCTTCTGCCGTCAAAAAATGCGCATTCGTACCAGAGTTATATTCAAACCCCTGCTCTACTGGTGTGCCTTTCTCCCCTATGGCATTGGTCAGATAATCCACATGCCCGCCGGTAAATTTAATCGTCGGACGCAACACGTAATGATCCGCAAACTCCAGCGTCAGGTGGGAATCATCCGCCGGACACATAATTTCATGCAGCTTTTCTCCCGGACGAATCCCCACTATTTTTTGCGGCATGTGCGGTGCCATGGCGCGCGCCAGCTCTGTAATGGTAATCGAGGGGATTTTCGGCACAAAAATCTCTCCGCCATACATGCGTTCAAAGTTTTTCAGAACAAAATCGACCCCTTCCTGCAAACTGATCCAGAAGCGGGTCATGCGCTCATCGGTAATCGGCAAATGATCCGCGCCATCATCTATCAGCTTCTGGAAAAAGGGAACCACAGACCCACGTGAGCCAACCACATTGCCATAGCGCACCACAGAAAAACGGGTTCTGGCAGACCCCACCATGTTATTCGCCGCAACAAACAGCTTATCGGAAGCCAGCTTTGTCGCACCATAGAGGTTGATCGGGTTGGCCGCCTTGTCCGTGGAAAGCGCCACCACTTTCTCTACGCCATTGTCAATCGCCGCGGCGATCACATTTTCGGCGCCATAAATGTTGGTTTTAATACACTCCATCGGGTTGTATTCTGCCACCGGCACATGCTTCAAAGCCGCTGCGTGGATAACATAATCCACGCCTTGCATGGCCTGACTCACCCGCGCTTTGTCTCGTACATCCCCAATAAAATAACGCATGCAGGGCGCATCAAAACGCTTCTGCATCTCGTATTGCTTAAACTCATCGCGGGAGTAGATGATAATTTTCCGTGGCTGAAACCTCTCCAGCAATGTCTTCGTGTACTGATGCCCAAATGACCCTGTCCCACCCGTAATCAGAACGGCTTTATCCTGAAACATTCGCTGTCCTCATCCATTTCCGTCTCTCGTAGCATGGAGACTATCTCCCCACTCTCTGCAGACACACTCAACCACTCAGTATAAGTATCTTATACTTCGCCGCCACCATTTTTTGTGGAGACACATTAAAAAAGCCCAACATATTGTGGTAGAGAGAGAGAGAGAGAGAGAGAGAGAGAGAGAGAACCCTCAGGAAAACTCTATCCGTTGCCTTACCACCGTGCGCACCAGATGCACCCCCATCGCAAGGGTCACAATACACCATACGGAAACGTAGAACATATCCACCTCTTCTGCCTGATAAGTCGGCGACCACCCTGAACGGATATACTGAATGATATGCAAAATCGGGTTATACCATAAGAAATCCTGCGCCACATCCGGAAGATGCTCTACAGGATAGAAAATGCCAGACAAAAAAAACAACGGACGAAACAGTACATTAACCAACACTCCGGCAGAAGGACTAAACTGCGAAAGCGTCATCACCAACATCCCCAATCCCATCCCTAAGCATGCGACCGCCCCCAATCCTAGTATCACCTGTAGCAAGTCATCAATATACATCCCCTCACCCGCCAAAGCATATCCACCCCACAATGCCGTCAACACCCCTAGCATGGTTAGCAATTCTAACCACACACGGCTCACACAAATATCCAGCACATGAACCTGCGGATAGTATAGTAATGCGCGGTTTGCCTCCACCCCTTTGGATACCCTTCCCACCATATTCCGCAGCATAGAAAAGGGGACAATGCCCGTCAGAATAAACTCAATCACACTCATGTCATACGGAGCCTTTCGCTCCATAAACGCAAAAATAAGCTGGAAGCTTAATATCCAAATCACAGGCTCAATCAACGCCCAAAAATACCCTAAATATCTGACCCCAAAACGGCTGCGCGTCTCCCGTATCAGCAAGGCATGCCACACTGACAAACACATCCCCACACCGCTTAAAAACGACCCCGAAAACAAAAAACCTCCGCTGCTTTAACCTAACATGAGTACGCCATGCGAAATCATCACCAAGATACTGCAACAGACAGACGCGCTACCTGCTTCGACGGGGGGCGTTGTACACGCAAACCTCAATTCCAAAAGCAGCATTCTACGGTATGTGTAAAAATGACTAAACATAAACGTACTTTGTGTTTATTGTACGCACATAACACCACAACTGACAACTAAATTACCTGAAAACTTATGATGACTCCACATTCCGCTCCCCACAACAAAACGCATGATTTCTTGATTGTAGGTGCCGGTATCGTAGGGCTGTCTATCGCTTGGGAACTCCTAAATATCAACCCCCAATACAGCATTGCAATCATAGACAAAGAAGCCTCTCCCGCATTCCACGCGAGCGGCCGAAACAGTGGCATTCTTCATGCAGGCTTCTATTACACAGCAGACAGTTTAAAGGCTCGTCTCACTGCACAAGGCAACCGCCTTATGAAGACCTTCTGTGCGAGTCATGGTATTCCCGTCGTGGAAACACAAAAAGTTGTGGTTGCACGCAATGCAGCAGAGGCAACAGCAATAGATCTACTGGCAGAACGCGGTACGCAAAACAACGTACGGACCGAAGTCATCTCCGAAGCTCAGCTAAAAGAATTGGATCCTAATGTACGCACCCATCAGAAAGCACTCTATTCTCCTGACACAGCTTCCGTTAACCCAAGACATGTATGCCAAACCCTATTTGAACTTCTGACCAAACGCGGCGTTCACTTCGCTTTCCAAACCCCTTATGAAGCCTGCGACCTGCACTACCGCTATCTCATCAATAGCGCAGGTCTCTACGCTGATGAAATCGCCCACCGCTTTCATGTGGGAAAAAACTACACCATGCTCCCATTCAAAGGCTTGTACCTTAAATATACCGGGGATAACCCGCCCGTAAGAATAAATGTCTATCCCGTCCCAAATCTAAAACATCCGTTTCTCGGCATTCACTTCACCATTACATCCGATCTAGCTGTTAAAATAGGCCCAACCGCTATCCCCGCTTTGTGGCGAGAACATTATCAAGGTCTACAAGGCTTCTCCGCCAGTGAACTGACGGCTATTATATCCCGGCAAGCTCGCTTGTTCATAAGTGACTCCTTCCACTTCCGCTCATTAGCCTTACACGAAATCCAAAATTACTATCGGCCTATTTTCATTCAGCGCGCACGTTCTCTCGTGTATCATCTGGATAACCAATTTGAAGCCATGCCTGCCGGAATTAGGGCGCAGCTCCTTCACATCCCCACTCAAAAGTTAGAAACCGATTTTGTCATCGAGCACCACGAAAACTCCTCACATATCCTCAATGCGGTCAGCCCTGTTTTCACTTGCGCTTTCTCCTTTGCTTCTTATACTGCCGCCCAAGTTGCGGAACGCTATCAAGCGTGTTAAAGACCATTGTTAGCTACCCTATGGTGATAGTCGCGACTAACCAAAGCTGAAAGTTACTTAATATGCAAAAAATTCTCGTCACAGGCGGTGCTGGATACATTGGCAGCATACTGGTGCGCCTTCTTTTGGAAGAAGGCTACCAAGTCCGAGTGTTGGATAACTTGCGATTCGGGGGAGAGTCTATTGTAGAACTGCTCAACAACCCTAACTTTGAATTTCTCAAAGGCGACATCCGCAATCAAAGCGATGTTGAAAAAGCGGTTCACGGCGTATATGCAGTGGCACATCTGGCCGCTATTGTGGGGGACCCAGCCTGCGCTAAAGAACCGGATGTCGCCCGTCAAACCAATTTTGAAGGCTCCAAAAATCTCTATCACGCCGCTGAGCAGGCAGGGGTTCAACGTTTTATTTTTGCATCCACTTGCAGCAACTACGGTAAAATGGCCAATGATGCTGCTTTTGTGTCTGAAGAGTCTGAACTACGCCCCGTTTCACTTTACGCGGAAACAAAAGTCGCATTTGAGCAATTTATCTTATCCCAACCTAAAACCAATACCTGTATACCTACGTGCCTTCGCTTCTCTACCGTATACGGTATTTCACCTCGCGTAAGATTTGACCTGACAGTCAATGAATTCACGCGAGATGTTGCATGTGGCAAAGAGCTACAGATTTTTGGGGAGCAGTTTTGGCGTCCATACTGCCATGTTATTGATTTAAGCCGCAGCGTTATCGCAGCCATTCAGGCAGAAACTCCCCGAATAGCCTTTGAAGTTTTCAACGTGGGCGACACCGGAGAAAACTATCAAAAGAAAATGATTGCAGAAGAAATACAGAAACAAATACCTAATGCCGTTATTTCTTTTGTACAGCGCAGCGAAGATCCAAGAGATTATCGGGTTAACTTTGATAAAATTAAAAACCAGCTAAACTTCGAAATCACGATGCGCGTACCAGACGGCATTCGGCAAATTGCACAATCTATTCAAGACGGATTCATCGCAAGCCCTTACGATAAAAAATATGGCAACATCTAACTCATCCCCCTTAGTAGAGACAACCTTCCATGAACGCATCATTGATGCCATTGCATCTGTAGCGCACCGTAAAAACACTGCATTTACTCCGCTGCACGCACCTTTTTTTCATGGGCGAGAAAAAGAATATGTCGTCGATTGTGTCGAAACAGGCTGGGTTTCCTCTGTGGGAGCCTACGTAGATCGTTTCGAAAAAGATCTGGCCACCTACTTAGGGGTTGAACGCACTATTGCGGTATCCAATGGAACCGCCGCGCTGCATCTATGTCTAGTGGCTGCCGGTATCGGCATCGGAGATGAAGTACTTATTCCTGCTCTCACTTTCGTTGCAACCGCAAATGCCGTTTCGTACACAGGAGCAACACCGCATTTTTGTGACGTCTCGCCCAGAAGTTTGGGTTTATGCCCGGAAGCATTACGGCAACATCTGCAAGACATAGCCTATTATAAAAATAACGCGTGGCATAATAAACACACGCACAATCGTCTCGCTGCCGTCATTCCCATGCATTGCTTTGGCCACCCGGTTGATATGAAAGCACTTGGTCAAGTGGCAGAGGAATATAACTTATTGATCATAGAAGATGCTGCTGAATCTCTCGGCAGCACATACCATGGCCTCCATATGGGACAATGGGGGAAAATGGCCGCTATAAGCTTTAATGGCAACAAAATTATCACAACTGGCGGCGGCGGTGCTATCGCCACGAATGATCTGGATCTCGCACAACGTCTCAAGCATTTATCCACCACGGCAAAAGCCAGCAAAGAGGGTTATTTCTACCACGATGCCGTTGGCTATAACTACAGAATGCCCAACTTAAATGCTGCTCTTGGTTGTGCGCAATTGGAAATGTTACCCCTTTTTCTGGAACAGAAACGGCATATCGCGCATGCTTATGAGCGTGCTTTTAACAAGGTTGAGGGCATTTCTTTTCTGGCGGAACCAGAAAAAAGCCGGAGTAATTATTGGCTTTGCTCCGCTATTTTGGACAATACAGAGGCACTCCCCTACGTTCTGGAAGCAACAAATCAGCTTGGCATCATGACCAGACCCTTATGGAATCTGATGCATACCCTTCCCATGTATCAGCATTGCCCGCGCATGCCTTTGCCTGTCTCAGAATATCTCGTACAGCGCGTTATTAGTTTGCCTAGTAGCCCAAATCTGCTATCGGACTCCTTATAATGCCCCTCCCCCTACTTCTTCTTGGCGCAGGTGGGCATGCTCGATCCTGTATAGATGTTATTGAAGCAGAAGGAAAATTCAACATTGTTGGATTATTGGATCAGCAGCTCCCCACAGGCACTCATGTATTGGGATATCCGGTTCTGGGAACCGATGACGCTTTGGATACGTACTCTGGCCACGTACAGCACGCGCTGGTCACCGTTGGCCACATGGGTAACGCCACATTGCGCAGAAAACTCTTTCACTACATTGCCGCACACCGTTTTATTTGCCCCATCATCATATCTCCACGCGCCTATGTTTCAACGTATTCCAGTATCGGAGCAGGCAGCATTATCATGCACGATGCCCTGATCAATGCCGGAGCAGTCATTGGTGAAAATACCATCATCAACAGTAAAGCTCTCGTCGAGCACGATGCTGTTGTCGAAGATCACTGCCATGTCTCTACAGGAGCTATCATCAACGGGTCAGCACGTATAGGACAAGACAGCTTTGTTGGCAGCCAATCCATTGTTTGCGAATTAGCACATGTGCCAGCTGGTGGCTTTGTGAAAGCAGGCAGTCTGTGGAAACACGTGAAGGAACCAAGTTTATGACCAAGACCTTTATCATTGCAGAAGCAGGGGTTAACCATAATGGCAATATTGATATCGCCTGCCAACTGGTAGATATTGCCGCGAACGCAGGAGCCGACGCCGTAAAGTTCCAAACATTTCAGGCGGAAGCACTTGCCAGTGTATCCGCAAGCAAAGCCGCCTATCAGCAGTTACTTACCGATAGCGGGGAAACCCAGCAACAAATGTTGAAACGCCTTGAATTGAGCAAAGATGATCATGTGCGTCTCATACAACATTGCCGTCAGCGCCACATCCAGTTCCTTTCCACCCCATTCGATATGCCAAGCATTGCTCTGTTGGCAGAATTAGGTGTTTCCCCAATTAAAATTGCCAGTGGTGAAATTACGAACCTGCCCTACCTACGCGCCATCGGGAAACTTAAGCGTGAAGTCATTCTTTCCAGCGGCCTTTCCACGCTAGAAGAGATTGGGGATGCCTTGGAAATACTAGAAGCATCCGGTACACCACGCAAAAACATTACAGTATTGCATGCCAATACAGCTTACCCCACTCCGGTCGAGGATATTAACCTTAAAGCCATGTTGAGCATTCAAAACGCCTATGGTGTCAAAGTTGGTTATTCTGATCACAGCTTGGGTATCACGACCCCCATTGCAGCAGTCGCGCTTGGAGCTCAAATTATTGAAAAACATTTCACAATCAGCCGCTCTATGGAAGGACCAGACCATGCCAGCAGCCTTGAGCCAACGGAACTAACGGCCATGGTGACCGCCATCCGGGATGTGGAAAAAATGCTCGGTAATGGCATCAAAAAACCAAGCCCTAGTGAACTCATCAACCTATACGCTGCTCGTAAAAGCATCGTCGCTCGCCGCACAATAGAGGCGGGCGAATTGATTACAGAAGAGCATATTACCGCCAAACGTCCAGGTGGTGGTATCAGCCCCATGCAATGGGATAACATCATTGGACAAAAAGCCAATCGCTCCTACCAGCCGGATGAACCTTTGGATAAGGCACTATAAACATGCGCATATTAACAGAAGCCTCTGGCAGCCTAACATCCGGCTATATACTGCGCGCGATTAAAGAAGCAGGGCATTCCCCCATCGCGTCAGATATTCTAGGGGTGCACCACGGTACTTTTCTGGCCGATGACTCTATCGTGATGCCTCTCTGCACTGATCCACAGCTGTGGAATAAAATGGAACACTTGCTGCACGAACACACCATTGATATCGTCATCCCTTCATTAGATGAAACCCTTACGGCTTGGGCGGAACATAAAGACCATTTTGCCCGCCAAAATATTCATGTTATTTGCTCCCCGGCAGATAGCATACGTACCTTTCAAGATAAATGGGCAACTTATTGCTTTTTCACGAAGCATGGTATCCCCACCCCTAAAACATCACTAGAGCAACAGTATCCCGTGGTTAAGCCACGCTTCGGTCGAGGAGGACAAGGAGTCATCATAAATGGCTCCCCCTGCTCTATGGACAACATGATTTCTCAGGAGTACATACAAGGAAAAGAATATACCATTGATTGCCTGTTTTCATATGACGGCAAACCTATTTATATCATTCCTCGACTTCGTGGCGCTGTAAAAGAAGGAAAATCACTACAGGGTATAACGGTTGAGCACGCCGCTATTCATGAGTGGATTGAACATATCTCTCGAAACATTCCTCTTTGCGGGCCAATTAACTTCCAGTGCTTTGAAACGGAAGAGAAAAATATTTACTTTATCGAGTGCAATCCACGCATTGCAGGTGGCATGGCACTAGGATTTGCGGCCAGTGAAAACTGGATACCGCTCATTATCAAAAATATATTGCACCATGAAGACATTATCCCAAAACCTGTTACCTACCAACTGAAAATGTTTCGCTATTATGCTGAATGCTTTATACCCGCAGGTTGAATGGGCTTCGGTGAAATGCATCGGGCTTGATATGGATGGTACGCTGTATGATGAATATGACTTCATTCAGCAATCCTATCAATACATTATACAAAATATTCGACCACATTTGCTTGATGCAGATGCAGCACTTGACTGGATGCAAAATCGTTGGCTCGAAAAAGGGAGTTCCTACCCCCATATATACGATGAAATGCTTTACCGTTTCCAACATCCATCCTCCGAGATGAAACATCAAGACCTGGTTGAAGAATGCTTACAATATTTCAGGCATTTTTCACCATCAATTACCCTAAGCAACCGCACAAAAGCTATATTGCACCATATGCGTAATCATTATCAACTCTTTCTGGTAACAGACGGAAAACCGCTGCTGCAACGTAATAAATACAACGCTCTTTCGCTGCATCATTACATACCCGAAAACTACTGTCTTTTTACGGGAGATAGCAATCATGATAAAACAAGTTTAACTATGCTTCCATGGAATGTATCCAAACATGAAACAGTCTATATTGGTGACCGTACATCAGATGAAACAATGGCCAAAAACCTAGGCCTCAGATTCCTTAAAGTGTATAATATGATCGGGATTTCATGATATGAAAAAAATAATTGCAATTACGGGTTCAAGATCGGAATATGACCTAATGTCTAGTCTTTACGTAGCGATGCATAAAGATCCTGAGATTGACTTTAGTATCATTGTAACCGGCGCACACCTCTCGCCAACTTATGGTTATTCTGTCAAACAAATAGAAGCGGACGGCCTTAGAATCCTTCAAAAAATAGAAAGCCTACTCGATGCTGATTCACGTTCTGCGCGGATAAAAAGTGCCAGCATCAGCTTGCAATCAGCCATAAATATTATATCAGATGCAGCCCCAGATCTTTTATTGTGTGCAGGGGATCGGGAAGAAGTCATCATAACCAGTCTGATTGGCGGCTATTTAGGCATACCGACTCTCCATTTTTACGGGGGAGATCATGTGCAAGACTCCCACATTGACAATCCCATCCGTCATGCGACATCCAAGCTTTCCACTGCCCACTTTGTTACTTTGGAACAACATAAGCACAGACTTATAGCCATGGGTGAACCGGAAAACCGTATCCATGTTGTTGGCAACCTCGCTCTGGATCGCTTTGTACATTTTTCACCACATAGCAAATCAGATATACATAAGCACTTTGAAATAAAATATAATTTCAATAATTTTGCATTAATGATTTTTCACCCAATTGTTGAAGAAGAAAAGAAAGCAGGTGTATATTTTGAATATATATTAAAGTCTCTCATTGAAATGAAAATAGATACTTTCATAGGGTATCCAAACTCTGACCCTGGAAACCGTTCTATTATTGAAATAATAGAAAAATATCAAAACAATCGCCATTTTATTTTTTACAAAAATCTACCAAGGGACTGGTTTTTATCTATTTATAAGAATTCTGACTTCATTATAGGAAATTCATCCTCTGGCATCATTGAAGCGGCTTCCGTTCCCATGCCGGCTATTAATGTTGGACATCGGCAAACAAGTCGCGCCTCCAGCGGCCATGTGATTTATTGTGCACCCAACCCCGAAGATATACAAAAAGCAATAGTAAAAGCCTGCTCCCCTACGTTTCGCGCCCATGTAGCAACGATCAAAAATATTTACGGAGATGGCAACTGCACTAAAAAAGCGTTAGACAAGATTAAGTGTACCAATTTTATGGAAATGCTGTATAAGAACGAAGACCCGCTCATTTAAAATCGCCGATTATAACGGAGAAGATACATGGATGTTCTGGTCATAGCAGTGCACCCGGATGATGAAACACTGGGCTGTGGAGGCACCCTATTTCGACACGTTGCGCAAGGAGATAAAATACACTGGCTCATTGCAACCAGCGTTTCAACAGAGGGAGGCTTTAGCACAGAACGCTGTGCCTCTCGTGCCGAAGAAATAGACCGCGTTTCAAAGCTATACAACTTCCACTCCGTGCATCAGCTTGAACTGAACACCATGCATGTAGATGAATACACATGCTCTCATATCATAGCAGGCATCTCTAGCGTTGTGAAAAAAGTACAGCCAACTATCGTCTATCTCCCATTCAAGGGAGATCCTCACTCTGACCATCGCATCATATTTGACGCAGCCTACAGCTGTACCAAGAACTTTCGCTATCCATCTATACGGCGCATCCTCATGATGGAAGTCCCAAGCGAGACAGACTTTGCTCCATCAACGAAAGAGGACGCTTTTATTCCCAATTTTTTTATTGATATCTCTGATTATATTGAGCAAAAGAAAGCCGCAATGCAAATTTTCTCTAGCGAGTTAGGTAATCACCCTTTCCCTAGAAGCCTGCGCAACATTGAAGCATGGGCAACCGTAAGAGGAGCCACAGCTGGCTGTGAATATGCCGAGGCGTTTATGCTACTCAAGGAGGTGCAATAAAATGTACTTACTAGACCACATGCTTCTTAGCGAAGAAGCTACCATAGAAGATGCAATGCGCGCCATTGATACAGGCGCTACGCGCATTGCGCTTGTTGCCAATACGCAAAAAAAATTACTCGGCTGCATCTCTGATGGAGACATTCGAAGAGCCTTACTACAAAAGAAAGAACTCAGTACACCGGCTAAAAATATCATGAACCCCGCGCCCATTACCGCCATGGTACAAGACACCAGAGAGATAATTCTGCGGAAAGCCCTACAGCATAACGTCTATCAAATTCCTATTATAGATTCTGAAGGCATCATACACGGCCTTGATGATGTTCGACACTTGCTACAACCACGATCGCGACCTAATACAGTGGTGCTGATGGCTGGAGGACTTGGTACCCGTCTGCGTCCACTGACTGAGAAAAAACCTAAGCCTCTACTTTCTGTTGGTGGCAAACCGATCATGGAAACCATCCTTAACCAATTTACACAATATGGATTTCAAAACTTTATTATCAGCGTCAATTATAAGGCTGATATGATTATTCAATATTTTGGCGATGGCAGTAAATACGGAGTCAACATAGAATATGTGAAAGAAACAAAGCGCATGGGTACAGCAGGCGCACTTTCACTAATGCGTCATATGATTGATGGCGATTTTTTTGTTATGAATGGAGATCTTCTGACAAAGATAAATCTTGAACACATGCTGAACTTTCACACCTCAAACAATAGCTCTGCAACAATGGCGGTAAGACAATACGACATTCAAGTACCCTATGGAGTTGTAGAAACAAAAAATAATAAAATTTACTCCATAAAAGAGAAACCAAAGCATAGCTTCTACGTCAATGCAGGTATATATATACTTAACAAGAAAATATTATCTGAGATACCAGAAAATGTCTTTTTCGATATGCCGACTTTGTTTCAAAAAGCATGCGAAAAAGGCCTTGAAACCTTGTCATTTCCTATCCATGAATATTGGCTTGATATAGGTAAAATGGCCGACTTTGAGCGCGCAAATCATGAATTCGGAACTTTCTTCAATGCATGAGAAAACGGTTCTGGCCATCATTCCAGCACGGGGAGGCAGTAAACGTGTACCCAAAAAAAATATTTATCCAGTTGCAGGAAAACCGCTCATATCATGGTCCATAGAAGCCGCATTGAAAGCAAATTATGTAACAGATATAGTAGTGACTAGCGATGACTCTGATATTTTACGTATCGCTAGAAGATTCCAGAATATTGAATGTTTAGAACGACCAGATTACCTCTCCACAGATACCGCTACAACAATAGACGTCCTAAAGCATACATTAGAATACAAGAATCGAGAATATGACTACATCATACTGCTACAACCAACATCTCCATTGCGCACAAGCCTTCACATAGATGAGGCAATACTAATGGCTTATAGTAAAAATGCAGATGCAATCATCTCTGTCACGAAACCTGCCCATTCACCACTATGGTGTAACACCATACCTGAGAATGGAGATATGAGTAATTTTTTATCAAATAATGTTAAAAATACGCGTAGTCAGGATTTGCCGGAATACTATACATTAAATGGTTCCATATTTATTGCTAAGCCAGCATCATTATTGCGTGCTATGACATTTTTCTTATCCAGTAATGTCTATTCATATTTCATGAAGCCTACCGATAGTATAGATATAGACACTATGGAAGACATGGAATACGCAGATTACCTGTTAAGAAAAAGGAAACAAGATAATGTTGACCTATAGAAAAATAAGAAAGTACTTTAGAGACAAAGAGAAGTATTATCGTGATGCTGAAATTAATCAGCTTAAAAAGCAGTATTCCAGACAAAAATTTTACCAGGATCTTCTTCTTTTTAAGGAAAATTATCCCGTTAATGATATTAAGATAGATAAAGAACAAGTATGGCCGCTTCTGAGATCAGAAATTACTATACATTTGTATTTACTTGCATTAGAAAAAAAAGCTTGGGGAGAGCCATTCAATCCCTACTTATCCCAAATGTGTCATCCTAGCCAAATAACATATGAACATATAGCAAAAGCAAGGCAGGTTTTTCCCGTCTTAGATATTGACGATCTCCCCGATAATCAAATAGATTTCCTTTTTTTTACACAAATAAATTCTACCGAGCAGGTAGAACTTGCATACAAGGAAATATGGCATAGACTAACAGACCCAATATTGATGGCCGCTTTAGAAATAGGGTCCGTAGATAAAGTAGAAATACTTAAAGCCATGAACTTAGGTAACATAAGAAAAATCGGTTTTTACCATTATCCAGCAAAGCTTCTATCTCCGCCAAATCGTCAGATTGAAATAGAAAATTGTATCACGTATCCGGCTGACTTAATAAAAAAGTTAAACCAATTTTTCCCTTACATTTCCTTTGATGAACAAATAATTAAAAATTTTTTCATGTGGCAAGTGCATATGAAAAAATATTATATTAAGATATTATCAAGAAAAAAACCCAAATTTGTGTTTTTCTTTCCATATTTCTATCACATGCCTCTCATTAAAGCTGCCAAAGAACTAGGTATTAAAACCGTCGAAATCCAACATGGCATCATGAGTGGTGAAAATCCTATTGGGTATGATAACTGGCAAGAAATCAATAAGGAAGGAATAAACTACCTACCAGATTACTTCTGGGTGTGGGGTGAATATGAAAAAAAACGAATTACAAAGGCCTTTTCTCATATCACTCATAATGCGCCAAAAGCAATTATTGGTGGCAATGCATGGCTGGATATGCACTATGAAAATATCAGTGATTCTCACAAAGAACTTCTTAAGAAAGTTATCAATAACAAAAAGAGCAAACATGCCCTCATCACTTTACAGGTTGATGGGAAAATCCCGCGGCCAATAAAAATATTAATCAAAGCTAGCAATAGCATAACTTATTACATCAGGCACCACCCTAAGGGTCAGAAGACTAGTCTTAGGGGAAGGAATATTGTATCTAACCGTGCACTAGACACAATACCATTAAAATGTCTCCTTCCCCTCATGGATGCACACCTCACTGAATCATCATCTTCAGTGCTGGAGGCAAACTATTATGGTGTTAGAAATTTTGTCTGCGGAGAGGCTGGGAGAAGAAACTATGGAAGCTTTATTGATTCGGGGCTAGTACATTATTTTTCCGAAGATAACACCAGAGATGTTATCCACTTAATAAGCGAGAAAAAGACGCTTGATAACGCAGAGAAAGTAAATTATATAGATAAAGTTAATGCTAAAGAAACCTTATTAGAAATCATGAAGAATGAGAGCAAAAATTCCCAATATTGAAAATACGTTCGTTTACGAAGAATGTATAGGAAGTGACCGGTTAATTATTGCTTTTAGTTCAGCCTCAGCAAGTAAATTCGAGCACAAGAAACAACTTGAAAACAAGAAGGTTAATAAGCTATTTATTAGAGACAGCTCAAGAAACTGGTACAATCAAGCCATTCCCGGCTTTTGCATGGATGCTGATGATTTACTGAAGAAAATAACGTTGGTTACAAACAATTTTTTACCGTCAAATATAACATGTCTTGGCTCCAGCATGGGGGCTTATGCTGCAATTTTGTTTGGATCTAAAATTGGTGCAGGTCGAATTATCGCGCTAGGCCCGCAAACGCTACTTAAGAAGCCTATTCCTTACACCCCAGCGGAAGACGCACTATATAAAGACTTGCAAAAAGTTTTGCGCCTTAATAAAGCTAGGACAAAAATTGATATATGGATTGGACTTTCAGAAATTAGCGATATCTATCATGCCACGCACCTTATGAATAATAGTAATGTCACTATCTATTCCTACGAAAAGTCACTTCATAATGTTTTAGCTTATATTAAACATATTGGTCTTATGACACTTTTTTATGACTATGTAGCTGATAAAAACACCAACAGTATCATCCCATATCTACTCGCTAAAAAATTCAAATTAGGAAAAAACTGTATTCAGGAAATAACAGAGCTTTTTTATATTAATAAGTCTTATAATGAAGTTCTAACCCTTACTAGTAAAACTCTCAGGAAGAGAAAACTATCAGCTTTATATTATGTTCAGGGTGTGTGTCATGCTATGCTGAATAATTTTGATGCGGCCATATCCTCTTTTAATGAAGCCATAGAAATATCACCCCTTGACTACAACTCCCTATACGAACGTGGTAGGTGCCGACTGAAAACCGGTGACTATTTTATGGCAGAGTATGATTTTCAGGCAGCATGCAATAGTTATCCGTCACCAAATGCTAGTTACCTTTTACAATTAGGATCATCACAGCGTCTACAATATAAATATAATACAGCTCTAGATTCTTTAAAGAAGGCTTTGGCCATAGACGCAAAAAATGCCAACATATATTATCAATTAGGGCTTACGTATCAAGGAATGAACCAGCATAAAGAAGCAGTATTTTATTTTGAAGAATCTCTTAAATTAAAGCCAGAATGGGATGCTGCGGTTAAGCATATGAAGCGAAGCTGCGATATAATTAAAATAGCCCATAGTTAGTCATATGAAATTACTTTTTATCCATGGATACGATGCCTATAAGAACATAAATAGCGTATTAGAAAGCACTTTAACTGCACACAATAGTACTATCAACACTTTATCTTTAGCAATAAACACTGAAAACCTATCCGATACAGGGATGGACAAAGAAGATTTACGCATTATTGATTGCATCAAGCAATTTTCTCCTAGTCATGTCTTTATAGGGGCTGGTGGAAAACCTCTTACTTACATTTTAAAATTAATAAAAAATATTAACATTAATATTTTTTGTATTTCTTATTTTCCTGGCATTACACACTACCGGGAGAACACAGGATTTATGCACAGATGCATGTGTGATCTAATCCTATTTAACTCAGCAAAAAACTACTGTAACTATGTAATCTATTGCAATAATAATAACTTGCCTCATGATAACGGTATTATATTTGGATTTCCTATATTACTCTCAGAGAATAATTTGAATAAATCTAGCGCTGATAATTCAAAAAAACTTAAAACTATCTATGTTGATCAGAGTATTGTTCCCAACACATTAAAGGAAAAGAAAGCGATAGCACATTTCTTAGTTACATACGCCAAACGTAACCCACAAAAAATCACTATTGTTCAAGTTAGAGACAGCAAAAAAAATTCCTCCGCCCACAAACCAAATTATAGAATAGATAACATACTATTAAACATGCCTTCATTACCTGAAAACCTTATTATTTCTTACGAGGATGTCTATAAGCACCTATCAGAATCTGACCTATGCATTGGGATTGCATCAACTTTACTAGTAGAGGCTATGCTTCGGGGTATAACGGCTGTATCCATATCTGATTTCGGCATACGCAAGTCATATGGCAATGATTTCTTCATTGGAAGCGACATCTTTGCATCTACCAAATCTCTACTCAGAAGCAAAACACCCAAAAAAGTAAACCGGAAATGGCTTGATCAGAATGTTCATAGACCAACTGAAAAAGAAATATCCAATCTTCTTTCTAGTATGGACAATGTAAAATTATTCAGTAGAACAGAACCCATTTTAAGGGTAAACAAAATTGCCATATTTTGCCAAATTTATCGACAATTATATATAACAATGTATTCTTTCTACATGAAAATAAAATCAAAAATAATATAATACAATCACTCAAAATCCCCAATCTCAAATCTACGTCCCCATTGTTCATATAAAGGTTGCACCCATTGCAAACTCTCTGCATCCAGCAGGTAGAGCGGGTTCAGGCGCATCGCTTCAAGCCAAAAATTTTTCAGCTTCCGGGCAGAAAGAATTCGCATCGCAACCCCCTCCCTTTCTGTACGCAGCATCACGCCAGCATCCACCAGTTCTTTTTCCAGTTTTGGCCAGTCATAATCCAAATGCTTGCCCATCGGCCGCACATGATATTGCACGGTCACATCCCGTAGCAACTGCCCCTCCCTTTCAACCCGTACCGGAAAATATTTATCATACCGATACACCGGCCCTCCAGCCAACCATTCAATATAATGCAGGTAGGTAATACTCTTCAGTTCCGCACCATAGAATATCAACACCCCATCCTGTGCATCCAGTGCATGAAATACACTCTCTTTTCCGAATGGATTCAATGGCTCTGGCCAATACTCATCATACGCTGCCTTCGCCGCCACAATAGAAAAAACAGGCATCTGGCTTCGCCACCACCCAGTCTGGTGACGTGCATATTCCGTCAATTTGCCCACTTCGCTAGTATCCTGCACCACATCAAACGTACCTTTCCGCAGGCATTGATAGTTAAAGGTCGGGAACCACAGCCCCCGCCCACCGGCCAAGGACTGTAACCAGTCCATATGCGCTTGTGGCTCTCGGCTACCACCCACCAATCCGACAACATTTCTCAAGGCACTATGCACCAATAGTGGGCCGGCACCACAGGTTTGCAACTGTTGTTGAAATTGCATCACTTCATCCATATCAGGCCTCACTTTTTTTGATAAAAACACATCTATTTCAAGGTCTTTTTTCTATCACCCCATGCTCCAGCAGGGTATCGGCAATCTTCGCCATATCTCCCGCATAGGCACCCGTCATTTCCGCAATATCCAGCAAACTATGCTCCCCATCCGCATATGCCAGCAAATTCATCATGGTGCGTGTCTGGCGCACGGTATCTTTGGTGCTGATTGTAGGGTACAACCCACGCTTACCCAATTGTGGTTCACAAAGCACTGTCGTGCGATAGGTATCGTTTCCCTCCAGCACTTCCAGACATTTCCGTACCGCTTCATAACCCCCTTGCAACCCTAAAGGGGTAATCAGGCTCAAATCATCCAACGATGTATGGTATTCAGGGTAGACACCATATTTGGAACGTATGACCGAACAGACGGGCAAATCAATACCAGCACTGCAATACTGGCGTTCGTCACTTCCCCGCTCCAGAAAGGAATAGTGTTCATACTCTCCGGCATGGTGTTTCAGCACATGCTGTGCCACCCTATCTGCCAGCGTATTTCCCAAACGAGAGGCTACATAGCTATATGCCTTTTCATCTCCCACACAGGTTAGAACAAAACCGGCTCTGGTATGCTCCTTCATTTCCTGCCAATGCCGTGAGAGATAGACAATTGATCCAATCGTCTCCACCAAAAACAATATCCGGTAACTATACCGACGTTTAGGCAGAGCCTTCACCCATTCTGCCAGTGCAGCCGCGACACACGGCCCAGACAATTCATTATTTCCCATGGATGGATGACACACATAAGTCGAAAGCAATATTTCATCCTTACGTTCACCGGGTATCAGCAATTCCCCATAGGTCAGATGCCCCGGTTGCAACCTACTCTCTATCACCACCCGATAACGCTTTTCTGGCTGCTGACGTAATGTTTCCCGTTGCCGCTCTGTCAGGCAGAAACCCCAACGCCGCTTGTAATACGATGTAATGTAGGGAATCGCATCCGGTTGTTCAGGCAATGAATAAAGATGCGCATCCAGATCAGCAAAGCTCATCTCCTGATCCACTGGCTCGGAATAGCCCATGACATGCAAATTATGCGCCTGAAAATCAATCACACGCTCTCCCGTCACCACGTCCTGCACATAGGCATCGTGAATATTCCATTCATCTGGCACGGTCCAATCGAACGCGTTGGTTCCGCTCGGCACTTCATGCAGCGTCAATTCCGGTAGAATGGCCTGAAAATATCGCAAGGTCTGACGTACACCATCACCTGTCAGGCTTCGGCAAATCGGGAATAAATCCCTCGCCCAACCATACATTCGCTCTCCCACATTCATCTCTGCGGCTGCATGCGCCTCATCAGCAGGTATCATCGGTTGACGTAACGATTGCATGGGCACCTTCCTCTCAGCTTACCTGAACATTTCCCACCAGATGTATCAGGACACAGCTTACCGGGGCAACCAAAACTTCAAATGGGTTAACCCAACATCATCCCTTCCCCCACCCCACAAAAAACGCCCCCTCTGTGCATCAACCACTTGCATCATGGCAAATGTCATAAAACCGTCATCTTGTTCTGCTACATACCTCATCACACACACCACCCAAGATGAGGTTTATCCCATGGTTACTCAAGTGACGACCCTTGAATATCAAGCCATCCAGCAGGCACAACAGACACTACGCACCACTTTGGTGCATCCCCAGAATGGTCTGACCGCCGATGGCGCGGCATATCTGCAACAGGCAAAGCAGGAAAATCTTATCACCGCTGGTTTGCGCAAAGTTGCCGAACATGGCGTCTCCGCATTGCAATGCGCGATTAGCAGCACCACCATTGGCGCACAATCGGCACTGGAAACCCTGAAAGTAGAGCGTCAGGTGTTCGGTCCGGAATTCGGATAAGCTCACGCCATTGATCGTGCTGGATTAGGAATAAAAACCCTCACAAGGTTGGGCTTTCCACCCAGCCTTGTGTCTGGCGTTCAACTGCGGATACGGCGCGAGCCAATGGTACTGAATGTCTAAACAAAGCCTGAAGATGCAGGTCATAGCCGGTGTCGCTATGTTTTCACTCCGGCAACATGGCATGGTGATAGGGCGCAGGGTTCATGCGCCCTGAGCCTAAAAATCACTCACAATTCCCCCGCGTTCCCAGTCACCATAACGGGTAGGTTCCGGCCCTTGCGGTCCACCCGTTTCGGTCGCCTTCTGTTTCGGTGTTTTCTCATCCAAAAACACATCACCTTGCTGCACTGCCTGCTGTAGCGAGCATGCTGCCGTCTGGTTCGGCTCCGCTTTCCCTTGCGCAGATTCCGTTGCTTGCGTATGGTCAGACACTCTGATGCTCCTTATACTCTGTGTTGTTCCATTCCCGCATGTCCCATCCCTCCCCCCACTCTACGCAAAAACAGGATGCTCTGGCAAGCCGCCTGGTCGCCCTGCAATTGCTGAAAGATGTTCTGGAACGCCGCTTGCCGCTGGATGCACAGTTCGACCAGCGCAGCCGTCCACTCAGCCCGCCGGATCGGGCTTTGGCGATGCGCCTCACCCTGCTTGGTTTGCGTTATCACGGCGCCTTACTGCATTGGGCATGCTCGTTTCTGCAAACGCCGCTCGCCGGCAAAAATCGGGGAGCAGAATGGCTTTTACTGTTGGGTGCATTGCAGCTTTATGCCGGGATCCCCGCTCATGCCGCAGTGGATACCACCTTGCAACTGGCACAACAACAGGGCATGCCGGGGTTAAAAGGCCTGCTGAATGCTGTCTTGCGCAAATGCGCTCAGCATCTGGAGAACTCACTCCCTCCCCTGCTGGCACAGCATTCTCCCCTGCCAGACTGGTGGCAACAACGCTGGCAACAACACTACGGGGCTGAAACCACACAGGCCATCATCAGCGCCAGCCTGCAACCCGCCCCGCTTGATATCACCCTGAAAGACCCTGCCAGCGCACCCCACTGGCTAGAGACGCTGGCCGCATTTCAACCCCATCTTCTGGATGCCATCACCCTGCGCCTGCACAAAGCCGGTGCCATACCAGAACTACCCGGCTACCGCGATGGTGCATGGTGGGTGCAGGATGTTTCTTCCAGCCTGTCTGCCCGCCTCTTTACCCAACTCACCCCCGCCTCTCAGGTGTTAGATCTCTGTGCCGCCCCCGGCGGCAAAACCGCGCAGCTTTGTGCCACGGGTGCGCAGGTCACCGCGCTGGATCGCTCAGCCAAGCGTTTGCAACGGTTGCAACAGAATATGCAGCGACTAGGGTTTGCGCCCACCCCCATTGCCGCGAATGCGCTACAATGGCAACCGCCTCACCTGTTCGATGCGATTTTGCTGGATGCCCCCTGCACCGCCAGCGGTACGCTGCGCCGTCACCCGGACATGCCCTACCTGAAACTGCCCTCCGAATGCACCGAACTGGCTGACCTGCAACGACAGCTGTTACAACAGGCATGGGGCTGGCTAAAACCGGGCGGAGAACTGGTCTATGCCACCTGTTCACTGGAACCGGCAGAAGGTGAAGAGCAAATCCAGCATTTCCTTTCCCATCAGCGGGATGCCATCATCCAGCCCCCCACTCACCTGCCCGCCCTGTATCATCTGTGCCAACAGCCGGAAGGCTGGTTGCGTTGCCTGCCCACCCATCTGGCAGACATCGGCGGTATGGATGGCTTTTTCACTGTTTGCCTACGCAAACAGCCCTAAAACCCTTCCTCAAGCCTTGTTCCCCTGCTATATTTTCACCATCAACGCTCTTGACTTTCCATAGGCATTCCATGGCACAGCAACCCACTAAAATCGCCCCCTCCATCCTCTCGGCAGATTTCGCCCATCTGGGGCAGGAAATTCGTGCCATTACCGCCGCCGGAGCCGATTATATCCATGTGGATGTGATGGACGGCCTGTTTGTCCCCAATCTCACCATCGGCCCCTGCGTGATTAAAGCCTTGCGCCCCCACAGCCCTCTGGTGTTCGATGTCCACCTGATGATCGAAAAACCCGAACTGTCCATCGCTTCCTACGCCGATGCCGGAGCAGACATTATCACCGTCCATGCGGAAGCCACCACCCACCTGCATCGCACCCTGCAAGCCATTAAAGCTCTTGGCAAAAAAGCTGGTGTATCCTTGGTTCCCACCACCCCGCCGGACTGTCTGCATTATGTGATGGATCTGGTAGATCTGATTCTGGTCATGAGCGTCAACCCCGGTTTTGGCGGGCAAAGCTTCATCCAGAGCCAACTGCCGAAAATCCAGCATATCCGCCAGATGATCGACCGCTCTGGCCGCAACATAGACTTGCAGGTAGATGGCGGGGTCACCGCCCATAATGCGGGCGATATTGTCGGTGCCGGGGCCGATGTGCTGGTGGCCGGTACAGCCGTCTTCAAAGACGGACCCGAGCACTATGCCCAGCATATCGCCACCCTGAAACGAGACTAAACAGCGCGCTGACTCCACCGCAGCCGTGGCAACCCTTCCATCATTCTCTGCCCCATGCCCGCACTCAGTCTATCACCCTCTCTCACCTTCTCCCCCATCCAGCCGGAGGATACGCGCTGGATGCAGCTTGCGCTGCAACTCGCCATGCGTGGGCAAGGCATCACAGCGGATGCTCCCTCCGTTGGCTGCGTGATAGTGAAAGACGGTCGGTTGCTGGGGCGTGGCCATGGCCATCCCCCCACCGGACGCCCCCATGCGGAGGTCATGGCCTTACAACAGGCCGGAAGCAATGCACACGGCGCGACCGCCTACACCACTCTGGAACCCTGCGCCCATCACGGCAAAACCCCGCCCTGCACGCAAGCCCTCATACAGGCAGGCGTTACCCGTGTCGTCAGCGCCACCCAAGACCCGGATTCCCGCGTCTCCGGCCGTGGCTTCGCCCAGTTGCATGCCGCAGGTATTGCCGTCACGGTTGGGGTTCTGCAAGCAGAGGCTCAGGCGCATCATGCTGGTTTCTTCAGCCGCATCCTGCACCAGCGCCCACAGGTCAGCGCCAAAATCGCCAGTTCGCTGGATGGCCGTATCGCCCTGTCGGATGGCACCAGCCAATGGATCACCAATCCCACTGCCCGTCACTTCGGCCATTATCTGCGCACCACGCATGATGCTATTCTCATCGGCTCCGGCACCTTATTACGCGACAATCCCTCCCTCACCTGCCGCCTTCCTGGTCTGGAGGCTCGCTCTCCCATCCGCCTATTGCTCACCCGTCAACCCACCTGCCTGCAACCGCAGCATGTGCTTTGGCAAACCGCAGCACAGCATCCGACATGGATTCTCTGCGACCAACCCTACCCCCCTGACTATCAACAGCAGGCACAGGCGGCAGGTATCATTCTTTTGCAGGTGACCAACACCCGCCATCTGCCAGATGTGCTGTCACTACTGGCACAGCATGGCATCAATCACCTGCTGCTGGAATCCGGCTCCCGCCTCACCAGCGCATGTTTAGATGCTGGCCTGATAGACCACCTCTACTGGCTACAGGCGCCACTCCTCCTTGGGGCAGATAGCCAACCCGCCATTGCAGCACGTCACCTGTCTCACCTCCCTCAGGGTGAATGGCACCTTTGCCGCCGCCTCCCGATGGGGGATAATACGCTTCTGCACTTGCAGCGCGACGCCCACAACGGTATAAATACACCCCATCCGTCTTCCCTTTAGTGTTGAGTTCTTACCATGGCATTCCTCTCATCCCGCATGCAGCAGTTAAAACCCTCTGCCACCATTGCCGTCACCACCAAGGCCGCTGAGCTGAAAGCCGCTGGCAAAGATGTGATTGGTCTGGGCGCGGGCGAGCCGGATTTTGATACCCCACAATGGATTAAAGACGCCGCAACCGCTGCTATGGCGCGTGGTGAAACCAAATACACGCCCGTTGCTGGCACACCTGCCCTGCGCAAAGCGGTTGCCGCCAAATACCAGCGGGAAAACAACCTGACCTACGACCCCGCCCAAATCGTGGTAGGCACAGGTGCCAAACAACTGATTTTCAATGCGTTTCTCGCCACTCTGAATGAAGCGGATGAGGTCATCATTCCTGCCCCTTACTGGGTTTCTTATCCGGATATGGTCATGTTCGCGGGTGGCACCCCGGTTGCAGTCACGTGCACAGCGGCTTCCGGCTTCAAAATCACCCCGCAGCAATTAGAACAAGCGATTACCCCTAAAACCAAATGGCTGGTGCTCAACTCCCCCAGCAACCCAACCGGAGCCGCCTACACCCACGCAGAACTACAGGCGCTGGCGGCAGTGTTAGTGAAGCATCCACACGTGCATATCCTGTCCGATGACATCTACGAACATCTGCTCTACACAGGGACAGCCTACAGCACCATCGCACAGGTAGAACCCACCCTGCAAGAACGCACCCTCACCCTGAACGGTGTCTCCAAAGCCTATGCCATGACTGGCTGGCGCATTGGCTATGCCGCTGGGCCATTACCGCTCATCAAAGCCATGGCGGATATTCAATCCCAAAGCACCTCTAACCCCTGCTCCATTGCGCAGGCGGCCACTATCGCCGCACTGGAGGGGGATCAAACCTTCCTCCATGAATGGCGTCAGGTTTTCCAACGCCGCCGTGATCTGGTGGTCAGCCGTCTGAATAGCATTCCCGGCATCACCTGCCGCACACCAGAAGGAGCATTTTACGTCTTCCCAAGCTGTGAAGGTTTAATTGGCGCCACCACCCCACACGGCACCGTCTTAAAAGACGATCTCGCCGTCAGCGCCTATCTGCTGGAAGAAGCACTGGTGGCCGTGGTTCCCGGTTCTGCTTTCGGTCTGGAAGGCTTCTTCCGCATCTCCTACGCCACCTCAGATGCCTTGCTGGACAAAGCCTGCACCCGCATTGCGGATGCTGTTTCCAGGCTTCATAACGTCCGTCAGGCCGCTTAAAAGCAGCTCTCAACTTCGTTGGTTATTGAGGGCTGCTTCTTGCCCCTATATAACACGTCATGCCTGCGAAGGCAGGCATCCACGAGAAAAACTTTCCTTGGCTCCGCTCGGCTTGCTAGCCTCGCTACGCGTCGGGGCTAAAGCCCCTCTCGTTTCACTCGCTAAAGGGTTCGGACTACTGTCCTCACTTCTTGTCCCCTTGCAAAACCTTTCCTTGGCTTCGCTCGGCTTGCTAGCCTCGCTGCGCGTCGGGGCTAAAGCCCCTCTCGTTTCACTCGCTAAAGGGTTCGGACTGCTGTCCTCACTTCTTGTCCCCTTGCAAAACCTTTCCTTGGCTTCGCTCGGCTTACTAGCCTCGCTGCGCGTCGGGGCTAAAGCCCCTCTCACTACGTTCGCTAAAGGCGGCGGCCTACTTGCCGCCGTTCTTGTCCCCTCGCACCAAAGAAACCGTCATGCCTGCGCCACGTTCCCTTTAGGAGGCACCTCAACCTGCCTCAGGCCATCACCCCCAACGGATTTTACACCCCAGTATCACCGCCGATAGGGGAAAAGTCACCGCATTGGCCAGAATCATCGGCGGGCTTTGCAGCAGCAGGCCATAGATTAGCCAGAAAAAAACGCCCAGAGTAAACAGGCTATACATCCCCAAAGAAATACCACGCGTATCACGCTCACGTAGGGTTTTTACCGCCTGAGGTATAAAACACACGGTGGTCAGCATGGCTGCCAGACTGCCCACCCAGTGCGGGGAAAAACTTTCCAACCACTCACTCATCCAGCATGCTCTGGTTTTTCCACACAATATAAGCCGTTAGCGGAATAGAGGTAAAATACCCAACCGCAATGGCCACCAGCGTCAGCCATGGTTCAATCAACAGCAAGGCCATCAATAACCCGAAGAAAACCAAAATCGCCCGCGCATGTTTCAGCTTAAATTGTAACCGCTTAATCGACACCGTGGGGATACGGCTTGCCATCATCAAAGCAATGAACGAAAGGTAGGCCGCATTCAATAGCGGATCACGCAACCAGCCGTAAGTATATTCAAAGCTTAATACCAAAAAAAACAAACTCACACAGGCTGCCATCGGGGCTGGCATTCCCACAAAAAACTTATCCGGCTTGGCGGGTTTGGTATCTTTTTTCGGGCGGTCAATAGCCGCTGTGTTAAACCGTGCCAGCCGAATCGCGCAGCACACCGCAAACAGCAGCACCACAGCCCAGCCGCGCCCGCCCATTTGTTGCATACTCCACAGGTATAGCACCACAGCCGGAGCCACCCCAAAACTCATAAAATCCGCCAGAGAATCTAACTGCGCGCCAAAGGTGCTGGTGGCTTTTAGCAGGCGCGCCAACCGTCCGTCCATACCGTCAAAAATCGCGGCGGCAATAATCGCGGCCACGGCGAAAGCAAACCGTCCCTCCAACGCAAAGCGAATCGCGCTCAAACCCGCGCACAGACCCATCAACGTCACAAAGCTGGGAAACAACCGCCCCAGCGGAAAATGACGGGATTCCCGTTCTTCCCGCTTTTCCTGCGCCCATTGTGCGTTGCGCTGCGCTGCTCCTTTCTCGGAGGAAGATTTACCCATACCCCTATCCTTTCACACCCAACCGTGCCGCCTCGCTGCTATGCAAATCCGCCAGCACCGTCTCACCCGCCACAATGGTCTGTCCGGCTATCACCAGCGGCTCTACTCCTTGCGGCAGATACACATCCACCCGGCTGCCAAAACGGATAATGCCAAACCGCTGCCCCACCGCCAGCACATCCCCCTGTTGTACCTGCGTGATGATACGGCGCGCTACCAGCCCGGCAATCTGCACCACGGCAAAATCATGCCCCTCCGTCGTGGTGATTTTCAGTGCCTGCCTCTCGTTTTCCTCGCTGGCCTTATCCAGGGCCGCATTCAAAAACTTCCCCGGAAAATAATGGGTCGCCGTCACCGTGCCCGCCACCGGTGCGCGGTTTACATGCACGTTAAACACATTCATGAAAATACTCAGACGCTTCAGTGGCACTTGCGGCATACCCAGTTCTGCGGGCGGCACGGCTTCCACCACCTCCAGCAACACACCATCCGCCGGGCTAATCACCAGCCCCTCGCGCTGCGGGGTCACCCGCTCCGGGTCACGGAAGAAATACACACACCAGGCCGTCAACACCAGCCCGACAAAAAACAAAAAGTCGGAAAATGCGCCCAGCACAATGGCGGCAATGGCAAACATGGCAATGAACCGATGCCCTTCCTTATGAATCGGCACCATCAAAATTTTTAAATTATCCAGCAAATTGCCTTCTTGAGACATCGCTCGTCCTTCCACACCTATGGTCATGTTTTGTGCTTTTGGTCGCTACCCGTGGGAGATGTATCCATTCCGCACGCACGGCTTCCGACAACGGCTCACCATGGCACATGTTGCAACATTTGTGAAGCGGTGGATGCAGCATCACCTCACAATCAGAAAATAGATGAACGGATCCCCCCCCTAAAAAACCAAAACCCCATGCTGCGAACATGGGGTTTTGGTCAAAACTGGACGATCAGCCCGATGCTGATCGCCGCGATGGCGGCCGGAACCGCCTTCTCGAGGGACCACGCGCTCTTCCCCTCAAGGCCATTGGCAGCGGCAAACGCCGCAATAATGACCGCGAAGAGCGTCGCCATGTGGTTGAGCGCGAGACCGGGCATCCACCAGCCCAGGACGCCGATGAACAGGACATGCGCCACGAAGATCAGCCCATCACCTTGCATGGTGATTTTGGCTTTCTCCTTCAGCTCCCCCTTCTCCAAGATCACCAACCACACGTGGTTGGCCAGAGAAGAGGCGATGAGCAGTGCGCTAGCCGGCAACGTGCTGACCTGCGTCAGCATCACCGCTGCCAGCGGCAGTGCCAACCACAGGACGGACTTGTCGTGGATCAGACTCGTTTTCCGGGTTCCCACGACCAGCGTAGCAACGATCATAAAAAAATTGGCAACCGCGACTTGCGCGGCGATAGACGTGAAGTCAAACATGATACGCTCCTTCGGGGAATTTCACCCCACCTACAAAATCGCTTCGGAAAAAACCGACCCGATCCCGCACCCCGAAGGGTTTAAGGAGTCACCCGCTTCCACTAGCCCGATTGCTGGCGGAAATTCTCTCTCATCGCAGATGGCTTTTTGAAGGCCTGAGAGAGAACGGGAAGATGACGCCCCCAGTATAACCAGATAAATATGACGATTTTATTGCGATGAGAGAAAAAATAAATCTTTGTCATTCCGCACCCACCACGTCATGCCTGTACTCGCTTCTTATTTCACCCTCCAACGTCATTCCGGGCTTGACCCGGAATCCATCCCTGTCCTTACTCTGGCTTCGCTCGGCTTGCTAGCCTCGCTGCGCGTCGGGGCTGAAGCCCCTCTCACTGCGTTCGCTGAAGGCGGCGGCCTCCTTGCCGCCGTTCTTGC
>CAZIGK010000010.1:8744-79879 GCA_964538615.1 uncultured Rickettsiales bacterium | reverse complement strand
ACAGCCTCACCTTCGCCGATGCCTATTTCGATGCAGCCGATTTTGATGGCAATACTGTCACTGTAAATGCCTCCGGCACCACAGGCGGTATTTCGGTTTCCGCCGCTGCGGTCACGGGGACACGCCATTTCAATATCACCGCGTCCGATGGCAATGACACCATTACCACTGGTGCAGGCAATGACAGCGTCACCGCAGAAGACGGTAATGACAGCATTTCTCTGGGTGCAGGAGGGGACAACGTCTATTTTACCAGCGCCAACGAATGGAACACCAACGATAGCCTCTCCGGTGGCGATGACTACGACCGCATCTATTATCAAGGCAATAGTGCCCTCATCATGAATCTTGGCACCAACACCAATGTTGGGGGCTTTGAGTATATTCGCCTCACCAAAAACTATGCGCATCAACTCACGGTGACTGATGCCTATTTTGCACGGGATAATTATGAAAGTGGCAACAGCCTCTATATCCGCATAGACGGCACTGCCGGTGCCACCGTGGATAGCGGGACTGTCACTGTCAACAAAGTACGCATTGAATCCTATGGTGCATCTGGCAATGACCATTTCACCGGAGGCTCAGACAACGACACCATCGTTGGCGGCGGCGGTAACGATACACTCATTGGCGGGCTTGGCAGCGACTCGCTGACGGGTGGTACCGGCACTGACTATTTCACCTATAGCGCCGCCACCCATGCAAATGGTGATCTGATAGCAGATTTCACCAGCGGAACTGATAAGCTGGATTTTACGGGTTTAGGCCTGCTCTGGATTAGCACTGCGGCCTTTAGTGCCAATGGTCTGGCGCAAATACGCTATGCCATCTCCGGCGTAAATACACTCGTCTATCTGGATACGAATGGCGATACCATAACCGACGCCACCCTGACATTGGAGAACACCAATACACTGGTGTTTGGAGACCTTATAGGCGTCACCAATGGCTATGTCCTCACCTCCGGCAGTGACAATCTCGGCTCCACCGCCGCCGGAGATTTGTTTGTGGGACAGGGCAGCCACCTGCACAGTACCGATACCGTCACGGGTGGTGCAGGAGATGACACCATCACCCTGAACACCGATGCCACCACCTTCAACAGCACCACCTTCGCAAACGTCACAGGCATTGAAAACTGGGAACTCAACAGCAACGCCGCCCACAGCCTCACCTTCGCCGATGCCTATTTCGATGCAGCCGATTTTGATGGCAATACGCTCACCATCACCACCACTTCCACCACAGGCATTACAGTCAACGCCAGTGCCGTAGGTGTGGGGCGACATCTGCATGCAACAGGTGGCACAGGCAACGATACCATCTACGCCACTTCCGGCAACAACACTATCGTCGGCGGTAGCGGTAATGATCAGGTCTATATTTCTGCCAATCAGTTTGGCGCGGGAGATTCCTTAAGCGGCGGCGCCAATTATGACAGCCTCCACCTCACCTCAACCTCTGCTGCAGTAGATCTGGATACCCTGACGGATGTGAGTGGTTTTGAACAATTTTACCTCTCCATCGCCAACAGTTCCCTCACTCTATCGGACACCTACACGGCAAGAGGCGGCATTACCAGTGGTTTGAACTTCCAGCTCGGCAATGCGGGCGGCGACCTCACGCTGGACGCTTCAGGCATTACCAGTAGCTGGAACCAGTTTGCAAGCAGCAATACCGGTAATGACGCGGTTTACGCCACTCAGGGTATTGACCAGCTTTATTGGGGTAGCAACCTGACCGCTACCGATACGCTGGATGGAGGCGGTGGGTACGATTACCTCTACTGGGGGGGCAGCGGCACTCTCACCGTCAACACCGCCAGCTGGAACATTCAAGGCCTTGAACGTATTGAAATGAACGCAGGAGCCACCTTTAGCTTCACCATTGATGACGCCTACTTCAATCACGCCAGCTTTAGCGGTACGGAATTGGATATCCGGGCGCAGTGGGCTACTTCCTTTACCCTCAATGGTGCGGGTATCGTGGATGCCAACCATTCCCTTTACGCACTGGGCAGTGGCAATGGGGATAGCTTCATTGGCGGTGCAGGGGATGATGATCTCTCCGGTGAGGCTGGCACTGACAGTATTCATGGCGGCGATGGTGCAGACAGTCTGACAGGCGGCAATGGAAATGATACACTCAACGGCGGAGCCGGACAGGACACACTGGATGGCGGCGCCGGAGCCGATACCTATGTTTTCAGCGATCTGGCACACTCCACCGATGCAAACCCGGATCGCATTAACAGCTTCGACAATGGCAGTGACATATTTGACCTGCGCGGCACAGGTATCACTTCGTTCAGTGATTTAAGCATCAGTTATGATGGTACGTTTACCCGCGTGGAAGATAGCAGCAGTTTCCGCTTCCTCATTCAGGGAAACGTCACCGCCCAATTAGACGCCACCGATTTTCTGCTGGATCAGGTATTGTATGGTGGCTACGGTGCCAGCACAATTTCCGGAGATGCGGGGGATGACCGTATCTATGGCGATAATCGCAGCTTTGATGCCACTCTCCTGAATGCTGTCGCCTGGATGGATGCGGGCGATGTCAATGGTGATGGTTCATTGGTCGCCAACGGTGCATCCGTCACCAGCTGGGTCAACAAAGCAGGCTATGCCAACGCAACCGCTGTTAATAACCCAGAATACGATGCCTATGTCAGTGAACTGGGAGGACGCAGAGCATTTTACTTCAATGCGACAGACGGCGATGCGGATTACTTCACGTTTGGCACCGGCACACTGGGCGGAACCGGCTTATTTGCAAATGGTACCGATGACTTTACCGTCTTCACGGTCAGTCAGAGTTACGACACATCCCTACATGGCACATTGGTCGCCAGAGCCAGCGGCACCGCCTCCAGCCGCACCTTCCAGCTTGCCTCTACGGATGATTTTTATTTCCTGCGTACCCGCGGCGATAACTTTGACAGCGTCACCGGAGCGAATGATGATGCAGCGATTGTGGGTGCCAAGTGGGATCACACCACGCTGACCCTGAATGTCGATAATACAGAATTCACCACCACCACCGATGTTGGCACCGCAGCGGTTGAGGCATCAGAACATATTCTCATTGGCGCCCGCACCACCGCCAGCCCTAATTACTTATGGGATGGCTATATCTCTGAAGTGCTGATTTTTGATAAAGCCCTGTCTCTGGCCGAGCAGCAGGAAGTGGTGGAATATTTGTCCATGAAATACGGCATTGCCATTACCGGCGGTACATTGGGGGCAGACGTGCTGACGGGCGACGACGGAGACGATGATTTTGTATGGACACAAGCATCCTATTCCGGCATCGGTGCCGGTAACCGCGACCGTATCACAGACTTCAAACAAGCTGGTGATGCCGATCAGATCGACCTGTCCGACATTTTCCTTGGCTCCGGCAGTTTCATCGGCACATCCGCCTTTGATGCGGATGATACCACCCGTGAACTGCGCTACTATCAGGACGGCAGCCATACCGTTCTGGTTGTGGATGGCGATGGCAATGGCGTTGCTGATTTTGAAATCCAGCTCGATAATTATCTGGGCAGCAATCTGGTCGGCGGAGACTTTATACTGTAAGCAGTATCGCCATCATGGCGCCGAAGCCCATGCTGGCATGTACGCTCAGGGTCTCAACTCCACCCAGTCACAACGCTTGCGCACAATCGCCGCCCGATGCTCACGGCTCAGCCCATCGGTCATCAAACCAATCACCCGCGCATCATCATGGTAGCCACGGTGTGCGGTCATGGGGTCGGCGAAGCTCACCGCATCAAACAAATTGCGTACCGGGGTGATATTCAGGTTCACATTCACCACATTCGGGCAGGTACGGGAATCAATAAACCGCTCGGCATAATCCTCCGGCACCGGGTAACTTAAAATATCATTCGGGTCACTCAGAGCCACAATATTCAACTGCCCAATATGCCGTGCTTCCGCTTTCTTGGCATTTTTCCCGCAATACTGCTCGCTCGCATCCACCACTTCCGGCACCGCACGCCCCAATTGCAGCAGGGGCAACTGGTTGGCCAACATAAAGACCGTCATGCTTTTTTGACGCAAGGCCGCCTGCATGCGGTCAATTTCCCGTTGGTTCGGGGCTTTGGCAAAACGCGTGGCCAGAGACTGTATGGTATCCAGCGTAATCCGGCTGCCGAGACTATGGGTGATGAAATAAAAATCATCCTCAGCAATGGTGTTGGCCATATCTACGCCTTCTTCTCCCACCACACATGGCGCATCCACGTCGTTGGGCAGGTGTTCCCAGTCCCCGTGGAACATCCAGCATACCGCCTGCGCCACCGCCGAGCGAATCACCGGTTGCCGGTCTCCCATATAGACCAGCAGATCCGGCACCGTGCCATTCATAAACTCTTTGAGCGTGGCATTCAGCCCGGCACGCCGAAAACTGTACGCTTCCGATGAATCAAACGCGATAGCCTTCTTATCCGGTTCCGTAATGGGCGACCATGTCAATTCGTAAAACAGCAATTGCCGTTCTTCTTCCACCGTTACGTAGCGGTGAATACGCAAAACCGCCGCGCCGGGTTTTTGTGATACATCATCATAGAGCTGTATCTCTTTCACTTCGGCCTGCATGACACCCAGTTGCAGGGCATCTGCCAGTTTTTCCCGCAAGCGGGTAGAATAACCCGGCAAATGCTCAGACACCCCATGCACCATCAATAGCTTGGTGGTATGGCCACTATGACCGGACTGCTGCGCAGCCAGACTCTGACGTATGCCTTCAAACGGCATACCTTCCACCTGACAGGTGCGAGTATCTTTTTCCTTATGCTGCAGCACAGCCTCTGCTACCCCGCGGGAAATGCTGGCGCACCCCGGCAGGCCACATAACATCAACAGTGAAAGCCCTATGATCCGTTTCATGCCGCCACCATGCCGGATGGCATGCAGACTGTCCAGCGTAAACACCTGTCTCTGCATCGCCCCGGCATAGATCACCGCCTGATTCCCCCTTTAGACTCTTCGGTTCGCCTCCCTATCGCTGCATAATACCGAACCCGTTAGGCTACAGCGCATGTGATAATCCATGTCACACACACCATGGCATGACAACAGGAGACACCCCATGAAAGCATTTGCCCTCAGCGCCCTTTTTCTGGCCGGCAGCCTAACACCCGCCCTCGCCCATGATGAACCCACTGCCGATGTGCATCGCCCCAGCCCATCCGCCAAACAGTATCTGGCCACCGCCATGCGCGATGCCCAGCATAATGAACAGGATCATTTCATGGAGCGTACCTTCTCCTCCATTGATGCCAATGGCGATGGCATGATTGCCGGCACAGAGTTCAACAGCTTCCATGACATCAAGTTTAACGAAATTGATGGAAATCACGATGGCGTGGTCAGCAAAGCCGAGGTCATTGCCTACTACGATGCCATGCATGGAGACATGCACGCACCAGACGCCAGCAAAGAACGCTTGCTGGAGCGAAAATTTGTCGAAATTGACCAAAATAACGACAATATGCTCTCACGGGCAGAGTCCAAAATCTTCCACCAGCAGCTCTTTTCCAATACGGATACCAACCACAATAATCTGGTCAGCCATGAAGAAGCCGCGTCCATGTACCGTGAAAAGCGCGACATGCGCAGCAAACCCATGCAGGAAAAATAACCCCCCTCAGCAACCATATGACGTTGCATCTCACAGGGCGAACAGGCACATGCCGGTTCGCCCTGTCGCGTATCCGTGGCTTACCGATGGCGTATCGCCTGACCTCATCTCGCATTGCCGCATGTTTTTCGCTAGGCAGCGGGTTTTTTTTACTTTAAACCTGAATCCAAGGCGACCAGGCACGGACGCCGCCATGACCCACCACCGGGCTATTACCGGGCTATTGATTGTCCTGATAGCGTTGGCTGGGGGCTGCCTGTCCCTGCTACCGTCCGCCTGATCCATGACCTCTACACGTGAAGCATACAGGTGCACGCATGACTGAAGATCACATTGGTTACGCTCAACTCATAGACAGCGCCATGCGCGGCGTTGTGCGGGACACGCTGGCCATCATCAAACGGGACGGCCTGCCCGGAGACCACCATTGCTACCTCTCTTTCAGCACCCATTTCCCCGGCGTGGAAATGACAGACTACCTGCGGGAACGCTATCCGGATGAAATGACCATCGTCCTGCAACACCAGTTCTGGGATCTGGATGTAACAGACGACTTTTTTACCGTGGCCTTAAGCTTCAATCGCAAAAAAGAAAAACTGGTTATCCCTTTCGATGCATTGACCGCCTTTGCGGATCCCAGTATCAAGTTTGGCCTGCAATTCCAAACCCGTGATGCGCACGAAGACGAGGACGAAGGCCAACCCAGCCTGCTGGAAGAAACGCCGGAAAAAACCACGGACACCACCTCTGCCCCCGCCTCCCCCATCAAAGGCGAGGAAAATGTCATCACGCTGGATGCCTTCCGCAACCGCAAACCCACCAACGAATAATGCTGCCGCTGTTGCCCTCTCCACTACCAACCACCGTGGACGCATGGTTGGCAACGCCCGTGGGGACAACGGCACTGTGGCTTTGCGCCCTGCAAGCCATAGTATTACTGTATGATTTGTTCACCTACCGCATTCCCAATCGGATAGTGCTGCTATTACTGGCCAGCTATCCGGCCTACGCCCTGTTCGTGGATCTTTCCGGCTGGTATTGGCATCTCCTCATCGGCCTTGCCGCACTGCTGGTAGGCTATGGATTATTTGCCCTGAAAGTCTTTGGTGGAGGGGACGCCAAGTGGCTTGCCGCCTGCTGCCTGTGGACGGGGCCTGCCGCTACCCTGCCATTCCTCACCACCACGGCTCTGCTGGGCGGCCTGTTTACCCTGTTGATTCTGTTGCTGCGTTTCCTTGCCCGCATGCTCATTTCTCAGCGGGAAAAACTGCCTATTTTGCTTCGCCCCTTCGCTCCCGTCCCCTACGGTGTTGCCATTGGGCTGGCCTTTATCTGGCAACTTGTTCCGTAAATGGCTGGCGTTTTTGCTTATACCAAGCCGCATGTTTAAGCAGCCACCCCTCCACCCAGACATAACTCAAGATATAGTGGTAAATCTGCAGAAAATGGTGTATTTATTTTACTTAGACATTAGGAAAAAAAGATGATGCCTATGCAGTTAGCATTTGACAATATGCAAAATGAGAACCCCTGCTATCTCAATTCTGAACTAATAACATACATTGGCAACAAACGTACCCTTATTCCATTTATTAGTAAGGGTGTAGACATTGTCAAGGATAGGCTGGGAAAGAATCGCCTTTCTTTCCTTGATTTATTTGCTGGCAGCGGTGTTGTCTCTCGCTTCATGAAAATGCACTCAGAATCCATTACATGTAACGATCTGGAAGATTATGCCTCAATAGTAAACTCCACATATTTAGCAAATAAATCACAAATAAATTATGATGAGTTACGACACTATCTACATTGGCTTAGAAATCAAATATTCGCTGATTGGAGACGTGGTTTTATTGCTGAATTATATGCGCCAGAAGATGACAAAAACATCAAAGAGGGCGAGCGTGTCTTCTACACGCGGGCCAATGCAGAGTTTATTGATACAGCAAGACAACATATAGATAGTATCCCCGTACATCTTCAGAAATTCTTTTTAGCTCCTTTGATTGTAAAAGCATCTGTACACAATAACACTGCAGGTGTTTTTAAAGGTTTTTATAAGAACCGTAGAGGAATAGGCGCATTCGGTGGGGAGGGCGCAAACGCACTCACACGCATATTGGGGCAGATAAGCATCGACCTGCCAACTCTGTCAAACCACGAAGCGATAGTTAACATTACACAAGAGGACGCCGTTGATTTTAGCAAGAGCCATAGAGAACACTTTGATTTGGTGTATATGGATCCCCCCTATAACCAACACCCATACGGCTCAAATTACTTTATGTTGAACTTAATAGCCAACTATAAACGCCCTGAGTCTTATAGCCGTGTAAGTGGAATACCTGAAAGTTGGAACCGTAGCCTCTTTAACAAACCTCAAACAGCCAAGTCCGCCCTATTTTCCATTATTGCAAATTTAAATGCCAGATTTTTCCTAATATCCTACAACAGTGAAGGGTTTATAAAGAAGGAAGATTTTGTTAATGGATTAAAAAATATAGGTAGCCTTACTATGTTAGAAACAAAATATAATACATATAGAGGTAGCCGTAATCTTGAAAGTCGTGAACCTTATGTAACTGAATACTTATTTTTGCTTGAGAAGAAGTAAATAGCCATGTCAAATAAAGATCAACTTCGAGAACAACGAAAGAACACGGTCATTAATAAAATATCATCTAGACAAGAAAAAATGTTGGCACAGGCAATTAAAGAGGTAGTTAATGACGT
Organism: uncultured Rickettsiales bacterium; assembly: GCA_964538615.1. Taxonomy (GTDB): domain Bacteria; phylum Pseudomonadota; class Alphaproteobacteria; order Rickettsiales; family RI-342; genus CAZIGK01. The sequence continues at coordinate 71,491 of CAZIGK010000010.1, read as the reverse complement.
TACAGAAAAATTTCCTGAAATACATTTAGAATACGAAAAAGATTGGAAATTGGAAAATGTGATTAAGTCTCTCGAAAAACATTTTCCTGATGTTGATTTTACTTTTTATCATAAAACATCATCTATGAAACCAGATGGTGGAATACTCAGCATACGTGATAAGAATGGTACAATCTTCCCTATTTTAATAGCCGAAAAAAAGAATCAGGGCACTAACGATTTGCGTAAACGGGAAGGAAAGCCAAAGCAGGCCAAGGGTAATGCAATTGAGCGTTTAGGTAAGAATGTCATTGGATTCAGAACTGCATTACTGAACGAGTCTATATTTCCTTTTGTTTGCTTTGGAGATGGATGTGATTTCAGTGATGATTCTAGCATTATCGATCGGGTAGCGACGATTGCAATGTTTGGAAAACTGAATCATACATATCTTCATGTTCTGGAGGGTAAGTTTAATCGTGGATCGTTTTATTTTAGGCCACAGCAATGGGAAATATGCGAAATGCGTGAGGTTTGCAGAAATATAGCTATTAGTAGCATCTATTACTATTATTCGAAATATGGTGAAGAGAATTTTAAATTGGATTAGCCGCCTCACCCGCCTCTTTCTCAATAATCCGGTGCCCCAGTGCCCGCTCCAGATGGTAATTAAACTCCGCGCCGAAAATCAAAATCATCGCCATCAGGTAAAAGAAAAACAATGCCGCAATCAGGCTGCCCAGACTGCCATAGAGAAAATTGACCTGATCAAACTGCTGCAAATATTCGCTAAACAACCAGGCGAAGCCCATCCACATCAACACCACCAGCACAGCCCCCGGCAGGGTGGCGCGAAATTTCTGCCGGGTATTGGGCAACACATAATACATACCGGCTGCCGATAATAATAACACCGCAGCGGAAATACCCAGTCGCCAGGCATCCGCATCCTCACTCACCAAATGCTGAATATCCACATACACACTCAGGTGCGCCAGCGCCAGTGGCACAAATACAATGGCCAACATCGCCAGACTCACCAGTGCCAGCAACACAATTAACTGCACAATGCTCATCAATCGCCGTAAGGGGTAAGACGGTGGGGTACTCACCCGGTACGCCCGGTTCAAAATGGTGCGCAAGCCCTCCACCGCAGATGAGGCTGTCCACACCGCACCCAGCAACGCCACGGTCAACAACCCCGGCGGCGGGCCTCCCACAATCTCATCAATTCGTGGGCGCAACGCCTGCGCCACATCGTACGGCAAATGCGCCAGCAAAATGGCGGTAAATTGTTGTCCTATTTCCAGTTCCCCCAAAATCCCTGCCAATGTCATCAGCAATACCAGAAAAGGAAACAGGCTTAACATGGACAAAAACGCCAGATACCCCGCATGCTCAATACCGTCATGCATCACCGTATCCACAACCGCCTGCCAGAAACAACGTGCCACATCGCGCAGTCCCAACCACCGATGCCCCGCACGGCGACGCGGAGGCACCACGCTCTGAGGCGAAATAGGTTGTGCTGGCGGTTGTTTGCGTTTCATCCTGTACCGTATCATCTATCCTGTTATGCTGCGGGTCATCCTGCCCCACCTTGCCAATCTGGCAAAAATATGTTAACGTCCTGCTCCTCTCAGATAACCTTAGACCCTAATTCCTATCCGGTTCCTCCGTAGCGTGACCATCACCTACCCCCAGATAGCATAGGTTCAAAGCCTTATCTGTGACATTTTGCTGACTGCACTCCCCTTTTCGGGTGCGCAGACAGCAAAGAAACCATGACTCACCGTCGGTGAGCATACTATTGAACGGCTTGCGCTTTCGGTCAACGCTTCATCCGAAAATCCGCAACCTGAGCATTGCTTGTATGAGGTACCGCATGACGACCACATTGCCATCGCTCTCCTCAGCCTCTGGCCTGCAACAATACCTGCATAAAATTCGTCAGTTCCCTATTCTCAGTGCGGACGAAGAGTTCATGTTGGCCAAACGTTATCAGGAACATCAGGATACCGAGGCCGCGCACCGTCTTGTCACCAGCCATTTGCGTCTGGTGGTGAAAGTGGCCATGCGCTTTCGCGGCTATGGCCTGCCATTGGTGGAAATGATTTCGGAAGGCAATATCGGCCTGATGCAGGCCGTCAAAAAGTTCGACCCCGATAAGGGTTTCCGCCTGTCCACCTACGCCATGTGGTGGATTAAGGCTGCCATTCAGGAATATATTCTGAAAAGCTGGTCCATGGTTAAAGTCGGCACGGGACTGGCGCAAAAACGCCTGTTTTTTAATCTGAAGCGCGTCAAAAACCAAATTGAAGCCACCGATGAAGGCGATCTCACGCCGGAGCAACTGGCGCATATTGCCCATACGCTGGATGTCTCGGAAGAAGATGTGACAGACATGAACCGGCGCATGATAGCCAGTGACCGCTCGCTGAATGCACCCGTGTTTGAAGATGGCGATGACATGATTGATCAGCTGGCCAGCAATGACCCGCTGCACGATGAATTAATTGCCGAATATCAGGAAATGAATCAACAAAAAATGTTGTTTGAACAGGGCTTTGAAACCCTTAACGAACGCGAGCAGGATATTCTGTACCAGCGCCGCCTGCAAGAGCCTGCCGCCACGCTGGATGAACTGAGCCAGATTTACAACATCTCGCGGGAACGGGTACGCCAGAGTGACACCCGCGCCGCGGAGAAGATCCCACAGCTCGCACCACCGCAACGGTCTGCACCGATCCTGCCCGCATCCTGAAGCTAAGTGCTTCAAACCGCACGCCAGAAAACCGATACGCATCCGCATGCGTCTATCCGGCAGGCCGCCCGGTCAATTGGCGGCATCAATGCCGGAAATGCCGCATACCGGTCAGCAGCATGGTAATCCCCGCCTCCTTCGCAGCAGCAATCACCTCTTCATCACGCACCGATCCACCCGGCTGTATCACAAAACGCACACCTGCCTCTTTTGCCAGCGCAATATTATCCGCAAATGGGAAAAACGCATCAGAGGCCAGAATCGCCCCCTCGCTACGGCGTAGATTTCCCGCCAATGTGTTGGCTTTCTCCACCGCAATGCGCACCGCATCTACCCGGCTGGTCTGACCACCGCCAATACCGACTGTGGCACCGTCCTTCACCAGCACAATCGCGTTCGATTTCACATGGCGGCACACCCGCATGGCCAGCTCCATCTGCTGCAAAACATCTGCATCCGGCTGCTCACCGCTCACCCGTTGCCACGCACTGCGCGGGGTAAATGCCACATCGGCCTCCTGCACCAAAAACCCTCCGGCAACGGCTTTTAACCACATCCCCTGTTCATCGGGATGCAGCATACGACCCGTCTCCAAAACCCGTAGGTTGGTTTTTTTGGCAAACACTTCTTTCGCTTCTGCGGTGACCTCTGGTGCAATAATCACTTCGGCAAACTGCTCGCTCATCACTTCTGCCGCCGCCTTGTCCAAGGGACGATTCGTGGCAATAATGCCACCAAACGCACTGACCGGATCACTGGCAAAAGCGCGCCGATAGGCATCAGCAACGCTTGTACCCATCGCCACCCCACACGGGTTCGCATGTTTGATAATGGCCACAGCCGGTGCTTCGGTCAATTCACTGGCCAGCAAAAATGCCGCATCTCCGTCATTCAGGTTGTTAAAGCTCAATTCTTTACCCTGCACTTGTGTTGCCGTGGCCACACCTGGCGTCGGCTGACCTGTCACATACAGGGCGGCTTGCTGATGCGGGTTCTCACCATAACGTAGTCCACTCGCCTTCACCGCCGAGATCACCATGCGCTCTGGCAGTCTCTCTCCCGCCTGTGTCGCAAACCATGCAGCAATCGCCGCGTCATAAGCAGCGGTACGGGCATAGACTTTTGCCGCCAGTTCCCTACGCAATGTTTCGGTGGTGTGGCCTGCATGCTCTGCCACTTCCTGCGCTACCCGTGCGTAATCTTCCGGCTCGGTGACCACCGTCACAAACCGGAAATTCTTTGCCGCAGACCGCAGCATAGACGGCCCGCCTATATCAATATTCTCAATCACTTCATGCGGCTCGGCTCCACGTGCAACCGTGGCTTCAAACGGGTATAGATTGACGATCACAAAATCAATCGCCCCAATGCCGTGGGTTTTCATGGCATCCACATGCGCGGGTTCATCGCGCAGACCCAACAGACCGCCGTGAATTTTGGGGTGCAGGGTTTTCACCCGCCCATCCATCATTTCGGGAAAACCGGTATATTCCGCGACATCCACCACAGGCAATCCGGCCTCTTTCAGGTGCTTGCTCGTTCCACCGGTCGAAAGCAATACAATGCCATGCTTCACCAAAACGTCTGCCAATGGCAACAACCCGGTTTTATCAGAGACAGAAAGCAAAGCATAACGGGTATGGCTCATGGTTGGGCGTCCTTATGGCTGACGGGGAGGGTATCGGTTGATGGTTCGCTTATAGAGGATGCACCGTTTTTACTCAACCGCAACCTTCCCCAAAATACGGTACTGAGTAACAGGCTGTAACAGCCAAGAGTGGCAACCTTCTCCCAGTTATCAAACCACAGCACAGCCAGCATCGCACTCCAGGCCAGCAGAGCCAATACCCCTAGCGGCAGGCCTTGCCAATAGTGGCGCCAGCCCGCCCATGCCCCCTCCAGCGGTAGAATGGCAAGCAAGCCATGCACCATGGCGGGTGCAACAGCACAGAGCGCCGCCCACGGGTAGCCCGCTTCCATGGCTTCCCATACCAGTACCAGCAGCAGCAGCGTGACCGGCCAGCTTAAACATAACGATAGCGGAATGTACAGCTTCCACCGAGCCAATGCCCACCGGCCTATTGCCACCCACGCCACAGCGGATGCTGGCAAATACCAGCTATCCGGCCAGCGGGTCAGCAATGCCAGCAGCATAATCGCACCAGCCACCCACGCCGCATGCAGGTAAACGACACCCGGTGCCTGCCGTAAATACGCCTGCCGCCCCATTTGCCAACTGACAAACAGCATCACTCCCGCAACAAACCCCACATCTCTGGGCAGGAAGGCGCGTTGCGCACTCCAGTCTGCCAGTAAGGTCGGCATGGCCAGCACCACCAGCGCCAGAATAACTGCCACCCCCTGCTCCCAGCGCAGGTTACTCCAGGCTACCCGCCGCACCCACAGGCTCCAGATCCCTACTAACAAACTGATCAACAGTGGGGCAAACACTAAAATGCGTATCACGTCCCAACGACCCATCGGCTTACCTCATTCACGCCGACCAAACAGCTTTTCCATGTCCTTAAGCTGTAATTCGACATAGGTTGGACGCCCATGGTTGCACTGGCCGGAAAAAGGCGTGGCTTCCATCTCGCGCAATAGCGCATTCATCTCTGGTACACTCAGTGTCCGCCCTGCCCGCACGCTGCCATGACAGGCCATGGTGCCGCATATGTGCTCCAGCCGATCACGCAGGGTCAGTGCATCCCCATATTCTTCCAGCTCCTCCGCCATATCCTGCACCAGTGCCACGGCATTCACCTCGCCCAACAGAGCGGGGACTTCCCGCACCAGAACTGCTCCGTCCCCGAAACTTTCTACCATCAACCCCAGTTCTGCCAGCTCGTCCTTGCGCGCCAGTACCCGTTCTGCGGCAGCTTCACCCAATTCCACCACCTCCGGCAATAGAAGATGCTGCCGTTTCATGCCGCCACTGGCCAGTGCTTTTTTCATTTTTTCATAGACCAGCCGCTCATGGGCAGCATGCTGATCCACAATCACAATGCCCTGCTCCGTCTGCGCCACAATATAGGTGCCATGTACCTGCGCCACCGCGGCTCCCAACGGGTAGGAAAGATTCGGCGCATCCAACATGGACTGCCCCTCTGGCCTCGGCATAAATTGTGCAATAGCCGATATATTTCCATAAGCGGAACGGCTTTGCGGCATCGCCACCATGGGCACCATCTCCCGGTATTGCCCGCCTTGCTGCTCCAGCCCCGGTGGTTCATGCTCCGGGTCACGCGCTTGCTGCCAATGGTAATAGGGGTTCAGCAGGGTGGCCTGCGCTTCCGCAGCAGGGCTTTGCCGTGGAGTGAAAGCACGCAATGCGTCCTCCCCCACGGTCGTGGATGCCTGAAAACCCGCCTGCTGTAACGCCTTACGTAACGCCTGTAATACAGCACTGCGTACATCTCCCGCGTGGCGAAAGCGCACTTCCGTCTTCGCGGGATGCACATTCACATCCACCATTCGCATGGGTAATTCCACATACAAGGCCACTACCGGGTAGCGATCCCGCGCCAGATAATCCTGATAGGCGGCACGTACCACCCCCACCAGCAATTTATCTTTCACCGGACGCCCATTCACGGCCAGATATAAATCCCCAGCCGTCGGCCTGGCATAGGTGGGTAAGCCGCAAAAACCGCTCACCACCACAGCATCACGCTCATAGGCTACCGGCACGGTATTATCCGCAAAGCTTTGCCCAAATAATTCTGCCAGACGCAAGTGCGTTGCCGTCACCTTATCTTTCCCGCCATGCGCCTGCGTGCGCAGCAATATGCGCCCGTTGGATTGCAGGCTGAACCCTACATAGGGGTGCGTCATCGCCAAACGTCGAACCACGTCACTCACCGCCTGCACTTCCGCCCGGTCGCTTTTCAAAAACTTCAACCGGGCTGGCGTGGCGTAAAACAGGTCACGCACCTCAATGCGCGTTCCCTGCTGTGCGGCGGCAGGCTGCACATCTCCTACCGCACCGCCTTCCACCAGCAATTGCCATGCACTCTCGTCATCCCGCCTGCGGCTGGTAATGCGCATCCGGCTAACCGAGCCAATCGAAGGCAATGCCTCTCCCCGAAACCCCAAATGCGCAATCGCCAGCAAATCATCGTCTGGCAGTTTGCTGGTCGCATGCCGTTGCACGGCCAGCGCCAGTTCATCTCTGGCCATGCCGCAGCCGTTATCTTCAACCGCCAGCAGGCTACGTCCGGCATCCACCAGTTGCACGTCAATGCGGGTTGCCCCGGCATCAATGGCATTTTCCACCAGTTCCTTCACGGCGGAGGCAGGTCTTTCAACCACTTCCCCCGCCGCAATGCGATTCACTAACACATTTGGCAGTAAGCGAATACCACTCATGCCGCCACTTTCTGCCGCGCCTCCAGTGCTGCACGGGCACGGTTTTTGGCATCTTCCACCGCAGGCTGGTCATAGGGGTCAATCCCCATCAGATAGGCCGTAGCAATGGTTTCCAGCATAAAATGCATCAGCAACGCCCCCAGACATTCCGGCGTTAAGGCCGGAATCTCTATCACCCGTACCGGACGCCCGCGTGACGCCAGCGTCTCAATGGTGCCTTGCTGCATCGCGTCCAGCAAATCCCCAATAGTTGCCTGCTGCAAATAGGGCGGGCGCTTATCCGCTGGCAGCAATTCCAGCGGCAGGGCGGGTCCCTGATCGGCATTTTTCAGGCACAAAATAGTATAACCACTCTGGTTTGGCCCATCCAGATAGAGCTGTAACTGGCTATGCTGATCTATGGCTCCCAAAGATCGTACCGGCACCGTACCTTTTCCCTCTTTGCCCAGAGATTCCGCCCAGAGCTGGCGGAACCACGCGCCAAATTCAAACAGGCGGTCACAGTAAGGCATCATGACGGTGCTGCACATGCCCTGCTCCATCAGGGCTTTTTGCATGGCAGATCCCAACAGTGGAGCGGCTTCTGCATCGGCCTGCACCGCATCAATCACGGCTTGCGCACCCCGGCGCACTGCGGCTGCATCCAATCCGGCGACCAAGGCGGGAATCATGCCTGTCACGGTCAGCACGCTGTAGCGTCCTCCTACATCGGCAGGATGTTCAAACAATGGCAATTCATAGGTTTCTGCCAGTTTACGCAAGGCGGAATCCCCCGGCTGGGTTACCACCGCCACCTGATGTTTGAATGCCTGACGCCCCACCTGCTGTTCAAGGCGCTGCATCAGCACCATACCCACGCTCAGCGTTTCCAGCGTACCGCCAGATTTACTGACCAGCAGAATAAAACTCTGCCGTAAATCCTGTTGTTGATAGTTCTTCACCGTCAACGGGTCTACGTTCTCAATATATTCCACGGGCAATCCGGCCAGTCCTTCGGCTTCTGCATAAAGGGTCAGCACTTTGGCTCCCAGACTGGAACCCCCCGTACCCACCACAATCAAACGTGTATAATCCCGCTTAATACGCTCCGCCAACAGCTTATACTGCTTCAACGCATCCGCTTCTGCTGGTACGGAAAGCAACGGCAGGCTCCCGGCCTTCCACTCGCTGATAATCCGGTCACGCACCGCCGAAAGGCGTGCTTTTTGCGCCTCAAATGCGGCCTGCTCCAGCCCTCCTTTGCCAATGCTGCTAGCCATGGTTGTCTGTAATGCCTGTTGATAGAACGTCATAGCGAACACACCTCCTGTTACTTTGTTGCCTCGCCCGGTTTCCCTGCTGTGCTGACCACCAGCGCCGCAGGTTGTAGATAGGTGCTGGCCACCCGTTGCAGGTCGGCCAGAGTCACCGCTTCAAATAATCTTTGCCGTTGATCAATATAATCTGCTCCCAGCTCATAGCGCTGCATCACCAGCATAAAGCCGGAAAGCGCACTGACACTGGCCATTTGCAGCGGCAACCGCCCGACAATATGGCTCACAGCGGTATCCCGCATCGCCTGCGTGATGCTTCCTTGCGCCAGTTCAGCCAGCACCTTGCGCACCGCCTGTATGGCCTTTGCCTCGTTTCCGGGGCGGGTTTGCATATTCCCCACCAGCAGCGCCAGAGTATCGCGTTCCATCAAGCCGGTATTCACCCCATAGACCAAACCTTGCTTCACCCGAACTTCCTGCATCAGACGGGACGCAAACCCCCCGCCACCCAGAATATGGTTCAGCACATAGAGCGCGTAAAAATCCTTGTGCTGACGCGACACCGCTGGCAAGGCAAACCAGATCGCAGATTGCTCGCTGGGCATGGTATGCTGGTAACTGGCGCCAGCGGGCCAGAGTTTCTGCGCCTCTGTCACCGTCACCGCCGCTCCTGCTGCCTGCGCGGGCAGTGCCAACAGCTCTTTTTCGACCAATGCTTTCGCCTTTTCCGGCGTAATATCCCCCGCGACGGCCACCAACACCCGGTCCCGCACCCAGTATGCCTGCCTATAGTCATGCAACGTCTTAGCATCCAGTGCCTCTACGGTTTCTTCCACTCCCAATGGATCCTGTGCCAGCGGCGTACCCGCAAAGCCTTTTTCCCAGAAGTTTCGTACCGCCTGTGTCATAGCGGATTGTTGTTTTTGTCGCCGTGCTGTCGCCAACTGTTCACGGATTTTGGCTAACGCCTCGTCTTCCAGCCGTGGCTGGCTAAGTGCCAGTACCAGCATTTGCAGCGCAATATCGGTATCTTCCGCCAGAGAATAGGCAGATGCCTCCACATCCTCCATACCCGCACTCACAGAAAGGCCAATTGCCTTATCCTCCAATGCCTCATGGAACTGTTTCGCATCATAAGGCCCGGCACCTTCCATCGCTGCTTCTGCCGCCACCATGGCTCGCCCGGCCTGTTCACCGTCGCTCAGGCTACCTGCGTGCCGGAACAGCAATTGCCAGCTTACCACAGGCAGAGTGCTGTCCTGCATCAACCATAGCTCGACTCCCACGCTGGTCTCAATGCGTTGCACCTTAGGGTAGGCCATGGCAGCCGAAGTCATCAGACCCAATACAAACCCTACCAGCAGGCTAACCCACCAACCTGTGCGCCCGTAGCAACGCAGCATATCGCCAAGCTTACGATGCATGGCAGGCCTCCTTTGCTTCGGTGCTGACCTTTGTTCCCACCTTCGCTCCGGCCGCCTGCGGCGACGGTGCGGCGGCAGGTTCCGGTAGTAGCCACCCGGTGACAGACGCCTCTGGCCGCAACAATCTCTCGGCCGCCGCCGCTACATCGGCAGCCTTCACCTGTTGAATCCGCCCTGTCCATTGGTGAATATACTGCATGGGCAAACCAGCGGCCCATACCGTCCCGACTATGGTGGGCATGGTGTTCAACCCTTCGCGGGCATAGGTCGCCTGTGTGGTGAACAGACGTTGTGCGCGGGAAAGCTCGACATCCGAAATCCCACCCCTCAGCCATTGCTGCAACAGCGCATCCACGGCCTGTCCCAATGCCTGCATGGTCACGCCCGGTAACGGCGTTGCGCGAATGGTAAAGATTCCCGGCCCGGCGGATACATCATCATACCCCGCCGAAATCGCACTGGCCAGCTTGCGTTTCTCCACCAGTTCCTGATACAGAAAACTGGTTTGCCCGCCCCCCAAAAGCTGTGCCAGCAGGGATAAGGCATAGGCATCTGCTGTCTGGCCTGCGGTTTGGCTCGGTGCCAGATACCAGCGTTGCCAGCTTTTTTGCTTCACCTGCTCGTGCCTCAGCAGTACAAATCGCTCTGCACGGGCTGCCGGTTCCGGCCGCTGTGGACGCACCAGCGGAACCCCGGACGGGATGCCACCATAGTAGCGTTTCGCCAGCGGCAACACATCTGCCATGGTGGTATCCCCCGCCACCACCAGCAGCGCGTTGGCGGGCTTTAATGTTTGCTGATAAAACTCCCGCAAATCTGCCGCGCTGATGGCCTTAATTTCCTCTGCCCAGCCAATCACCGGCTGCCCGTACGGGTGGTTCACAAACAAGGCAGCACGCATTTGCTCAGCCAGCAGCCCATGCACATTGCTTTCCGTTCGCATAGCGCGCTCTTCCAGAATCACCTGTTTCTCACGGGCAACCTCTGCTGCATCAAATACAATATGCTGCATGCGTTCCGACTCCCAACGCATCATCTCTGCCAGATGCTCTTTCGCCACCGTCTGGTAATAGGCGGTGTAATCATGGCTGGTGAAGGCATTATCCTCGCCTCCCAGTTCTGCCACCCGCTCCGGAAATGCATTGGCCGGGTGGTTTTTTGTTGCCTTGAACATCATATGCTCAAAAAAATGCGCCAGACCGGATTTGCCCACCGGATCATCCATCCCCCCCACCCGATACCAGACCATGTGGGTCACCGCAGGCACCATAGGATTCGGCACCACAATCACCTTCATGCCATTGGCCAGACGCGCTTCTTCTATCACCATATCGGCACGCGCACCGACCGCAAAAACCACACACACCGCCCACAGCAAGCAACAGACCAGCTTTCGGTAAATCGTGGCACGGTATGCCATGTTTTTTACTCCTGATTCCGCTGCTTACGCAACCGTTCTGCCTCACTCACCGGATTCACCGCTTCACGATCTTCCGCGCCTTCATCCGGGTCAAACAACAGGGTACCGGCCTTCATATGCTCCCAAAAACTTTTTTCCCGTTCCGCTTCTGCTATATCGGAACCGACAAAGTCATCTTCCACCATGGTGCGTATATCGGGCAATACGCGTTGAATACCTGCTTTTTCCAACATCAACTGGTCAGATCGTGCCAACGCCACGGTATCTGCCTCCGGTGCAGCGCGTCCGGTCAACAGTTCCCGCGCACTCTGCTTGTCCGGTAAGTCACTGCGCACATGCCGCTCATCCGAGCGTGGCGGCACCAGATGGTATTCCGGCGGCAGGCTCAGGGGCGGCAAACTGACGACCTTAAACTCATCCGGTGATTTTCGCTCCATGCCCAGAATGCGCTTGGCATCACTGCCGGAACAAGCACTGACAGCCAGTACCAACAGCGTGGCCAGCAATCCCCGCCGACAGGCATGCAACCGTATCTGTGTAACCGTGGTACGTTGCGGCATCATATGGCTTCTTCACCCCTTAACTTATGTATCACGTCGGGCGTTCGGGTCGTTTGCCCTACGCTTTCGCACCAGAACTCGCCTGTTGCGGGTTCATCACTATACCGTCCAACAACAACAACGCAACACCACAAACAATCGCAGCATCCGCCACATTAAATGCTGGCCAGTGATACCCCCGCCAGTGCAGATCCAGAAAATCCGCCACCGCCCCATAACGGAACCGATCCACAATATTGCCCACCGCCCCGCCAATCACCAGCCCCTGAGCCAGTTGTAACAGTTTATGCCGGGTACGCACCATCCAGACGGCCACCCCCAGCGCAATAGAGCCAGACAGCCCAATCAACAACCATCGTCCCAGTTCATGGTTATTGGCCAGCATGCCAAAGCTGACCCCATAATTCCATACCATCACCAGATTGAAAAAACCTGTCACTTCCCGTGGGTTGGCAGAAAGCACCATCACTTCCACCACATACCATTTGCTCCATTGATCCAGCACCAACACCAGCAACAGGGTCACGATTCCCCACCCGCATTTACGCATTCTGTCTCTCCTGCCTGTCTGCCTCCGCATGGGCTTTCAACCATGTGGCGGCCTGCTGTTTATCCTGCTGCATCTGCTGTTGCAAGGCATCCAGCCCGTCAAACCGCTGTTCATCGCGCAGAAAATGCTTCAACTCCACACGCAACCACTGACCATACCAATCGCCACTGGCATCCAGCACATGCGCTTCCAGTCGCGGGGCCTCTCCCCCCACTGTCGGGCGCTGACCGATATTCACGACCGCCTCGCCCCCCTGCAACCCCGCGCCATAGACGCGTGCGGCATAGACCCCCTTGCGTGGCAGTTGCAGTTGTGGCAGGTGAATATTTGCGGTTGGCATACCCAGCACCCGCCCGCGCTTATCGCCATGGCTGACATACCCCGCCATGGCAAAAGGCCGCCCCAGCAATCGTTCCGCTTCCGGCATGTTTCCGTCTATTAGTGCCTGACGAATGTTGCTGGTTGCAAAACGCATTCCATCCATATGTTGCTGTGGCACGGCGTATGCAAGCACTGCGTGCGGCGCTAAAAACGCACGCAGCATCGCCACATGCCCGGCCCGCTGATAACCAAACCGAAAATCATCCCCCGTCACCACCAAACGCGCCTGTAGGCCAGCCAATAGAATCTCTTCCATAAACGTCTGGGGGCTCATATGCTGCAAGTGGGGGGTGAAGCGCAAGAAACATAAGCCCTGCACGCCCATTTCACGCAAAAGACGCACCTGCTCGCGCAGTCGCAACATCGCTGCGGGTGGCTGATGCGACAAAACCTGCCGCGGATGCGGGTAAAAACGCACCACCACAGCGGGAACCCGCAAATGTTCGGCTTCCCGCACCAGCGTCTCAATCACGACCCGGTGCCCCCGGTGTAACCCGTCAAAATTGCCGAGCGCCACAGCACACTGTTGTAGGTGCGCTGGCACGTGCCGCCAGCCGCGAAAGACCGTTACCGCTGCCTTTGTGTCGCCATCAGGCGTTGATGTGGTTAAATCCATCTGCTGCCGGAGCCTTTTCTTCACGGTTCACACCAATATACACCAGCACAGGGGCAGAGATGAAAATGGACGAGTAGGTCCCCACCACCACGCCAAAAAATACCGCCAGACTAAAGCCGAAAATCGCCTCTCCACCAAATAGCACTAAAGCCACCAGCGCAATCAGAGTCGTCCCGCCGGTAAGCATGGTGCGGGAGAGGGTTTCATTCAAACTCAGGTTAATCACATCGTTGAGCGGCATTTTTTTGTAACGGCGTAAATTCTCGCGGATACGGTCATAAATCACGACCGAGTCATTGATAGAATAACCAACAATCGTCAACAGCGCCGCCACGGATGTCAGGTTGAACTCCAGTCCGGTGACCAGAAAGAGCCCAAGGGTCAGCGCAGCATCATGTACCAGCGCCAAAATCCCCCCCAAACCATACTGCCATTCAAACCGGAACCAGATATACACCATCATCGCCACAAAGGAGAGCATCAACGCCAACAGTCCGCTGCGCTTCAACTCATCCCCCACCTGTGGGCCTACATATTCCGCACGGCGAAACTCAACGGGCTGCTCCAGTGCTGTTGCAAGCACCTCTTTCACCCCCGTTACCACGGCTTTGGCATCGCCATCTTCTGGGTTAGGCAGGCGAATCATGACATTGCCTTCCCCAAAAGCCTGCAAGCTCACTTCCGGATAGGCCTTGCCCAGCACATGCCGCAGCTCGGACAAGGGCACTTCCTTTTCGGTGTGGATTTCCAACACCACCCCTCCGGCAAAATCAATGCCATAATTCAGCCCATTAACCGCAAATAATACCAGACTGCCCATAATCACTAGCAGGCTCGCCGCCAGAGCTGGCATGCGCCAGCGCATGAAGTTCCACTGGTATTGTGCTGTTTTTCGTGCCATTGCCATAAGGGGTTACCTCAAATAAAAGAATTGTAGCAGGTTATAGCCTACAAACCCTGCTAGCATCAAGAGGCCAATCCCCCGACCCACCGTACGACAACGTAAAATAATCAACGTCAACAGCAAGGATACCCCGACCAGCACGGGCATATCGCCATGCAAAAAACGTTCCGCAACCGGTATAGGCTTGACAATGCTTACTGCCCCCAACACGCCGGCAATATTGAAAATATTACTGCCCAACACGTTGCCAATCGCAATATCACTTTGACGCTTCCAGGCGGCGACCAGCGAGGTAGCCAGCTCTGGCGTGGAGGTACCCACCGCCACCAACGTGACCCCAATCAAGGCCTCGGACCAACCAAAATAACGCGCCAGCTCCACGGCGGCAGGCACCAATACCCGTGACCCAGCCACCAGCACGACCAGACCCAGCCCCGCCCAAAATATCGCCTTGCCCGTAGACATACGTTCCTCTTCCGGCGCCTGATCCGCATCACCCGATGTCAACTGCCCGGCTTTAAAGTCCCGTCTGGCTGCGCGATATAACCACACCGTCATCCCCAGTAACGAAACCAGCAACCCAACCCCTACCCAACGTGGCACCACACCGCCCCAGGCACAGGCCACCACCACGGCGGTCAACACCAGCACATAGATATTTTCACGGTGCGAAATCTCTCCAATCGCCACCGGCCAGATACAGGCCGCCGCCCCAATAATCAGGAGAATATTGGCAATATTACTTCCCACCACATTGCCAAAAGCAATGGCAGGATAGCCGTCCAGTGCGGCTTCCATGCTCAACACTAACTCCGGTGCCGAGGTACCAAACGCCACGACCGTCAGACCAATCACCAAGGTAGAAACTCCCAGCCGATGCGCCATACCTACCGCGCCTTTCACCAGCCAGTCTCCGCCCCAAAAAAGCATCGCCAGACCCGCCGTCAGTTGGGCAATCGTCCATAAAAGCATCGCAGACTATCCTTTTGTTACCGCAAAAATATAAGCTTCAGGCTCTCTTCATACTCTATCTAGTGGATACATAAACAATAGTATAAGTTAGCCGTATGGTTTATACGCTCTATTCTCACCATTGTCTGGCATAAACACAGACAATGGGCACTAAAAATCGCATTTTGCAGGCTTGTTGCATGTCCCTTTTCCGCTCTGTCGCCACCATTGGCATTTACACACTGGGCTCCCGTATTCTGGGCTTTATCCGCGATATGCTGATTGCCATGTATGCCGGTGCCGGCCCCCTGACCGATGCGTTTATCATTGCCTACCGCCTGCCCAACTTTTTCCGGCGTATGCTGGCAGAAGGCGCTTTCAGTGCCGCCTTTGTTCCTATTTTTGCAGGCAAACTTGCCGCAGAAAGCAAAGCAGAAGCCATGCGTTTCGCGCGGGAAGCCGCTTCTGCGCTATTGCTGGTACTTCTGGGCATTACCGTGCTGGCGTTGCTAGGCATGCCCTGGGTCGTGACAGCGATGGCTCCCGGCTTCCGCCACGATGCTTACGTCTTTCACCTCACCATAGATCTTGCTCGCTTCTGTTTCCCCTATCTTATTTTTGTGGCGCTTATGTCGCTGCTAACCGGGGTCTTAAACAGCTTTGAACGGTTTGCCCCCGGCGCCGCCTCTCCCATGCTGCTCAACCTCTCCTTTATCGTGGCATTGCTGGCCGCAAGCCCCTACACACCCACCGTGGCACACGCACTGGCCTACGGGGTGATGGCATCGGGCTTTTGCCAGTTACTTTGGATGGCATTTTGGTGCCTGCGCGCCGATTGCCTACCCCTGCCCGGCGTCCCCCGCCTGACAGAAGACGTCAAATGTCTGCTCAGGCGGATGGCGCCTGTTGCCTTTGGCGCAGGGGTTGTACAGGTGAATATTCTGGTGGATAATATTTTGGCCTCTACCATTCCAGGCGCCGTTTCGTTTCTGTATTACGCTGACCGATTGAATGAATTGCCTGTAGGCATTATTGGCATTGCCATTGGCACCGCGCTGTTACCCATGCTGTCCAAAGCCTACCGTCAACAGGCGCATGATGAAGCCATCCGCCTGCAAAACCGTGCTCTGGAGATGGGCATTCTGTTCTCCCTCCCTGCGATGGTCGGCCTGATTCTCTGTGCGCAACCCATTATTTCCACGTTGTTTCAGCATGGAGAATTCTCATCCTCAGACACCCATAATACCGTACAGGCTCTGCGCGCCTTTTCCATTGGGTTACCTGCGTATATTGCCCTTAAATGCCTAAGTGCCGGTTTTTACGCCAATGAGGACACCAAAACGCCGGTCAAAATCGGACTGGTATGCGTCGTGGTAAATCTGATACTCAGCCTCAGCCTGATACGCTTTATTGGACATATGGGTATTGCCTTGGCTACTGCCTGCTCTGCCTGGGTGAATGCCCTGCTCATGGCCAAGGTTCTTTACCGCCGCCAACATTTGCAGCCGGACACACGACTGCAACGTAACCTGCTAAAACTGGGGGTCGCCGCTCTGGGCATGGGTGTGGTGCTTGCCCTGAGCGCGCCATGGTATGAGCCATGGTTTCAACCCCATGTGTCACTCACGGTGCGCGTGGCGCTGCTCGTGCTTCTCATCGGCGGAGGATGCGGTCTCTATTTTTCGCTCGCTATTGTCAGCCGTGCGCTGGATATACAAAGCCTGCGGAGCCTGTTGCGCAGCCGCCGCTCTCCCCCTGCCGCATAGTCCTCCGGCATTCTGGCACGGCTCTTGCTTATCTTTTTCCCCAAAGCACAGAGGCCAGACATGCAACCGGATTTGCGCAACACCCATCTCTATGATTCTGCTTTGCCGTGGTTACAAAACAGCGGTGGCGCGTCTGTGTCGTCTGCTCAGGCGACAAAAGGGGGGGAGCACTCGTTTGCAGCAACGCTGGCCGCGCAGCACCCCACCGATACCCCCTCCACCACCGGCACCTCGCAGGTCTCCGCCAGCAAACCTCATATCGTCATCTCGCCAGAACCGCCTGCCGCCACTCCCAATGGCAAAACCTATGTTGGTGAGGACGGCCTGAACTTCTGGGATGTGGTGGACGTTATCAATCCCCTACAGCATATCCCCGTGATTTCGCACCTCTATCGCCAGTTTACGGGAGATAACATTTCCAAAGGCGCCCAAATATTGGGGGATACCCTGTTTGGCGGCGTCATTGGACTGGCAGCCAGTCTGGTCGGGCAGGTGCTCGTGCATCAAAGCGGTTAGGATCCCGGCACCCATATGCTCACCGCCATGGGGCTGCATAGCGATGCAACGGCAACTGCCGCCAATTCTGCGGGCGCATTGGCTGCCAACGCTCCACCCTCCACGTCTCCCGCACCACCGGAGACGACAGACGCTCCACTCAGCCCTGAGCCCACCGTTGCTTCCCAGCCAACCATGGAGTCCCCCACCCCGCCCGATAGCCTGCCAAACCCCGGCATTATCGCCAATATGGCATCGGACGCAGAGGTCACCACACCGGATGGACAGCCCTATGCCGCCGCAACCTCGGCAGCTACGCGCACGGATATGGCTGTTCCCGTGCATGTTTCCCCAGCGTTTCTGGCCAAAACGGGTAGCCATGACCCCAAAGACCCAACCTTATTTCGTAACCGGATCGGTGCTGATCGTATCCATGGCGGCAGTAGCCAACGCTACCTGCATGTTCCGGAACGGACAGCCATGGCGAACCCCGCATCCGATACGCCAGATGCATTTCCGGCGAGCGGTGCTTCCGCCACCCAGGGCAGCGCGCCCACCCCCGCCCATCTTCGGCATCAGGCGCAACGTGCGTATCAACAGCAACATGCCCCCTCCGTGCCAGCCGATCCCTTCGCCGATTTCCTGAAAGATCCAGAGTTTTCTGCCCGTATCAAAACCAACATTGAACAACAACTGAGTGCCATGGATGCGGAACGGATGCGCGAACAGGCACTGGCAGCCTACCAGCAGGATGATGCCATCTAAGCCAACAACGCCTTTAGCCTCCCTGATCAGGCCTGTTCCTGCTTGACGCAGAAGAAGGAAGTGCGCATGCTAGCCACCATTGTTCATAAAATGCCCTTCAAGGCTAACCAACATGCCCGCTTACCTTTCTTACGGCTTTCTGCGCTCTCTTGAACATCAACATCTGTTTGGTGTGGATGATGCAACCTATCAGGCACAGCAACAGCAGCGAGAGGAGCTGGCCACCCTGCTGGATGCCACCCTGCTGGCAACCCCTACCCCACCCCCCTCTGTAGCGGATCATGTGACCATGCAGTTCCTCAGAGCGCCGGATGCAGCGGGCGCCATTGCCCACTCCATGCCGCAAGCCGGACCTTTCGCGGTGTGTTTTTCCGTCGGCAATGCGTCACTACAGGCTCATGTGGTCGAAAATCTGGGCGCCCCCGTAACCAGTGCAGAGCGTTATTACCAGCCCGCTCAGCAATTTTCGCACCCAACCGCTTTGCATATCACGGAAAAATGCTTGTTTGGCAGCCCGGTAGAACCCGCCCTGCAAATGCTGGCAGAACATAAACTGGGGGAAACTTACAACCCAGCCTATTCCGGCCCGCTCATTCAGCAATTTTTCACCCAACTGGCCACATTGGGCGTCAGCGAAAGGCAGTTCCGTCAATTGGCACAACGCCTGAATCACGGCACCGCTTCCGCGCAGGATGCACAGCATGCCGCGCATATCCAAGATCAGATGAAACAATGCTTCGGGCTGGATATTGCTATTCCCAACCGCCCCATCACCCTGAACCTCTACCCGTTCTACCGCGCATTAGAAGGAACACAGGTCACTGCGGAAGCCGTGGCACAGCTCCACGCGACAACCGCCACCCCCCTCCTTACGGATGGCCATACCCCTGCCATCAGCCTGCGGGAGACGCAAGCCTGCCAGCCCGCACAAACTGTCGCGTAATCCACATCTGCTTTGTCGTGTCAGAATCCACAGCATACATACACCCTGACCCGCTAGATGCTGTCGTCACGAGGGGAAGAATCTGTCGAAAACGGACATTTCCGTGCATGTAGAACAGATGCAAGCCGGAAGCACAGAAAAAGGTCGTTTACAGACCTTTAAACATCTCGTGACGACACTCTCTAAGTGATACGTTTTGTTTATCTTTTATCGGCATGCTGTCACCCATGCTGCATCTCATCCTTATCACAAGGTCACAGGCTCTATGATTTCAACGCTCATCAACATTATCCAACGTTTTGGCATCATTCTTTTTCCCTTACTGGCATTTGCCGTCTGGTATTTCATGGGACGAGAGTAGCCATCTCTCATGCTGTTATTCGCACGCCTGATTCTGTTTCTACTGCCGCTGCTGGTGCTGTGGTTGCTCTGGCGATTGCCCGCCGTGCATCCCGTGCGGCAATGGCTACGCGGTCGGGGTCTGTGGTGGCTGGCGGCTGCGGTTATTACTGCATTGGTGGCGGTCATTCTGCTGGTCTGGCAGCAGCCCGCTAACCGTGACCAAACCTACATCCCCGCCCATTTGCAGGATGACCAACTGGTACCAGCGCAATGGCAGTCCACTCCCCCCAACCCGTAGATGCCCTACTCCCACCCGAATTGCTGCGCCAATGGCTTAGCCCGGAATGGCAGCAGCTTTCCCACGCGCTACAGCAGGCCGGACAGGACTGGCGTTTTATCGGAGGCTGCGTGCGTGACGCCCTGCTGCAACAAGCCGATGCCTCCACGGAACTGGATATCGCCACCACTGCTCCGCCACCTGTCACCCTCGCCTGTATTGAAGCAGTCGGTTTTCGTGCGCTCCCAACCGGTGTAGCGCACGGCACCATTACCGCACGTGCACCCTCTGGTCAGCAGTGGGAGATCACCAGCCTGCGTCAGGACATCGAGACCGATGGCCGCCATGCGACTGTGCGCTTCGGCACGGACTGGCTAGCCGATGCACAGCGGCGGGATTTTACTCTCAACAGCCTCTCGGCAGATGCCAGGGGGCGTATTTATGACCCGACCGGTCAGGGGTTGACCGATCTGATGCAGGGTGAGGTGCGTTTTGTGGGGGATGCAGCACAACGCATCCGGGAAGATACGCTACGTCTGTTGCGCTACGCCCGTTTCTGGGTACGTTTTTCCCACCATACGCCGGATGCAGAACTGCAACAAATATTTCGCGCCCATGCAGCGGATATCCATACCCTTTCCGGTGAACGCATCCAGCAGGAAATGACTCGCCTCCTCGCGCATCCCCGTGCGGCTTTGGCCTTACGCTGGATGCAACACTGCCGCTGGCACGCCCCCCTGCACCTGCCGGAACCGCTTCCTTTAACGCAGCTCTGGCACTTACAACAGCGCCTGCTACCCAACCTGCCTGCATCTGCGGTATTCTGGGCAGACTGGCGCTTAACGCTGGCCTGCCTACTGTGGCACACCCCCAACCACCTGTCGGTCATCAACCCGCATTGGCGCCTATCACGGGATGATACTCAGCATCTGCAACGCTTGCTCACACTCGCGTCACAATGGACAGCCCTGCCAGCCACAGCGGAACTTCCCGCCCTGCTCTACCAACAACGCAAGTATCCACAACCGCATCGCCTGCTGCAACAAGCTCTGATTCTGTGGCGTGTCTGGCACCGCTCATCCCCTATGGCAGAGGATATATCAGACCTGTCCGCTCGCCTGTCACAGCTTAGCGCCACTCCCGTCCCCCGCTTTCCGGTGAATGGTCATCAACTCATGCAGGCGTTAGGACTTCCCCCCGGCACCGCGTTGGGAAAACAGCATCAGGCACTGGAAACCTATTGGCTGCAACAGCACTGCCAACCGGATGCAGAGACACTGCTCCGCCTTGCCAGAGAGGGAGCACCCTAATCCACCGCGAGGCAGATACGTCAACCGGCTGCCTGTAGCGGCTGCGGCATACATTGGGTCTGCTCGGCGGCAGCCAGCAGAGGCAACACGTCTTCGCCCAGTGCCACGCCATCTCCGCCAAACTCACACAACGCTTTTGCAGTAGCCATCTTGATTTTTTGCTGCTCATCCTGCGAGATATTCAATATCTCTGGCTGCATCATGACCCGCTGGGTCAGTTGCTCAATATCGGACAAATGAATCAGGGCTTTGCCACTTTCATCCTTAGGAGCACTGCTGCGCAGGTAACGTGCGGCTTCCTGCCCAATTTCCTGCGCGCCAAACTCTTTGTTCTTCGGTGACCATGCGGTCAGCAACCCGCACAACAAAGAAATCGGTAGCATCACCAACTGTGCATAATCCATAATCCCGACCTTGGTTTCCTTATCCCCACCTTTCGGGCCAAAAATTTTGCTTAAGGGTGCCAGCGCCAGTAGCATACTACCCACCTGATCCGTGCCTGCCCCCAGCGGCATCTGGTGTTTTACGGCAAAATCCACCACCGGATGATCCGGTAAATGTCCGGCTTCCTGCGCCTCTTTAATCGGCGCGGCAATAAACATATTGCCCGCAACCCCCATGCCGGTTCCAATCGCTTCAATCGCCCGGTTCAGACCCGCGCTTTGCTTCGCCGCCTTCGCATCTGCGGCTTCCTGCGCAGACACATCCTGCCCATCCTGTCCTGATGCCGCGGCATCACCCGCGATAGCGCTGCCAGCACCAATGGCGCTGCCAGCCATAATCAACGCATTGCCCGACAGGTTCAGCACCGGTACCACGCTCCACAAGGTACGCTCCACAAACCGTTGTGCCTGCTGTAAGGGCTGTTCTTTTTGCTCCAGCGTCAATTCACCGTCGGTTTTATTGTCTGCAATATCACGAAACATCTCTTGCAGGCTGCGCTGGCGTGACCGTAGAAATCCCCCCAGTGTTAAAACACTGCTGGCCGCAATAAAACAAATCGTCCCCAGAGTTTTCAGCCAGCGCCATGGCCCGCCTTTATCTTCGCCCTTGCCTTCTTTTTTCTTCAGTGCCTCTTCGCGCTTGCGCTCCACGGTGGCGGTAATATTAATCCCAATCCCTGCAATCAGGGAGAGTAATCCCACACCCAGCGTGGAATAACGCCCAATCAGCGCATCCTTATCACGGCTGTCAGAATCACTGCGAGCGATGGTTTTTGTCTCATCCAGTTTGGTTTTGCCCGCATCCAGTGCGGGCTTTGCCTCATTTCGGCTCCATTCTTTCAACCAGTCACTGACCAGACTTTCCCCTTCTTCTGGGTAGCCTGCAATTTCCAGTGTCGCTTCCCGCCCCTTCGGCAATAGCCGAATGGTACAGCCCTGCCATTTATCTGCCTGACCCGGATTTTCTTGCAGATAATCCTGCAACCGCTGCTGCATTTGCTGAACCACCACCTCCCTTAAACGGGTGGGCTGTTGGCTCTCTGACGCCTGCACCTGACCATCCAGCACTCCCTCCGGCAACTGCAATGCCGTTGCACGCGTCATGCCGAAAGCGGGGGATGAAAAGGCACGTATTGTCGCCATATAACGCTCGTCAGGTTAGAGGAGAGTAAAGTGATTCACTGGGTTCAACCTACACTCCATACAATATGCAGGCTGATGGCCGAATCCAATACCACCCTTCCACGCTAGCAGTGGAATTTGACAATTTTATGACAGTTTTGTTGTCTGTGCATTAACAGCCATTATTTTGTAAGTATTTGATTTTTATTTTGCATTGCAGCATGAAATTGCTGCATTGCACCATCCATGTCCAGTCGGGTTTTGGGCAAGGCTTCCGGATATTCCCGCCGTAACCATTCCACCAGCTTCTCCCGCACAAAACAACGTAAATCCCAGGTGGTGGGGGAATCCCTACCCGTCATCAGCGCACGTAACACCAGAGCATGCTCGGTGGTGTCAATTACTTGCAGCACTTTTACCCGCTTATTCCACAGGGGGGTTTGCTCCAACACGGCATCCAGTTGTGCACGCATGGCATCCACAGGCACCGTATAATCGGTGTAGATCGTCACGGAGCCGATAATCTCCGCTTCTTTGCGCGTCCAGTTCTGGAAAGGTTTTTCCGTAAAATAGGAAATGGGTAATACCAACCGCCGCAAATCCCAAATACGCACCACCACATAGGTCAGGGTAATTTCCTCAATCCACCCCCATTCTCCCTCCACCACCACCGCATCCTCCAGTCGGATCGGCTGTGTGAGAGCAATCTGAATCCCCGCAAACACATTCCCAAGGGTTTTTTGTGCTGCCAAACCCAAAATAATTCCCGCCACCCCGGCAGATGCCAACAGCCCCTGCCCAATGGCTGCTACCTGTTCAAAGGTCAGCAGCATCATGGCCAGCGTCACCACAATCACCACAAAGCTGATAATGCGGTAAATCACATCAAACTGGGTGTGGATTTTGCGCGCCCGCAGATTATCGGCGGTCGCCATATCGTGCCGACGCAATATTTTGGTCTTGACCGCACTCAGCACTCCAATCACCATCCAGCCGCCGGCACCAATCATCAGGATGGTGGTGGCATGGTTCACCGGGTTCAGCAACCAGTGCGGCAAGGGCAACCCAGCGTGCACCAGCATCTTGCCCAGCAGCACCAACAGCATCAGGGAGCCGGGTCGGTACATCCGGCGGAAGAAAATGCGGAAACTGTTGGTCAACTCCTGTTGTAAGGCTTTGCGGTGCAACCGCCGGATGACGAATGTCCCCACCAGCAACAACAACAGACTCACCAGCCCATAGAGCAACCATAACGGCAGAGATGACACCTGTATCATCGCAATCTACCCCTCGCAAAAACGCTTATCATCCAGCAGGGATGGCTCCTGCTCACACCCAAAACCAGCATCCCATAACACAGCCTGTCATCGCAAAAGCCAGCGCAATGGCACAAGCCGCCAGATGCGGTTGCCGCCATGTCAGCAGGTGTGCTCTGAAATCACCACGAGTAAAGGTGGTATGGTGCAAGTCCTGTGCATCGGGTTTTTCTCCCCAATAACTCAGGCCATAACTCAACAGGCAATAGATAACGAAGAGCAACCCTGCCACATTGGTGTAATGCATATCCGGCAAACCCCACAGCTCCCAATAGTCAGTCAGGTTTCGCAGAATAAATAACACCACCCCAACCGTCAGACCTATACGCAACACCATCGCAGCGGAAAATGCATTGATATGGCTACTGAACAACGCCATGAGATACACGGCCACGGCAGAAGGAATAATATACGCCAATGCGGATTGCACGTAATCGAACAGGGTTTGGAAATGTGCAATCTGCGGCGCATACACCATCCCCACCAGCATCACCACCCCCGTCAGCACCCGCCCGGTTCGCACCAACGCCCGGTCAGACAGATGCGGCCAGCGCACCCGCACAAAATCCAGCGTGATAAGGGTCGCCGCCGCATTCAATGCAGAATCCAGACTGGACATAATGGCCGCAATCAACGCGGTCAGCACCACCCCACGAATGCCGATGGGCAACACATCAAACGCCAGTGTCGGAAATGCCAAATCCGGTCGCTCAAGGTTCGGGTAGAGTACCAGCGCAATCACCCCCGGTATAATCATAATCAGCAGGTTGGGCAATTTTAGCAGGGCGGCAAACATCGCCCCTCCCTGCCCGTGTGCCAGGTCTTTGGAACCCAGCGTACGTTGCGCAATAAACTGGTTGAGTGTCCAATAATAAAAGCCCAGCAGAATCACCCCAAAAATCCCCGTCCAGGGCATAAAGTCATCCCCCAATGGCCGAATGAATTGTTTTTTCTCGGCATCCAACTGCTGCATCAGGCGATCCCAGCCACCGACCGCATCCAGCCCGAAATACAACATGCAGATACCGCCAAGAATCAGCAGCACCGCCTGCACAGAATCGGTGACCACCACCGACTTCAACCCCCCCATGATGGTGTAAACCCCCGCCAGCATCCCCAGCAATGCCACAGCCTGCCATAGCGCGAAGATGGGGAATAACAGGCGAATAATCAGCCCGCCCGCGTATAAGGCTCCGGCAGTATCAATGAAAATAATGGCAATAATGGTGAACAGGGAATATAGCCTGCGGGCGCGGGCATCAAAACGCCGTTCCAGAAACTCCGGTATGGTGGAAATACGCAGCTTCAAAAAATACGGCAACATAAACAAAGCAAAGAAGAGCAGCACCACCACGGCGGTCCACTCGTAGTTAAAGACCACCAACCCATGCTGATACGATGCCCCCATCAGCCCCACAAAGCTGGAACCGGACATATTGGAGGCATACAGCGAAAATCCCACCAGATACCATGGCAGGCTGCGCGCCGCCAAAAAATAGCCGTCTGCCGTCTCATGACCGCGTCCGACCCACCAGCCATGCAGTAAAATACCGCCTAAATAGATTGCAATGATGGCGTAATCCCATCCTGTCAGCGCCAATTCCATGCGTGCCATCCTTTACCAGACTCTCAAAACCTAACCCGCTAAAAAGCATTCCTACTATCAGGAATCCATATGTCGGGTCAGTGGAGAGACATCGGTCTGGTAAGACCACATGAGACGGGACAGACAGCCTATGCAGCAACAGGAGCCGATAAATGCAGGTGCATTTTTTCTGCCTGATGGTGAAATTGCCGCAAGGTAATCAATACGCCTGCCAATGGCAGCAACATCAGGTAAAAAGCCGTCTGGCCATCCAGCAATTCAAACAGGGTTCCGGTCAGCAAAGAGCCGCAGGTTCCCCCAAGCGCAGAGAAAATCATAATCATCCCCGTCATGGCAGAATGGCGATTCTTCGGCAGTGCCATCAACATCATGGAATTGAGGGTCGGGTAGA
Source organism: uncultured Rickettsiales bacterium (assembly GCA_964538615.1). Lineage (GTDB taxonomy): Bacteria > Pseudomonadota > Alphaproteobacteria > Rickettsiales > RI-342 > CAZIGK01. The sequence continues at coordinate 45,545 of CAZIGK010000010.1, read as the reverse complement.
TGGGCGCCATAAAAAACCCGATGAGCGGAAAAATATAGGCCGCAATCGGTGCATTCAGCCAGTTCATTCCCTCTATCGGCTCAATATGGCGGGAAAGCGGAAGGGAAACCAGCATCAGTACCGCCGTAGCGACCAGACATAAGCTCAGCAACGGATACCAATGCATTTTTTTCAAAGCATATCCGGCAGTCAACCGCCCCAGCGCCAGACTTCCAGCAAAAATACTGCTCACCTGCACGCTCATAGCGGCGGGTAAATGCAGCATCTGGTGGTTGAAGGTCGGCAACCAGCTATTCACGCCCTGCTCTATCAGTACGTATAAAAAGGCGGAAATCACAAAAATCACGACCAACGGCATGGCAATCAGACGCAACATATGCAAAAACTCTTCCCGTGGATGCGTCTCTTCGCAGCGCGCCGCAGATTCATCCAACGGCGAGATCATCAGCATTCCCATCGCCAGCACACACAAGCCTGCCAGCGGCCAGTAAACCCCTGTCCAACTCAGAGAGGCGGGATTGGCCGAATCAATGTAGAAACTGAACACCCAGAAACCACACAGAACCCCCACCATGAAGAAACCTTCAATGCTGTTGATGAAATGGCCGTGCCCTGCTTTGCACTGATTAATTAACCCCGCAATGGAATAAACAGATACTTTCACCAGCGCAAAAGCCGTACCGGTCGCCAGAAACAAAAACTTCACCGTCCAGAAACTGGGCAACAAGGGCACGGCAACGCAGGCCACAGCCACCAGCCCCAGGCCTGTCATAATCGCCCGGCGAAAGCCATAACGCGGCAAAAACGATGCCACAATAAACGAAACCATCACAATAGAGAGGTCTTTACAGGCCTCCAGCACGCTGGCCATGGGTTTGGAGATATCAAAACTGGCAATGGACTGTAAAATGACCGTACCGACACTATTCATCAGTACCGCAAAAATAAAATACACCAGAAACAATGTTAGACGAATACGACTGGTTGACTGAAACTCCACAGTATCCACTCCCTCTGGTTTCACCGGAATCTGCCTCCGGCCTGTGGCAGCATGGCTGCTTGTTTTTTCTGCCTCTGCATCCCCTGTTGACAATCAGGGTCTGGGAGCGATAGCACGAAACTTTGCCTTTGTCATTCATTCTTAGAGTTCAATAACCTAGCACCCTTTTTATGCTGCGTTGCACCATGTGCGGTGCAGCATAAAAAAAGCGTAAAAAAAGCAATCACCTCGCCTCGCTTCCTGCGCCAGACAACCTGTGGTATCGCCGTTAAAAAAATCTCTCACCTGATACTTTTGTTCCAGCTGCATCGTGGCATTCTGGCACGGCCATGCCACTGCCGGTCGGACTCTGGCAGAACCGGCACTAACGCCTGAACCCATGCGCACAAAAATGGCGCATATCGCCGCAATGCAGCATATTTCCTTAAGAAAATCTACATGGCTTACTGCGACAATAACCTTATAAACCAGAATATCTCTTGCGGGAGCCTCATCTGTGTTGCACGCCCTATGGCACCGTTTACCGCTTCCCTCTGGCTTACGCCTGACGGCTCCAGCCTCCTCCCCTCACGCGAACCCTGCCCCCACGCCGTCCGTCTGCCCGCCGGGAGCCAGCCCTGACGACCCCTGCTTCTCTGCGGAGCCGCAGCACGGGCTGCTGCCGCATCATGACCCCCATGCCGCCGCGTTCCGTCGCCCGTTTCCCGATTTTTCTCAAGCCCACCCGCATGCTGCACTGGAACCGCTCTACCGTTTCGCTGCCCGCTGGCTTATCCGGCTGGTTTATCGTCCACATTATCAGGGTTTTGAGCAACTTCCCCTCACCGGGCCAGGACTTATCATCGCCAACCATGTCTCCTATCTGGACGGGCTGTTCATCAATGCCGCCAGTCCCCGCCCCATCCGCTACGTCATTGATAAACTCATCTACGAGGCACCGGGGGTGCATTATTTCATGCAAATCAACCGCGCTATCCCCATCTACCCCAAAAAAGAAATTGTGGAAGCCGCCATGCAGGAAATTGCGAATGCCCTACAAGCCGGAGAGCTGGTCTGCATCTTTCCGGAAGGACGCCTCACCTACACCGGATTCCTCGGCCGCTTCAAGCAGGGCATTGAACATATCATTCAACAAACACCCGTACCGGTCTATCCCATCGGCATCCATGGGCTATGGGGCAGTATTTTCAGCCGCAAATACCATAAGGCGCGCTGGCCGTTCCTGCCGCGCCAGTTACCGGATGTCCGGCTGGTGATGGGTGCCGCCGTTCCGCCCGAACACGTCAAAGTCGATGCCCTGCAACGCGAGGTCATGCGGCTTGTCAATCAGGCGCGCACCTTGCAATAAAAACCCATTACCAGCACGCATCCCCTACCAGGTCGCAATCGGCGGTAAGGACATCAAAATCGCTTCTGTATTGCCGCCGGTCATCAGACCAAAGCGCGTTCCCCGGTCATATAGCAGGTTAAACTCCACATAGCGTCCACGCTTTTGCAGTTGTTCCTTGCGCTCGGCATCGCTCCAGCTATCCATCATCCGCCGACGGACAATCGCAGGAAATGTCTCCACAAAACAACGCCCGACATCCTGCGTGAAGGCAAAATCCGCTTCCCAGTCTCCGGAATCCAGATAATCGTAAAAAATACCCCCGGCTCCACGCGGCTCTTCCCGATGCTTCAGCCAGAAATACTCTTCGCAGCGTTCGGCATAACGCGGGTAATACTCCGGGTGATGCTGGTCACACATGGCTTTCAACTGCCCATGAAAGAACGCCACCTCCGGCTCGTTTACATTGGCAATGGTCGGGTTTAGGTCAATACCGCCGCCAAACCATTGTTTACGGGTACAAATCATACGGGTGTTCATATGAATCGCTGGCACGCGGGGAGACGCCATATGCGCCACCAGTGACAGGCCGGACGCCCAGAACCGCGGGTCTTCATCCGCTCCCGGAATTTCGTTACGAAACGACTCGGAAAATTCGCCATAAACCGTGGAGATATTCACCCCCACTTTCTCAAACACCTGCCCCCGCATGACCGACATCACACCGCCACCACCGCCATCACGCTGCCATGCGCTGCGGCTAAAGCGCCCCGCTTCGCCGCTGCGTTGCATGGCATAGTCTGTTTCAATGGCTTCAAAGCTCGCGCAAATACTATCACGCAATTCTTCAAACCAGCCACTTGCCCGTAGCTGTTGCGGGGTCATCTCATCACGCATGGTCGGGCTTACGCTTTCGCCAACAGGGTTTGCAACTCGCGCCACTCGCCCGCGCTCATACCAGAGGATGCCTGATCCACGGTCTCACCCGCCAGCATACGACGCAACACCGCCAGCCCTTTGCCGGAAATTTCCGCCCCATGCATGCGATAATCTTCAAAGGCTGCCGTGGTAAGCGGCACCCATTTGCGGGCAATATCCAGCAGCAGCTCTGCATAAACCCGTATTTCATACTGTGCATGGTTATCTGCTCGTAACTTCAAAAAATGCAACAGGTTATGCAAATCTACTTTCCAATACCACTGGGTGTAATAATTCACGCTCAGGTTCATGCGCGCCAGCTCCCGCGCCAGCCCGTCTTTGTCCGGGTCAATCGGCTGGTCATGCTCGTCCATGTTCAACATGTCCAGATAGTGATCGTACATTTGCTCTGCATCTTCTTTGAGCAGGCGCAAAATATGCTCCGCACGCGCACCGGTAATCACCGCGTCGCGCCCCTGACGGTTGGTCTGGGACTGCGCAGCCAAATGCTCTGGCTGCGGAATGTAGAACTCTCTATCCAGAATCGAATATCGGCCGGAATACTCATTCACATTCGCGGTGCGATGGCGAATCCATTGCCGGGCGACAAAAATCGGCAATTTCACGTGAATTTTCAACTCGCACATTTCAAAGGGAGAGGTATGGCGGTGCCGCATCAGGTAATTAATCAGGCCTTTATCTTCGCTGATTTTTTTGGTGCCCTTGCCATAGGAAACCCGCGCCGCCTGCACAATAGCAGCATCGTCGCCCATATAATCCACCACGCGGATAAAGCCATGATCCAGCACCGGTAATGGTTGATACAATATCTCCTCCAGAGCCGGGCTGACTGGACGAAACGTCTGGTTTGGCTGGCTGCGCAGCTCGTTAATTTCCTGTTGTTGCTCTGTGGTCAGTGCGGCCATAGCCCCGTTCCTTCAAGTTCTGTACATGCAATACCTCCCTGTTATAGCCCCCTTCCCGCATTGCGCAAGCTCTAACCCCCGTGACAGAATCCCGCTTCCCTCACGCACAAAAGCTGCTATAATACCTATGTCACTTCGGTGACTATGGCGATAAACGCGCTATGTAATAGATGACACGGACCCGGGGGCAGTGCCCGGCATCTCCACCATATCACACCTTGGTATCGTAAGGTTTTGCGGGGATGATCCAGTTTCGACGTGCGTTGAAAGATAGTTTTGCTTTCGCCCGGTGTGTACCGCCGTTACCGGACAAACTTTGATAAATGCCAACGATAACGACAATTTCGTCGTGGCTAACGACAACGAGTGGATGCCAGTTGCTGTAGCTGCGTAATGCGCTACGTGACATTATGTCCATGAGTTAAGCGGTTCGAGGGGCACCGGGCAACAGAAGCCCCTCACTTATTTTCCTTTGGCTCCATTCGGTTGTTTTATTCCCTCCTTGCTCGACTCCTGTCTCGCAAATGAGGGCGGCTCAGGGCTGGTTCGGGCTTGCTAGCCCTCACCTGACACAACCGTTGGTGTGGCTTCGCCCCTCTCACTGCGTTCGGCTCAAAGGGTTCGGACTGCTGTCCTCACTTCTTGTCCCACTAACGGGAGGATACATATCGTCATGCCTGCGTAGGCAGGCATCCACGGGAAACTTTCCTTTGGCTCCGCTCGGCTTACTAGCCTCATTCCGCGTCGGGGCTAAAGCCCCTCTCACTGCGTTCGCTAAAGGGTTCGGACTCCTGTCCTCACTTCTTGTCCCACTAACGGGAGGATACATATCGTCATGCCTGCGTAGGCAGGCATCCACGGGAAATCTTTCCCTTGGCTTTGCTCGGCCTGCTTGCCGATGTTACACCACACCCGCCCCGGCCCTACCCTGCCGCCATTTCCTGATACATAATCAGCTCATGATCCTTATGGCCACCGACGGTATAAAAATAATCCCCCACCACCCGAAAACCATGACGCGCATAAAACCTCTGTGCCCGGTGATTATGCTCCCACACCCCTAAATAAATGCGCCTGTAACCACGCTGCTGCAGACGCTCTATCCCCCAGCGCAGCAAGTCGTCTCCCAATTTCTTACCTTGCGCCTCTGGCATCAGATATAAGCGGCATAATTCACCATCCGTTGCCTCGCCTACGGGCAGGCCATTGGGAGCAATATGCACAAACCCCTCCACCTCTCCCGCATCATTTTCCGCCAACCATATTTCTTGTGCCGAATCTTCCAGCATATGGTGATGCGCTGATACCGATAGTTTTTCCTCTATACACAAACGCAAATCTGCGCGGGAATACAGCCCACCAAAACTGGGCAAAAAACCACGCAGACTGATAGCGGCCATTTGCTCGGCATCGGCGCTTGTGACTTGCCGCAGCGCCATGGTTTTACACCACTCCACCCAGACGGCGCAGCACATCATCCAGCTCGGTCAGATCGGCGTAGCGGATAACCAATTCTCCGCCTTCATCAGGCTGGTGATAAATCGCCACATTCAACCCTATATTTTGTGAAATAGTTTCCTCTAATACCACTATATCTGGATCTTTCGGCAAATTACGCAGATTTTGCGATACGGCGTTACTTCCCGCCATAGAGACGTCACCCGTTTTCACCTCCCGCGGTTTGCGAGGCTTCTGCGTCACCTCAATCCCTTGCGGGCTGGACAGCCGCTTTTCCACCTGCCGCACGCTCAACCCACGAGAGACAATTTCATTGGCCAACGCAATTGGGTTTTCCGCCTTCACCAGCGCACGCGCATGTCCCATGGTTAGCTTTTCCTCCATCAGCAAAGCTTTGACCTCAGACGGCAATTTTTGCAAGCGTACCATATTAGCAATATGGGTGCGGCTTTTACCAATGACGGATGCTAAAACTTCCTGCGTATAATTAAACTCATCCATCAATCGCTGATAGCCTTCTGCCTCTTCCAAAGGGTTCAGGTCTTTGCGCTGGATATTCTCGACCAGCGCAATTTCCAGCGCTTCCATATCCGTCAAACTGCGGATAATGACAGGAATCTCTGTCAGCCCCGCCAATTGGCTGGCTCGCCAACGCCGCTCCCCCGCGATAATCTCATAGCGGTTCTCAGCAATCGGGCGCACCAGAACAGGCTGAATCACCCCATTACGCCGGATCGACTCTGCCAACTCCTGCAAAGCCTCTTCATCAAAATGATGGCGCGGCTGATACATACCGGGCTGTAACAGGTGTACAGATAGATGATCCGTTGCGGTTGCATCACCTGAGACAGCAGAAACCTGCGTACCACGGGGTGTCATCGGCATATCATCATCCATTAATGCGGAAATACCCCGCCCCAAACCACGACTCATGCCTCTTGCTCCTTCTGTTTCTGATACAAGACAATATCAAAATGTTTCACGTGAAACATTTTAGGTATTCTACCCCGCCGCACCTATGCTGCTTGTTGTTTAGCGGCTGCACGTTCACGCTTCAACCATTCTTTCGCCAAATGCGCATAGGCCAGCACCCCCACCGCCTTGTGATCATATATCAATGCCGGCACCCCATGGGAAGGGGCTTCAGAGATGCGAATATTGCGCGGTATGCGGGTTTGAAACACCTTCGCCCCCAAATAATCCCGCACTTCATATTCCACCTGCCGACTCAGACTATTGCGCCGGTCCACCATCGTTAGCACCACTCCGCCCAATTCCAGAGCCGGATTCAGCTTGTCCTTCACCATATGCATGGTGCGAATCAACTGGGTCAGCCCTTCCAGTGCATAAAACTCACACTGTAGAGGAATCAGCAACTCATGCGCGGCGGTGAGAGCATTCAGAGTGAGTATCCCCAGAGATGGCGGACAATCAATAAACACGTAATCATAACCCGCAGGCATATCTGCCAGCGCCTGCTTGAGAATCTGATTGCGTCCGCGCAATTGCACCAACTCCATCTCAGCTGCGGAAAGATCCGTAGAGGCAGGCAGCACGGCTAAACCCGGCACCATGGTTGGGCGAATAGCTTGCTCCACTGTTGTCTGACCTATGAGCAATTCATAGCTACCTGGCACACGCTCGTTGCGAGGCACCCCGAACCCCGTACTGGCATTGCCCTGAGGATCGAGATCCAACAGCAGCACCTTCTTGCCCGTAGATGCCAGGGCCGTTGCCAAATTGACGGCTGTCGTGGTTTTGCCAACCCCACCTTTTTGATTGGCTACGGCAATGATACGTGTCTGTGTCATCCAATAATACCCCTAACATTCAGCATGGGAGGCAAAAAGGCTGCCTTTTCTATGCATTAGCGCAGATTATGCATCCAATGGCTTTATCTGCGTCAGGCGCAGAATAGCACTTTCCGCATCGGTAAGGGAAGCATGTTTTTCAGTTGTAAAACACCATTTTTTGCTTGCTTCTTCCAGTTCCGCTTCATGACCTTTGCCCTTTAGGAGCAACAGTTGGTGCGTACTGCCCAAATGCGGCTGCAACCATTGTAAGATACGGGTGATGGGAGCAAAGCCGCGTGCCGTCACAGTCGCTGAAGCAGGAAGGGGAACATGCTCCACGCGCTCACATAGTATCTGCGTGTTTTGGCAAAATGTTTCACGTGAAACATTTTTGAGAAACTCACATTTCTTGCGGTCACTTTCCACCATCGTGACGTGGACATCAGGTCGCGCCATGGCAATGACCAACGCCGGAAACCCGCCGCCGGAACCCAGATCAATGATTCTCGCTGACGGAGACAGATGGGGAAGAAGCTGATACGAATCCGCTATATGGCGCTGCCATAGTTCCGGTAAAGATGCAGGTGCCACCAAATTGATAGCCCGTTGCCATTTTTGCAGTAACTCTGCATAGCGTTGCAGTTTAACAAATGTTTCACGTGAAACATTTTGTTCAACCATCGCCTCAAACTGTGGCTGTGTCGGTTGGGGGATCATGGGTGTTGTGGTCAGTTTTGCGGCCATCACTACGCCACTTTTTTTATGGATTGGCGGATATGCACCAGAATGGCGGTGACGGCTGCTGGTGTAATACCAGAAAGTCGGCTTGCCTGCCCTATCGTCTCCGGGCGGGCAGCATTTAGGCGCTCTTTCATTTCATGGCTGAGTGATTGAATGGCGTGGTAGTCCAGATGGTCAGGGATACGCATGGATTCTTCCTTACGGAAGTTGAGTAATTCTGTTTGCTGGCGCTCCAAATAGCCTGCGTATTTTTGTTCCGTTTCCACATAGTCCTTCACTTCCGGCGACACACCCGCCGGCAGAGACGGCGTAAGGGAAGCGACATCCGCAAATGAAAGATGGTGGAAGCCCAATAAATCCAGAGGGGTGCGTTTGATACCGTCCTGCTTTACATGCACTCCCAAGGGCAACAATTGGTTGGGGCTGTAGCGTGTCGCAGACATGGCCTGTCGCACATCTGCTATCATCTGTTGTTTGCGCGCGAAAGCTTCCGTACGGGTTTGGGAGCAAATACCGAAGCGGATAGCCTTATCCGTCAGGCGAATATCTGCATTATCGGCGCGAAGGCTAAGCCGATATTCGGAGCGGGAGGTGAACATGCGGTAGGGTTCGCTGACACCGTGCGTAATCAGGTCATCAATCATGACGCCGATATACGCTTCAGAGCGGTCTATGGTGAAGCCGTTTTCTAAAAATGTTTCACGTGAAACATTTTTGCCTGACTGTTGTTCTGCGCGCAAGGCGGCATTCACACCGGCCACCAACCCCTGCCCACCCGCTTCTTCATAACCGGTGGTGCCGTTGATTTGTCCCGCAAGATATAGACCGGGTACGCGCTTGCATTCCAGTGTGGCTTTTAATTCACGCGGATCCACATAATCATATTCCACGGCATAGGCAGGCTGAAGAATCACCGCATCTTCCAATCCGACAATAGAGGCGATCATTTGCTTTTGGATGTCATAACCATAGGACGTCGAAATACCATTTGGATAGACGGTGTGGTCATTCAGGCCTTCAGGCTCCAAAAAAATCTGGTGCCGCTCTTTGTCTGCAAAGCGGTGGATTTTATCTTCAATGGATGGACAGTAACGCGGCCCGCGACCGGTAATGGCTCCGGAATACATGGGGCATTGTGCAATATTATCCCGAATGATGCGATGGGTTTCCGCATTGGTATGGGTGATATGGCAATGAATCTGGGGTAGGGTGATCGCTTGCGTCAGATAGGAAAAGGGCGCGGGCGTCTCATCGCCGGGCTGCGCTTCCGTACGTGACCAGTCAATGGTTCGGCCATCCAGACGCGGAGGGGTGCCCGTTTTTAGCCGTCCCATTTGCAATGGCAATTGGTATAATTGCTCTGCCAGTGCTTTGGCGGGAGCCTCTCCCACACGTCCGGCCTCTTGTGTCTCGTAGCCGATATGAATTTTGCCGCGCAAGAATGTGCCGGTCGTAATAACGACGGATGGCGCGGACAGATGTTCACCTGTGGCTGTGATAATGCCCGTCACGCACTGGTTGTCTAGCTGTAGCGCATCCACGGCGGCTTCAATGATGGTGAGGTTTGGGTATTCTGACAGAATATCCTGTACCGCTTGTTTATACAGCACGCGATCGGCTTGTGCTCGCGGCCCCCGCACTGCTGCCCCTTTGCTGGCATTGAGCATTTTATAATGAATGCCTGCGCGGTCTATGGCACGCCCCATGACGCCATCCAATGCGTCTATTTCCCGAACGATGGTACCCTTGCCAATGCCACCAATGGCGGGGTTACAGGACATGGCGCCTACGGTTTCTTTGCGGTGAGTGACCAACGCTACACGCACCCCGCGACGAGCCGCAGCAGCGGCGGCCTCTGTTCCCGCATGTCCACCCCCGACCACAATAACATCAAAAGGGGAGGAGTAGGAAGGGGAGGAGGGGATGGCGTTTTGCATGATTTCGTACCAAGAAAGTTAAGTGACGGTTTTTAACAAAAACTTGGCTGTTTCGCAAGCAAGAAGGCCTTATGGGTTAAATACCTGCGAAGGGTGCGTCTTTTCGAGGATAGCGAGGGTTTCTCGTGGATGCCTGCCTACGCAGGCATGACGGGGATTGATGACCCATGCGAGAGACAAGAAGTGAGGACAGCAGTCCGAACCAGCCCTGAGCTGCCCTCATTTGCGAGACAGGAGTCGAGCAAGGAGGGAATAAAACAACCGAGCGGAGCCAAGGGAAAGTTTCTCGTGGATGCCTGCCTACGCAGGCATGACGGGGAGCATTGCCAACGCAAGGGACAAGAAGTGAGGACAGCAGTCCGAACCCTTTAGCGAACGAAGTGAGAGGGGCTTTAGCCCCGACGCGTAGCGAGGCTAGCAAGCCGAGCGGAGCCAGAGCAAAAAACGCAAGGGACAAGAAGTGAGGACAGCAGTCCGAACCCTTTAGCGAGTGAAACGAGAGGGGCTTCAGCCCCGACGCGCAGCGAGGCTAGCAAGCCGAGCGAAGCCAAGGAAAGGCTATGCGTGGATGCCTGCCTTCGCAGGCATGACGGGGATTCCGGGTCAAGCCCGAAATGACAAGGGTGAGGGTGGTGTTGGGGGGCACAACGGCTGGAGAGGTAGACAGCAGGCATTAGACCGTGTCGTCATGTTGTAGCAGATGGCCACCCTTATCAGCCTTGGCTTTCAGATAGGCATCATTCACGCCATTGGGGGGAATGATGTGCGCAATACGATCTACCACATCAATGCCTGCCTGTATAAGTCCCTCTAATTTCTGTGGATTATTGGTCATGAGGCGCACTTTCCGGATACCTAACTGCTTTAGCATTTCTGCCGCCATCATAAAACGGCGTTCATCTTTCGCATAGCCCAGCATTTCATTGGCATCGAACGTATCGTGGCCGTGATCTTGCAGTTCGTAGGCCTTGAGTTTGTTGGTAATGCCGATGCCTCTACCTTCCTGTTGCAGGTACAGGACAACGCCATGACCTTCCTGTTGCATATCTTCAATCGCTTTGCGGAATTGCGCGCCACAATCGCAGCGCATGCTACCAAAAATATCGCCTGTCAGACAGGAAGAATGCAGGCGGATGGAGACGGGGGTTGTTTGTTTTTCTGGCTCACCGATGAGAATCGCCAATTGCTCCAGCCCCCCACTGGCCGGACGAAAGCTCACAACACGCGCCGGAATATGGCCTTGCAAGGGCACCTGCGCGCTACTCACTTGTTGCAGGCTTTGGGCTTTGGCGGGCAGATAGCTTTCGATGGCGGGACGGGAAACCCGAAGCACGCGTGTGGCGGCCAGCCATTGATGCATGGCATCCTGCGAAGAAAAACGCATGGAGGCGGTCAGCAGAACGGGCAATAATTCTGCATATTTGACCAGCGCAACCGCCGCATTTGCCAAATGATGCTCCCTGCCTGTGATATGGGTTTGCGCCGCGAAAGAGATCATATTTTCCTGCGGCAACGTGGGATCGGCTATGGCGGCAATGGTTTCCGGGGTGAGGCTTTGGGTTTGCAACCAGACGGGTTGTGCAGGCAGATGCAGGGTGTGAGCGCGTTCCGGGCTGAGGAGTAGTTCCGGCGGTTGTGTGGATTCTTGCTGGAGCCAGCGATAGGAGGCGGGGGTCATGCATTCTGCCGCCTGAATCAGAAGGCCGGAGGGTTGATGCTCTGTCACCAGAAAAACAGGTAAGCCAGCGCGCATGTCCCGAATAGCGCGGTCAACCGCAATCAATGCAGCACGCGCAGGCGTGAGGTAGGTTTCTTCACGGTGGGAAGAGCTGGTAACCGCTTTCGCCAAGCGTTGTAACATGCCTAACATTTCGTGGTTGCGCCTTTGTGGGGGTGACATAGGATGGTGAGCCTATCGTGCAGCATATATAGAGGCTCTATGACCGAATCGCAACCCGCAACCCCGCACACGCTGCCATGTCTTTATCTTCTGTGCGCATCTGCCTGTGTAGGACGCGCATTGCAGGAACTGGCCGAGCAGGCTGGTGTACAGGCGCGATGGCGGGCAAACACGCTCCTGTCACCGCAGGAGGTACATGTTGCCACGTCAGACAAGGTGGATACAGAGGGGAGGGGGCAGGCAACGATTATCCGATTGCCAGCCACCGCAAGAGAAGTGATGGCGGCTTTGGCCGAAGCCCGGCAACAACTGGCTGTATCTATGGCGTTGCCGGGAGGAGAGCACATACAAGTGTTTCCTCCCCTGTTACGGCACGGGAATCTGGAACAACCGCTGACCGAACGGGAAGTTGCCTTGCTACAGGCCTTATTGCAACACGGCAAAATGGACAGGCAACGCCTGCTGACCCATGTATGGCGCTACCATGAAGATGTCGAAACACGGACACTGGAGACGCACCTATACCGTTTGCGCAAAAAATTGAAAGCCGTTGGTGGAAAAAGCCAGATCAGGTTTCTGGAGCAGACGGTTTGGTTGGCTTAGATAGTGTCGTCAAATTCTACTATTACGTGCTGCAAATGGTAGTTTTACTGCGCTGCTCATGTCACGTACCACGATGTACGCTCACTCCGCTGCTCACAAAACAGCCATTTTCGCCGTGCACTGCGAATTTGACGACACCATCTAGGGTCAGGCCAGCCAAACGCATTCTTTCTATGAAATAACGGCTTTTGGCTCATACCATGCGGTGCATAAACGCTTTGTTAGCAAACAAGGTTTAAGCAGAAAGATGGTAGATCATTTTTCAGGAGTTCCGCATGGATGCCAGCATTCTGGTGGTTGAAGACGAAGAAGCCATCGTCACCATGTTAAAATACAATCTGACCAAAGAGGGCTTCACCGTCTATGCCGCGATGGATGGTGAGGAAGCTCTGATGATGGTCGAAGAAAAACGCCCGGACATTATTGTGCTGGACTGGATGCTGCCCTCTCTCTCCGGGGTAGAAGTCTGTCGGCAGCTACGTCGCAACAACGACACCAAGAACATTCCGGTCATCATGCTCTCTGCCCGTGGGGAGGAGGAAGACCGTATCCGTGGTCTGGACTGTGGCGCGGATGATTACATGACCAAGCCTTTCTCTCCCAGTGAGTTGACCGCACGCATTCGTGCGGTTTTGCGGCGCATTCGCCCTGCGCTGGCGGAAAAGCAGATCGAATTTGCCGGGGTCAAGCTGGATTTAGCGGCGCATCGCGTTACCCGTGAAGGGCAGGATGTGCATCTGGGGCCGACAGAGTTCCGTTTGTTGCAATATTTGATGGAACATCCGGGGCGCGTTTTCTCCCGCGAGCAATTGCTGGATACAGTGTGGGGGCACGATATTTACGTCGAGCTGCGCACGGTGGATGTGCATATTCGCCGCTTGCGCAAAGCCCTGCAAACCCGTGACGATATGTGTGACTTGATTCGCACGGTACGCTCCGCAGGGTACGCGCTGCAAGACCCCAATAGCGATGATTTATAAAACAGCCTGTTGACCTTTCTGAACCGCAAAAAAGGCGCAGCGAATATCCACGCTGCGCCTTTTCTCTGTCTCACGCTTTGGGGGAGATGTTTTTTGCCCCGCCCCCCTTGCAATTGGTAAAAAACCGCTTATATCCAATTTCAGCAACGTAACATTGCTGACAAAAGCCATTGAAAAAATGCCTTTTTTCTCTGCCGCGCACTCTGCCTGGCGGTGAGGCTTGAGCTTTTGTCCGCAGCAACGCAACAAGGTATGACATTATGAGCAAAGTGATTGGTATTGACCTCGGCACCACCAACTCCTGTGTCGCTATTTTGGATGGTGACCAGCCACGCGTCATTGAAAACAGCGAAGGCCGCCGTACCACGCCATCCATCATCGCCTTCACGGGGGATGGTGAGCGACTGGTGGGGGATTCCGCCAAGCGTCAGGCCGTTACCAACCCGGAACGCACCCTTTATGCGGTGAAACGCCTGATTGGTCACCGTTTTGAAGATGATTCCATCCAGCGTGATATTAAAAAGCTGCCGTATCACGTGGTGAAGGCAGACAATGGCGATGCATGGGTGGAAGTGGATGGCGAGAAATATTCTCCTAGCCAGATCAGCGCCTTCACCCTGATGAAAATGAAAGAAACGGCAGAAAGCTTTCTGGGAGAAAGCGTGACGCAAGCGGTTATCACCGTCCCCGCCTATTTTAACGATGCCCAGCGTCAGGCCACCAAAGATGCCGGAAAAATTGCCGGTCTGGAAGTCCTGCGCATCATCAACGAGCCTACCGCTGCGGCTCTGGCCTATGGTCTGGACAAGCAGGATGGTAAAACCATTGCGGTGTATGACCTGGGTGGTGGTACCTTTGACGTCTCCGTACTGGAAATTGGCGATGGCGTGTTTGAAGTGAAGTCCACCAACGGGGATACCTCTTTGGGTGGGGAAGATTTCGATCAGGCCATTATTGATTATCTGGCAGACGAGTTCAAAAAAGAGCAGGGCATTGACCTGCGCTCGGACAAGCTGGCGCTGCAACGCTTGAAAGAAGCCGCAGAGAAAGCGAAAATTGAGCTTTCCAGCACCATGCAAACGGATGTCAACCTGCCTTTTATCACGGCGGATGCTTCCGGCCCGAAACACTTAAACCTCAAACTCACCCGCGCCAAGCTGGAAGCTCTGGTAGAAAGCCTGATTCAGCGCACCATTGCCCCCTGTAAGGCCGCGTTGAAAGATGCGGGTGTATCCGCTTCTGATATTGATGAAGTGGTGCTGGTCGGCGGGATGACCCGTATGCCGAAAGTGATTGAGGTGGTCAAAGAGTTCTTTGGCCGCGAACCGCACAAAGGCGTAAACCCGGACGAAGTGGTGGCCATTGGTGCCGCTATTCAAGGGGGTGTACTGAAAGGGGACGTGAAAGATGTCCTGCTGCTGGATGTGACCCCGCTTTCGCTTGGCATTGAAACGCTGGGCGGTGTATTCACCCGCCTGATTGACCGTAACACCACCATCCCGACCAAGAAAAGTCAGGTTTTCTCCACGGCAGATGATAATCAGACGGCGGTGACTATCCGTGTGTTTCAGGGTGAGCGTGAAATGGCGGCAGATAATAAACTGCTGGGGCAGTTTGATCTGGTGGGGATTCCTCCTGCGCCACGCGGCATTCCACAAATTGAAGTGACGTTTGACATTGACGCCAACGGTATCGTGAATGTTTCTGCCAAGGATAAAGCGACCGGCAAAGAACAGCAGGTGCGCATTCAGGCCAGCGGTGGGCTCTCTGATGCAGAGATTGACAAAATGGTGAAAGACGCAGAAGCCAATGCCAGCAAGGATAAAGAGCGTAAAGCACTGGTAGAAGCCCGTAACGCAGCGGATACGATTCTCTATAGCACGGAAAAAACCCTCTCTGAACATGGGGACAAGATTCCGGCTGCTGACAAAGCCACCATCGAAAAGGATCTGGAAGCCCTGAAAGCCGCCGTTGCCTCTGAACATGTGGATGACATTAAAGAGAAAACCAGCGCACTTCAGCAATCTGCCATGAAACTGGGTGAGGCGATGTACAAAGCCCAGCAGGATGCCTCTGCCGAAGCAGGCGATACCGCCAGCGGCGCAGCGGCCGGTTCTACTGGCGGCAGCGCAGAAGAAGGCGTGGTCGATGCAGATTTTGAAGAAGTGAAAGACGACAAAAAAGACTAAACCGGATCGTAACGAGATGGAAAATGCGCCGAGAACATGCTGCTTGCAGGCCATGAGACACCTCGTTACGACACGTTCTAAACGACCTGTAGCACGTGCGTGGCGATGGCTGCGCACGCTGTTCTCTCTTCAGATTGCATTTGCATCCCCATCGTGACCGCATAACAAACACGGATTATTTCTCCATGGCTCAGCGCGATTATTATGAAATCCTCGGCATTGCCCGCAGCGCGGATGAAAAGGAAATCAAAAGCGCCTTTCGCAAGCTGGCCATGCAATACCACCCGGATAAAAACCCCGGCAACAAAGAGGCTGAACAAAAATTCAAAGAAATTAATGAAGCCTATGATGTGTTGAAAGACAGTCAGAAGCGTTCAGCCTATGACCGTTTTGGCCATGCCGCCTTTACACAGGGCGGGGGCGGCAATGCGGGTGGCGGCTATGATTTTAATGCCGGCGGCGCCAGTTTTTCCGATATTTTTGATGACCTGTTTGGTGACTTCATGGGCGGGGGCGGTGGACGTCGCGCTGGTGCTGGTGGCAACGGGGGTGGCAGTGCCGCCAGCCGGGGTGCGGATTTGCGCTACAATCTGGATATTTCGCTGGAAGACGCTTTCAAAGGCAAAAACGCCCAAATCACCATCACCACTGCCGTTGCCTGCGATAGCTGTGATGGCTCCGGCGCCGCCAAAGGCACCAGCCCCACCACCTGTACCACGTGTCAGGGGCGTGGCCGCGTGCGCACGCAGCAGGGCTTTTTCACTGTCGAGCGAACCTGTCCCACCTGCCATGGTCAGGGTCAGATGATTAAAGACCCTTGCAAATCCTGTGGCGGTTCTGGTCGCAAGCGCAAGGATAAAACACTGGCGGTCAATATTCCCGCTGGGGTGGAAGATGGTACGCGCATTCGGCTGTCTGGAGAAGGTGAAATCGGTTCGCGTGGCGGTCAGGCGGGCGATCTCTATATTTTCCTTTCTTTGCGCCCACACCCATTCTTCAAGCGTGATGGCGCAGACCTACATTGCAAAGTCCCGATTCGCATGACCACCGCAGCGTTGGGTGGCTCCATTGAGGTGCCGACCATTGAGGGTACCCGCGCTAAACTGACCATTCCTGCGGGTACGCAGTCTGGCGCACAGTTCCGCTTGCGTGGCAAGGGTATGAGCGTGATGCGCTCCGCTGTGCGCGGGGATATGTATATTCATGCGCAGATTGAAACCCCGCGTAATCTTTCAAAAAAACAGAAAGATATCCTGAAAGAGTTTGATAAGGATAGCGACAAAAACAGCCCGGAATCGGAAAGCTTTTTCAGTAAGGTCAAAGAGTTTTGGGACGACCTGAAAGAATAGGGGTGCCCACAGCGCAAACAAACGCGTTGCGGCACCCGATGCGGTTTAACCCGGATGCTACGTTAAGGGGCGGCGTAGGGACGCTCTTTGGGGGCGGCAGGTGGCAAGGTGAAATCGTAGGTATCGGTCGCTTTCGGGGCTTTCATCAGATCCTCGGTCACCGGAACCTCATAGGGATAGATGCTTTTCCGCAGCAACACCATGGAAATGCGGCGATTCATGGGGTTTGCCGGATCCTGCGGAATGAGATGTTCGGTATCCGCCTTGCCGAGAACCACCACGATTTTATCTTCCGGAAGGCCATTTTCCCTTAAATAGCGGCGGGTGGTGAGGGCACGATCCGAGGAAAGCTCCCAGTTACCATAGGTCTTGGCGATGCCGTATTTGCTGCTATCCGTATGGCCAGTGACCGACATTTTATTGGGAATCTGGACAAGAATGGGCTTTAACAGGCTGAGGATTTTTTTAGCATAATCGGCCAGATTGGCGCTACCGGGCTGGAACATGGGTCGTTTATCCTGATCAATGAGCTGGATACGCAAGCCTTCCGGCGTCATGTCAATCAGCAGGTTTTGCTCAAACTCTCCCAGTTGGTTTTGCAGCATTTTTTCCAACTCGGCTTTGGTTTTTTCCAGCTCTTCTGTATCTTCCTGATATTCCCGCTCCACTTGTACCGGGTCTTTGGCCAACTCTCCGACGGGGGGGGCGCCCTGTATAATGCCGATGGGCATCAGGTCACTTTTGCGAATCCCCTCATCCACCGGTATTTCACCGCCTTTGAAGCCGATGCCTTCCGAGTCTTTCACGCCGACCGTAGGGGTGAAATAGTCCGCAATGGCGTCTTTTTGCCCTTCCGAGGTGGTAGAGAGCAACCATAACAGCAAGAAGAACGCCATCATGGCGGTCACGAAATCTGCGTACGCCACTTTCCACGCGCCACCATGGTGGCCATGGCCAGCCACATTGATACGCTTGATGATGATGGGTTTTTCAGAATCTTCGGCCATAATTTCCGGTGCTACGTCTGTCAAAACTATTGGGATTAGCGGTTATTCAGAGGATGCTCCGGCGCTATTGCAGGCATCTTCCAGTTCTTTGAAGGTGGGTTTTTCTTTACTGCCAATTTTTTTGCGCGCCATCTCTACGGAGATGATGGGCGCATTGCCTTTCATGTGCGAAAGCAGAACGGTTTTAATGCATTCCATATACACATGTTCATCTTCAAAATAGATGCCCAGATAGCGCGCCATGGGTCCCACAAAACCATAGGACAGCAATACCCCCAAAAAGGTACCTACCAGTGCCGCACCAATCAGACCACCCAGAATCTCCGGCGGTTCATTGATGGAACCCATGGTCACGATAACCCCCAGTACCGCCGCCACGATACCAATGGCGGGAAAAGCCTCGGACATGGTTTGAATGGCACCGGATATGCGGTGTGCTTCTTCGTGATGGACTTTCAATTCATCATTCATGCGGTCTTCCATTTCATAGACATCATCGACACCCATGGTGAGGATGCGCAGGTTATCGCACAAAAACTCGACCGCGTGATGGTGATGGACAAAGCTATGGTATTTGCCAAAAATGCTACTGTTTTCAGGGTTCTCCAGATGGCTTTCAATGGCCAGCATCCCCTTGGATTTCATAAGCTTGCATACGGTGAACAGCATGGCCAGCAGATCCAGATAATCCTGCTTTTTGAACGGCCCCGCCTTGAACAGAAGCTTCAGGTTTTTCACCGAGCCACCAAGCACTTTACCGGGGTTCCCGATGATCATACTCCCGATGGCCGCACCGACGATAATCAGGTATTCCGTTGGCTGATAGAGAACGATCAATTTGCCGTGGTGCAGGATGTAACCGCCAAGAACGCAGGCAATAATGGTGACAAAGCCGATAAGAAAAGTCATGCGATGATACCCGGATGGGGAGTGAATTCAGCTAACTCATGCATACGCAATAAAAACAAAGAAACCGTAAATACGGTTGGATGCCGGCAGGACTTACGCCATATTTGGTGGTATAAAGTCATGCTGGATGGAGGGAAAGTTTTTGCCAAGCCCCATCGACTGTTGTATATAGGCAACAGACGTGGCGAAATGGCCACAATGCAACCGTTGCGATGAGGATGCGAACGCACCTATGGCTGCTTATGATATTTTGCTGGTGGATGATGAAAAAGATATTTGCGCCCTGATGGCGGATGTATTGCAGGATGAGGGCTACACAACCCGGCAGGTGCATTCCAGCGATACGGCTTTGGCGGCGCTGGCCGAGAGGGTACCGGCGGCGGTGTTTCTGGACATCTGGTTGCAAGGCAGTGAGCTGGATGGGTTGGGGATTCTGGAAATTATCCGGGAGCGATACCCGGACGTGCCGGTGATTATGATTAGTGGGCACGGGAATGTGGAGGCGGCAGTCGGCGCTATGAAGCTGGGTGCCTATGATTTTATTCAAAAACCATTTGAAGAAGACGAGTTGCTGCTGACGTTAAAGCGGGCATTGGAAATTGCCCGTCTGAAACGGGAAAATGCGGAATTACGCCTGCGCAGCGGCGTGCATGCGGAGTTGGTTGGTCAGTCCGTGCCGATGCAGCAATTGCGCCAGGCCATTGCCAAAGTAGCCCCGACCAATAGTCGGGTGTTTATTACGGGCGCATCCGGAACCGGCAAGGAGTTGGTGGCGCGTATTATTCACCAGCAGTCCCGCCGGGCAGAGGGGCCGTTTGTGGTATTATCCGCCCATAGTATGGCGCCAGAAAAAATTGAGCAGGAACTGTTTGGTGTGGAAAACACCCAGAATATGCTGGGTGGCGCCAGCAAACTGGGCGTACTGGAGCGGGCGCATGGCGGCACTTTGTATATTGACGAAGTGGCCGATATGCCGCTGGAGACACAGGCAAAGATTTTGCGAGTATTGCAGGAGCAACGTTTTGAGCGGATGGGTGGCGGTCAGCCAGTGACGGTGGATGTGCGCATTATTGTCGCTACCAGCCGTGATATGATGGCTGAAATTGCAATCGGCAGCTTCCGGCAGGAATTATATTATCGCCTGAATGTGGTGCCTCTAAAAGTACCGTCACTGGCAGAGAGACGGGAAGATATTGCGTCTTTGTGCGCTTTTTTTCTGAAGCGGTTTGCTGAATCCGCCGGATTGCCGAACCGGACACTGAGCGATGAAGTGGTGGCCATTTTGGAATCCTACCGTTGGCCGGGCAATGTACGGGAATTGCGCAACCTGATTGAACGGCTGATGATTCTGGCGCCGGGGCAGGCGAAAGAACCGATAGGGATTACCATGCTGCCGCCGGAATATACCGCCGCCACCCCGCATGCGCACATGCCGTCTTTAAGCGAAGATATTATGAGCCTGCCGCTGAAAGAAGCACGGGAATTGTTTGAACGGCAGTATTTGCAGGCACAGATCAATCGTTTCGGGGGGAATATCTCTAAAACATCCAGCTTTATTGGCATGGAGCGGTCTGCCCTGCATCGGAAATTAAAATCGCTGGAAGTGGCGAATAGCAATAGCCGTCTGCGCGAGGCGTTGGCGGCAGAAGAGGTGTAGACAGCCATGCCTGTGGCATGGTCATCAGCGGTTTAGCGTGTTCGGTAGGCCTTGATAATCGCGGTGAGGAACAGCAGGCCGGAAATAATGGCCAATCCTCCTCCGGCACCGGTCATACCCAGTCCGATGCGTGCCCCCAGTTCCAGCACTTCACCCGTGGATTTACGCGCCACATCATAGCCGCCAGAAATGAGAAGACCCGCGACATGCAATATCTGCCCAAAAGCATAGACCGGCGTATGCCAGCGCCCTGACCAGTGAGTGATCTGTCCGTAACCCAGCGCGGGAAACAGGGCATAGGCCAGCCCGATGAAGCAGAGTGTCACCCCGACAATGGAGCCATGGTAATGGGCGGGAATGATGACATTGGTGCCCTCAATGCCCAAGGCAATCACCCCACCCATGGTGAAAACCAAGAGCGAGCTGAGAAGTGCGTAATAAAGCACGCGGCCATGCGCATCCACCGGGCGGGAGCCTTGCCAGAGTGCGCGCAAAACCGCATAACCGATAGGCAGAATATACAGGCCGTTGCCAATATCCATCATCAGGGTATAGAACCGCTGGAAGGCATAGTCTTCTATGTCATACAATGCGAAGGGCAGGGGGCTGAGCAGTAGCATCAGCAGAGGAAACGCCAGTGTCGCCTGCAGGAGTTTCCGGTGAAGGTGGATGGGTTGCCCGGTCAGAGTGGCCAGCAGCAGCCAGCCAATAGCCATGCATTGTACCCAGGCGAATTGCCAGAGATGCCCCCCTGCCCAGTAGAGCAATTCGTAATAGGCTTCCCCGCTCAGGCCGGGTGGCAGCATGACATAACTGGCAACCATGAGCGCCAGTCCACCAGCCAGCACCCATAGCGCCACATGCACGCCAAACCACAGCGGATGCAGGGGAGAAGATTCCTCTTGCAGGCGATGATAACGCAGGCCATGCGCCAGTTGCAGCAGCAGTGCCGAGGTCACTAGCCCCAGACTGAACACAAACAACGGTTGTTGCAGCATGGGAATATAATTATTCAGGCTGGGGTGGCCTTCTGCCGTGAAGGGGCTGATGGACATGAGGATCAGCCCTCCCCAGAAACTATACGCAGCCGCACGGCTGGTCAGGGTGGGAGCCGTGCTTTGGCTGTGCCACAGGCTGAACAGGGCAGCCATAGCGACAAACCACAGCAGAACCGAGAGATCCACATGCACAATCAGGGCTGTATGGAAAAAATCCTTAAACGGTAGCGCCTCTTTCAGGCCGCGTGCACCATGGACGGCGGCAAGAATGATCGCATATAAGCCGGAGACGCCAACCGCGACAATGCCGCCCCATAGCCAGAGTTTCATCAGCGAGGCATGGCTGGCATGCTGTGGCTGCCAGAGGGAAGTGTTGGCAACGGGCGGGAAAGACGAACGGTGGCGGGGTGTCATGGCAGCATCTTGTGTTGAGGTCGGAAGGCCGGAGGATGGCGCTATCATAGGCAGATTGCTGCGCCATGGCAAGAAAGGGCGCCTGGCCTATATCTTGCGCGATATGGAAGTAGTGCCACAACATCTCGTAAAATACGGGAAAAGCGCCTGCCGTCATGCAATGAGGCTTGCAGCGCCATGCGCTTTATGTTACGAGGACAACGCGTGAGGGGTGTCTGCTCCGAATGCGTATTCTTTATCCTTACCTGTCAGGAATGATCAACGTGGCTGCGGTCTCCTCTACCATGCGCGAACTTGCAAAACGTTATGCCCATGCGCTGTTTGATACAGCACAGGAGCAGAAGAATGCTCCTGTTCTGGAAGCCGAATTGCGGCAATTAGCCGCACTGTATGAAGCGCATGCCAGTTTGCGTTTAGCACTGGAGAACCCACTGGTCAGCCAGCAGGCAAAGCAGGCTATTGTGGCTGACATTGCGCGCAAGTTAAAACTTTCAACACTGGTTAAAAATACGGTGCTGTTGCTGGCACAGCAAGGCCGCATGGCGCTGCTGGCACATGTTGTTGCGGCCTATCATGAGCGTCTGCTGGAAGCGAATGCCTCGGCTGTAGCGCATGTGACCGCTGCGGTTCCTTTGTCTGTCGCACAGCAGAAGCAATTATCGGCACAATTGGCCAAAGCAACGGGTAAGACCTCCGTTGCGCTGGATATTGACGTGGATGAAGCATTGCTGGCTGGGCTGGTGGTGCGCATGGGATCTGTGCGCATGGATTTCAGCCTGAAAAGCCGCCTGCATCGTCTGCAACAGCATTTGCATGCCGCCCGGCTGCAATAGTTTTTTTGTTTTCTCGTTCCATCCCATCCGGAGTTTCTCATGGATATCAATGCTTCCGAAATCTCTACCATCCTGAAACAGCATATTGCCAATTTCGACCAGTTGGCGGATGTGGCCGAAGTGGGTCAGGTGATCTCTGTCAGTGACGGGATTGCCATCGCCTATGGTCTGGATAATGTGCAGGCGGGTGAAATGGTGGAATTTTCCAGCGGCATCAAAGGCATGGCGCTGAACCTGGAAAAAGATAACGTGGGTATCGTTATTCTGGGCAGCGACCGCGATGTGCGTGAAGGTGACATTGTGAAGCGTACTGGCAAAATTGTGGAAGTGCCGGTGGGCAAAGAATTACTGGGTCGTGTGGTGGATCCGTTGGGGAACCCAATTGATGGTAAAGGCCCTCTGAAAGCGAAGCAGACCCGTTTGGTCGAATCCAAAGCGCCGGGGATTATTGACCGTAAATCCGTCCATGAGCCAATGCAGACCGGGATTAAAGCGATTGACTCTTTGATTCCGATTGGGCGTGGCCAGCGGGAGTTGATCATTGGGGATCGTCAGACTGGTAAAACCGCCGTGGCGATTGACACCATTCTGAACCAGAAGGCCATTAACCAGACGGGTTCTGAGAGCGAGAAGCTGTATTGTATTTATGTTGCGGTTGGGCAAAAGCGTTCGACCGTGGCGCAGGTGGTGAAGCGTCTGGAAGAATCCGGTGCGCTGGAATATACCATTGTTGTGGCGGCGACCGCTTCTGACCCGGCACCGTTGCAGTTTTTGGCACCTTACGCGGGTGCGGCGTTTGGGGAATATTTCCGTGACAACGGCATGCACTCCCTGATTATTTATGACGATTTGTCCAAGCAGGCGGTGGCATACCGCCAGATGTCTCTGTTGCTGCGTCGTCCGCCCGGACGCGAAGCCTACCCTGGGGACGTATTCTATCTGCACTCTCGTTTGCTGGAGCGTGCGGCAAAAATGTCTGATGAGCGTGGCGCGGGTTCTATGACGGCTCTGCCGATTATTGAAACGCAGGCGGGTGACGTATCCGCTTACATTCCGACCAACGTGATCTCCATTACCGATGGTCAGATCTTTTTGGAGAGCGAGTTGTTCTATCGCGGGATTCGTCCGGCTGTGAACGTGGGTCTGTCTGTGTCCCGCGTGGGGTCTGCGGCGCAGATTAAAGCCATGAAGCAGGTTGCGGGTTCCATTAAACTGGAGCTGGCGCAATTCCGTGAAATGGAAGCGTTTGCCCAGTTTGGTTCTGATTTGGATGCGGCGACCCTGAAGCTGATTGAGCGTGGTCGTCGTTTGACGGAGCTGTTGAAGCAGCCGCAATATTCTCCCTTGCTGGTGGAAGAGCAGGTGGCGGTGATTTATGCCGGTGTGAAAGGGCATCTGGATGCTATTCCGGTTAGCAGCGTTGGCAAATTTGAAGAAACCCTGCTGCGTGAGCTGCGTCATGACCATAAGGCCATTTTGGAATCTATCCGTTCTGAGCAGAAACTGACGGATGAAACCGAGAAAAAGCTGAAAGCGCTGCTGGAAAAGCTGCAAAAATCGTTCAAAGCGTAAAGGTTGACCCGAAGCAAGCTAACCAGAGGACATAACCGTGGCGAGTTTAAAGGATTTGCGTCTGCGCATTAAAAGCGTGAAATCGACGCAGAAAATCACCAAAGCGATGAAGCTGGTTGCGGCCAGCAAGCTACGCCGTGCGCGTGAGCGGGCTGAGGCGGCGCGTCCCTACACGACACGCATGGAATCCATGCTGGCGAACCTTTCCAACAGCTTGCAACAGGGTGGAGCGCAGGCTCCTGCGCTGCTGGGTGGCAATGGACGGGATCAGGTGCATTTGTTGCTGGTGGCCACCTCTGACCGTGGATTGTGCGGTGGTTTTAACGTGCAAATTGTGCGGGAAGTAAAGCGCACGGCACGGCATTTACTGTCTCAGGGCAAACAAATTAAAATCATGCCCATTGGTCGCAAGGGATATGAATTGCTGCGTCGTGAATTTGCGGATCATATTGTGCATCGCTACACGCTGCCGGTGGATAAGCATGGCGTGACCTATGATGGGGCGCGTAGCATTACGGAAGACGTGATGAAGCGCTTTGAAGCAGGTGAATTTGATGTGTGCCACTATTTTTACAGTGTGTTTCACAGCGCGATTTCTCAGAAGCCGACCCAGCAGCAGTTGATTCCTTTCCTGCCAGCCGTACAGGAAGAGGCTCCCGCGCATGGACAGAGCGCCATGTTTGAGTATGAGCCGTCTGAAGGGGCGATTCTGGAAGATATTTTGCCGCGTAATCTGGCTGTACAATTATATCGGGGGCTGCTGGAAAACACCGCTTCCGAACAAGGAGCGCGGATGACGGCAATGGACAACGCAACCCGCAATGCCGGGGACATGATTGGCCGACTGACCTTGCAATACAACCGCAGCCGTCAGGCCGCCATTACCACGGAATTGACAGAAATTGTTGCGGGAGCTGAGGCGGTCTAACCACCTGAGGCTTTTGCATTCACCCACTCACTAGATGACGACGACCAAACCGGAGAATATCACATGGCTACGAAACCCACTGCCACCAAGAAACCTGCCGCGAAAGCTCCCGCTAAAAAAGTGGCAGAAAGCACCGAAGTGAAGAAAGCGACCAGCAAAGCGGTTGCCAAGCCCACAGCCACAGGCGCGACAGGAGTTGTCACGCAGGTGATCTCCGCGGTGGTGGATGTGAAATTTGACCATGGCGAGCTGCCAGCGATTCTGAATGCGCTGGAGTCTGAAGTGAATGGCAAGCGTCTGGTGCTGGAAGTATCCCAGCATTTGGGGGATAACACCGTACGCACCATCGCCATGGACGCAACGGAAGGTCTGGTGCGTGGCCAAAAGGTTGTGGACACAGGCGCCCCTATCTCTGTGCCGGTTGGTCGTGAAACGCTGGGTCGTATCTTTAACGTGATTGGCGAAGCGATTGACGAGGCGGGTGATGTGCAGGTGAAGCAAACGGCTCCAATTCATGCGGAAGCGCCGGCCTATATTGAACAGGCGACCGATACTGAAATTCTGGTGACTGGGATTAAAGTCATTGACCTGCTGGCGCCTTACGCCAAAGGGGGGAAAATTGGTCTGTTTGGTGGTGCAGGGGTGGGTAAAACCGTCCTCATCATGGAACTGATTAACAATATTGCCAAAGGCCACGGTGGTTTCTCTGTGTTTGCCGGGGTAGGTGAGCGTACCCGTGAGGGGAACGACCTGTACCACGAGATGATTGATTCCGGCGTTATTGACCTGAAAAACCCGGCCAATTCTAAAGTGGCACTGGTGTATGGCCAGATGAATGAACCTCCTGGAGCGCGTGCGCGTGTGGCCTTGTCTGGCTTGACCATGGCAGAATATTTCCGTGATGAAGAAGGGCAGGACGTATTGTTCTTCGTGGATAACGTATTCCGCTTTACGCAGGCTGGCGCCGAGGTATCTGCTCTGTTGGGTCGTATTCCTTCAGCGGTAGGGTATCAGCCGACACTGGCGACGGATATGGGTGCCATGCAGGAGCGTATTACCTCCACCACCAAAGGATCTATTACCTCCGTACAGGCGATTTATGTACCTGCGGATGACTTGACCGACCCGGCACCGGCGACTGCGTTCTCGCACTTGGATGCCACGACGGTACTGTCGCGTCAGATTGCAGAATTGGGGATTTATCCTGCGGTAGACCCACTGGATTCTACGTCCCGCATTTTGGATAAAAGCGTGATTGGTGAAGAGCATTACAACGTAGCGCGTGAAGTGCAGCGTGTCTTGCAGACCTATAAATCACTGCAAGATATTATTGCCATTTTGGGGATGGATGAATTGTCGGAAGAAGACAAGCTGGTGGTGGCTCGCGCCCGGAAGATTCAGCGCTTCCTGTCTCAGCCATTCCATGTGGCAGAGGTGTTTACCGGCTTCCCCGGCAAGTTTGTACAACTGAAAGACACCATTGAGGGCTTTAAAGCCATTGTGGAAGGGAAGTATGACGACCTGCCGGAATCTGCTTTCTACATGGTGGGTACCATTGAAGAAGCCGTAGAAAAAGCCAAGAAAATGGCTGCTGCCGCGTAAAAAATGGTTATTGCATGGGGAATCTGCATGATTTCCCCATGCATGCCGACATTGCCCAGACGATGACCTGTGTTAAGGATATGCCGTTATGAACCCTGTACGCTTTGAGCTGGTGACCCCGGAAAAGCTGCTGCATGAAACCGAGAGTGAATTGGTGCAGATTCCGGCATTGGAAGGCTATATGGGTATTCTGCCCGGACACTCCCCCATGATTACGACGTTACGCCCTGGTGTAGTGTATGTGGAGACGGCTCGCGGGGAAAAGCGGTTTTATGTCAGTGGTGGCGTGGCAGAAATAATGCCTGACCGTTGTGTGGTGTTGGCCGAAGATGCGTTGGATGTCGATGCCAGCGAACCTGCCGCACTGGAGACCCGTATTGCCGAGCTGGCGGCTCGTGCTGCGGAAGATATGGGATCTGACCTGATGTTGGATCACCAGATGAATATTCTGAACGAAATCTTGACTGGCAAGCGCTAGATAATAGCGTCACGCGATGTTTAATGGCTCGCAAAGGGCTGTTTGGCTGTGCGGCTCATACCATGAGCCTCTGTGTAGGCTCGCTCTTCTGATCGCCACATACTCTTTTCGCCTCATTCTCCATCCTGTGGCGACACGATCTGGCGTCATTTTATTTTGAATCATGGCTCTCTCGCTATGCCATGAGAAAAAGCACCAGCAATCCCAGTGCAATACGGTAATAACCAAAGGGTGCAAAAGAATGGCGGCTGACAAAGGCAATGAGCCAGCGCACCACGAGCAGAGCCGTTAAAAACGCGCTGATAAAACCTGCCAGCATACCATCCCACGCTGCGGCATTCAGGGCATCCGCATTTTTGCTGATATCATACACCACCGCGCCAACCATGGTGGGAATGGCGAGGAAGAATGAAAACTCCGCTGCGGCCTTGCGATCCAGCCCCAGATAACGCGCCCCGATGATGGTGGCACCGGAGCGGGACACACCGGGAACAAGAGCCAGAGTTTGGAAACAGCCGATGAGGAAAGCGGTTTTAAGCGGCAGGGTATCCGCCTGTTCAAAACGGGTGGGCAGGTGGAAGCGTTCTACCAGAATCATCACCACGCCGCCCAGAATAAGGGCACAGGCAACCGGAACCGGATGGAAGAGGATGGTCTTGATGGTATCATGCGCCAGAACACCCAGCAGGGCGGCGGGAAGGAACGCGACCAGAACGGACAGCGCAAATTGCTGGGCGCGGCGTTCTTTGGGAAGTGCGATAAGCGTCTGCCATAGTTTATGAACATAGAGGACGCAGATGGCCATAATGGCGCCGAGCTGGATAAAGACCTCAAAGACCCGTCCGGGTGTGCTGGCGAATTCCAGCCAGTGGCCAGCGAGAATCAGGTGACCTGTTGAGGAGACGGGTAGAAATTCGGTCAGGCCTTCCAGAATGCCCAGAAGAATAACCTGCCAAAGGGGTTGCGCGCTCATGGGGTTTGGTTCTCCTTTGGCCAGCGGTTATGCACCCAGAACCATTGGCCGGGGCGTTGCTGGATCCAGTTTTCCAGTTGCTGATTCATTTGCAGAGTAAGGTCGTATTTCTGTTGGTCGGTTGGCTTGCAGGCTTGCGGTGTGAAGGGGGGATGAACAATGATGCGGAAATGCGCGCCGCCGGTACGAATCACCTGTGCCGGAACCAGCCATGCGCCGTAGCGCAGAGCCAGTTCTGCGGCGGCGGTAGAGGTCATGGCCGGGGTGCCGAGAAACGGTATCGCAATTCCATCATTCATCTTCTGGTCTATCAGCAGGCCGACTTTACCGCCTTGTTTCAGGGCACGGGTGAGCTTGACCGCGCTTTGCGCACCTTTGGTATAAAGCTGGCGGTAGGAACCTTTCCGAATGGTTTGAATGAGCCATTCCACGTAAGGGTTGTTGGCCGGACGATAGACCAGCTCAATGGGAACGCCATACATATAGGCGGTTTTGGGAGCCAGTTCCCAATTGCCAAGATGTCCTGAGAAGAAAAGCACCGGCTGTTCTGGATGGTTGCGGATTGTCTCCATCCATTCCGCCTGTTCTACCTGCATGCGTTGCCGCATCAGCGGGCGGTTGATGTGCGGAAGTTCGGCGGCGGTGCGTCCCAGATTATCCCACATTTCGCGTAGATATGTTTGGCGTTGCTGGGGGGATGCCTCCGGCAAAAAACGCTGCATGTTGCGCACGGCGGTACGGTGAGCCGACGTATAAGGACCAACGCAGCGTGCGAGAAAGCCCCCGAAGGCGGAGGCGACATCCAGCGGCAGAAGGCGACAGAGTGCCAGCAGGCTGAACACCAGTAGAGCTTCCAGCGGATAGCGTAGATACCTGCGCAGATGCAGGCGCATAACGTGCCATTGTTTTTTCAATTTTTTATGCCGTTTCCGGCGGGTAGCTTCACGTTTGTCCAAAGCGGGGGTCATGGGTGCCGCGCCTCCTGCAGGGCCATAGCGTAGCGTTGTCGCCACCAGGATTGCCAGAGTGCGGGTTCCTGCAGTTGTAAGGTCACGGGCACAACCGTAATGCGGGAGCGAATAGCAGGAGGGAGCTTGACCGCATCTTTCGTGGTGGTGACCAGAGTGCTACCGGAGGCCTCCGCTTCCTGTATCAGGGCTTCCAGTTGCTGAAGCTGGTAGGGGTGATGATCCGGAAAGGGGTGCCATGCCCGGATATGGCACCCTATGTCAATTAGAGTCTCACGAAACTTATCGGGTCGTCCCAGACCGGCAAAAGCCACCACGGGGCGTTCACGCAGCCAATTAGCGATGGCGAGATCCGGTTGCAGGGTGGCATGAAACACGGGAACCCCGGCACGGGCGGCCTGCCGTCCGTATTGGTGGCGATCTTCCCCAATGACCAACAGAGCATCTGTCCGGCTGAGGGCATCTGCCCAGGGTTCCCTTAAAGGGCCTGCGGGCATTAACCGGCCATTGCCCAAACCATAGTGGCCATCCAGCACCAGAAGGCGGGTATGGTAGGGGATGCGGGGGTCTTGCAGGCCATCATCGCACAGAAGCAGACGGGCACCCGCTTCTATCGCAGCCAGACACCCCTGTTTACGATCTTTAGCGACCCAGACGGTTCCGCCTTGTGCCAGCAGCAAGGGTTCATCCCCCGTTTGTTGCCAGTCATCCTGCGGGGTGATGCGGCCAGGGCCACGCATGCGGCCACCATACCCACGGGTGATAACCTGTGGACGCACGGCCTGATCAGCGAAGAGAGATTGTAGCGCCTGAACGGTTGGGGTTTTGCCGGCTCCACCCGCCACCAGATTGCCGACCACCCACACGGGCTTGGGTAGCGGGTGGGTGCGGCGCGCACGCCAGATACGAAGGCGTTGCCACAGCCGTAACCCCTGCGACAGGGGAGACAGGAGGCGGATACGCCAGTCCGGTGCCTGCCTGGAAGTGTTATGCCAAAAATCCGGTGCCTGCATCAGGAAGACTCCGCTACCTGAGAAGATGGAGAAGACGCGGCGGCTTTGGGGGTGGGCATGATGGTTTGGGTGGATTCAAGGGGGGGGAGCATGGGTTGCAGTTGCTCGAAGATACGTTGTAGCACCCCGCCACGGTTTTTCAGCGAAGCCATGGTACGGGCGACCTGTTGTTCCCGCAGGCTGTGGTTACTGAGTAGCTCCCCCACTTTGTGCGCCAGTTCTGCTTCATTTTCGATCATTAGCAATACATTATCCTGCTGGAGTTCCTGTACAATATCCGCAAAATTGTGCATATGTTTGCCACAGAGGACGGCACATTCCAGACGGGCGGCTTCCAGCGGGTTTTGCCCCCCATGCGGCACCAGCGATCCACCCATGAAGACAATGGCGCACAGCCGATAGAACAGACCGAGTTCACCCATCGTATCCGCCAGATAGATGCCGTGGTGTGGTTGAATTTCCTCCTTACGGGAGCGTTGCGCCAGTTTCAACCCCATGCCGCGCAGTTCGCTGGCGATGGCATCCCCCCGTGAGGCATGGCGGGGAATGATGATGGTCAGGGTATCTGCAAAGAGTTTGGTGAGTTGCTGATGTGCTTTGGCAATGCGTTTTTCTTCCCCCGGATGGGTGCTGGCTGCCACCCAGACATGGCGATCCCCTATCATCTGGATAAGCTGACCCATGGCTTTCGCATCGCTTGGAAGTGCCGGAGCATCGTATTTCAGGTTACCGACATAGAGGGATTCGCTGGCGCCCAGTGCGGCAAAGCGTTCGGCATCTGCCCTGCCTTGCGCCAGCACGACCCGAAAGCTTTGCACCATATGCCGCGCCAGTGATGGCGCACGCTTTTGCCAGAATTGAAACGAGGATTCTGACATGCGGCCATTGACCAGTACCATGGGTATACGGTGTGCCTGTGCTTCTGCCAGCAGGCTGGGCCAGAGTTCTGATTCCATAAAAATACCGAAATCCGGCTGCCAGTATTTCAGGAAACGCTGCACCAGCGGCAGGCTATCCATGGGAATATATTGGTGCAGGGTACGCTCTGGCAGGCGGCTGGACAGCACATCTGCCGAGGTGGTGGTGCCGGTGGTGGGCAGCACATGGGCGGTGGTGTCTCTCTCCAGTAACAAGCGGATGAGGGGCAGGGCGGCGATGGATTCTCCCACACTGGCGCCATGAACCCAGTACAGACGACCGGGCGGACGCAGGTGCGAGGCAATGCCCCAGCGTTCCCGCCAGCGGGTGCGGCATTCTTTGCCTTTCCACATGCGCCAGCCCATCCACGGCACCAGAGGAGCAATGGCAGCAGTACTGAGCAAGCGATAGGTTTGCAGTTTCATGCCGGAAAATCCCTCAGGCCGTGGTCTCTTTATCCTGACGCAGGTGCAGTGCAGCATCTGCCCGCAGGGTGACATGGCGCAGGGCTTCCGTCAATGTGTGACTGGCGGTTTGTTCGTCCATTTCCGGTGGGATGAACAGGGGTTCACCAACGCAAAAACTACCCCGGCCGAAGGGAAGGGGGATGAGCATACGATCCCAACTGCGTGCTATACGGCGGTGGGTGAGGGCATAGGCGGTGGGTACCAGTGGACAACCGCTTTTTGCGGCAAGCATTGCGGCACCTTCCTTGGCGCGTTCCGCCGGACCTTTGGGACCATCCGGCGTGATGCAGAGGCTTTCCCCCGCTTGTAATTTACGCAGTCCCGCCACCGCTGCTGCTGCCCCGCCCCGACGGGAGGAACCACGCACCGACCCCAGACGGAACCAGCGGCAAACGGCGGTAATGAAGGCGCCATCGCGGTGGTGGGAAATGAGGACATGGATATTTTTGCCCAGATGATGAGGCCAGAAATGTACCATCATCATCAGTCGGCTATGCCAGAAGGTGATGATGACGGTTTGGTGTTCCGTCACCATCTGGTTGACCTTTGCCACCTCATTCACCTGCCAGCGGGTGGTACGAAAGACAAACCATAGGTAAGCCGCTGCCGCTGCCGCTGCCATCTGCTGTACGGTTTCGGAGGTTAGGCCGCGTTTGATGCGGTCTTTCAGGCGGACGGCTCTGGCCATTAGTTGCCCGCCACCATCAGGCTTTCCACCCGTAAGGTGGGGGTATTGATGCTACTTTCTACACGGAGGTCATTGGCGGCTTCCAGCGTATGGAATATATCCCGCAGATTACCGGCAATGGTGATTTCCTGTACCGGATAGGCCTTTTGGCCGCCTTCTACCCAGAAACCTGTTGCACCCTGACTATAGTCGCCCGTGACCAGATTGACACCCATGCCAAAGGTTTCCGTGACATAGAGACCATCTCGCATATCGGCCATCAGGCTTTCAGGACTGTTATCACCGGGTAGGATGCAGGCATTGCTGGCCGATGGGCTGGGCAGGCCACCGATACCCCGGCTGGCATGGCCGGTAGATGGCAGGCCAAGCTGTGCCCCGGTTGCGATATCCAGAAGCCAGCTTTGTAACACGCCGTCAGTAATCAAAGCGCGTTCTGCTCCGGCAATGCCTTCGCCATCGAACGGGCGGGAGGCCAGCCCTGCTTCCCGGTGGGGATCATCCACAATTTGAATATTGCGGGCGAAGACCTGTTGCTGCATGCAATCTTTCAGAAAACTGGTGCCACGCGCTATGGCAGACCCATTAATGGAAGAGAGAAAATAGCCAAGCAATTGCCGTCCGACCCGTGGATCGAACATGACGGGCAGGCGAGCCGTTTGCATTTTGCGTGCACCCAGACGGCGCAGGGTGCGTTCTGCCGCTTCCAGTCCGATCTCTTGCGGGGTTTTGATGGCTTCCAGATGCCGCGCCATACTGTAGGCATAGTCCCGCTGCATGGCGTCTTTTTCCCCCGCAATCAGGCTGAGACTGAGCTGGTGGGTGGTGCTGGCATAGCCGCCGAAAAACCCTTTGCTGGTAGCCAGCGCAACCTGACGACGGGTGAAACTGGCGGATGCCCCTTCCGAATTGGTGATACCGGACTGACTGCGGCCTGCTTCTTCCGTTTGGCGGGCGCGTTCCAGCAATTGTTCCGCTGGCAGGCTGTCTGCATCTTCCAGATGCAGGTTGCGAAACTGGGTGGCGTACTCTTTCTCTTCTGCCAGCCGTGCGTAGGGATTTTCCGGTGAGGCTTTGGCCATAGCGAACGCTTCCTGTACCATGCGGTCTATAGCATCTGCGGAAGTGTCGTTGCCAGAAGCAATGGCCTGACGCTGACCGATGAAAATGCGCACGCCCAGTCTTTCGGTGGCTGAGCGTTCCAGTTCTTCGGTTTTGCCCAGCCGCACCTGTACCCCCAGCTCGGTGCTGGAACCAAGCATGGCTTCCGCTGAAGTAGCACCCGCTTGTTGTGCTACCCGTAGCGTGTGTTCCAGAATCTGTTGGTGCTCCGGGGGGATGGATTGCATGCTGTGACCTTTTATACTCGTAGCAACGTCATAACTATTGTCATAGATGACATGCTTCATCCGTCCAGTAAAAACAGAATTATGGACATAAGAAAGGGTATAATCGGTCTGCTGTTAGTTCTAACTGGATGTTTACCAGACGTTGCAAATATTTTTCGGTTGTGATGGTTGGATTGCGTCTACGTTTAATACATGTTTTTACTGCATCCAGAACACGTATCAGACTCTTATCGCCGCACACCCCCATCTGGTTACAAAGAAATTCATCCGGGTGTTCTGCCTGCAGGCCATAGGGTCGTAAGATTGCATCCGGAAAGTCTTTTAGGTTATACGTCACGATGACATCCGCTTTACAAGCCAATGCCGTTGCCACGACATGGCGGTCTTGGGGGTTTATGGCTTCATCAACCATTTTTTCATAGGCTTGCCAGTCCTCAACCACAGCATCTAAGGCATGCCGATCCATTAAATCGGCAATGTCTCGCAGTTTAGTCAGGGATATATCCGGATAGTCTTTTTGTACATTGCGCATCCATTCATCATGGATACGCTGCGACCAGCGAGCATTGAACAGGTCCGTCAATGCCAGCTCAACCAGTAGGTCTCTTAGAATAAAGGGATAAAGTACACAGGCATCGTAGACTACGGTAAAACCGGGCATATCAATAGTCGCCCTCCAGACCCAGTGCTTCGGTTGCTTGTGTCAAGGCGTCTAAAGTGTTTCTTCTTTTTTGCAGCATGTTTTCTTTGAATTGCACAATATCCTGAAATGCGACCCTACGGTGTGTTCCGACTTTTTCATGAGAAAGATCCCCTGCGTCTAATAATTTCACAAGAAAAGGACGCGATACACCCAAAAAATCTGCGGCTTGCTGTGTGGTCAACATGGCGTGATAGGGAGTGATTTTGACGGCATTACCGCTAGCCAGTTGTTTCAGTAATTCCTGAAATAGGCGCATAACGCTTGCGGGCAGGATCAAATGCTCTCTTTCATCCCCATCTTTCGGGACAAACAGCAAATTTTCTTCACCATGCTGTTGTAAATAAATCCCTAGCTGGCGACTCGCCTGAGTAATCATTGGCAATTCATTTTCAGAAGGTAAGAACGGTTTTCCTGAACTATGCCGAGTATCCTGTAGAATGGCTGTCATAAGCTGTTTCCTCTCATGTCTCCTGAACGCGAAACATTTTCACATCAATCGAAACAATCGTAATATTCAAAATAAACGAAAAACATTACATAATCATGTTCATTTCGTAAACAGAACGTTTAAGGAGCAAAAAATTACTTCCAGATGGGTTGGCCGCTGCCAGGTAGTCCCAGTTCTGACCAGCGGTCGGTGATGCGTTGTACCACCTCGGCATCCATGCGCATGACCTCTCCCCATTCGCGGTGGCTTTCCCCCGGCCATTTATGGGTGGCGTCCAACCCCATTTTACCACCAAGGCCGGATTCAGGGGAGGCGAAATCCAGATAATCGATGGGTGTATTTTCGACCAGCATGGTATCCCGCACAGGATCCATGCGGGTGGAAATTGCCCACATTACATCTTTCCAGTCACGGCAATTGATATCGGCATCCACCACTATGACGAATTTGGTGTAAATAAACTGCCGGAGGAACGACCAGATAGCCATCATGACGCGGCGGGCATGGCCAGCATAGGCTTTTTTGATGCTGACCACGGCGATACGGTAGGAGCAGCCTTCTGGTGGCAGCCAAAAGTCTACAATTTCCGGGAATTGCTGTTGCAGCAGGGGTATGAAAACTTCATTCAAAGCCTCGCCCAGAACGGAGGGTTCATCCGGCGGGCGACCCGTGAAGGTAGAGAGGTAGATGGGGTCTTTGCGCATGGTCATGGCGGTGACGTGAAAGACGGGAAAAGGCTCGACGGAATTGTAGTAGCCGGTATGGTCACCGTAAGGGCCTTCCGGCAGTTGTTCTTCCAGACTGACATAGCCTTCCAGCACAATTTCCGCATGGGCAGGAACTTTGAGGGGAACGGTTTTACAGGGAACCAATTCCACTTTCTTGCCGCGCAACAGGCCAGCGAACTGGTATTCCGAGACGGTATCCGGCACGGGGGTGACGGCGGCGAGAATGGTACCGGGGTCTGCGCCTAATACGGCAGCGGCGGGAAGGGGGTCTTGTTTTTGTTGTTTCCAGCGGTGGAAATGCTGTGCACCACCCCGGTGTTTCAGCCAGCGCATGAGGGTAGCATTTTTGCCAATTTTTTGCATGCGATAGATACCGAGGTTATAGGCATCTTCGCGCTTGCCGGTTGGACCTTGTGTCACGACCAGCGGCCAGGTAATGAGGGGGGCGGGTTCTCCTGGCCAGCAACTTTGAATGGGCAGCAGGTCTAAATTGACCTTATCCCCTTCCAGAACTATCTCCTGACAGGGGGCGGATTTCAGGGTTTTGGGTTGCATGGCCAGCACGGTTTTGAGCAGGGGGATCATCTCCAGTGCTTCTTTGAAACCACCGGGGGGTTCTGGCTGTTTGAGGAAGGCAAGAGTTTCCCCC
This sequence comes from uncultured Rickettsiales bacterium, assembly GCA_964538615.1. GTDB lineage: Bacteria > Pseudomonadota > Alphaproteobacteria > Rickettsiales > RI-342 > CAZIGK01. The sequence goes on along the minus strand of CAZIGK010000010.1, from coordinate 9,125 downwards.
ACTTCGCGCAGTTCTTCCGGTTTGCGTCCCATGCCCAGTGCTACCCGCTCCACGGTGCCAAACAGGTTGGTGAGGACGGGCATATCGTAGCGCCTATGGCTATCAGCCACGTGTTCAAAAAGTACCGCAGGGCCTTGCTCCGCCAACAGGCGGGTGTGGATTTCTGTCATTTCCAGCACTGGAGAGACGGCAGCCGCGACCCGTACCAGTTGTTCCCGGCTTTCCAGTAACTGCATGAAATCCCTAAGGCTTTGGTAGGAAGTGCTCATGGTTATCGCCCCATGCATGTTGCAAAAATATCACAAGTGTTAGGTAAAAACCCCCGGTGTGACCGGGAAAGATGGCTGGCAAGATTTTGTTTACCCCTTGGCAGTAAGAAGG
>CAZIGK010000010.1:0-8734 GCA_964538615.1 uncultured Rickettsiales bacterium | reverse complement strand
ATGCAAGACAGACATACAACAGCAGACACAAAGAGGCTAGTCATGTTACAGGAAACCCAAGGGGGTACTGCCGTATCCCAACGTCATTTTTCCAAAACCGAGGTGGAAGCGGCTATTCGCTGGCTGCGTGGTTTGGGTGCAGTAGACTATATTCAGGAATTGCGTAATTTGCTGGAAAAACAAAGTTTTGTTGGCGCTTATGAAGAGCGTGCCCACATGGAGCGCATGCGCGCTTACCTGCAACAGGTACAGGATGTGGTGAGCGACATTAACGCCTGGGCAGAAATTATGCCGCATGCGGACATGGCGGGTGTGGAACTGGAAGCCGAAATTTCCCGTAATGCGGTGCAACTGCTGCTGGATGTGGTGGAGCATTCCTATTTCCAGCATCCGAACGTGCGTAAAATCATTCCCCTGACCCTGCACTGAGATAGCAGGGAAGGGTGGACACCAGTTTTCCTGCTTTGGCAGGAAAAGCTCGCCAGAAATGGCGAATCTCCCCTTAAGCTTGCCCGGTAGGTTGACTCCTGCCGGGCTTTTTTTTGATGGTCATTGCCCTGTTGTACCGCTTATGTAATATGTTCGGATGACTGTTCTCTTTAGCCCTGTAAGCCGGAGCTTTTTGGTATGTTGTTGCATTATTCCCCCGCATCTCCCTATGCCCGCAAGGTGCGCATGTGCATTCACCAACTGGGATTGGAGGAGCAGGTAAAAACGGTTGTGACCAACCCTTGGGATACGCCGGATTTTCATGCCGTGAACCCTTTGGGTAAAATACCTGCCTTGGTGCGGGATGATGGGCGGGTATTGTATGATTCCCCTGTGATTTGCGAATATCTGGCTTTTTTAGCGGGGGATGAGCAGTTGTTTCCCGCTTTGGGAGATGAACGCTGGGAAGCCCTGCGTCTGCAGGCATTGGCAGATGGTATGGCCGATGCCGCCGTGCGCTGGGTGGTGGATGGACGCCTGCCGGAGGATGAGCAATCCCCCACCATGTTACGACGGCAACAACAGGCACTCACCGCATCGCTGGTATTGCTGGAACAAATGAATCTGCCGGTACAACCGGTCACCATTGGTGACTGGGCAGTGGTCGCAGCGGTGGGGTATATTCATTTCCGGCAGGTCTGCATGGGATGGGAAGAGGCTTACCCTTCGCTGGCAGAATGGTGGGAACGGGTGCAGCAGCATCCGGCTGTGGTGGCCACCGACCCTGCGTGATGGTTTTGGATGGTTTCCTTAGCCCAGAGGGGGGCAGCAAGTAGGCCTGTGCTTTGAGCAAGCGCCAGCGAGAGGGGCGAAGCCACACCAACGGTTGTGTCAGGTGAGGGCTGGCAAGCCCGAACCAGCCCTGAGCCGCCCTCATTTGCGAGACAGGAGTTGGGCAAGGAGGGAATAAAACAACCGAGCGGAGCTAACTATTATTTCTATCCAGCAAATACTGTCGTAGTTCCGGTGTGACCTGTGGCCGTTGGCCAAACCATTGGCTAAATCCTTCCTGCGCCTGATAGAGCAGCATATCCAGCCCATCCGCGATAGCCAGTCCCTGATTTTTTGCCTGTTTAAGCAATGGGGTAGTCAGAGGATTATACACAATATCTGCCACCAGTGCATGGGATGGGAGGGACGTGATATCCAACGTTAAGGGAGGTTGGCCGTGCATACCCAAAGCAGTGGTATTGACCAGAAGTTCTGTATTGGGAAGCTGGTTTGTGATAGCTTGCCATGGCAGAACCGTAAGACGACCCTGAGCGAGGATAGAAAAATCCTGTTGTAATTTTTGCGCTTTCTCTTCTGTGCGGTTACTTATCACGATACGCGAAAAATTGCTTTGCAGCAGGCTGTAGAGAATAGCACGGGCAGCACCACCTGCTCCAAGCACCAACGCCTGTCCGGTACGGGTTTGCCATTGGGCATCCGCCTGGTGGAGGCTCATGCTGAAACCATAGGCATCCGTATTGGTGGCAATGCTTTTACCCGCTTCAAAACGGATGGTATTGGCAGCACCAATGGTTTGAGCGATGGCATCTACCTCCTCCACCAGTGTGAGAATAGCCTCTTTGTGCGGGATGGTGATATTGCAACCGACCAGACCCATTTTAGGCAGGTGAGGAAAGATGGCCGCGATATCGTAAGGTGCGATGGGCAGAGGAATATAGGCCCCGTCTATACCGTAATGATTCAGCCAGTAACCATGCAGAGCCGGAGAGAGAGAATGACTGACCGGATAACCTATGACCCCTGCGACTTTGGCTTTGCCACTGATAGAATGGAGCATTAGATAAGGCCCCGTGATTGCTGGTAGAGATGGATGATATTGGCAGCCGTTTCTTCCACTGATCGGCGGCTGACATCAATGACTGGAATGCGTAATTTTGCAAACAGGCGGCGGCAGAATTGCACTTCCTGCATCACATGATCCGGATTGATGTAGCTGGTATCGCTTTGTTCCCGGATGGTTTGCAGGCGATGAGAGCGAATTTGAATCAGCATTTCCGGCTGAATGGTCAACCCCACACAAAAGGGGCGGGTTTTGCTGTCCTGAATCCAGTCCGGGAGCGCATTGTGTGGTACAATGGGAATATTGCCGACCTTGTAACCTTTATAGGATAAGTAAACACAGGTGGGTGTTTTGGAGGTACGGGAGGCACCCAGCAAAATGATATCCGCTTCCTGTAGATGGTCTACCGACTGGCCGTCGTCGTGGGCGAGGGTGAAATGAATGGCCTCCATGCGGCTGAAATATTCTTCATCCAGTTCATGTTGTTTGCCCGGTGTATGGGTGGCTTGTTTGATACCCAGATAGTGAGAAATTTCGTCCATTACCCGGCGTAACACGGGAATGCAGGGAATATCCAGCTTGCGAGCCTGTTCCCGCACCATTTCCTGCAGGTCTTTATCCACCATGGTGTAGATGATGATGCCGGGATTTTGCTCCACGGCTAACAGCACCCGCTGCATCTGGGTTTTGCTGCGAATGAGCGGCCAGTGGTGTTCGATGGCTTCAACCCCTTCAAACTGGGCAATGGCAGCACGGGCAACGGAACTGGCTGTCTCTCCCGTGGAATCGGAGATAAGGTGGATGTGTAGTGAACGGGTGGTCATGGAAACCTTAGATATATTTTATGCCATAAAACAGCATGTTGATAGAAATATCCACATCTTGACGATGTGGCTGTTAGTCTGGTGGAAAACTGACGGGTTGGCAAGATGAAGAAAAAAACATCCCCGCCTTTCATGAAACTATCCCAACCTATATGCGGGTGTGAAGCTGTGGAAAAGTGAGAGATGGGCTTGTGGAAAAAATACTATATGTAGATACTGTAGCAATATTTATGGCTAAGAGAACTACATATGGTATTTGTTAAAAATCTATAAATGCCATAGTTTTAGTGCGGAAAAGACACAAAAAAACGATATCTTGTCGCTAGACCCAAGAGAACAACTGTGGCATGAGTGAGAACTGTGGGAAAACTGTGGGAAAAAGATATCCCCGTTTTTCAGGCTACATCTAGTATACTACATATAAAGATATAACTAATCTTAGTATAAATGGGTAAAGGTTAATAAGTGGATAACGTCAAACGGCAGGAAACGCTTTTTATTCGGGCGTTGAAGAGAGAACGGACAGACCGTGTGCCCATCTGGTGTATGCGGCAGGCAGGAAGGTATTTGCCGGAATATCGGGAAGTGCGGGCAAGGCATAAAGATTTTCTGGGGTTTTGTTATCATAGTGAAGATGCAGCCGAAGTGACACTACAGCCGATACGGCGGTTTGGGCTGGATGCTGCGATTTTGTTTGCGGATATTCTGGTGGTGCCCGATGCGTTGGGAGCGGATGTAAGGTTTGTAGCCGGAGAAGGCCCGGTGCTGGGGGTGATGGAGAATGTGGCACAGGTAGCTGCGTTGTCTCTGGAGAGAGCGGAACAGCATTGGAAGCCGGTTCTGGAGACGGTAAAGCTATTACGGGAGCGGTTGCCGCAGGAGGTGGCACTGATTGGGTTTGCAGGGGCTCCCTGGACGCTGGCCTGTTATATGCTGGAAGGGAAGGGAAGCCGGGATTTCGCCAAAGCGCGTATGCAAGCCTTCCGCCAGCCGGAGATGATGCTGGCCTTGATGGAACTGTTGACGGAGGCGACATTCCGTTATCTGCGGGCACAGATTTTGGCCGGAGCGCAGGCAGTGCAATTATTTGATAGCTGGGCGGGCGTGTTGCCGGAGCAGGACTATCTGCGCTGGGTTGTGCAGCCGAACCGTCAGATTGTGACCCGATTGAAGCAGGAGTTTCCCAGATTGCCGGTGATTGGATTTGCAAAAGGATCCGGTGCATTGTACCCGGCCTATGTCGAGCAGGTGCCAGTGGATGCGATTGGCGTGGATGCATCCACGCCGCTGCTGTGGGCAAAGCAGCAGTTGCAGCCGAATGTGGTGTTGCAGGGGAATTTGGATAACGTATTGTTTGCGGAAAATATGGAAGCGGCAATTGCACAGGTGGATGCTATTTTGGAATGCTGGAGCGATGGTCCGATGGTGATGAATTTGGGGCATGGGGTGTTGCCGCATACCCCGCCGGAACATATGGCCCGACTGGTTGAGCATGTACAGGCATTTCGTAGGCAAGAGGGCTGGTCATGGCAAAGGTAGCGGTGGTATTGGTGAATCTGGGGGGGCCGGATTCGCTGGAGGCGGTAGAGCCGTTTTTGTTTAATCTATTTGATGACCCGGCCATTATTGGCTTACCCGGTTTTCTGCGCACACGGCTGGCGCGGTTTATCTCACGCAAGCGGGCACCGAAAGCACAAGGGATTTATGAGCATTTGGGAGGACGATCGCCGTTGATGGATTATACCACGGCGCAGGCGGCAGCTTTGGACAGCCGTCTGCAACAGGCAGACCCCAGCCATGTATATAAATCTTTTATTGCCATGCGTTATTGGCACCCAATGACGGAAGAGGTGGTTGGGCAGGTTAAAGACTGGGGAGCGGAGCAGGTGTTGTTTTTGCCGCTGTATCCGCAGTTTTCGACCACGACGACAGGGTCTTCCCTAAAAAAATGGCAGGAGGAGGCTAAAAAGCAGGGGTTGCAGGTGACAACGCAGGCGATATGTTGTTACCCTACCGAGAAGCATTTTATTGCTGCACATGTGCGACTGCTGCGGGAAAATATGCAAGCGGCAGGTAACCTGAACCCCGATGGGGTGAGAATTTTATTTTCTGCGCATGGATTGCCGGAAAAAGTGATTCGCAAGGGGGATCCGTACCAGTGGCAGGTAGAGCAGACAGCGGCGCTGGTGATGGAGCATTTAAGCGCACAAACCGGTCAGGAATGGGACTGGAATGTGTGTTATCAGAGCCGGGTGGGGCCATTGAAATGGATTGGGCCAAGTACAGAAGAGGAAATTGCCCGTGCTGGCGTGGATGGAAAAACCATTATTCTGGTGCCGGTGGCGTTTGTTTCCGAACATTCTGAGACATTGGTGGAGTTGGATGTGGAATATAAGCATCTGGCGGAAGCCAAGGGCGTACCCGGTTATGTGCGCGTGCCAACCCTGAACAGCGCCGCAGAATATGTGGAAGCTTTGGCAGGGATGGTGATTTCCTCCGTTCGGCGGGGGATGAAGGATGGAGCGGTGCGCCCTCATTTTGGACATTTGGGCAAAGAAACACGGCTATGCCCAAAAAATTGGAAACAATGTGCCTGCAATGTGTAAGCCGATGACCTGAGGAATGAACGAAAATGGATACGGTAACCCTATATTATACATTGAAAATGATACATATTATTAGCTTTGTGGCATGGATGGCGGGGATGTTTTATCTGCCCCGTTTATATGTGTATCATGCGGATGCGCCGATTGGGGGTGAACTTTCCGAGACACTGAAAGTGATGGAACGGCGGTTGTTGCGTGCGATTATTAATCCGGCCATGATTTCAACCTTTGTGTTTGGTATCTGGCTGATTATTGAGGTGTATGGTGATAGTTTGCGGCAGGCAGGTTGGCTGCATGCTAAACTGACGTTGGTTCTGGTCATGGCCGGTTTGCATGGATTTTTGGCCCGTTGCCGGAAACAATTTGCAGCGGATACAAACGCCTATAGTGCAAAGTTTTATCGGGTCATTAATGAAGTACCAACGGTGTTGTTGATTGCGATTGTGTATTTGGCTGTTTTTAAACCGTTTTAGATAGGTCGCCGTCTTTGAGCCGAGCGGAGCCAGAGAAGGCTTTCCGTGGATGCCTGCCTACGCAGGCATGACGGGTTCTCGACAGAACATGTCGGGTGTAAAGAAAACGCCTTTGGCCATTGACAGAAGCAATAGAAATGGCTAAGGGTGAGGGGTGACGCTGGTGGTCTATTGCGTTTTTTCCTCTTCCCAAGTTGAAAAAGTCGGTACAAAAAGAATCCACACGACCCGCGTTATGGAAGGTTCAATCCCCTTGTTTTGTTGATTGGTGGAGCGAGCAAGCCTGATTGTAGAGCATCATGCTGTAGCGGTTTAGACGTTGCATGGAGATGAGTCTCAGCAAACAGGGTGTTTGTTGCCCCATACACAGCATGGATGTTGAACTATACTGTTTATATCTCCCAATGAGTTGATGGATTGCATGAATCTTCAGGAATTAAAGCGTCTGGCTCCTAACGAGCTGTTGCGTCTGGCCAAACTGGCTGGCGTCGAAAACCCCGGTAGCCTGCACAAGCAGGATATGATTTTTGCGGTGTTGAAAAACCATGCGGAATCCGGTGAAGAAATCCGCGGTAGTGGCGTATTGGAAGTGCTGCAGGATGGATTTGGTTTTTTACGTTCACCGGAGGCGAATTATCTGCCCGGTGCGGATGATATTTACGTGCCGCCCAGCATTGTCAAAAAATATAACCTGCATACTGGTGATACATTGGAAGGTGAAATTTGCGCCCCGAAAGAAGGCGAGCGCTATTTTGCCATGGTGCGTGTGGAAAGAGTGAATTACGAAGAGCCTGACCGTTGCCGTAACAAGGTGATGTTTGATAATCTGACGCCTTTGTACCCGCAGCAAAAGCTGGATTTGGAATTGGCGGATCCGACCAAAAAAGAAATTAGCACGCGGGTGATTGAATTGGTTTCTCCGTTGGGGAAAGGACAGCGGGCGTTGATTGTAGCGCCGCCACGCACGGGTAAGACGGTGCTGATGCAGAATATTGCCCATGCGATTACCAGCAACCATCCGGATGTGTTTTTGATTGTGTTGTTGATTGATGAGCGGCCTGAGGAAGTGACCGATATGGCGCGCTCTGTGCGTGGTGAAGTGGTGAGCTCTACCTTCGATGAGCCAGCGCACCGGCACGTGCAATTGGCAGAAATGGTGATTGAAAAAGCCAAGCGTCTGGTCGAGCATAAACGTGATGTGGTGATTTTGTTGGATTCGGTCACGCGTCTGGCACGTGCCTATAACACGGTGGTGCCTTCTTCCGGCAAAGTCTTAACCGGAGGGGTGGATGCCAACGCATTGCAACGTCCGAAGCGTTTCTTTGGAGCGGCACGCAATATTGAAGAAGGTGGGTCATTAACCATCATCGGGACGGCGTTGATTGAAACGGGTTCCCGCATGGATGAGGTGATTTTTGAGGAGTTCAAAGGGACTGGTAACAGCGAGATTGTGCTTGACCGCAAACTGGCAGATAAGCGCGTCTTCCCGGCGATTGATATTAACAAATCGGGCACACGGAAAGAAGATTTGCTGGTGGATAAGGCAACCCTGACCAAGATGTGGGTGCTGCGGCGTATTTTGAACCCGATGGGGCCAGTGGATGCGATGGAATTTTTGTTGGAAAAGCTGAAAAAGACCAAAACCAACGATGAGTTTTTTGACTTTATGAATTCCAACACCAATAATTAAGTACGTATTGAATACGTAAAAGATACGGAAAAGCCGGGATTATTTCCCGGCTTTTTTGTTGGTTACTGATGGGTGGAGGGAAGTTTTCGGGGGAGAGAAATAACCTCCCGCAGGGTATCGGAGAGCATGAGTTGCTGTACAATGGGATCGGTTAGTAATTGTTCCAGACTTGGCTCTTTGCGGGCAAAGAGGAAGAGTGGCGCGGGTTCGGTTTTATCGCTACGGATGGGGTGATTCATGAAGATCCTCCTATCGGATGGCATGAAGACATAAAAAACAGGCCGTAGTTGTTAACCCTGTTGGCATAAGGTAGCGATTGGTGCAGTGCGTCCGCAAGTAAAAAAGATGCTGCTGTGCAAAAAAAGCCCGTGATTTTAGGGTATTAAAGCGGTTTTTAGAGCCTGCACAGGCATGACGGGGAGTATTGCCAACGCAAGGGACAAGAAGCGAGCGAAGCCAAGGGAAGGTTTTTGCGAGAGGCAAGAACGGCGGTAAGCAGGCCGCCGCCTTCAGCGAACGCAGTGAGAGGGGCGAAGCCCCGACGCGCAGCGAGGCTAGCAAGCCGAGCGGAGTCAGAGAAGGCTTTCCGTGGATGCCTGCCTGCGCAGGCATGACGGGGATTTATAACCCATGCGAGGGACAAGAAGTGAGGACAGCAGTCCGAACCCTTTAGCGAGCGCCAGCGAGAGGGGCTTTAGCCCCGACCGCGTAGTGAGGCTAGTAAGCCGAGCGAAGCCAAGGAAAAGTTTCCCGTGGATGCCTGCCTGCGCAGGCATGACAGGAACCTTGTGGGGGCGAGGGACGGGAAGTGAGGACAGCAGTCCGAACCCTTTAGCGAGCGCCAGCGAGAGGGGCTTTAG